>JBFMCD010000125.1:0-24985 GCA_040754885.1 Acidobacteriota bacterium
CAGCGCCCAGCCGGCGGAGGAGCGCAGGACGCGAGGCGAATACGGGTCCGCGCACCCCGGCGAGCACGCCACGCCGGTGGCTCCCAGCGCCGCGGCGGCGCGGATCACGGCGCCGACGTTGCCGGGGTCCTGGACCCGGTCGAGGTAGAGGACGACGCCCGCGGTCGGGACGAGCACCGGGCGCACGGGGACCACCGCGAGGACTCCCTGGCTGGTGCGGGTCGGGGCCACGCGTTCGAGCGCATCGGCGTCGACGCGCACCATCCGGCCGCGGCGCGCAACGGCTGCCAGCGCGGGCTCGGCGAGGACGGCGGGGAGCGCATCCTCGGCGACGAACACCTCCTCGATCGGCACCCCCCTGCGCGCCAGTTCGGCGACCAGCTTGAGGCCGTCGGCGGCGGTCCGGGCCGGATCCCCCCGTCTGGCCACGTCGCGCAGCCGGGCGAGCCGGGGACTGTGGCGGCCGAGCAACGGCACGGCTTCGTAGGTGGTGTCGATGGAGCGTGTTGAGCCCGCGCCGGTGCCGTCGCCGCGATTTCGTGCCATCACATAATTCTAGTCGCAGTTGCGAGCGTGACTCCGGCGTGGGAAAATCACGGCAGTGTCGGAAGAGCGCGACCGCGGTGCCACGGTGCTTCCGCATCGGGCGGCGGCGAGCCGAGCCAGCGGCTCGCTTCGAGTGTTGCCGCCCGCGGTCCTGTTCGAGGCCGTCCAGCGCGCCCGGGCCGATTTGCGCCTGGTGATGCGCGAGCCCGGCTCCGGCGGCATGGCGGTCGTGGTGTTCAGCCAGGGCGAGCCCGCGATGGTGTTCTCGCCGGGCGACGGACGCTCGGTCGGGGAACTGTTGCTCGCCGCCGGTGCCATCGACCACGACGCCCTCGCCGCACTGGTGTCCGAGCGGCAGCAGGCGGCGACGCCGCTCGAACGGCTGGTGCTCGAACAGACGACTCTGACCCGCGCGGAGGTTCAGCGCGTCCTCGACTACCAGGCGAGGATGCGCATGCTCGACGCGCTGACGTGGCGGGAGGGGTTCTTCGAGATCGAGGAGTACCGCGGCGGAGCCGAGAACGCGTTCCGCCTCACCCTTCCCAGCCTGGGGTCGCTGGTCTTGCGCGCCGATGCCCGGGCCGAGTCGTTGCCCAGGCTGCTCGACCGCCTGCCGGCGACGCCCGCTCTGACGCTGGTCCGGCGCCGGCGCGGCGCCGAGCGGCCCGCCGGCTCGCTGGACGCGTCGATCTTCGAGGCGTTGAGCGAGCCGTGCCTGCTCCACCAGTTGATCGCCCGGCTCCTGGTCGACGACGACCTGGTCATCCACACCGTTCTGGCCATGGCGGCGCAGAAACTCCTGGTCGTCGAGGCGCGCGCCGCGCTGGTCGCCCCGAGCGAGTCCTCGGCGGAGGACGACCCGCGCTGCGCCAGTCTGGCCCGCCAGGTGCTCGAGACGTATCGCGGCGCGGCGGCCGCCGAAGGGCTGGCGGCGCTGTGGGTGGTGGTCGTGGCGTCGGCGCCGGAGGACGCCGCGTGGCTGGTCACGCGCATCGGCGGCGAGCCGGGCGTGGTGATGGTCGGAGGCGGCAACGGCACGTCCACGGGCCTGGCCTCGCGGACCCTCCGCATGGACGATCACGCGCGGTTGTGCCTGCTCGCCGTTCGCCCCGATTCGCTCTCGCGGGGCGCGCTGGAGGGCGTGCTGGCGCGCTGCGACGCGGTCGTCCTGGTGAGGATGAGCGACGACCCCGAGGAAGAGGCCAGACTCCAGCAGATGCGCCGCGTCGCCTCCGGCCCGGGTTTCGGCTGGCAACCGCTGACCCTGGGCCTCGAACTCGGGGCAGGCTTGCGGTCGTGGAGCGACTTCCCCGACGCCGTCCTCGGTCTGCCGGAGTGGCGTGAGCGCGGGGCAGGTTGGCTCGCCGAGCGGTTCCTCGAGGGGTTGCTCGCCGCGGCTTCGGGACGCGCCAGCCGCGACTCCTGATCTCCGAGGGTGTACACTACTTGACACATCGAAACAGGTCCGGGAACCCCGGGCCCGGGCCGAGGGGGACACATGCTCGGGTGGCGGGGGACTGCGGTCGCGGCGATGATTGCCGGCTGCGCCGGCGTGGCGGCGGGTGGGGGCCCGGATCCGCGCACGGCCCAAGGGCAGCTCGCTGCGTGTGGCGGCTTGTGGAACTGGCAGCGCATCGGCTACATCGAGTTCACCGTGGCGATCGAGGACCGAAGCGGGTCGGTACGAGACTGGCACTATCACTGGGACAGAAGGAATAGTCTCCTGCGCCTGACCGGCGACGGCCCGGACGGAGTCCCGGTCGACGTCGTCCTCGAGATCCGCTCGCGGACCGGAGGCGGGTGGCGTGGAGGGGAACTCGCGGTGGGAGAGCCGCTGGCGGATCTGGTCGCGTACGCTCTGGCGCGGTGGGATCAGGACCTGGCCTGGCTGGCATTCCCGCTCACGTGGGCGGCACCCGGTGTCACGGTGTGGCCCGGCCCCGCCGGTCCGGGCGGGTCGGACGCGGCGCCGACGAGGGTGGAGACTCCCACGGGGGCGTGGGACGTCTGGCTGGACGAGGAGAGCGGGTTGATCGCCCGTACGGTGCGCGACCCGGGCGGGGAAGGTCAGCGGACGATCGACTGGGTGGGTTGGGAGGAGCACGGCGGCGTGTCGTTCGCCCGCCGGCGCGTCATCGCGGAGACGGGCGAATCGATCGAGGTGAGCGTGCTGCGCGTGGGACCTGAAGCACCGCCCGACGCGTTCTGATCCGGCGTCCACGTCGACCACCAAGAGTGCGTGCCGCGGCTTCGCTCGCGCGCCCTGCGAGTGGCCACTGACGGGCGCCGACCGCGATCCCTTTCCGATGCATGACGAATGGGGATGCGGCTTGGCCCGTGGGCACCAGTGCAGCGAGACCAAGGGTGACGAGGGAAGGGGGTAGTTGGGTTCGGACATCCCTTCCCGGACCCCGGACCCCGGACCCCGGACCCCGTCTTCGTTCCCCGGGGTCCACTGCCCTCGGGCCTGACGCGGCATCCGCGGCAAGCGGGGAGCGGGCAACCGCCTACGAGTCGGCCCGGTGCTACGATCTCCCGATGCCGTGGAGAGCGCTGCGCCCCGAGTGGATCGACAGTCGTGATCGGCTCGCCGCGTGGTGCGCGCGCGCGTCGGAGACCAGGCGAGTGGCGGTCGACACCGAGGCCGACTCGATGCACTCGTACTTCCACAAGCTGTGCCTGGTGCAGCTTGCCGCGGGCGAATCCCACGCGCTGGTCGATCCTCTCGCGCTCGGGCGCGAGGGGATGACGCCGCTGGTCGCCCTGCTCGGCGACGCGAGCGTGACGAAGGTGATGCACGGCGCCGACTACGACCTGCGCGTCCTCGACCGCGATCTCGGAGCGCGGGTCGTCGGGGTGCGCGACACGCAGATCGCCGCGCAGTTGCTCGGCGAGCGGCAGACGTCGCTCGCGGCGCTGGTCGAGAAGGAACTCGGCGTCACGCTCGACAAGCGCTTCCAGACGGCGGACTGGGGGCAGCGGCCGCTGCCGCCGGAACTGCTCGCCTACGCGAGCGGGGACACCGCGTTCCTCCAGGCGCTCGCCGAGAAGTTGGCGGCGCGCCTCGGGGAGCTGGGACGGCTCGCGTGGTGGGAGGAGGAGTGCGAGGCGCTTCGGGCGATCCGCTGGGAGCAGCCCGAGCCGGACCCGCGTGCGTTCGAGAGACTCAAGGGGGCCAAGGCGCTGCGCGGCGCCGCACGCGACCGCCTCGCGGCGCTGCATGCCTGGCGCGAGGCCACCGCCGCTGCGCTCGACGTCCCGCCGTTCAAGGTCCTGGGTCGAGAACCCATCCTGGCCATGTCCTCCGATCCGCCCGCCGATCAGGACGCACTCGCCAAGGTGGCCGGGATCGGACGCTCCGTGCCGCGGCGCTACGGAACGGAGCTGCTCGCCCTGCTCGCGTCTCCGCCGGCGGCGCCCGAGCGCGAACCGCGCGTGAAGTTCGTCCCGGACAAGGTGCGCGAGGAACGGATCAGGCAGCTGCGCACGCGCCGCGACGAGGTCGCCGCCGCGCTCGGTCTCGATCCCGGCGTGCTGGCTCCGAAGTGGGTGTTGGAGGCCGTGGCCGACCGGAGACCTTCTGGCGTGGCGGAGATCGAGAGGTGCCTGGAACGGCGCTGGCGCGCCGGGACGCTCGCGCAACCCCTGCTCGGCGTCGTGGCGGGTTGGGACGCGGTCAGCGAGGCGGGGGATGCCGGCGCGGCGTGACGAGGCCTTCGTCCTGACACGCTACCCGTACCAGGAGCGCGACATGATCGTGGTCTTCCTCACGCGCGCCTCGGGGCAGGTGCGTGCGCTGGCGCGGCGGGCGCGCGGCGTGCGCTCGCCCCTGGCGGCCGCGGTGGAGCCGCTCTCGCTGGTGCGCATCTCGTACTTCGATCGACCGCAACGCGAGTTGGCCCGCCTCGACGAGGCGGAGCCCGTGCGCTCGTCCTTCGGACTCGCCTCGTCGCCCGAAGCGTGGGCGGCGGCCCAGGTCGTCGCCGAACTGGCGCTGGCGTTCTGTCCGCCCGGGCAGCGCTCGGAGGCGATGTTCCGACTCGTGGATCGCTGCCTCGCCGCGCTGCTCGTCGGCCACGCCCCGGCTACCGTCGCGGCCTACGCCACGCTCTGGTTCGTGCGCCTCGCGGGCGTCTTCCCCGACGTCGAGAACTGCGCCGTCGGCGGCGAGAGCGTGGGCGGGGGCGGCTGGCTCGACGTCCGCGAAGGTGTGCTGGTGTGCGGCCGGCACCGGCCGGCCCGCGACGCGCTGCGCGTGACGGCGGACGCGGCAGCCTGGCTGCGCGCCGCGCTGCGCTCGCCGGTCGAAGAGATCGCGCAGCGCCCGCCGGACTCGGCCCGGAAGGCGCTTGCCGCGCTGCAACGCCGCTTCACCGACACGCCGCTCGCCTCGGCGAAGTACCTCGAGAGGCTCGAGAGCGAGCGCTGATCGACCCGGGAAGCCGCGTCACGCACTGTAGAATCGCGACTCGATGGACGGAAGCGAACCGGCCGAACGGGGTGCGACGCTACCGTGGGGCGCGGCGGCCTCGGCGGACGCCGACGTCGGCGTGGCGTTCCCGTCGCGCTGGAGGATCGCCCGTCAACTCGGGCGCGGCGGGCAGGCCGACGTGTGGCTCGCCCGCGACACCGAGCTCGACGAGTGGGTGGCGATCAAGGTGTTCAGATCCGGGCTGTCGGCGGCGCAGCGCGAACGCATTCGGCGCGAGGTCAGGCTCGGACGCAGTATGGTCCACCCGAATCTGGTGCGCGTCTACGAGCTGCTCGAGAGCAGCGAGCGCCTCGCCGTCGTCATGGAGTGGGTGCCCGAAGGGAGCCTGGCGCAGCGCCTCGGTGCTGGAGTGCTGCCGATCGGTCACGTCATTCAGGCCGCCGCGGACACGCTCGCCGCGCTCGCCTTCCTCCACGACCACAGGGTTGTGCACCGCGACATCAAGCCCTCGAATCTGTTGCTCGACAACGCCGGGCGAGTCCGCCTCGCCGATCTCGGCCTGGTGCGCCCGCTCGAGGCGGGCGGTGACCTGACCCAGACCAGCATGACCGTCGGAACTCCGGCCTACATGAGCCCGGAGCAGTTGCGCGGCGAGGAACTCACGCCGGCCTCCGATCTGTACGGTCTCGGCGTGACGCTCTACGAGCTGATCACCGGAGCGCCGCCGTTCGTCGCGGACAGCGAGTTCGCGGTGTCGGAGGGGCATCTCCACCGCCGCCCGCGGGACCCGCGCGCGTCGCGCCCGGCGTGTCCGCGCTGGCTGGCTCGCTTCGTGATGCGCCTGCTCGAGAAACAACCCGGGGACCGCTGGCCCGACGCCGGCGTGGCGCTGCGCGCGTTTGAACGCCAGCGAGCGGTCGTGTCGCCGCGGGTGGTCCGGCTCGCGAAGCGCGCCGCGGTCCTCGTCGTGGGCGCCGGCGCCCTGGCGACCGCGGTGGTCACGGTGCTCGTCCCGCTGTTCGCCGGCGGCGAGGCGGTCGAGGTCGAGGCCGCCGCCAGCCAGGTGCGCGGCGTCGACCGCCACGGCCGCGTCGCCTGGACGATCCAACTCGAGGCTCCGATTCAGCGCAGGGTGCGCGCCGACCTCGACGGCGACGGAATCCCGGAGACCGTGGTCACCGCGAACCCGGGGACGGCGTCGATGGGCACCGGCGACGGCACACGCTCGGAGGTCCTCGTGGTGCGCACCGACGGCACCGTCCTCACGCGCGTCAGTCCCGAGGAACGGCTCGAGCGAGCGTGGACGTTCCCGTACCCCAGGCTCCTCGATCCCATCCCGCGCGTGATCGATCTCGACGGCGACGATCGGCCGGAACTCGCACTCCTGTGCCAGCATCGGTGGTTCTATCCGTTCGCGCTGCTCGTGTACTGGCCGCGCCACGACCACTGGGACGCGATCCTCGTGCACTCGGGGTGGCTGTCGGACATCGCGGTCGTTCCGGGTTCCTCGCCGCCGCGCGTGCGGTTCGCGGGGGTCAACAACCGGCTCGGAATCCTGCCGGTGGCGGGCGAGGTGGTGATCACGGCGCCGAGCCCTGGGCTGCCGCTCGAGGACGCGCAAACGCTCGGGCCCCCGGACCTCGGGCCGAGCGCGAGCGGGCGGTGGGCCTACTCCTGGTACACCGTGCTCGAACAAGGGCGCAACCCGACGGGGATCTCACTTGCTCCGGACGGCGCCTCCGCCGTGGCGTTCGCGCGCATCGTCGGCGCACCCGTCAGGACACTGCGCGTGGACCGCTGGGGCAACCCTGTTCCGGGTCCGAACGCCGGCCGCCGGCTCGCCGAACTTCGCTCCGACTTCCTCTCGCGCCTCGGGACGCTGATGGAGTTCGAGCCGCCGACGAACCTCGACGCGCTCCGGGACAGGGTGGACTCCATCGAGACGGGCATGCCCGAGCTCCTGGAGGAGGCCCCCTATCGCGCGCTCCTGCGCACGACGCACGGGCGCGCCCTGGCCCGCCTCGGTGACCTCGACGGCGCGGTGAGACTTCTCGAGGAGGCGGTGGCCGACACTCGGTACGAGGAAACGAGGTACCGGCTCGTCCACCTGCTCGCGCTCGACGGCCGGCTCGGAGAGGCCTCCGCCCTCGCCGAGCGGATGGTCAACGCCCCGTGGAACCAGCGCGGCGGCTACGACGGCGCGCGGATGCTCGTGCGGATCGCCGTCGAGCTCCGCGACGAAGGCTTCCTGCCGCAGGCGTTCCAGAAAGTGAGAGGTCCGTTCCTGCAATCGAGCGACGAGCGGACGCGGGCCGAGGCCGCGCTGTGGGCGCGCGCGCACCTGTGGTGGGACGCGGTTGGGGAGGCCGACTGCGCCGTGCGCTCGTGGGCGTATGTTCCCGAGGGGGACGCGATCGCGGCGCTCGCGCGCTGGCGGCTCGGCCGGGCCGAACCGGGAGAGGTCGAGAGGGTGAGGGCGGCCGCCGCCGCCAACCCCGACGCCGAGTGGGAGAACCAGGTGGCGCTCTCCGCGGCGCTGCTCGGGAGCGGCCGCATCGCGGAGGCCGCGGCCAGCCTGGAGCGGACGATCGCGACGCTCGAGCCGCTGTCCCGCGACGACTTCATGAACCGCCAGACCCTCGACCTCGCGCGCTCCGTGTACGTGGCGGCGCTCGCGGCGGGAGGCGAGAGGGCCAGGGCGCTCGCCGAGGCGCGGCGGATCCGGCCCACCCTGCGCGATCGGCTGCTCCCGGCGAAGCTGGTCGACGAGGTCATCCGGGGCGTTGGGACGCCCGGCCGGGCGACCGACCAAGCCGACGCCCCCCGCGTCCGGCGGGAGGGCGCGGAATCGGCCTCGGACAGCCGTTAGCGGGGTCTCAGCGCGGCACGGCCTTGTGGCCGTAGGCGATCACCCCGGCCTCGCCGTCCTCCTGGATGCGCCGGAACTCGAGCCTGACCGGCATACCGACGGCGACCTCCGCCGGTTCGACATCGGCCACCTGACAGGTCACCCGAACGCCGCCGTTCAGCTCGACGATGGCGTGCACGTACGGCACCTCGTGCTTGTGGCTCGACGGACCGACGTGAATCACCGTGAAGGTGACGACCGTGCCGTTCGGGTCGAGGGTGAACGTCTCGAAGGCGGTGGCCCGGCACGACGGGCACACCCGTCGCGCGGGGTAGACGGACGCGCCGCACTTCGTGCAGCGGGCGGCCTCGAGGCGGTAGCGGGTGGGGAACTCGCGGGCGACGCGCGCCGGGTTGAGGCTCATGACGCCACCTCCACGATCGAGACGACGCTCGACGCGCCGGTGCCGCCCATGTTCTGGGCGAGACCGACGCGGGCGCCGGCGACCTGCCGTTTGCCGGCCTCGCCGCGCAGCTGCGTGGTCAGCTCGACGAGCTGCGCGACGCCGGTCGCGCCGACCGGGTGTCCCTTCGACTTCAGGCCCCCTGAGACGTTGACCGGAATCTCGCCGCCCAGGGCGGTGCGGCCCGACGCGGCCTGGCGGCCGCCCTCGCCGGGGGCGCACACGCCGAGCGCCTCGAGCACGGCGATCTCGGCGATGGTGAAGCAGTCGTGCACCTCGATGACCTGCACGTCCTTGATCGCCCGGCCGGCCATCGCGAACGCCTTCGCCGCCGCGTGCGCCGCCGCCGGGATGGCGGAGACGTCCTTGCGGTTGTGCAGGGCGATCACGTCGGTGGCGTGCCCGATGCCGGTCAGGCGGACCAGCGGGCGCCCCTTGAGGAGCGTCCTCGCCACGCCGACCTCGGCGAGCACGATCGCCGCCGCGCCGTCGGTCACCGGCGAGCAGTCGAGGATGTTGAGCGGCTCGGCGACCTTGGCCGACTTGAGCACGTCCGCCACGGTGATCCTGGAGCGGAACTGCGCGTTGGGGTTGAGCAGGCCGTGGCCGTGGTTCTTGACCGCGACGGCGGCGAGCTGCTCGCGCGTCGTACCCCAGCGCTGCATGTGCGCCCGGGCCATCATCGCGTACAGACCGGGGAAGGTCGCTCCGGTGAACACCTCGAGTTCGGCGTCGGCGGCGGTGGCGAGTGCGGCAGTGCACTCGTCGCCGGAGACGTCGGTCATCTTCTCGACGCCGGTGACCAGCACGACGTCGGAGAAACCGGCGGCGATCTCGGCGAAGCCGGCCTTCACCGCCAGACCCCCGGAGGCACACGCCGACTCGACGCGCGTGGCGGGCACGCCCGGCATCCCCAGTTCGTCGGCGAGGAGCGCGCCGACGTGCTCCTGACCGACGAACAGCCCCGAGGACATCGACCCGACGGTGATCGAGTCGACGCGGTCGAGCCCGGCGTCGGCGAGGGCGGCGAGCGCCGCGTCCGACCACAACGAGCGCAGGGAAGCATCCCAGATCTCGCCCCAGCGGGAGAGACCGACTCCGACAATGGCGACGTCACGCATCTCGCACCTCCCTCACTCGCCCATTCGGATCTTGCCGCGCAGCTTCGCGTAGGTGCCGTAGTCGACGTACACCTTGTGCGTGTCGAGCAGCACCCGCGTGTGCGGCGCGAGATCGCGGACCTCGTCGATGCGCTCGGTGACCGTCCACACGAAGCCGTCCGAGCCCGAGCCGGAGCCGTACGAGACCATCAGGATGCGGTCGCCCGGCTTGGCGATGTCGAGGATCGCGGTCAGGCCGATCGGCGACGCGCCGGAGTAGGTGTTGCCCAGCCACGGCGACAGCCACCCCTGTTGCATCTGCTCCCTGGTGAAGCCGAGCATCGCGCCGGCGCGCATCGGGAACTTGCCGTTCGGCTGGTGGAAGACGGCGAAGGCGAAGTCCGCCGGCTTGGTGCCGCTCTTCTCCAGCAGCGCCCTGGCCGCGCCGAGCGTGTGCGTGAAGTACGCCGGCTCGCCGGTGAACCGGCCGGCGTGGCGCGGGTAGTGCATGTACTCGCGCCGCCAGAAGTCCGGCGTGTCGGTCATGTACGACACCTGGCAGTCAAGCGTCGCGACCAGCTTCTCGGTGCCGAAGATGAACGCCGCCGCGCCGGCCGCCGCCGAGTACTCGAGAGCGTCGCCGGGCGCGCCCTGCGAGGTATCGGCGCCGACCGCCAGCGCATGCACGACCTCGCCGGCCTTGACCAGCGCGGAGGCGAGGAACATCCCCTCGCTGCCCGCCTTGCAGGCGAACTCGAGGTCGGCGCAGTGGACCAGCGGCGTGGCGCCGAGCGCCTCGGCGAGCACGGTGCCCGAGGGTTTCACCGCGTAGGGGTGCGACTCCGAGCCGACGTAGACCGCGCCGATCGACCGCGCTTCGATCCCGGCCCGCGCCATCGCGCGCCGCGACGCGGTCACGGCCATGGTGATGGTGTCCTCGTCCCGGGCCGGCACGGACTTCTCGTGCAGCTCCAGGCCGCGTTCGTACGACTCCGCGTCCGCCCCCCAGACCTTGGCGATCTCGGGCAGACGGATCCGACGCCGCGGCACGTACGAGCCGTACCCCACGATCCCGACCTTCATGCTGTCCTCCTGTGAACGGCGATGGGTGACCGGTGGCGCTGCATCACGGAGGGCGACTTTACCGGAGCCCCGCGAGGGGGGCAAGGCGGCCGCGCGCTACCGCCTCGACTACACTCGCCGGAAGGAACGCATGACTCCAGGGATGACCGCCGCCCTCCTCGCCGCCGTCGGACCCGCGCTCGCCGCCGCCGCCCTGCTGGCGCTGGCCGCCCTGGTCGGCGTGGGCTGGCTGCCCGCCCGCTGGAGGCCGCCCAGGCAGGCCGAGGAACTGGTCGTCGCTCTGTCCGCCGGGATCTCCCTCGTTGGCGTCTGCGGCTGGTTGGCCGGAACGGCGCTCGGAACCTGGGCGATCGCGCCGGTGTGGGGCGCGCTGGCGCTGCCGGCGCTGTGGCGCTGGAGGCGGGCGGCGCGGGGAAGCGCGGCGCTGTGCCGACGCGCGTGGCGCCTGGCGCGGCGTCACCCGATTCCGGCCGTGGTTGCGGCGGCGACGGTCCTGGTCGTGCTGCCGCAGCTGCTCGGCCCGCTGGCCGACTCCGACGGGCTGCGTTACCACGTCGCGCTCCCGAAGCTGTGGCTGCTTCAGGGGGCGGTCTCGACGTACCCGTACGACATCACCGGTTTCTACCCGCAGTCCGCCGAGGCGCTGTACCTGGCGGGTGTCTCGCTGGCCGGGGGCGAGACGGTCAAGTTTCTGCACGCGGGAGCGTTCCTCGCCACGCTCGCGGCGCTGGGTCTGGCGCTGCACCGCGACCGCCGGACGCGACGCGCGGCGCTGATCGGTCCGCTCCTGTTCACGGCGACACCTGTCGCGCTGCTTCCCGCCGCCGCCGGCTTCATCGACCACGTCGCGCTCCTGCACCTGGCCGCGGCGACGCTGCTCGTCGCGCGGCGCGGCCGGCCGGAGGCGGTGGGAGCGTGCCTGGGCGGAGCGCTGGCGACGAAGTGGACGGCGCTTCCGGCGATCGCCGGAGTCGCGCTCGTCGCGGCCCTGGCGCGCGTGAGAGGCGAGCGGTCGACGAGGGCGTTGGCGCTCGTGGCTGCCGCCACCGTCGCAGTGGCCTCGCCGTTCCTGGTGCGCGCGGCGCTCGCGACCGGCGACCCGATCTTCCCGATCGGGCACGTCATGGCCGGGAAGGCCATCCCTGGCGCGACCGAAGGCGCGGTCGAGTACCACACGCGCTTCAAGGCCGAGCAGCGCGGGCTGCTCGGGATCAGCTGGGACGCGGCGGTGAGCGGTGGCCCGCCGGACGAGGCGGTCGGCTGGCATCACCTGATCGGGTTGGCCGCCCTCCTCGTCCCGGTGTGGGTTCCTGCGGCGCGCCCTCTGTGGGGCGTGGCGCTGCCGTTCGTCGCCGTGGGGCTGATCGCCAGCCCGCCGACACGCCTGCTGCTGCCGATGCTGTGGGCGCTGGCGGCGCTGGAGGCGGTCGCGCTGTCCCGGCTGCGGCGCCTCGGGACGGCGATCGCCGTGGTGGCGGCGCTCCCGGGTGCGCTGGCCGCGGCACGGGTGGCGTGGGGGAGCGACGATCTGAACCGCTACTTGCGCGGCGCGATCCCACGCGAGGTCTATCTGGAGCGTTCCGTGCCCGGCTTCGCGGCTGCCCGCGCGGTCGCCGCGCTGCCCGCCGGCGGCGCGGTGATGGCGCTGGACTTCCCGGCGCCGTACTACCTCGATCGGCCCTGGATCGCCGAGGGGCTGGTCACCGAGCCGCCGCTGCGACACTGGCTTGCCGCCGGGTGGGACGCCGATCGGATCGACGCTGAGCTGCGTCGGCTGGACGTGCGCGCGATCGTGGTCACGCCGGGGTGGGGTGGGGGAACGGCCGGCGCGCTCATGCCGCTGGCGCGCGCCCCCGGCGAGGCGCGCCAGGTGCTCGCCCTGCGCTCGCGCCTGCGCCACTTCGGGACGTTCGACGGCGTCGACGTTTTCGTGACGGCGCCTGCGCCCACGCCGCAGGGCGCGCGAGGCGAGTGAGGGCGGAGCGCCGTCAGCGCTGAGTCGGGCGGCCCTCGGGGTCGAGCGAAACCCGGTCGCCCTTCCCGAAGCGCGCGCCGGCGACCGTTGCGTCGGCCGCGAGGCGGCAGGAGGCCAGGCGCCCGTTGTCGTGGAACTCGACGATCACGCCGCCGGTGATCTCGCCCCAGACGCTGCCGTGCCGGCACGGCACGCCGTCGATCGTCTCGTCGGCGGCGAGGAAGCAGTACCGCAGCCGGCCGTTGGGATGGAACCCGGTCATCCACGCGCCCGGCCCGCGCCCCAGGCAGGCGTGGCTGTCGAACGAGGCGTCGGCGCCGAGGTGGACATCGTTCACCGAGCCGTCCGGGCGGAGCGTGAACTGGGTGTTGGCGGGGAGCGTCACGGGCCCGAAGGCGCGCTCGCGCTCGAGGATGCACGAGACGAGCCGTCCGTCGGGAGCGAGTTCGACGAAGCGCGTGCACGGCACGCCGTCGACCTCGCGCGGGGCGTCGAGGACCTCGCGGGCGGATGTCCGCTGCTTCTCCGTGGCCTTCGGCGGTTTGGCCCGGCTCAGGCCGAGCATCACGCCGACGCAGGCGAGCAGGATCGCGGCAGCGAGAGCGCAGGCGGTGGCGTCGGGGTTGCGCCGGCTCATGAGGTCCGCCTGAGGTCGCCGAACTCGTCCGATGCCGGGCGGGACGCGCGCACCGCGGAGGCGATCAGGCCGACCCCGGCCAGGAGCAGAGGGAAGGGGAGCGCGAGCGCCATGACCGCCACGAACACCCAGTCGCCGCCGGTGTTCCTGACCCCGACCGGGATGAGGAGGGCCGCGCACGCGACCGCGGCAACGGCGAGCAGGGTGCCGCCCAGGCGCGGCCAGCGGATGCCGAGTGCCGTGAAGGCGATGATGCCGAGGCCGATCGCCGACTCCGGCGAGAGCCCGTGCGAGGCGGTGCTGAAGGCGAGCCAGAACGCGCCGCACACGAAGCCGAGTATCACCGCGAGGTTGCGGCCGCCGAAACCCTGCACGACGGCGAGGACGGTGCGCACCACGAGCGGCGCCAGCAACACCAGCCACAGCTCGATCGGTGGCTCCTTCCTGAGCTGGAACCACGCGCGGGCGAACAGCAGGAAGAGCACGAGATAGACGACAGCGAGAGCCCAGTGGGAGGCGCGGTAGTCGACCAGGCGCTGTCGCTCGTCGAGGTCCGCGGCGGGCGCTGCTTCGCGCAGGATCGGCCCGAGCGCCGGCAGCACCAGGAGCAGCACCCAGGCGTCTTCGTTCCAGGTCGCCATCAGCAGGGCAGTCACCGCGACCCAGGCCACCCGGATCGCGATGAGCGTGCGACGTGTCATGGCATCTCCTCGAGGCTGAACAGCTCCTCGACAGTGGCACCCAATTCGCGGGCCAGCCGAAGCGCCAGTTCGACGGACGGGTTGTAGTTGCCCTTCTCTATCGCGACGATCGTCTGGCGGGAAACCCCGACGCGCGCAGCGAGTTCGGCCTGGTTCAGCTCGCCGCGCAGGAAGCGGTGGAGCCGGACGCGGTTGCCCACGCTCACACGCGGCCTCCGCGACTGACGCTCAGCGGCCGGAGCAACTGGTCCTGTCATCACCCTCTCCATAGCCTTGCCAGGTAATGTAATGTCAAGTTTACTAGATGTCAAGTTTACTATACCCTCCGGCGCGAGCAGGCCACACGACAAGCCCGGCTACACTTTCCGCATGACCAGGAAGGTGCGCATCGGCAACGGACAGGGGTTCTGGGGGGACTCGCCGGACGCGGCGGTGGACCTGGTGACCCGCGGGCCGGTGGATTACGTCGGGCTCGACTACCTCGCCGAGGTGACGCTGTCGATCATGATGCGCCAGCGCCTGCGCGATCCAGCCAAGGGGTATGCGTCCGACTTCATCGGTTTTCTGCGCCGGGTGCTGCCGGTCATCGCGACGCGCGGCATCAGGGTCGTGACCAACGCCGGCGGACTCAACCCTGCGGCGTGCCGCGAGGAGGTGTTCAAGCTGGCGCGGGAGCTGGGCATCCTCGGCCTGCGCGTCGGCATCGTCGAGGGGGACGACCTGCTTCCGCGTCTCGGCGAGTTCTGCGCTCTCGGCCATCACCTCGAACACATGGAGACCGGGCAGCGGCTGTGCGACGTCCGGCACAAGGTGCTCTCCGCCAACGCCTACCTCGGCGCGCGCCCGGTCGCCGAGGCCCTCGGGCAGGGTGCGCAGATCGTCCTGGCGGGGAGGATTACCGACACGGCGCTGGCGCTCGGACCGCTGATCCACGAATTCGGCTGGGGGGCCGACGACTGGGACCGGCTCGCCGCCGGGACGGTGGCCGGCCACATCATCGAGTGCGGCGCCCAGTGCACGGGCGGCAACTTCTCCCGTTGGTGGGAGGTGCCGGAGCTGTGGGACGTCGGCTACCCGATCGTCGAGTGCGCGGAGGACGGTTGCTTCACCGTCACCAAACACCCGGGCACCGGCGGGATGGTCACGACCGGCACCGTCGCCGAGCAGCTGGTCTACGAGATGGGGGACCCGAGCACGTACATCACGCCGGACTGCGTCGCCGACTTCGGTTCGATCCGGCTGGCCCTGGAGGGCCCGGACAGGGTGCGGGTCGATTCGGTGCGCGGACGGCCCGCCACGCCGTTCTACAAGGTCTCGGCCTCGTTTCACGAGGGGTACAAGGCAACCGGACAGCTCGTGGTCTCGGGGCCGCGCGCGGTGGAGAAGGCGCGGCTCGCCGCGGAGATCGTCTGGAAGCGGCTGGAGAAGGCCGGGGTGCGCTTTCCCGACCAGGACAGGATCGTCGAGTTGCTCGGCACGGGCGTGTGCCACCGAGGGGTCGTCGAGGAGCCGGCGGATCCGCCCGAGGTGGTGCTCCGGCTCGGCGTGCGTGCGCCGAGCGCGCACGCGGTGGCGCGCGTCGGCATGGAGCTGGCCCCGCTGGTGACGAGCGGCCCGCCCGGCGTGACCGGGTTCGCGGGCGGCAGGCCGAAGCCGCAGGAGGTCGTCGCCTACTGGCCGGCGCTGGTGCCGAAGACGCTCGTGGACCCGCAGGTCCGCGTCAGCGTCGAGATGGTCTGAGGGGTGTGCGAGGGCGGCGCGTGTTTCAGCGCGGGTCGAGCGCGCCGAGCAGCTCGTCGATGAAACGCAGCGTCAGGCCCCAGATCACGCGGCCTTCCCAGCGGTAGCACGGCATGGGCAGCGGGATGCCGTCACGGATCCAGGTCATGGCGCGGCGATTCGCCCGGTCGGCGAGGAAGGTGAGAGGGACCCACAGCGCCTCCTCGACCTCGCCGTTGGGCACCAGCTCGGGCTGGGTACGCAACTCGAAGGCGAACGGCACGACGGAGCGCGGCACGCCGCCCGGGCGGAGGTGCGTGCGCGCCTCGGAGAGTCTCCCCATCAGGACCGCGTCGCGCTCGAGGTCGAGGGAAAGCTCCTCGCGCGCCTCGCGGATCGCGGCGGCGAGCGGCGAGGCGTCGGTCTCGTCGATGCGCCCGCCGGGGAAGGCCATGTGTCCCGACCACGGGTCGCGCGGGTGCGCCGCGCGGCGGATGAAGAGCAGGTCCGCCGACTGCCCGGCGTCGCGGAACACTGCGGCGACCGCCGCCTTGCGTGTGTCCGGAACGTCCGCCCGGCTGCGCGGCTCGATGCGCGCCAGCGCGGCGCGCACGTCCTCGATGTTCGTCCCCACGGCCGGCATTGTCGCATTGAGGGCGAGTATCTTCGCCACCGTGACGACCGCCGACGTAAGCGACGGCTACGCGGTGCTGCGCACGCCCACGCCGGGAGGGCGCTTCTACGCCTACGCCTCGGTGGTGGACAACCGCTCCGGGGACCCGATCTACGTCCCGGCGCAGGTGGTCGCCGCCGGACAGTAGGGAGCGCGCGGAGACGGGGACCCGGGTCCGGGACCCGGGGTCCGGAAGACCCACGGCGCGCGGACCACGGTCCTCGCGTCTCGGTCTTCACCCGCAAAGGGCCCGGCAGCCCTTCTGCCCGGACCACAGCCCACGGTCCACGACGGCCCACGCCTCCCGGTCTTCACGGACAACCGGCAACGGACAACGGTCCCCACTATGCTATGCTCCGCGACCGGTCGGTGCCTCCGGCACCGCCAGAGGTGTGTTCCTGTGGACCTCCAATCGCTGATTCTCTCGCTCTCCCGCTTCTGGGGCGAGCGGGGTTGTGTCGTGCAGCAGCCGTACGACGTGGAAGTCGGCGCCGGCACCATGCACCCGGAGACGTTCCTCCGCGTTCTCGGACCGGAGCCGTACCGCGTCGCCTACGTGCAACCGTCGCGCCGGCCGGCCGACGCCCGCTACGGCGAGAACCCCTTCCGGCTCGGCAAGCATCTGCAGCTGCAGGTGATCCTCAAGCCCTCTCCGGACGACGTCCAGGAGTTGTACCTGGAGTCGCTCAAGGCGCTGGGCATCGACCCGGCGGTGCACGATGTCCGCTTCGAGGAGGACAACTGGGAGTCTCCGACGCTCGGCGCCTGGGGCGTGGGGTGGCAGGTCCTGCTCGACGGGATGGAGATCACGCAGTTCACGTACTTCCAGCAGGCCGGCGGCATCGATCTGAAGCCGGTCTCCGCGGAGATCACCTACGGGCTCGAGCGCATCGCCATGTTCCTCGAGCGCAAGAACTCCATCTACGAGATGACCTGGGGCGGCGGCCTGGCGTACGGCAAGGTGCGCCATCAGGACGAAGTCGAGCTGTCGCGCTACGCCTTCGAGGTGGCCGACGTCGCCATGCTGCGCCGCCACTTCGAAGACTGGGAGCGCGAGTCGGCGCGCTGCCTCGAGGGTGACGAGCCGTTGGTCGTCCCGGCGATGGAGGCGGCGCTCAAGATGTCGCACCTGTTCAACCTGCTCGACGCCCGCGGCGCGGTGTCCGTCTCCGAGCGGGTGGTGATGATCGGCCGGGTGCGCAAGCTGGCGGTGCGCTGCGCCAGGGCGTACGTCGCGCAGCGCGAGCGCCTCGGCTTCCCGCTCGGCAACGGGCGCAAGAACGGCAACGGCAGGAAGAACGGCGTGCAGGGCGGTGGCAAGTGAGCGGCGGCGAGTTCCTGCTCGAGGTCCTGTGCGAGGAGGTCCCGGCCAACGCCCTGCCGGAGGTGCGCGAACAGTTGACCGCGGGGTTCCGCGCCGCGCTCACCGAGGCCGGGTTCTCGGGGTTCGATGTCGCGTCGATTTCGACGGTCCGCCGGTTGATCGTGTCGGTCTCCGGCCTCCCGGAGGCGCAGCCCGATCGCGACGAGGAAGTCACCGGTCCTCCGGTCAAGGCCGCCTACTCCGGGGACGGCTCGCCGACCCAGGCTGCGCTCGGTTTCGCCAAGGCGCTCGGCATCGAGGTCGGCGACCTGCGTGTGGCCAGGGGGCCGAAGGGGGACGTGATCGCCGGGACGAGGCACCTGCAGGGACGGCCGACGCCTGAAGTGCTCGGCGAGACGACCGCATCCGTGTTCGCCGGCTTGCGCTTCCCCAAGACGATGCGCTGGGGGTGCGGGGAACACCTGTTCGTCCGCCCGGTGCACAACGTTGTCGCGCTGTTCGGGACGAAGAGCCTGCGTACCCAGGTGCCGGTGACGGTGTTCGGTGTCGCCGCCGGTACCTCGACCGTCGGGCACCGCGTGATCGCACCCGGGCGGATCGAGCTGGCCGGATGCAAGGGGCTCGCCGACTACGTCGCGCGGATGCGGCAGGCGGGCGTCGTGGTCGAGCCCGCCGAGCGCGCGAGGCTGCTCACGGAGCAGGCGACCCGTCTCGCGGCCGAAGTCGGCTGCGAGGTCCTGCCCGACCCCGGACTGGTCGCCGAGCACGTCGAGCTGATCGAGCACCCCGGCGTGGTGCGCGGCGAGATCGAAGGGCGGTTCCTCGATCTGCCCGAGGAGGTGCTCGTCACGACCCTGCGCCACCACCAGAAGTGCCTGGTGCTGCAGCGCGAAGGTACGGTCGCGCCGTACTTCCTGGCGGTCGCCGACCGTGCGGACGACCCCGAGGGGCATGTCCGCCGGGGCAACGAGTGGGTTTCCGGGGCACGCCTGACCGACGCCTCGTTCTTCTTCGCGCAGGACCGCAAGACATCGCTCGAGGAACACGCGAAGCGGCTCGACGGCGTGCTCGTGCACCAGAAGCTGGGCACCTACGCGGATAAGGTGAAGGCGCTCGGGAAGCTCATGCCCGCGCTCGCCGTCGGCCCGGCCAAGGACGTGAACGAGGACGAACTCTCGTTGGCCGCGCGTCTGGCCAAGGCCGACCTGGTCACCGCGATGGTCGGCGAGTTCCCGGAGTTGCAGGGCGTCGTCGGAGGGATCTACGCGCGCCTCGACGGCGTGCCCGAGATCCACTGGCAGGCGGTGTACGACCAGTACCGCCCGGCCGGACTCGACGGGCCGCTGCCGCGCGGGCCGCTCGGCGTGGTCCTCGGAATCGCCGATCGGCTCGACACGCTGGCCGGCATGTTCGCCGCCGGAGAGGTGCCGAGCGGGAGCAAGGACCCGTTCGGCCTGCGCCGCGCCGCCCTCGCCGTGGTGCGCATCTGCGCCGAGACGCACTACCCGCTGCACCTCGCGGGCGCCGTCGAGCGTGCGCTCCAGGTCCGTTCCGCCATCTCGGAGGGAACGGCGTCCGACGCGCGAGACGCGCTGAGCGAGTTCATGCGCGAGCGGGTGCGCCACTACCTGACCGGCGCGGCCGGAGTGTCCGGCGCCGTGGCCGACGCGGTGCTCGAGGCCGGCTGGGATGTCGTCCCGGACGTCGTGGCGCGCGCCCGCGCGCTGGAGGCGGTGCGCCAGGAGCCGGTGTTCGCCGACCTCGCCGTGGTGTTCAAGCGCGTGCGCAACCTGGTCTCCAAGAGCGGCTCCGGCCGGGCCTCCGACGGCCTGCTTCGCGAGCCCGCCGAGACCGCGCTGCTCGAGGCGCTCGCCTCCGTCGAGGCGAGCGTGACCGCCGCCGTGCGCTCCGGCGACCACGGTGCGGGGCTGCGCGCCCTCGCGCAGCTCGCGGCCCCTCTTGATCGTTTCTTCACCGACGTCCTCGTACTGTGCGACGACACCGGCCTGCGCGACGCCAGGCTGGCGCTGCTCGCGCGCGTCGAGGCGTTGTTCCTCCGCCTGGCCGATCCGTCCAGGCTGACCCCGCAGAACTGAGCAAGGAGAGATCCGATGGCGACGAAGAGCAAGGCGAAGACAACGAAGAAGGTCACGGCCAGGCCCGGGGCCCTCAAGACGAAGCGGGTGGCGAAGGCCGCCAGGACGGCGCCGGCCCGCGCGGCCAAACCGGCGAGGACGGTGAAGGCCGTCAAGCCGTTGAAGACTCGTACGGCAGCCAAGCCCGCCGCGGCGAAGCGCCCCAGGATGGTCTACTTCTTCGGCGGCGGCGCGGCGGACGGCCGCGCCGACATGAAGAACCTGCTCGGCGGCAAGGGCGCGAACCTCGCCGAGATGGCCAACCTGGCGATCCCGGTTCCGGCCGGGTTCACCATCACCACCGAGGTGTGCACGGCGTACATGAACACCCGCTCGTACCCGGCGGGCCTCGACGCCGACGTCGCCAGGGCGCTCGCCAAGGTCGAGAAGGTCATGGGCACGAAGTTCGGCGATCCGACCAACCCGCTGCTCGTCTCCGTGCGGTCGGGCGCGCGCAGTTCCATGCCGGGCATGATGGAGACCGTCCTCAACGTCGGCCTGTGCTCGAAGACGATCCCCGGGCTGATCGCCAAGACCGGCAACCCGCGCTTCGTCTACGACGCGTACCGCCGGCTGATCATGATGTACTCCGACGTGGTCATGGAGAAGGCGGCCGGGATCGAACCCGCCGAGGGGATGGGCATCCGCCAGCAGCTCGACCGCATGCTCGACGAGGTGAAGAAGGCCAACGGCTACGCCAGCGACACCGACCTCACGGTGGACGACCTCAAGGCCCTGGTCGAGCGCTTCAAGGCCAGGGTCAAGGACGTGCTCGACCGCCCCTTCCCCGACAACCCGATGGAGCAGTTGTGGGGCGGCATCGGCGCGGTGTTCTCCTCGTGGAACGGCCGGCGCGCGGTGTCCTACCGCCGGATCGAGGGGATTCCGGACGACTGGGGCACGGCGGTCAACGTGCAGGCGATGGTGTTCGGCAACATGGGCGACACCTCGGCCACCGGCGTCGCGTTCACCCGCAACCCCGCGACCGGCGAGAACAAGTTCTACGGCGAGTGGCTGCCCAACGCACAGGGCGAGGACGTGGTCGCCGGCATCCGCACCCCGAACCCGCTCAACGAGGACACCAAGAACGAGCAGAACAAGCACCTGCCGTCGCTCGAGGCGGCGATGGCCAGGGTGTACCGGCAGCTCAAGGCGATCCGCTCCACGCTGGAGAAGCACTACCAGGACATGCAGGACATCGAGTTCACCATCCAGGAGGGGACGCTGTGGATGCTCCAGTGCCGGGTCGGCAAGCGCACCGGCACGGCCGCGCTGAACATGGCGATGGACATGTTGCGCGAGCGCCTGATCACCCGCGAGCAGGCGGTGCTGCGGGTCAAGCCCGAGCAGCTCGACGAGCTGCTCCACCCGATCGTCGACCCGGCCGCCGAGAAGGGCGCGGACCTGATCGCCAAGGGCCTGCCCGCCGGTCCGGGCGGCGCGGTCGGCGCGATCGTCTTCACCGCCGCCGACGCGGTGGCGTGGGCCAAGGACGGCAAGAAGGTGTTGCTCGTCCGCGAGGAGACCAACCCCGAGGACGTCGAGGGGATGCGCGCCGCGGTCGGCATCCTGACCGCGCGCGGCGGCATGACCTCGCACGCGGCGCTGGTCGCGCGCGGCTGGGGCAAGTGCTGCATCGTCGGCGCCGGGGCGCTCGAGGTGGACGTGCACGGCAAGACCATCCGTGTCGGCGGGCGCACGTTCCGCGAGGGCGACGTCCTCACCCTCAACGGCACGCGCGGCCACGTCTACGCCGGGGCGCTGGCGATGATGGACGCGACGGAGAATCCTCGCTTCCAGCAGTTCATGAAGATCGCCGACGGCATCCGGGCGATCAACGTGCGCACCAACGCCGACACCCCCGAGGACGCAGCCAAGGCGATCGAGTTCGGCGCCGAGGGGATCGGCCTGTTCCGCACCGAGCACATGTTCTACGGCAAGGGCTCCGAGCAGCCGCTGTTCCTGCTGCGCAAGATGATCGTCTCCTCGACCGAGGCCGAGCGGCGCGCCGCGCTCGACGAGCTGTTCCCCTTCGTCAAGCGCGACATCAAGGCAACGCTCGCGGTGATGAGCGGGTTCCCGGTGACGGTCCGCACCCTCGACCCGCCGCTGCACGAGTTCGTGCCGCAGGGGCGCGAGGAGCGGGAGAAGCTCGCCGCCGCGGTCGGCATCACCGTCGAGCAGCTGGCCAAGCGCGCCGACGACCTGCACGAGTCCAACCCGATGATGGGGCACCGCGGCGTGCGGCTGGGCGTGACCTTCCCCGAGGTGTCGGAGATGCAGTTCCGCGCCATCTTCGAGGCGGCCGCGGAGCTGATCAAGGAGGGGAAGAAGGTGTTCCCCGAGATCATGATCCCGGTGGTCGGCCAGGTCAGCGAGCTCGACCACCAGAAGGCGATCGCGGTGCGCGTGTACCGCGAGGTGTGCGCCAAGTACGGCGTGAAGAAGATCGACCACATGTACGGGACGATGATCGAGATCCCGCGCGCGGCGCTGACCGCGGACCGCATCGCCGGCACGGCGGAGTTCTTCTCCTACGGCACCAATGACCTGACGCAGATGACGTTCGGGTTCTCGCGGGACGACATCGGTGGGTTCGTGCCGGAGTACGTGGAGCAGAAGCTGCTGCCGGTGGACCCGTTCCAGGTGCTCGACCGCGACGGCGTGGGTCAGCTCGTGGAGATGGGGATTCGCAAGGGGCGCGCGACCCGACCGAACCTGAAGGTGGGGATCTGCGGCGAGCACGGCGGCGAGCCGAGCTCGGTCGAGTTCTGCCACCAGGTCGGGATGAACTACGTGTCGTGCTCGCCTTTCCGGGTGCCGATCGCGAGGCTGGCGGCGGCGCAGGCGCAGGTGAAGCGACCGAGGCGCTGACGAGGGAACCGGGGACAGAGGACAGGCGGCAGTAGCCGCAAGACGATAGGGAACATGGGGCGGCCCTGGCGGCCGCCCCCGCGCGTGACCGCGATTGGTGACCTGTCAAAGGGCTAGACTCGCTGAGGCGACCGGCCGCGCCTCGAAGTCGCGTCCACTGGTGCCCACGGTCGCGACCTGCAAGACCTGCGAGCCAAGCTGGTCGCCCGCGCTCACGGGGTGGGCCCACTCGTACTGCCTTGCGGGCCTTCGGTGACGGCCTCGGAGTGTGTTGCCAGAAGCCAACGCAGCGTATTATCAAATGATGCCGAGCTTGCGGGCTGCGCGAGGATCGATCCCATGAGGCTCATCAGCTTCCACGCCGAGCACTACCTTAGCCTGCACGATGTCTCGCTTGACCTTGGCCCGCTGAACCTGTTCATAGGCGCAAACGCCTGCGGAAAGAGCAATATCCTCAACGCATTGCGGTTCCTTTCCGAGGGCCTCGTGCGGGGGGACTTCGACCAGCCGGTGGCGGAACGTGGCGGGATCATCCACCTCGCGTGGAAGGGCGAGGAGGCAAGCCGCATTGTCCTCAGGACGCGGTACGAGAACAACGCCCGTACCTTCTCGTGGCTGGTGTCCCTCGGCCGCAACCAATACTCCTTCACCGTCGACGAGGAGGTCTTCGAGGAGACTGGGTCGGGCGATGTTCGACTTCTGACCGCCAAGGGCGGAAAGGGGGAGTGGCGGTCGGAGGATGTCGGCAAGTACATCCCGCTCGATCTCCCGCCGACTGCGTGCGCCCTTTCTGCCGCCGCTTCGGACGCGTCTTTCAAGGCTCGCGGCGTTGCACAGTTCGTCAAGGCCTGGGGCTTCTTCGACCCGAGTGCAAGTCAGCTTCGTCGCGCTTCCACGACCGTGGATGCCGAGAGACTCGAGATGTCTGGTCGAAACTTGGCTGGGAGACTGTACGGAATCGAGCAGAAGGACCCGTCCACATTCTCGAGGATCGTCAGTGCGGTCCGCGAAGTCCTCGGTGTTCCCGACAGACTGCAGTTCAGGGTTTCCGAGGAGGATGGCCGGGTTTACTTCGTCCAGCATGAGGCGGGTTTGAAATTCGGCGTGCACCAGGTCGGTGCGTCAAGCGGGACACTCAGGATACTCGCTCTGATGACGGCCCTCTTCGGCGAGTCCGGACATGGCCTGGTGGGGATCGAGGAGCCGGAGAACCACATCCACCCGGCTGCGTTGGCGTCGTTCGCGCAGTACCTTCAACAAGCCAGTCACACCGTTCAGGTGTTTGTCACGACCCACTCCCCTCTGCTCCTCGACCACCTTGGCGTGCCTGAGGCCGTCTGTGTCGTCCGCCGCCAGAGCGACGGCACCAAGGTCGACCGGGAGTCCAACCCGGAGGCGGTTCGTTCGGCGCTCGAGGAGTCCGGTTTTGGCCTCGGTGAGTTTCACGAGACCAAAGGCTTCGGGCAGTAAACGATGGGCAGGCGAGTCATCCTCATCGCTTCCGGCGAGACCGAGCGCCGTGCCTTGCCCCACCTGTTGGCGGGATTCGCCAGTGAGGGTGTCGAAATCCTCGAGGTCCGAATTCCCCCACGTCACCGCGATCTCACGTTGGACGTCGCGGCGAGTCTCATCAAAGCGATCTGGTACGACCTGGAGCCGCGAGGGTTCGCGCCAGACAAGATCGTGGTCTTGGTGGACGCTGACGATCACCAGGCCGCCGAGAAGGTGGCGGACATCGAAGGGCCACTCGTCAAGAGGGTGGAGAAGATCCCGGTCAAGGTCCTCGTAACCGCGGCGAAATGGCATCTTGAGGCGTGGTTCTTTGCCGACCCGAAGGGACTTCGCGGCTGTCTGGGCCGCGACCTCGGGTCGGTCGATGCCTCGCTACCCGACGCGATTCGAAACCCCAAGCACCATCTGAAGCAGCTCTTGAATCGACCGTACGTGGCGGGGGTGGCCGAGGAGATCGCGTCCAGGCTCGATATCGCTGAGGTGCGACGCAGCCCGAGCTTCCAGGCGCTTGAGGCGGCAATTCGGAACGGCGGCCAGGCAACAGCCTCGTGACTCAGGCCGGCCCCGCCGAGGCCGTCCGGCGCGACAGTGAAAGGGAGCCGAGTGGGCGCGTCTCTTCTTGACGGCGACCTGACGCAGATGACGTTCGGGTTCTCGCGGGACGACATCGGTGGGTTCGTGCCGGAGTACGTGGAGCAGAAGCTGCTGCCGGTGGATCCGTTCCAGGTGCTCGACCGCGACGGCGTGGGTCAGCTCGTGGAGATGGGGATTCGCAAGGGGCGCGCGACCCGACCGAACCTGAAGGTGGGGATCTGCGGCGAGCACGGCGGCGAGCCGAGTTCGGTCGAGTTCTGCCACCAGGTGGGGATGAACTACGTGTCGTGCTCGCCTTTCCGGGTGCCGATCGCGAGGCTGGCGGCGGCGCAGGCGCAGGTGAAGCGACCGAGGCGCTGACGCGCCTGG
>JBFMCD010000126.1:0-41845 GCA_040754885.1 Acidobacteriota bacterium
CGACCGCTTCCAACCCTCGTGGAGCGCTCGGCAGGTCGGCCTGGTTGCCGGCCGCGCTGGCGGGCGCCGGCCCGGTCCTTCCGCTGTGCGGTGGCTGGGCGCTCCCCGCGGCGGCTCTGATCGGCGCCTGGTTGGACGGAGCCACGGTCCTCCCGGTTTCGGAGGCCACGGGGAGAGGACTCCCGGAAACGTTGCAGGGCGTGCGCGGTCCGGACCGCGTGATAGCGGCCGGAGAGGGGGCGTTTCCGGCGAACCTTCCGGCCCGGGCGGGTGCCGCCGACCTGCGCGCGTACGACCCGGTCCGGTCGCGACCGCTCGCGCTCCTGCACCGCGCGCTGGGCGGCACCGGCGAGGACCTTCCCGGACCGCTGACGTCCCCATGGGCGGGGTTGTCCGGCGCGTGGGGCGTCCGATGGCTGGTTCTGCCCGCCGCGACGGACGTCGGCGCAGCCGCCGCGACCGGCTGGGTGCCGGTCTCGTCCGACCCACACCGGCGCGTGCTCGCCAACTCCCGCGTCCTCCCACCCCTCAGAATCGTCTCGGCCTCCGTTGCGGCCGCGGGACGACCCGACGGACGAGGGTGGGAACACCTCGACTTCTCCGCGGTCGCGCTGGCCGATCGAACGGAGGAGCGAGGAGGCCGGGGTAAGGTGACGGTGCTGAAGCGCCGTCCCTGGCTGTGGAAGGCGCATGTCGATGCGGAAGGTGATGTCCTCGCCGTGCTTCACGTCCCGGCAGCCAGGGGGTGGCGCGTGTTCCTCGACGGCGACCCGGTGGGCTTCGAGGTGGTCGATCTCGCCGCCATGGGTGTCGAAGTGCCGGAGGGCGCTCACGAAGTGTGCTGGAGGTACGAACCACCCGGCTTCCGGTTGGGGGTTGTCGCCACCATGGTCGGTCTGGCAGGCTGCCTGATGCTCGCGGTGAGCGGGAGACGACCGCAATGAGGCGACTGCAGCTCCCCGACGAAACCGGACTCGTCCCGTTCGTCCCGGCCGTTCCGCCGGGCGGGCGGTGGCTGGTCCTGGCTCCGCACGCCGACGACGAAACACTCGGCCCAGGGGCGACGCTCTCCCTGGCGGCCGCCCGGGGCGTCGCGGTCAAGGTGGTCGTGATTACCGACGGTGCCGAGCAGGGGAGTCGCGACGAGCGCGAGGCGGAAGCGACCGAGGCGATGCGATGGCTCGGCCTGGGGCGACCGACGTTCCTGCGATTCCCGGACCGCGGCCTGCTCGACCTGCTCGACCGGCTGCGGGGAGAGATCAGGACGCTACTCGATCGCGAGGCGCCCGATCACCTCTTCGTCACGTCACCTGTCGAACTCCACCCGGACCATCGCGCTCTCGCGCTGGCGGTGCATCGGGAGATCGGACGGAGAACGTGCTGGGGCCTGCGGGCGTCCTCCCCCGAGTGGTTGAGCGCGTACGAGGTGGCCGCGCCGCTGCGTCCCACGATGCTGGTGGCGGCCGACGCGGCGTGGGACGCGAAGAAGAACGCTGCCGCCTGCTACAGGAGTCAGGTGGCCAGGCACCCGTACCTGGAGGTCATGGAAGCGCTCGGAGCGCTGCGTTCCCTGACACTCGACGGCGTCCACCGGGCGGAGGCGTTCCACACACTCCCGGCCCTGCGGCTGGGTCGACTGAGCGCGCGCCAGTGGGCGGCGGAGATGGGCTCGCCGGCCGGCGTTACATCACCGCGGTGAGCGTGGAGGAACGTGTGTCCTATCGGGGTGGCACGCGGGCGTGACTCCCAGGGCGCTGATTGCCTCGTAGACTGGCATTCGTCTTGCTAGGAAAGTTGGTGGAGGAAACGCAGATGCGAACCCGGTACATCGTCGCCATGATCGCGGTGAGCATCCTCGCGGCGTTACCCGTGGCGGCCCACCCTCCGTATTTTCGCGGCTACATGGGATGGGGCTGGTGGGGACCGCGCTGGGGGGGGTGGTGGGCTCCGCAGGGAGTCGTCGTGGTTCCGGGTTCCGGTCCGGACCTGATGGTCGTGGACACCGACATCAGCCCCGAGGACGCACGCGTGACGCTGAACGGCAGGCTCATCGGGCTTGCCGATGATTTCGACGGGTATCCGGACTACCTGTACCTCGAGCCGGGCCGCTACACGATCGAGTTCTCGCTCCCCGGCTATCGAAGCGAGTCGATCGAAGTCGAGGCGCGTCGAGGTCGTTTCCTGCCGCTCGATACCAAGCTCCAGACCGCGCCCGGAGAGCCCTCCCCCAGGTGGTACGACCGCCCCAAAGACCTGCCGGTCGGCCGGGTCTTCGGCCCCACTGGGACGACTCCCTCCGAGCCCACCGGGCCGGACCCGTCGTTGCGCCCAGACGTGCAGGGAGGCAGGCAGACCGGCCCATCTGAAGGGTCGGACGATGAACTTAAATCCGTCTCGGCCATAGAGTTGCGGATCGAGCCCGAGATCGCCTCGGTGTACCTCGACGGCGAGTTCCTGGGAACCGCGGCGGAACTGTCGCGACTCGAGCGTGGCATCGCTGTGACCCCTGGCACGCATCGTCTGGACGTGCTCGCGCCGGGTCACGCGGCGCGCAGTCTCGAGGTCGAGGTCGCCAAGGGCGAACGGCGTCAGGTGGTCGTCGCCCTCGACAGGGTACTGGACAAACCGAACAGTGGGTACTAAAATGAGCTGAGCACTGAAAATGAGGGAGGCGGCGGTCAGGCAACCACTCTTGCAAGCCAACCAAACGGAATGCCTACCGTAATGTCCAATCTACTTTGACCCGCCTGAACTGGCCAACCAACGATGCTTTGAGCCACCGACCTCCCGTTTCGCAGCGCGCCGCCGGCGATGAGCCGGCGGTGGTTTTTTCAGGAGGAGGACTCGGGCGTTCGCCCTCCCGCGGTGGCGGTCATGGCGGCCAGGGCACCAACGAGTACATGCTCGCCGTCGAGGTGCAGGACGGAGGCTCGTCTGCCTGCCGCCAACAGCGCCGCCGCGGTATCGAGCGCCGCCTCCGGTTCGGTCCCGGATTCCGCTTGCGACAGAGCTGACCGTGCCGCCAACTCCAGTCCGCCGGGAACCGAGCGCAGCAGTCCACCGAGTCTGACCAACGCGAGGCCGCTGCCGGAGAGCGTCTCGGAGACCAGGGGCGGGATCTGGCGGAGCACGGCCAGACCCTTTTCCGATTCCGCGACCAGCGCCGCGGCGACATCGCCCTGCATGGCCTCCAGCATCTCTTTCGCCGCCGAGCCGTCGCATCCGTGGTGAAAGGCGATCAGTTCCACCGATCGGCTCGGATCCGGTGCGGGGACACGAAGCTGAACGGATCGGGAGACGATCGTGGGGAGAGCGCGCGCCGGGTTGGAAGCGAGGAGCATGATCGTCGCGTACGACGGAGGTTCCTCGAGCGTCTTGAGCAGTGCCGAAGCCGCGTGCACGTTGAGCGGGGGTGTGTGGCAGGAGTCGATGATCACGACCCGCCTCCTTCCCTCGAACGGACGTTGCCCAAGGCTGTTGGTGAGCGGGCGGATCTGCTCGTCGATGAGGATCTCGGCTCGTCCCGGCAGGACGGAGACGATGTCCACGTCCGGGTGGACCCCGCGCCGGACGCGGGCGCAACTACCGCACCGACACTCTGGGCCCCCGTCCTCGCGGCACACCAGACCGGCGGCCATCTCGAGGGCGAGCGCCTCCCGGCCGAGTCCCGCCTCGCCGACGAGCATCAGCACAGCAGGCAACGCGTCGCGTCGCGCCAGGTCGAGCGTCCGCCCGAGGAGGTGCCGCACCTCGTGCCAGCTCGAACCGAGGAGGTAGCTCGCCGGCCAGGGAGTCTGCGGAGAACTGATCGGGCGGTCGTCCGTGCTCACGGCAGCATCCCGGCCAGCGCCGCCAGCACCGCTTCGTGCACCTCTTCAGCGGTGCCGGAGGCGTCGACCACGACGACCCTCTCCGGTTCCTCGACCGCCAGATCCCGGAACGCCCTGGCCACCCGGCGATGAAAACCGAGCGCCTCGTCCTCGAAACGCCTGTTGGCGGCCGTCGTGCTGACGCGACTGCGCGCCCGCGCGAGAGCCTCTTCCACCGGCAGGTCGAGGACAAGCGTACGGTCGGGCGCCAGCCCGCCACACGCGGCCTCATTGAGGGCGCGCACCCGTTCCCACCCGAGCCCGCGCGCGGCCCCCTGGTAGGCGAGCGACGAGTCGGAGAACCGATCCGAGAGTACCCAGTCTCCGGCGTCGAGGGCGGGCAGCACGACGCGGTTGACGAGTTGCGAACGGGCCGCCTCCAGCATGAGAAGCTCGGCGAGCGGGATGGGATCGGAGGCTGGATCGAGTAGGACATCCCTGAGGCGCTCGCCGAGCGCGGTGCCGCCCGGCTCGCGGGTGGCGTGGACGGACACTCCTCGTGCCGCGAGAAAGCGGCCGAGGGCGGCGACCTGGGTGGTCTTCCCGCTCCCCTCGACTCCCTCGAACGTGATGAACCTGCCGCGCGGCACGGGCGAATTGTACCGTCCCCGACGCGACGCTCGAACATCACCCCCGGCTCGACGTACACTGCCTGTGACGGTCATGATGCGTCCGCGTTCGACAGGTCTGCTCGCGGTTCTCGCGTTTGGCGCATGCGCCCTGATGGTCGCCTGCCTGTCCATCCTCGACATGTTCCTGGCACGCGCCTACGACGGCGTCGTCCTCGAGCCCGACCGTTCCGACCTGACCGTACGGAGCGTCGTTTCCGGGTCGGGCGCGGATGACGCGGGAATCCGGCCCGGCGACCGCATCAGCGGCCTGGGCCAGGAGATCGTCAGGACGCCGGCCGAGGCGGCCCGTGCGCTGCAGAAACACGGGGTCGGCGAGCGGGTCGCCTACCTCGTCGAGCGCGGCGACGGGCTGCTGGAGATCGAGGTTGAACTCGGCCCGCGCCGGCTGGGCACGCCGCTCTACCTGTACGCGTGCTTCTCCGGGTTCCTGTTCTTCTTCATCGGGCTGTACGTGCTGCTCAGTCGCCCGGACGCCCAGAGCGGGTCTCCGACCCATGTCTTCTTCATCCTCTGTACGCTCTTCCTCCTGTTCCTGGTCTGCCGCCTGCGGCCCGCTTCGTACTCGTGGGTCGATCAGGTCGTACTCACGACCGGCATGCTCTCGCTGCTCGCCCTGCCGGCGGCGTTCCTTCACTTCTTCATGGTCTTCCCCCGGCGCGTCCGCCTGACGCTCGTCCCCGCCGAGGAGCACGAGAGCGGCGGCCCGGGCGCACTCGCGGCGGTCGAGCGCTTCGTCAACGGATCGCCGTACTTCTTCACGCTGCTCTACCTCCTTCCCCCCGTGCTGTACGCGGCGACCCTGGGAATCGGGGCGGCGCTCGACACGCGCGTGCGGCTCGTCTCCGGCGCTCCTCTGGCGAGCTGGGTGTTGATGGGCGACTACCTGGTCCTCGGCCTGCTCGCGCTCCTCGCCTCGCTGCTGCGGGCCAGGGAGGGGCGCGAGCGAAGGCAGATCGCGACGGTCTTCGTCGGAACGGTCCTCGGCGTGACACCGTTCCTGGTCCTGGGCGTGGCGTTCCCGTCCCTGTTCCGCAACGACCGCTACCTGCTGATCGGCGTCATCCCGCTGGTTCTCGTCCCGCTCACCTTCGCCTACGCGATCGTCAGGTTCCAGTTCTTCGACATCCGCGTCATCGTGCGGCGATCGCTGCTCTACACGTTGACCACGGCCGTGGTCTCCGGGACCTATGCGATCGGTATCGCCGCGTTCAACCTGCTCTTTCGTGACGCATCCCTGGGCAAGTCGCCCCTCTTCCCACTGCTCCTGGCGCTGGCGATTCTGGCGCTCTTCGATCCGCTGCGCCGCCGCCTGCAGGAACCCGTCGATCGGTTCTTCTTCCGCGAGGAGTACGACGCGCGGCGGGCCGTCGAAGAGGTCAGCGAGGAGCTGGTCCGGGAGTTCTCCGTGGAGCGCTTGGACGGGCTGCTGACGACCCGGCTGTCGGAGATCCTCCACCTCGAGTGGGCCACGCTCTACCGCAGGGAGGGGAAGGCGTTCATTCGCGGCGCCTCGGCCATCGGCCTGCCGCAGCTCTTGCCGGCGACGCTGGTGATGCTCGCGGAAGTGGCGCGACACGAACGCCCGGTGCCGATCGGCGATCTGGAGCCGCTCAAGGCCCTCGATCGCGACACGCGGGCCGTCCTCGAAGCCCTGTCCGCTCACGGTTCGCGCCTGCTCGTCGGTCTGCGTGTGCGGGGGGAGCTCCATGCGCTCATGGTTCTCGGGCCGAAGCTCTCCGACGAGGAGTACGGCAAGGCGGACTTGCAGCTGATCAAGACGGTCGCCAACCAGGGCGCCGTGGCGCTCGAGAACGCCCGCCTGTACAGGGAACGTGCGCGTCAGGTCGAACTCGAGAAGGAGCTGGAGATCGCGCGGCGAGTGCAGTTCTCCCTGATCCCGGCGCAACTGCCGGTCCCGGTCGGGTGGCAGGTGGCGGCGATATGCGCGCCCGCGCGCAGGGTCGGGGGCGACTTCTACGACGCGCTGCCGGCCCTCGACCACGGTACCGCGGCGATCGTCGTGGGCGACGTCTCGGGCAAGTCGGTGCCGGGCGCCATGCTGATGGTCGCGGCGCGGGAGGTCCTGCAGACGGCGGCGCTGGGCGGGGCTTCTCCTTCCCAGATCATGCAGGTGGCCAACCAGCGCCTGTACACGCCTCAGCCGCGGTTGTTCGTCTCGCTGGCCTTCGTCGTGCTCGGCAGGGACGGCACCGTCGAGTACGCCCTTGCCGGACAGCCGGCGCCGTTGATCAGGAGGGGCACCGGCCGCGTCGAGGAAGGCCCGGCGCCCGTTCACCGCCTTCCGCTCGGCGCGCTGCGCGGCGGAGCGTGGGACTTCAGTTCGGTCCGCCTCGAGCCGGGCGACGTGCTGATCGTCTACTCGGACGGCCTGACGGAGGCGCAGAACGAGCAGGGCGAGTTCTTCGGCGACGAGCGCCTGATGAGTGTCGTGCAGGCGGTCAACGGCGGACCCCAGTCGGTGGTCGACCAGATCGTCGAGGAAGTCGGTGACTTCGTGGGAGAAGCCGAACCGTACGACGACGTCACGGTCGTCGCGCTGAGGTGGTCGGGGGAGACATGAAAGCTCGGAGTCTGATCATGATCGCCGGTGCGGCGGCAGTGCTTGTGAGCGCGACCTGGTGGGCGGCGCGGCCAGCGCCTCGCGAGTGGAGCACGGACAGCGAGGAGGCGCTGTCCGCCTTCCTCGCCGGACGAGAGGCGACGCAGAAGCTCTACTTCCTCGAGGCCATCGAACACATGCGCACGGCGCTCAAACACGATGAGGACTTCGTCGCGGCACGCCTCGGTCTCGCGGACGCGCTGGCCAGCGCGGGTCAGGGGGACGCCGCCCGTGCGGAGCGGGACCGGGCGCTCGAGGCCGACGCCAGTTCTCTCACGCCGCGCGAGCGACGAGGGGTGGAGTTGGCCCGGCTGCGCCGGGACGGCGGGCAGCGAGAAGTGCTGGCCCTGCTCGAGAAGTCGGTCCAGGAGTTTCCTGGAGATCCGACCCTGACCCGATCGCTGGCGTCCATGTACTACGGTCGCGGCGATGCCGAGGCTGCTGTGGCGTGGTTCGAGAAGACACTGGAACTCGCGCCGAACGACGGGCTTTCGTACAACACGCTCGGCTACATCGAAATGGGCCGTGGCGACTTCGCCGCCGCGGAAGCCAATCTCAAGCGGTACGCATTCATTGCTCCGGATCAGGCGAACCCGCACGACTCGCTGGGAGAGCTGTACACGATCACGGGTCGGTGGAACGAGGCGATCGCCGAGTTCCGGCGAGCCCTCGAGGTCAACCCGAGGTTCTTTCCGGCGTGGGAGCACCTCGCCCGGCTTCACGTGCTGGAGGGGAACGAACCGGCGGCCCTGGAGGCCACGGAGCGCTTCTGCGGGCTCGCCGGCTTGGGTGAGGCGGAGTGCGAGGTCCGCAGGGCTGTCATGCGCGCATGGGTCGCGTGGATCAGGAAGGACGACGCGGCGCTGACGGCCGAGGTCGAGGCCCTGCGGACCGCGCCTGGCTACAACGACGTCCTGATGCTTCGGCACTTCGCTGCGCTCGGCGCGCGGGAATTCGAGTCGGCCGTCGAGATCGAGGAGAAACTCGAGGCGTCCCTCAAGAAGGCAGGTGCCGAAGAGAAGGGACCCGCACAAGGGGCCTTGAAGGAGCTGCTCGTGGCCGCCCGTCTGGTTTCCTCAGGTGATTTCGCGACCGCGGTGAATTCCGCCGCCGCCGCCGACCGGTTGTTCAACTACAACGCGGACGGCGGTCAGGGCGTCCTCAAACTCATCGCTCGCGCTCTTCACGTCGAAGCGCTGATCGCGTCCGGCCGTCTGAGCGAAGCCCGCAGTGTGCTCGCCTCGCTCGAAGCGGTGAACCCGAGGTTTCCCGGCGTGAACGAGCTGCGCGCGGGAGTCCGGGGACGGTGATGTCGACAACGCGAGACGGCTGGCGGCGGGCCCGCCTGGAGACGGTCCTCGACCTCTCGCTGGCCCTCGCCGGTTTGCGGAGGGAGAGCGAGGTCATCGAGGAGCTGGTGCAGCAAGCGGTCGGCCTGCTCGACGCCCGCGCCGGGGTCGCGTTCTCCTTGCTTCACCTCGGGCCTGGGACAGTAGCTGCGGTCGGGTGGCCGGAGACCGAGGCGTCCCCGGCCACGCTGGCGGCGGCGTCGGCAGTGCAGAAGGTCCGAGAGGGCGAGCCGTGCCGTATCGACGGACGAGCGCTGGAGCTGCCTTTCAACGACGTGCTGGCCGCCCCCTGCGTGTGGCAGGACAAGCTGCTCGGCATGGTGTTCGTGGCTGACAAGGAGGCGCGGCGCGGTCAGGCCGCGTTCGACAACGAAGACCTGACGTTCCTCCGCTCGCTGGCGCTGCTCGCGGCGCCGGCGATCGCGTCGAGCCGTGAACTCGAAGAGGTCCAGCGGCAGCGTCAGATCCTCGAGGAAGAGAACCGGGCGCTGCGCGTGGGCGTCTCGGAGGAACACGGCCTGATCGGGCAGTCGCCGGCGTTCCGCCAGGTCGTCGATCTGGTCCAGAGGATCGCCGCCAGCGACGTCACCGTCATGGTCCGCGGGGAGTCCGGGACGGGCAAGGAGAGGGTGGCGCGACTGCTCCACCACCTCTCTCCGCGCGCGCAGGGGCCCTTCGTCCCGCTCAACTGCGCGGCCGTTCCGGAGACCCTGCTCGAAGCCGAGCTGTTCGGCATCGAGAAGGGGGTGGCGACGGGAGTCACGGCGCGGGTGGGGAAGTTTGAGCTGGCCAGCGGCGGCACCTTGTTCCTCGACGAGGTCGGCGATCTGTCTCCCTTGTTGCAGAGCAAGCTCCTCCGGGTCGTACAGGAGCGGGAGATCGAACGGGTTGGAGGTCGCCAGAGATTGCGGGTCGACGTTCGGCTCGTCACGGCGACGCACCGCGATCTCGAGGACATGATGTCGACCGGCGAATTCCGCCAGGATCTCTACTACCGCCTGCGCGTCATCGAACTGAAGCTGCCGGCGTTGCGCGACCGCCGCGAGGACGTTCCCCTTCTCGCCCACCACTTCCTCAAGCTGCACGGCCGCCGGCTCGGAAAGGAGAACCTCGTCCTGTCGAAGGGCGCTCTGGATCTCCTTACCGGTCATTCTTTCCCCGGCAACGTCCGCGAACTCGAGAACGTGATCGAGGCGGCAGTGGCCCTGGCCGCGGGCGCGCGGGTCGAAGCCGAGGATGTCCGCTACGCGATGGGTGTGCGCCAGGCGGGTGCGGTAGCGGAGGGCACACTCGACGACGTCGTCCGGGCGCATGTCCTCCGGACCCTCGAGCGATGCGGGGGAAATCGGAGCGCCGCAGCGCAGGAACTGGGGATCGACCGTTCGACGTTGTATCGTATGTTGTTGAGGCATCCCGCATCATCTGTTGCAATTCGCAGCAAACGACCGAAGAGGCAGCAAGGAACGACTCATTCGAGGCACGAGCGCCCGTGATATTCGTCACGTGTTGCACTTTGCCCCGAATCGAAATGGCTGATGTCGCGTGGTTTTGCGCTGAAGTTATTGATCCAGTTGATTTTTCCGTGCTTGGCAACGTTCTTGCTCCCGTAGTCGGTCATGTTGACCCCCGCACTCGCCGGTCGCTGCCTCGAACCGCTCACTCACCCCTGGGCGGTCGTCTCCGGTGGCCTCCTCTCGGCGGGTGTCGTCGACGACCAGCAGCTCCGTCTCTTCGCTCGCGTCGCCTGGCGCCTCCTCCAGCTTCTGATCTGCCTGTAGCCGCCACGATGGCTGGATTGCCTAATGGCTGAAGCCCGACGGCTCCACGTGGTCCTGACCCCGGCTCCGAACGCGGAGTTGGAGGCGGCGCGCGCTGTCGAGGAGCTGGCGGAGGGGCTGGGCTTCCTGCGTGATACGCTGGACGAGGTCAAGCTTGCTGTCGTGGAGGCATGTTTGAACGCGCTGGAGTACTCGGGGGGAAGGGTGGACGTGGAGTTGACCGCGCACTCCGATGCCCCGCCCCGAATCGAGATCGAGGTGACCGATCGCGGTCCGGGGTTTGATCCCGCCGCGGTTCCCCCGCCGCGATTGGAGAACAAGCTCCACGCCTCCAGGAAGCGGGGCTGGGGACTCGAGCTGATGCGCAGGCTGATGGACCGGGTCGAGATCGCGTCCCGGCCGGGGCGGACGCAGGTTCGCATGGTTCGGAGTCGGTGAGAGGTGAGCAAGGTGGACATCTTCGAACTGAGGTTGGCGCATCAGGACGGCACACTGGCGGTGCTGGAAGTCACGGGCTACATCAACAACGAAGCGGGAGAGGCGATTTCGCAGAGAGCGCGCCAGCTTCTGTCGGACGGTCACCGTGCCCTGCTCTTCGACCTGCAGGGTACGAGGATCATCAACTCGATCGGTATCTCCCTGCTCCTCGAGGTCCTGGAGGCGGTGCTCGCGGTTGAAGGGACCTTGGCCTTCTGCACTCTCTCGGCCAGTATCGCGAAGACGTTCCAGATCATGGGTCTGGCGCAGTACTCACGGATCTTCCCGGACCGCTCCTCGGCTCTCGCGGAGCTCTCGCCCAAGCGATGAACGACGCCGCGTTGCGAGTGCTGGAGAATGCCGAGCGGCAGTCTCGCGAGGGCGGTGCCGGCGTGCCCGAAGTCGTCCTCGACGCGATCGGCCAGGCAACCGGTACCCGTCACGCCGTCCTTGGTCGGGGGGGCGAGATCATCGCGCGATGGGGCGGGGGCGGCGAGGGAGCCGTCAGCAGGATCGAACTGACCGCCGGCCGCGACGCCTTCTGGCTCGAGTTGACGGGAGGGAACGAACCGGATCGAGCGCTCAGCGTGGCGGCGCGGACCGCGCTTGCGTCGTGGTCGATGCGCGAGGAACTCAAGAAGGCGCGGTTCGCCGAGCGCCGAAGGCTGTGGGAGGTCGAGTCGCTGAGGGCGATCGCCGAGGTCCTGGGCGGGACGCTCGAACCGGCGCAGATCGCCGAGTCGCTGGTTCTCCACGCCACCGCCCTGCTCGACGCACGCAGGGGAGAGGTGTGGCTTCCCGAGGGCAGCGCGTGGCGGTACTCGGCCCAGGTGGAGGGTCCGGGCGTCACCGGGCTGTGCGCGGACGGCTCGTGCGTCGTGGCGGCGCGCGTCGGTGGTCCGGTGCTCGGCGCCGCCGAGGCGGCCGGACTCGCGGACGCGGGGCTCCTCGAGGACGGTCGCCTGGCGGTGGCGATCGTCGGTCGCCGCGGGCGCCTGGGCGTCGTCGCCCTGGCCGAGCGCGAGGTCCGGGGCGGTCTGGCGGCGTTCGCGTGCACCGACGCGGAGACACTCCAGTTGTTCGCCTCACAGGCCGCCGTGGCCCTGGAGAACGCCGTCCTTCACAAGGAGGACATGGATCGCCGGCTGCTCGAACGCGAGATCGAGGTGGCGGCGGCGGTGCAACGGGAGCTGCTGCCGCGGGGATTCACCGCCCCGCCGGGTTTCGAGATCGCCGCGCGCACCGAGCCGTGCCGGCACGTCGGGGGCGACGTCTACGACCTGGTCGAGACGCCCGGAGGGCTGGTCATCCTCGCGGGGGACGTCACGGGGAAGGGAGTTCCGGCGGCATTGATGGCGTCGTCACTTCAGGCGGCGGTCCGCTTGCTCGCCCGCTCCTGCAGCGACGTCCACAGCCTCGCGTCGCAGCTTCACCTGCACCTCCTGGCGACGACACCGGAGAACAAGTTCGCCACGCTCTTCGTCGGCGTACTGGGATCGGGAGGACGGCTGTCGTACGTTTCGGCCGGTCACAACCCCTCGATCGTGGTGAAGGGGGACGGCACGAGCGAACTCCTGCACTCGTCCGGACCTCCCCTCGGACTGCTACCCGGGGTCGCCTACGACACGGCGACAACCGAACTCAATGAGGGGTCTTTACTTGTCCTCTACACCGACGGCTTCTCCGAGGCGCCGTCCGCGACCACTGGAGAGGACTACGGAGTCGAACGTCTGGTATCGCTAGCCGTGGAAAACCGGACTGCTCCTCTCGATTCGCTCGTGGATCGCGTCTTCCAGGACGTGGCATCGTTCACTGCCGGACAGCCGGCGCACGACGACAGGACCCTGGTCGTCGTCCGGAGGGTCGCGGCCTCCTGACCTCGTCAGACGGCGGCGGTCCCCGTGATCCCAGTCACTGCGACGGGATCGTGGCGAGCCGAGATTGGCGTAGTAGCCTCCTCCTCCACCTCTCTTGAAGTGCGGTGAGATGTGCAGGCCCCCGCAAGGGGGCCGAACCGTTGACGGGTGAACGTTGGCTCACTACAGTGTCGGCAACGACCCGTCGCGAGAGGGCCTCAGAACGAAGAGGAGGGGACAATGCACATGGCAAGGCGGTTGTTGATCGGGGGAGTGGTGGCCGTGATGCCCGCGCTCGCCCTCGCCAACGGTTTCGCGCTTTTCGAGAACGGCGCGCGAGCCGTGGGCATGGCCGGGGCCTTCGTGGCGACTGCCGACGACCCGAGCGCCGGGTACTACAACCCGGCGGGCCTGGCGTTCCTCGAGGGGACGCAGTTCCTGGGCGGTTTCTACCTGATCACCGAGACCAGCGAGTTCACCGGTGACGACCCCTATCCAGGAGCGGGCTACAAGGCGAAGATGGAGGATCAGATCTTCTACCCGCTGCACGGTCACATGGCCGGTCACCTGGGGGGCAACTTCCACTACGGCGTGTCGTTCTACTCGCCCTTCGGACTCGGCACGTGGTGGCCCGACGACTACGCGGGTCGCTACATCACCAAGAGGATCGACCTCAAGGTCTTCAACCTGAATCCGAACATCGCCTATCGTCTTGGCGACAGGGTGGCGATCGCGGTGGGCGCCGACCTGTTCATCTCCCAGGTCGATCTGACCAAGGGCATAGGCGTGATCAACCCCTACACCCAGCAGGTGGACGACGTCGGCCAAGTGCATCTCTACAGCACCGAGTGGGAAACCGCGCTGGGCTACAACGCGGCGTTCCTCGCCAAGCTCGGTGCCGGTTTCTCCTTCGGGGCCAGCTACCGCTCCGAAGTGGAGATGGAGTACACCAACGCCGAGGCCTCGTTCATCCAGTACCAGACCGGCTACCCGGACTTCGACGCGATCGTCGCCGGGTTGCTGCCGTTCGCCGAGAACGTCCCGGGCCAGACTCTGGTCACCTACCCCGAGGAGTTGCGCTTCGGCATCGCGTGGAGCAACGAGAAGTTCACCCTCGCCTACGACGCGGTCCAGGTCGGTTGGTCGAGCTTCGCGGAGCTGCCTATCACCATCGAGGGGCGTCCCGATCTATCGTCGGTGCGCGAGGAGGACTACGAGGACAAGACCACGCACCGCTTCGGCTTTGAGCACCGGGTGTCGCCGACCTTCGCGTATCAGCTCGGCTACCTCTACGATCCGACGCCCGTGCCCACCGCGTCGGTTTCCCCACTGCTCCCAGACGCCGACCGCGACGGCTACAGCGTCGGCTTCTCGTGGGACATGAGCAAGAAGATTCGCGTCGACAGCTCGTTCCTCTATCTGCCGTTCGAGGAGCGCTCAACCGAGGGCCAGGACCACGACAACTTCAACGGCACCTACGACACCAAGGCGTACCTGTTTGGTGTCTCGCTCACGTACAGGTTCTAGGAGGGCGACGATGAGACAGGCAACGAGAACCATGCTCGTAGTCGTCGCGTTGCTGGCTCTTGCCGGCCCCGCGGCGGCCCAGGTGGACACCTCCAAGTACGTCGCGGTCGGCGACAGCCTGACCGCCGGCTACGCCTCGGGCGCGTTGGCCCAGCTCTATCAGGAGCACTCGTTCCCGGCCATCCTCGCCCATCAGTTCGACATGCCGGGGACGTTCCAGCAGCCGCTCGTGTCGAACCCGGGGTTCGGCGGCGCGGCGGGCGTCGGTTACCTCGAGTTGAAGAAGCTCAGCGTCGTCGGCGGTTCCGTCGTACCGACGCTCACCCCGAAGCCGGGTCAGGGCATGCCCCTCAACGCGACGCTCGTCGGACCGTACAACAACCTCGGGATCCCCGGAGCCAAGACCAACGATCTGCTCACCAAGAAGGGCGACATCATGCGGTTGGCGACGGGTCAGTCGACCGCCGCGACGCTGATGTACGACCTGGTCCTGCGCGACAACGCCAACGAGGCGTACAAGCAGGCGATCGGCGCGCAGGGGACGTTCTACACGGTGTGGATCGGGAACAACGACGTGCTCGGCGCAGCCCTGAGCGGCGTCGCTCTCGACGGCGTGACGCTCACTCCGAAGGCGGACTTCCAGACGCAGTACACGACGCTGCTCGGCGCGATCCGGCAGATGCGCCCGAGTGCCGGCATCGTGGTCCTCAACGTCCCCGACGTCACCACCGTCCCGTTCGTCACCACGGTCAAGCCGTACGTCTTCACGCCCCAGGGCCAGAAGCTGTACCTGATCGGCGAGGCGGGTCAGCTGACCGATGGCGACTACCTGACGCTGAGCGCCAGCGCGCTGATCGCGCAGGGGTACGGGTTGTCGCCGCAGAAGCCGCTCCCCGAGGGATCGATCGACCAGACCGGCCTGCACGCCGGTGTCATCCTGCGCGCCGCGGAGGTGGCGGCGATCAAGGCGCGTACCGCCGAGATCAACGGGATCATCGCGGCGGTGGCGCAGGGCGTCGGCGCCAAGATGTTCGACTTCAACGCGCTGTTCACCGACATCGGCGCGCACGGCTACATCGTCGGGGGGATCCGGCTGACCTCGTCGTTCCTCACCGGGGGACTGTTCTCCTACGACGGCGTGCACGCCCAGACCCTCGGGTACGCGGTGATCGCCAACGAGCTCGTGAAGTTCATCAACGAGCAGTTCGGCTCTGAGATCCCAGAGGTCCAGTTGCGCGACTACCTGCTCTCCGCGCAGTCCGTGACCTCGGTCCAGGCGGCCGACACGGTGTTCAGCCTCGAGGCGTTCGAGAGCCTGCTCGGCGTCCTGGTTCCGGAGGCGAAAACGGCGCACCTGCACCCGGCGAGGGTCGTGCGGCCGCAGGTGAACCGCGAGATTCCGGAGCACGACGCCATGGTCGAGATCGCAACTCCCTGACCCGCGCCACACGACGCTGTCCTCGGGGCCGCCTGCGGGCGGCCCCGTTCCTTGGGTGGCATTGCGGCGTGAGGCTCGCCCTGTTCTTCCACCCGGCGCAGCCGGTAGCGGACCTTTTGCTGCGTGCGCTCAGCTCGCTCCCCTCGACCATCGAGGTCCCTGCGCCGCGGCGCCGCTCGTGCGCCGTGCACCGGTCCCCGGGGCCGCCGCGCCACGCCGCGATTCCCCTTCGACTGATGTCGGACCGGAGCGCGAGGTATCCTTGAGGCGCGGAGGGAACCCACATGGACTACCCGATCTGGGACCTGGCCATGGGCGGCGGGGTGCTCATCGGGATCGTCGCGATCGCGCACGTCATCGTCTCGCACTTCGCGGTCGGCGGCGGTATCGCCATCGCCGTGACCGAAACGCTTGCGATCCGTCGCGGCGACCCGACCCTGCGCGGGCTGGCGAAGCGCTCGTCGCTGATGCTGATCCTGGTCTCGACCGTGTTCGGCGCGATCAGCGGCGTCGGCATCTGGGTGACGATCGGACTGGTGCAGCCGGCGGCCACGTCGTCGTTGATCCATCTGTTCGTCTGGGGGTGGGCCGCGGAGTGGGGCTTCTTCATCCTCGAGGTCGCCACGGCCCTGCTCTACTGGGCGACGTGGGAGAAGATCCGCCCGCGCGCCCACGTCGTGATCGGCTGGCTTTACGCGTTCGCCGCGTTCATGTCGCTGGTCATCATCCAGGGGATCATCTCGTTCATGCTCACCCCCGGGCGGTGGCTCGAGACACGCTCGTTCTGGGATGGGATCTTCAATCCGACGTACGCGCCCGGACTGGTGTTGCGCACCGGCATCTGCCTGTTCCTGGCCGGCGCCTTCATGGCCCTTTCGGCGCTCCGGGAGGCCGAACTCTCGGCGCGCGCCCGCCTGACCCGGCTCATGGCCGGCTACCAGGTCGCGGGAATCCTGATCGCCTACGGCGGGTACCGATGGTGGGAGGCGGCGCTGCCGGACTCGGTGCGGACCATCTTCGGCGGGGACACTCCGCTTCTGGCGACGCTCGCGGCGACGCGCTCGCTGGCGCTGTGGCTGCTGACCGCGTACCTGGCCTTCGCCCTGTTGACCCTGCTGCTGCCGCGTGCCCAACGCTGGCCGGTCGCGGCGATCGCGCTGATCCTCGCCGCCGGCTTCTTCGGCAGCTACGAGCGGCTCCGTGAGGGGAGCCGCAAACCGTTCGTCATCCGCGACCACATGTTCTCCAACGGCATCCTGGTCGGCGAGATCGCCTCGCTCAACGAAAAGGGGATCCTGTCCAAGGCGGTGTGGGCGGCGCGGGAGGACGACGGCACCACGATCGGCAAGGGACGCGCCGTGTTTCGCGCTCAGTGCTCGTCGTGCCACACCCTCGACGGCTATCTGGCGATCCGGCCGCTGGTCGCGACGGTGGACGAGGACATGCTCGGCGGGATTCTGGGGACGCTGCGGGCCCAGGGCGAGGCGTTCACGCAGGGGGACGGACCGGTCGCGACTGAGAAGCTCGACTACCCGCTCATGCCGCCACTGGTCGGGACCGACGAGGAAGTCGAGGCGCTCAAGGCGTACCTGATCGGTCTTCAGCCATCGCACACCGAGGAGGTGGCTCGTGCCAACTAACCTGGTCCCCGCCCTTGATCCGGCGCCGCTGCCCGGGCCCCCATGGCTGTTCCACCTCCTCTGGGTCGTGACCTTCCTCGTTCACCTCCTCTTCGTCAACGCCGTGCTCGGCGGGTCGATCCTGGCGGCGCTGGCCGGGCCGAGGACCGGAGGACGGGAAACGCAGGGCTTCTTCGTCGCCGCGAACTCGTGGGCGATCTCGTTCGCCATCACCTTCGGCATCGCGCCGCTGCTGTTCATGCAGGTCTTGTTCGGACGGTTCTTCTACTCGGCCACGATCCTGGTCGCCTGGGCGTGGTTCGGCATGCTCGGGTTGCTTCTCGCCGGGTACTACCTCAACTACGTGGCCAAGTACCGGCTGCGCGACGGCAAACCGGCCACGGCGATCCTGGGCGTGGAGGCGCTCTGCTTCCTGGCGATCGCCGCGATCCAGGTGACGGTCAACCTTCTGCACCTGCGACCGGCGCGCTGGCAGGGCGTCGCCGACCGGGCCTGGTCCGCGCTCGCCGATCCGACCTTCCTTCCGCGCTTCCTGCACTTCGTGCTCGCCGCCGTCGCGATGGCCGGCGTGATGCTCGCGTTCGTGGCGGTGCGGCGCGCGGCGAGGGGCGCCGACGCCGCGACCAGCAGGTCGATGGCGGGGTACGGACTGAAGGCAGCGCTGGTGACCACGATGCTCCAGCTCGCGGACGGGTTCTGGCTGCTCTTCGCCCTCCCCGAGGACGTGCTCAGGTCGTTCATGCGCGGCGGCGCGGCAACGATGGTCCCGCTCACGCTGGGGATCCTCGCCGGTGTCGTGCTGCTCGTCGTGCTGGCCCAGATCACCGACCCGCTCGCCCAGGCTGCGAAGGTGCGCCGGGTCGCGGAGCTCATCGTCGGCGCGATCGTGGTCATGGTCGTCACACGGCACCAACTGAGGGACTTCTACCTGTCTGAGGCGAGGGCGGACGAGCAAGTGACGGTCGCGACCCAGTGGGGCGCGCTGTTGCTCTTCCTCGCTGTGTTCGTGCTCTGCCTCGGACTGGTCTTCTACGCGTTCCGGCGCGCCGCGACGGACCGTCCGTCGCAAGGAGAACAGGCCGCGTAGCGCGACGCGGTTCGGGCGGATCTCGACGGGCGGCGCGCTGCCGAGGCGGTCGGTCGGGCGCGTATCGTCACTGCGCCAGGACGGCCTGCGCGTCAGATAGCGCAGTCCGCGCGTCTGCGGTTCCGATGTGGTAGTGGGTCACCATCCGAACCTCCGTGGCCGAAAACGCGCCGCACAGCACCTGCCTCTCGCGCATGCCGTTGACGAATCTCGCCGCCGGAGACTGGCCGTGCCGTGCCGGGAAGCGGTCGTCGCGCAGACGGAAGACGATGATGTTGGTGCGCACCGACTCGGGATCGAGATCGACGGCGGGCAGCTCGGCGAGGCCGTGCGCGAGCAGGCGGGCCGTGGCGTGGTCGTCAACCAGCCGGTCGGTCATCTGCTCGAGCGCGACGACGCCGGCGGCCGCCAGCACGCCGGCCTGGCGCATGCCGCCGCCGAACAGCTTGCGGACGCGGCGGGCCTCGCCGATGACGTCGGCGTCGCCGACGAGCATCGAGCCGACCGGGGCGGCGAGGCCCTTCGACAGGCAGAACATCACCGTGTCGCACTCCCGCGCCAGTTTCGCGGCGCTCGTGCCGAGTGCCGCCGCGGCGTTGAAGATGCGCGCGCCGTCGAGGTGAACGCGCAGGCCGTGACGGCGAGCGACCGCAACCAGCGCCCGCGTCCTCTCGCCGTCCATCGGCAAACCCGACCAGAGGTTGTGAGTGTTCTCCAGGCAGAGCAGGCGCGTGGGCGTCCGATAGGTGAGGGCGGGGTTGACGGCGGCCTCGACCTGCTCCGGCTCGAGCAGACCGCCGGGAGTGGGGATCGGCCTGGGCAGGGCGCCGGACCACACGGCCATGGCGCCCATCTCGAAGTTGAAGATGTGCCCGCGGGCTTCGATGACCACCTCGCTGCCGGGGCGGGTGTGCAGGTGCACGGCGATCTGGTTGCCCATCGTCCCGGTCGGGACGAAGATCGAGGCCTCGCGCCCAAGCCTCTCGGCCGCCAGTTCCTCCAGGCGGTTGACGGTCGGGTCCTCGCCGTAGACGTCGTCGCCGACTTCGGCGGCGGCCATGGCCTGCCGCATCGCCGCCGTCGGTCGGGTCACCGTGTCCGAACGGAGATCGATCATGGCGGGTATGATAGCGATTCGATCCGAGCGGCGAGTGGAGGCACGGCAGCGCGAGGCTCGCCGAGGATTGGTGGGGGCCGCCATGGGGGAGTCGTTTCGCGTCGTCGCCCGCGAAGGGGAACTCGAGGAGGCGGAGCTTGCGAGCAACGGCCTGCGCGTGCTGCTGCTTCCGGACGCCTCGGTGCCGGTCGCCTCGTTGTGCATCGTCTATCACGTGGGCTCGCGCAACGAGGCGGTCGGGCACACCGGCGCCACGCACCTGCTCGAACACCTTCTCTTCAAGGGGTCGCGGAAGTTCGACCCGCGCCAGGGCAGGCCGGTGGCGCGAACCCTCGAGCGCGTCGGGGCGTCGTTCAACGCGACGACGTGGCTGGACCGGACCAACTACTACGAAACGCTGCCCGTGGAACACCTGGAGCTGGCGGTCGAGCTCGAGGCCGACCGGATGCGGTACGCGCTGTTGCGTGCAGACGACCTCGCGTCGGAGCTGACGGTCGTGCGCAACGAGTTCGAGCGCGGCGAGAACGACCCCTTCGACGCGCTGCTCAAGCAGTCCTTCGCGACCGCCTTTCGCGAGCACCCCTACCACCACCCGACGATCGGCTGGAGAGCCGACATCGAGAGCGCCACGATAGACAAGCTGCGCCGCTTCTACGACACGTTCTACCACCCGGACAACGCGACGCTGATCCTCGTCGGTGGGTACGATCGCGAAGGGGCCCTCGACCTCGTCGAGCGGCATCTCGGGCCGTTGCCCCGGGCGCCTCACGTGATCGACCAGCGGGTCACGGCCGAGCCCGCCCAGGAGGGGGAGCGGCGGTTCGTCATCCGGCGCGCCGGGGAAGTCGGGTGGGTCTCCCTGGGGTGGCGCACTCCGGAGGCGGCTCACCCCGACACCTACCCGCTGGCGGTGCTGGCCGACGCCCTCACCGGCGGCGTTACAGGGCGCCTCTACCAGCGGCTCGTCGAGACCGGGCGGTGCATGGACAGCCACGCCTTCGCCTGGCAGTTGCGCGACCCGGGGCTGCTGCAGGTGTTCGCCGCGCTCAACCCTGGCGTCTCCCACGCCGAGATCGAGGAGGCGATCCGTCAGGAAGTTGCCGGCATCGCTCGCGACGGGTTGCGGGACGAGGAGCTGGAGCGGGCCAAGGTCCAGGTTGAGGCGCAGACGGCGTACCACCGGGACTCGCCGGCCCAGATCGCGGCGGCGCTGGCGGAGGCGGTGGCCGCGGTCAACTGGCGCTTCTACCTCGACTATCCGCACCGGATACGGGCCGTCACCAACGAGGACGTGGTCCGGGTCGCCCGCGAGGTCCTGCTCGACGACTGCGTCACCGCCGGCTGGTTCGTACCGCGAAACGGCGCGAACGGCGGCGCGCGCGTCGCGATCGGCGGGCCGCGCCCGTGCTGCTACACGTCCCGGCTCTCCAGCCAGGTCGTCGAGGCCGACATGCCGGGGGGGGTGCGGGCCTTGCTCCTGCCCAGGCGCGGGCAGCAGTCGGTGCACCTGCAGGGGTCGATGCTCGCCGGCCACGCGCTGCTCGACCGATCCGAGTGGACTGCGGCGTCCCTCGTCCCCGACATGCTCGAGCGGGGCACGCGCGGACGCGATCGCCTGACCATCGCGCGCACCCTCGAGGATCGGGGCATCGAACTTGACGTCTCCGGCGAGAGTTTCAACCCGCTGGAGGTTTTCGTCGGCGGGCGTTGCCTCGCGCGCCACCTCGATCTGGTGCTCGCGCTCGCTGTTGAACTGTTGCGCGATCCCGTGTTTCCCGCGGAGGAGCTGGAGAAGCTCAGACAGCTCCGACTGGGTGAACTGGCCCACGCTCAGGAGGACACGTTCACTCGGGCGTTCGAAGCGTTCTCCCGGCTGGTCTACCCGCCTGGCCATCCGCACTTCCGCCGGGACGTCGGCGAGCGGCGGCGCGACCTCGAGTCGGTCGGCAGGGACGACGTGGAGCGCGCGCACCGGAAGTTGTTCGGGCCGGCCTCGCTCGTGCTCGCGCTGGTCGGCGACTTCGATCCCGGTGAGGTGGCGGTGCGTCTCGAGACGCTCTTGCGCGGTTGGGCGGGAGGAGTGGCCGAACCGCCCGAGATACCCAGGACGGGTTTCGCCGACGCCACGCCCGGCGAGTCGCGGGACGCGATGCCCGACAAGCCCAACCTCGATGTCCTGCTCGGCCAGCCGGGCAACCTGCGCCGGCGCGACGAGGATTTCCTGCCGGCCATGCTCGGCAACTCCGTGCTCGGGCACTCGACGCTGTCCTCGCGCCTGGGCAGGAGACTGCGCGACAGCGAGGGTCTGACGTACGGGGTGATCTCCCGGTACTTCGGCGCGGGACTGGTCGACGGTCCGTGGGCCGTGACGATGTCGCTCTCTCCGGCCAATCTCGACCGGGGTGTGGCGTTCGCGAGGGAGGAAATCGCCAGGTTGGTTCACGAGGGTCCCGACGAAGGCGAGCTGAGCGACGAACGGGAGGCCACGGCGGGCTCGTACCGCGTCGGCCTGGCCGTGCCGTCGGGAATGGCGAGGGAGCTGGCGCGCCTCGCCCGCCACCGGTTGCCCGTTTCCTCGCTCGACACCTTGCCTGATCAGGTGCTGGCGATCACCCGCGAGGCCGTGGCCGACGCGCTGCGCCGACGGATTGACCCGGACCGCCTCTCGCTCGCGGTCGCCGGCTCGCTCGTTGACCCCGTTTCGAGTCGGGACTAGCATCGCGGGGGCATGCTCCGCGAGCTGGAAGTCTGCGACCTGGGGATCATCGAGGCCGTGCGCCTCGAGCTGCCGGCCGGGTTCGTGGTCCTGACCGGCGAGACCGGCGCCGGGAAGTCCCTGCTCGTCCAGTCCCTGCAGCTCCTCGCCGGCGAGCGCGCGGACTCGGGACAGGTGCGAGGCGGTCGCGAGCGGCTCCTCGTCGAGGGACGCTTCGAGACGCCGCGGGCGCCGGCGGCGCGAGCGCTCCTCGACGAGCTGGGAGTCACCGCCGGCGACGACATTTCGGTCAGGCGCGAGGTCACGTCCGCCGGCCGGTCCCGGGCGTGGATCGACGATGTCCCGGTCACCGTCGGCTCCCTGCAGCGGCTGGCTCCGGCCCTGCTGGCCGTGCACGGCCAGCACGAACAGCGCGGCCTGGCCGACCCCGCCACCCACCTCGCGCTCGCCGACGCGGCGGGCGGTCTGGGTGATCTGCGCGACGAGGTGCGCGCGGCGTTCGATGCGTGGCGCCGGAACGACGAACGGTTGGACGCGCAGCGCCGCTCCCTGGCGAGCCGCCGCGACCGCCTCGACGTGATCGCCTTTCAGGCGCAGGAGATCGCTACCGTCCATCCGGAACCCGGAGAGTCGGAGCACCTCGCAGAGGAGCGGGCGCTGCTGCGCCACGGCGAGCGCATCGCCGAACTCCTCGCGGGGGCGCGGGGTGAACTCGGCGGCGAGGGCGGAGCGATCGCACTCGCCCGCGCGGCTCGGGCGGTGCGCGAGTTGACGGCCCTCGGCCTCGCCCTCGGTGACAGCGCGGAGGCGCTCGATCAGGCTCGTGTCCTCGCCGAGGACGCGGAGAACGAGTTGAGCCGGCTCCAGGACCGGGTCAGGGTCGATCCACGCAGACTCGAGGAGGTCGAGGAGCGGCTGGCGACGCTGGAGCGCCTGATGCGGAAGTACGGTGGGACGATCGAAGCCGTGCTCGAGCACCAGGAGTCGCTGCGGCGGGAGCGAGAGCGCCTCGAGGGGGTCGAGGACGACATCGCCAGGCTCGAGGCGCTCGACGCGGAGCTTGGCGAGCGGTACGCGGAGAGAGCCCTGCAGCTGTCCGAGCGACGCACGGAGTCGGCACGCGCATTCGCCCGCGAGGTCGTCGGTGTCGTCGCCCGGCTCGGCCTGGCCAAGGCGAGGCTCGAGCTGCGTCTGGTCCGGCGCGCGGCATCCGGCGGTCGCCTGCGGGTGGAGGGCGCGGCGGTCGAGCCTGGTCCTGACGGCATCGACGAGGGGGAACTCGTCATCTCTTCGAACCCCGGGGAAGACCTCAGGCCGCTGGCCCGGATCGCCTCGGGAGGAGAGTTGTCGCGTGTCCACCTGGCAATCAGGACGGTCCTCCGCGAGCGCTCCGGTCCCGACGCGCTGGCGTTGCTCTTCGACGAGGTCGATGCGGGAATCGGTGGCCGCGTCGCCGAGGATCTCGGCGAGTTGCTCGCCGAGCTGGGCAGGCGCGATCAGGTTCTGGTGGTGACGCACCTCCCCCAGGTCGCCGCCCGCGCGTCGGCGCACCTGGTGGTTTCGAAGAGCGCGCGGCGTGGACGCACGGTCACGAGCGTGAGGCGCGTCGAGGGCGACGAACGGGTCGAGGAGATCGTGCGCATGCTCGGCGGAGGACCGTCGACGCCGGCCGCTCGCCAGCACGCCCGTGAACTGTTGCGTGAACGGTGACACTCCGTCTTTCTCTCCGCGCTCCCCGCGACCTGCCGGCGGCGGCTGAAGCGCTGCGCGAGGTCCGCGTCCGCCACGGCGTGACCGCGATCCCGACCGAGACGTACTACGGGCTCGCCGTCGACCCGTGCGACGCGGTCGCCGTCCGGCGCGTGTACGAAGTCAAGGGGCGGGAGTCGTCGAAACTCCTGCTCGTCGTCGGCGGCTCGCTGGAACAGCTCGAAGAGCTGGTCGAAGTTCCTCCCCACCACCGCGAACGGTTGCGCGCGGCGTGGCCGGCTGCTTTCACCGTCGTGTTGCCGGCCCGTCGTGCCCTCCCCGCAGGCGACTCGACGTTGGCGGTCCGGGTTCCGGATGCGCCGCTGCTGCGGTCGCTGCTGCAGCGCGTCGGGCCGTTGACCGCGACATCGGCGAACCGCTCGGGCACACCGCCGGAGGTTGATCCCGCCGCGATCGCGACCTCGATCGGGAGCGAACTGGATCTCCTGCTCGACGGCGGCACGACGCCGGGAGGCGCGGCATCCACGCTTCTCGACGCCACGGGTACGCGTGTGATCGTGCTCCGTCAAGGGACCTGGCGGGTTCCCTCCGACTGGCCAGTGAAGTCCCAGTGAAGTTTCCACAGTTTCTGCGGAAAACTCTGCGGAAAAGGCCGACCGGTGGTGTCCAAGGTGCCATTCTACAAGGGGTTGTGCAACCTGCACTGGTTTCAGTGCTACATCATAAGTAATTGATCTGATTGATGTTGCGTATGTCGAGGGGTGGTGTTTTGCCGTCGCCCCCCCACTGTCCGGCCCGTGTTCCACAGATTCATGTGGTTGACGGACTTAGCCTCGGGGTCCGTTGCCGGTCCCGAATCGCTGTGTTAGCGTGCCCCGGCCACGGAAAGGGGGCTGGACGGCGATGCGGATCAGGCCGTATGGAGGTACGAGGCCGAGGTTCGGTGCCCGCGTGTTCGTCGCCTCGACGGCCGTGGTCGTCGGCGACGTGGAGCTTTCCGACGACGTCAACGTCTGGTACGGAGCGGTGTTGCGCGCCGATCTGGAGTCGATCCGCATCGGTGCGCGGTCCAACATTCAGGACAACGTGACGATCCACGTCGACTCTCCGGACGCGCCGACCGTGATCGCCGAGGACGTCACCGTCGGACACACGGCGATCCTGCACGGCTGCCGCGTGGAGAAGGGTGCGCTGATCGGGATGCAGTCGACGGTCTTGAACGGCGCCGTGGTCGGAGAGGAGGCGGTGGTGGCAGCCGGTGCGCTCGTCCCTCCGGGCATGGTCGTCCCTCCGCGCTCGCTGGCCGCGGGTGTCCCGGCGAAGGTCCGTCGCGACGTCACCGAGGAGGAACTGGCGCAGGTCCGTCGCGGCGTCGGCGTGTACCTGGAACTGAAAGGGCGGTATCTGGCCGCGGACGACGAGGAGGACCTCGACGATCCCGCGGACTGGGAGAAACGCTCGTGATCCAGCGTCCGCGCGGGACGCGCGACATCCTCCCTCCCGAGAGCCGACTCTGGCGCAAGGTCGAGGAGGTGGCGCGCGACGTGTTCGGCGCGCTCGGTGCCGAGGAGATCCGCACCCCGTTGTTCGAAGCGACGGAACTGTTCGTCCGTTCGGTCGGCGAGACCACCGATATCGTGCACAAGGAGATGTACACCTTCGCCGACCGCAAGGAACGCTCGCTGACGCTGCGCCCCGAGGGAACGGCGGGCGTCGCCCGGGCCTGGATCGAGAACCGGCTGCACGACCTCTCCCATCCGCTCCGCCTCTACTACATCGGACCGATGTTCCGCTACGAGCGGATGCAACGCGGGCGGTACCGGCAGTTCGCGCAGATCGGGCTCGAGACGATCGGAGCGGAAACGCCGCTGGCCGACGCCGAGGTGCTGTTCGCGCTCCACGAACTGCTGGTCCGCCTCGGGTTCGACGACACCGTGGTCCACGTCAACAACCTCGGCGATCCGGCGGACCGCTCCCGGTACCAGGAGGTCATCCGGACGACACTCGATTCGCGGCGTGCCGACCTGTGCGCAGACTGCCGGCGACGGCTCGACGACAACCCGCTGCGGGTCCTGGACTGCAAGGTCGAGAGCTGCCAGGCGGTCGCGGCCGCGGTTCCGCCGCTCGACGCCGTGGCTTCGGAGGAGAGTCGCGCGCACGTGCGGGCGGTCGAGGCCCACCTCGAGCGGCTGGGCGTGCCGCACCGGCGCAACGAGAGGCTGGTGCGCGGTCTCGACTACTACCTGAGGACCGTCTTCGAGGTCGTTTCGCCCCGGCTGGGCTCGAACACGGTCTTGTGCGGCGGCGGCCGCTACGATCGCCTGATCAGCGATCTCGGCGGGCCGGCGGTGCCGGGCGTCGGCTTCGCGATCGGCGAGGACCGCCTCATCGACGTGCTCCCGGAGTCGTTCCGCGAACAGACCCTGACCCGGGCGCGCCTGTACATTGTTCCCCTCGGCGAGTCTGCCCGCGATCGTTGTCTGGTCGTGGCCAGGGAGTGGGTGCGGGCCGGCGTACCGGTCGAGGTCGAGGTCTCCGGGCGCACGTTGCGCGCGGCCCTCAAGCGCGCCGACAAGGACGGCCTCGCGGCGGTCGCGATCCTCGGCGACGACGAGTTGGCGGCCGGAGTCGTGGCGCTGCGCGATCTCGCTCGCGGCCTCCAGGAGACGTTGCCGCCCGACGCCGTTCCGCGGTGGTGGCGCCGGCTCGCCGCGGGCGGGGCCGATTCGCAGTAGTCACGCCCGATGGCCCAGGGGGGATCATGTCCAGAGTCCTCGTATGCCTGTCCCTGACGTTCGCGTCGGCCGTCTTCGCCCTGGACGGTCCGACGATCGAGACGGCCGCGCGCGCGGTCACGGCCGCCGGCGCGTACGCAGGCGTTGAACGGCTGACGGCGCCCGACTTCGCCGGTCGCCTGACGGGAACGCCGGGTTTCGACGCGGCGGCCCGTTGGGCCGCGGAGCAGTTCCGCGTCGCCGGCCTGGAGCCGCCTGTCGAGCACCCCGACTTCCTGCAGCGCTTCCCCGTCACCCTGACCCGCATCGACTCCGCGCTCATGGAATGGGTCGAGGAGGGCTCGCCGTCACAGGAACTGAAGCGCGGCACCGATTACATGCCGCTGCTGTTCTCCGGAAGCGGCGAGGTCACCGCCGAAGTGGTGTTCGTCGGCTACGGGATCACGGCGCTCGACATGGGCAGGGATGACTACGCCGGTCTGGACGTGCGCGGCAAGGTGGTCATGACGGTGCGCGGCGCCCCACAAGACGGTCGCGACTGGACCGCGCACGACTCGCACAGAGCGAGGTCGGCCAACGCCAAGGCGCACGGCGCAACCGGCTTCCTGTTCGCCGAGTCGGCGATCGCCAACCCCAACGGTGTGCCGGTCGCCGACCTTCCGATGGCCGGGATCAGCGCCGAGTTCGCCGACCGGCTTCTCGCCCCGCGCAAGGTCGCGCTCGAGGAACTGCGCAGGGTGTTGAGCCTGGGAGGCGTGGCCTCGGTGGCGACCGGCCGGAAAGTCAGGTTGGCGGTCACGGCGCGCGCACCCTGGCAGTCCGAGGGGGCCAACGTGATCGCCGTGCTCCCCGGCCGCGATCCCGCCCACGCGGGGCGGTACGTCCTCGTAGGGGCCCATCTCGATCACTGCGGCGACTGGCCAGAGCTGCTGCCCGGCGCCGACGACAACGCCTCGGGTTCGGCGACGGTGCTCGAGATCGCCCGCGCCGCCGCACGCCTCCAGCCACGGCCGCGCCGCGCGGTGGTGTTCGTGCTGTTCGGTGGAGAGGAGAGCGGGCTCCTGGGGTCGAGGAGGTACGCGGCGGGACTCCCTGCTTCGATCGGGCGGCCGGTGGCGGCGTACAACCTGGACATGGTCGGCGCCGGCAACGGGGCCTTCGTCTCCGGAGGGATGAACTTCCCCGAGTTGTTCGCGGCTCTCGAGTCCGCCCGGGATCGACGCCAGCCGGGAATGGGTCTGAAGGCGGGCCGCTCCTCGGGAGAGCCGCGGGCGGACCACGGCCCGTTCCAGGCCGCCGGCATACCAGCGGTCTCGCTCTTCGGGTCCGGCGGCACCCACCGCGGTTACCACACGGGCGACGACACACTGTGGTGGATCACTCCGAAGACCATGGAGGCGATCGGACGGGTCGTGCTCGACGCCGCCGTGACGCTCGCCGACGCGCCTTAGTCCGGGATGCCCTCCGCCGCGGGTGCGGGCATCGAACGCCACGCGCTCGCGAAGGCGTGCACCGCCATGACGTGGGCGGCGAAGCGAGTGACGAGGAGGCCGACGACGAGGAGCAGCAGCCCGAAGTGGGCCAGCACCTCCGTGGCGAGCGCAAAGGCGCAGGCCGCCGTGTAGCTGCCGGGCGTTCGCGCGATGCGGGCGGCCGCGGAGCGCAGGTCGAGGGCCAGCGCGACGCTCTCACCTTCCACCGCCGCGAGCAGACACGCCGGGAGCAGGAAGACCGTGGCCAGCGCCGCCGGGCCGCCGGCGAGGACGGCGGGGAGCCACACCGCCTCAGTCGAACCCGCGAGCGTCGCCAACGCCACGGCGGTGACCGCCACGACGAGGGCCGGCAGCCACAGGGCCAGCGAGACGAGCCAGAGCGAAAGCCCGTCGACGACGAGGGCGCCGGGTCGCGCCCAGCTCGGCGGTTCGGCAAGGGTCCCATCCAGGATGCCGCGTGCGACGCGCCTGAGGTAGCCGAGGACCGCGAACCGGCACGCCAACGACACGAGGGCGAGCGGCGCCAGCGAGGCGACAAGCGTCCAATCGGTACGCTCGGCGGACAGAAACGCTGCGACGAGGGCGATCCCGAGGACGAAGGGGAGGGTCTCGAGCGCGCCGCCGACGAGCACGCGACGCAGCCAATGCCGGCCCCTGAAGGGAAACGCGAACGAGGCGCCGGGGTCCATTCGCCTCGATACGTCACGCCGCGAAAGTGGTTTCTTGCTACCATCCGTGCGAGGTGCCCGATGAAGGTCGTGGATGAACTCGCCGGCTCGATCGATCACACGCTCCTGTCAGCCACGGCCGCACGCGAGGACATCCGCAGGGTGTGCCGGGAGGCGATGCGGGAACGGTTCGCCGCGGTGTGCGTGAACCCCTTGTGGGTGTCCGAAGCGGCAGCCGTGCTCGCCGGCAGCCCGGTCGCGGTGGCGACGGTCGCGGGCTTTCCCCTCGGTGCCTCGACCGCCGAGGCGAAGGTGGCCGAGGCGCGCCGGGCCGTCGGGGACGGCGCGCGGGAGATCGACATGGTCATCTCCCTCGGCCTGCTCAAGTCGGGCGAGGACGACGCGGTCCGCGCCGAGATCGCCGCGGTGGCGGAAACGGCGCACGAAGTCGGCGGCCTGCTCAAGGTGATCGTCGAGACCTGCTACCTCTCCGACGACGAGAAGCGACGGGCGGTGCTCCTCGCGTCCTCCGGCGGCGCCGACTTCGTCAAGACGTCGACCGGTTTCGGTTCCGGTGGTGCGACCATCGAGGACGTCGCGCTGCTCCGGCGGCTGGCTCCCGGCGGAGTCGGCGTCAAGGCTTCGGGGGGCATCAAGACCTTCGCACACGCCCGGGCGATGCTCGCGGCCGGCGCCAACCGGCTCGGTACCTCGGCCGGCGTGGCGATCGTGACGGAGGCGCGTCGATGGTACGAGTCACGCTGAGGGTGGCACCCTGGCTGCTGCTTCCGGTCGCCGTGGCCGCCGGCATCCTGCACTGGCCGGCCTACCTGCGCTTCGCCCTCGCCGGAGCCGCACTGATCCCCGTGGCCGCGCTGCTCGGACAGGCGACCGAACAGCTCTCGGGCCGCCTCGGGCCGGTTGCGGCCGGACTGCTCAACGCCACGTGCGGCAACGCAGCCGAGTTGATCATCGCCGTGCTCGCCCTGCGGCGGGGGCTCGTCGAGGTCGTCCAGGCCTCGCTTTCGGGCTCGATCATAGGGAACCTGCTCCTCGTCTTCGGTCTGGCGCTGGTGTTCGGCGGGGCGCGCTTCAAGGTCCAGCGCTTCTCGGCGCTCTCGGCGGAGAGTCAGCTCGGCTCCTTGGCTCTGGCGGTGTTCGCGCTTCTGTTGCCGGCGGTGTTCTTTCACCTGGCCAGTCTGTCGCACCGCGAGGACCTGACGCTGCCGCTGTCGTTGGTGGTCGCAGTGGTGTTGCTGGCGGTGTACGCGGCGGCCCTGGTCTTCTCCCTGAGGACGCACCGCCACCTGCTCAGCACCGACCACGAGCACGAGGCGGCGCGATGGAGCGTTCGCCGCGCGGTGATCACGCTCGTGGCGGCCGGCGCCGCGACCGGCGTGGTGTCCGAGGTGCTGGTCGGATCGGTCGAGGAGGTGGGGCACTCGCTCGGGCTGGGGCCGGTGTTCATGGGGGTCGTGGTGGTGGCGGTGCTCGGCAACGCCGCCGAGCACGCCGCGGCGATCTTCCTCGCCTGGCGCAACAAGATGGACGCGGCGCTGTCGGTGTGCTTTGCGTCGTCCCTGCAGGTGGCGCTCTTCGTCACGCCGGTGCTGGTGCTGCTCTCCGTCCCGCTCGGCCATCCGATGACGCTGGCGTTCTCCGGGATCGAGGTCATCGCGGTGGCGACCGCGGTCGGCCTGACCGGGCTCGTCGCGCTGAACGGCGAGAGCAACTGGCTGGAGGGTGTCCAGCTCCTCGCGCTCTACGTCATCCTCGCCGTCTGCCTCGCGCTGCTGCCGCCGGCCGACGCGCTTCGCCCGCTGTGACCCGAGACGATCGCCCGCCGAGCGTCGGCCCGGGATTGGCGATCGTGTCGGGAGGGCAGACGGGAGTCGACCGTGCGGCGCTCGAGGTGGCGCTGGAGCTCGGCATGGAGTGCGGCGGATGGTGCCCGCGCGGCAGGCGGGCCGAGGACGGCCGGATACCGGACCGCTTCCCATTGCGCGAGACCGCGACGCCCCGCTACCCGGAGCGCACGAGGCTCAACGTGCGCGACAGCGACGCGACGCTGATCCTGACGCGCGGCGGGATCCGCGGCGGGACGGCGCTGACGGCCAGGGAGGCGCGCAGGCAGGGTCGGGCGCTGCTCGTCGTCGATCTCGACGGGAAACCCGATGCCGGCCGGATCCGCGTCTGGCTGGTGGCCGGAGGAGTGCGCGTGCTCAACGTCGCCGGGCCGCGGGAAAGCGAGAGGCCGGGCACTGCGGAACGCGCGGCGGGGTTGCTCCGGAGCGTGTTCCGGTTGCTCGTTCTCGGCAACGCCGAGCGCGATCCGGGTTGAGCGCAGGCTGCCGGCACCGCACGGGCGGGCGCGCGGGCGAGGTCGGCGCGAGGATCCCGGAGAGTGTCGAGCGGCGTCAACGAAGATACAGCCATGAAAGCACTTCTCTCGACCGCGCCGACCGTGAACAGGTCTTGACTTTTTCCAAAATCGGGTCATAGTGCGCTCTGCCCATCTCCGGTGGGTGCGACGTCTTAGGTGCCGGAGAGGGCGGAGGTCGAGGCGTCGGCAGCCGCATCAAGGGTCAGGCGCCAGAGAGCGGTCGATCCCGGAGGATCCAAGGCATGCGGAGAGCCCCAATCGTCGCGTTGTGCGTCCTCGTGATGCTGGCTCCACTGGCCGGGTGCAACAAGGTCAAGGCGCGCGCCGAGCTCAAGAAGGGCAACAGATTCTACAAGGAAGAACTGTACAAGGATGCCCTCTCGCAGTTTCAGCTCGGCCTCCGTCTCGACCCCAAGGCCACCTTTGCCTGGCGTTCGGTTGGCCTTACCGCGATGGCCCTGTACAAGCCCGGCGTCACCTCGGCGGAGAACGACAAGATGGCCAACCTCGCCATCGAGGCGTTCCAGAGCTTCCTGAAGGACTATCCGAAGGACGCGAAAGTCGAGGAGTACCTGGTCGGCATGTGGGTGGCGTCGGCCCGCTACGACAAGGCGATCGCCTATCTGAAGAAACAGCGCCAGGACCAACCAGGGAACACCAAGCTGAACGGCGCGATCATCAACGTGATGATCAAGGCGGGGTTGTTCGAGGACGCGCTGAGCTTCGCGGACAACCTCAGGCCGAAGGACCCCTCCGCCTACTACACGGTCCAGACGCAGGCGTGGTCGAAGTCCTACAACGACCCGACCGTCACGCTCGAGGACCGGAAGAGGATCGTCGATCTCGGCCTGGTCGCCGCGCAAAAGGCCGTTGACTCGAAGACCGACTACATGGAGGCGATGGTCTACTTCAACCTGCTCTATCGCGAGAAGGCGAAACTGACGCTCGACCCGAAGGAGCAGGACGAACTCAAGATGAAGGCCGACGAGTGGCGCGACAAGGCGCTCGCGATCCGCAACAAGCAGAAGGCCGGCGCTGGGCAGCCTGCCGCTGCGAAGTGAGCCAAGGCGAGGGAGACCAATGTTCGAAGACGCCCTCATCGAGTCCACCAAGAAGAAGCAGGAGTCCAAGCTGAAGCTGTACCTGTTCCCGGTGGCGATCGCCGTGCACGTGGTACTGCTGCTGACCGTGATCGTGGCGCAGTTGTGGGCGGTCGAGGAGTTGCCCGAGCCGACGATCCAGGTGAGCTTCTATACGGCGCCGCCACCACCACCGCCGCCGCCGCCCCCGCCGCCGAGGGCCGCCGCGCCCAAGCCCGTCGAGCAGATCGCTCCGCCGACGCAGATCGTGCAGCCCAAGGAGATTCCCGCCGAGATCCCGAAGCAGTCGACCAACACCGGTGGTGGCGTCGAGGGCGGAGTCGAAGGCGGGGTCGAAGGCGGTGAGCTCGGCGGTGTGATCGGCGGCATTCCGGGTGGGGTGCCCGGGCCGACGCCCGAGGTTCCGGTCGACGAGCCGCCGATCCGTGTCGGCGGGCCGGTCTCCGCGCCCGAGGTCATCAAGCGGATCCAGCCGGACTACCCCGAGGTTGCCCGCAAGGCGCGCATCCAGGGCGTGGTGATCCTCGAGGCGATCATCGACAAGGAAGGCAACGTGACCAACGTGCGCGTGCTGCGCGGCCTGCCGATGGGTCTCTCGGAAGCCGCCCAGAACGCTCTGATGCGCTGGAAGTTCAGGCCGGCGGAGATGAACGGCCGGCCGGTCGCCGTCTACTACACCCTAACCGTCACCTTCACCCTTCAGTAGGGTCGGGTCACTCGAAAGGAGAACGTCATGGATTTCGGTCCCGTAGCACTGTGGAACTCGATGGGCTTCCTCGCGAAGTCGGTCGCCCTCCTGCTGGTCGGCATGTCCATCTACTCGCTGACCATCGCGGTGGAGCGCTGGATCGTCTACCGCGGCGCCAAGAAGCAGTCGCTGGAGTTCGCCAAGCAGGTCACCCAGTTCCTCAAGCAGAATCGCCCGCAGGACGCCATCGCTGCGGCGCGCAAGTACAAGCACTCGCACCTCGCCAAAGTCGTGGCCGCCGGACTGCTCGAGTTCCAGAACGAGAGCCAGCTGTCGCCGCTCACCGGTGAGGACGTGATCGAGGCGGCCCGCCGCGCGATCGAGCGCGCCACTCTGATCACCACCGCCGACCTCAAGCGCGGTTCCGGCGGGCTGGCGACCATCGGCGCGACCGCACCGTTCGTCGGCCTGTTCGGTACGGTGGTTGGCATCATCAACGCCTTCAAGGGCATGGCCGTCACCGGCTCGGGTGGTCTGGGCGCCGTGTCGGCGGGTATCGCCGAGGCCCTCGTGACGACGGCGTTCGGTCTTTTCGTCGCCATCCCGGCGGTCTGGCTGTACAACTACTTCTCGGGTAAGGTCGAGCGCTTCCAGGTCGAGATGAGCAACTCGGCGTCGGAGCTGGTCGACTTCTTCATCAAGCAGGCCGGTGGCACGCACGCGGTCGGCGTGAGCAAGTGAACGGGACGGGACGGGGAGCGCAGCGCTGGAGGGACCCATGAGGGGTCACAAGCACGAGCCGAAGGTCAAGCCGGCCCCGGTTAATGCCGACATCAACGTCACGCCGCTGGTGGACGTGTGCCTGGTGCTGCTGATCATCTTCATGGTGGTCACGCCGCTCCTGCAGAAGGGCGTCGACGTTGCCCTGCCGGAGACGAACCGGCCGGAGAAGATCCCGGAGAACGAGAAGCAGCTCACGGTCGCGATCAAGATGGACGGCAGCGTGTTCGTCGGGCAGGACTGGATCCCGAAGAACCAACTGCTCGCCGAGTTCAAGAAGATCAAGACCGACCAGCCGAGCCGGGAGATTGTCGTCAAGGGTGACAAGCGATTGAAGTACAAGGAAGTGCGTGAAGTCATGCGGCTCCTCAACGACGCCGGCTTCACGAAGGTCGGGTTGATTACCCACAAGAAGGACAGCGGGCACGGCGCGAGCTGAGCCGGGCGAGGCGGTACCCCCGGCCCGGACGGGCCGGGCGGGCGAAGTGGCGAGGAGGTAGACCATGGCAATGGCAGTCGGACCGAGTGGGTCTCTCAAGGCGGACATCAACATCACGCCGCTTGTCGACGTGGTGCTGGTGCTGCTGATCATCTTCATGGTCATCACCCCGATCCTGCAGATGGGGTACGACACCAAGGTCCCCCCGAAGCTGGAGTCGACGGCGCCACCTCCACCCTCGCTGGACCAGGTGATTCTCCGCCTGGAGCCGGACGGCAGGATGTACATCAACAAGGAAGAGGTCACCGAGAGCAACATCGGTTCGCGGCTGCGCGAGGTGCTCAAGGGACGCGAGTCGAAGGTCACGTTCTTCGCCGCGGCCGGTGATCTCCCCTACGACAGAGTGATCGCCTTCATGGACATCGTGAAGGAGAGCGGCGCCCAGAACCTCGGAATCGTGCTCGAGGAGCTGGGCTCGCAGTAGAATCGCGGTCGCACGCCGCACGATCGGCCTGAAAATCCATGACGAGTGGCCGTGCCGCCTGCGGGCGGCACGGTGTTTTTTGGCCTGGCGCTTGCTCCACACGCCACTTCGTGCGATTCTTCACAAGTTGGAGGTCGCCGATGTTCTCCACATTCGAAGAGGCCGAAGCGTTCATCCGTGACCGCGAGATCGAGATGATCGACCTGAAGTTCTGCGACCTGTGGGGGCGCTGGCATCACGTCTCTCTGCCGTCGGCGAGGTTCACGCCGCGCCTGATGGAGCGTGGGGTGGGATTCGACGGCTCGTCGGTCGGCTTCAAGAGCGTCAGCTCGGGAGACATGGTCCTGGTACCGGACCTCGCCACGGCGTGCCTCGACCCGTTCTGGGAGGTCCCGACGCTGTCGTTCACCTGCGCCACTTTGGAGGCCGCGAGCAGGGAGATCTTCCCCTACGATCCGCGGACGATCGCCGACCGCGCCGAGGAGTACCTGCGCGAGACCGGCGTCGGCGACCGCTCAATGTGGGGGCCGGAGTTCGAGTTCTACCTGTTCGACGGTGTCGCCTACGAGAACGGCATGCACGTGGCCAGCTACCGGGTGGAGTCCCGCGAGGGGGACTGGCGCAACCACGAGGTGGGGAGCGGCTACTCGATTCCCCGCCACGGCGGGTACCACGCGATTCCCCCGCACGACCACCTGTTCAACGTCCGCACGCGGATCTCCCTCCACCTCCAGCGCATGGGTGTGGACGTCAAGTACCACCACCACGAGGTCGGCGGCCCCGGTCAGTGCGAGATCGAGATCCCCATGCTGCCGCTGCGCAAGGCGGGGGACACCGTGCTGCTGGCCAAGTACGTCGCCCGGATGACGGCGATTCAGCTCGGCATGACGGCGACGTTCATGCCCAAGCCGCTGTACGGGGAGGCCGGGTCGGGCATGCACTTCCACCAGCAGTTGTGGGGAGGCGGGCGGAACCTGTGCTACGACCCGGACGGCTACGGCGCCAGTTCGGCCCTCGCCCGCTCGTACATCGCCGGCCTGCTTCTCCACGGCGGTTCCGTCATGGCGTTCACCAACCCTTCGACGAACTCGTATCGCCGGCTGATCCCCGGGTTCGAGGCGCCGATCTCGGCGATATTCTCGCTGGGAAACCGCAGCGCCGCGGTGCGGATACCGTCCTACGCGAACGCGGCGGAGAGCGCCCGCTTCGAGTTCCGACCCCCTGATGCCACGGCCAACCCGTACCTGGCGATGGCGGCGCAACTGATGGCCGGTATCGACGGCATCCAGCGCAACCTGGACCCAACCGAGCTGGGTTTCGGCCCCATCGACGAGGATGTCTTCTCGTGGCCCGCCGAGCGGCGCGCCCAGGTGCGAGCGCTGCCAACCTCCCTCGGGGAGTCGATGGACGCTCTGGAGGGTGACCACGAGTACCTGCTGCGTGGCGGGGTCTTCAGCGCCGACCTGATCGAACGCTGGATCGCGCGCAAGCGCCGGGAGGACCGCGAGGTCGGGAACCGCCCGCACCCCTACGAGGTCGAGCTCTACTACGACCTCTGAAACCACCTCCACGTCGACCGTGGAGCGTGCGCAGCCAGGCACCACGAAGTGCCCCGCCTCCACAGGGCGGGCGCCGGGCGACCGGCCCAGTTGGGGCTGCTCCATGCCGCGTGTTCTCTGCGCAGAGTGTCGAATCGGCATGACACCGGACGAGCGCGGCGGAACCCTCGATGGCCCGGAGGCTGGCGGACAGGAGCGCTCGCACGACCTCGAGGGCGAGCAGGTCCTGTCGTGGGAAGACCCGAAAGAGGGCGGCCGGCGGACGGACAGCGGAGTGAGTTGACGTACGTCGGGTGCTCGCCGCGCAACTGCCCGACGGGGCACACGAGTGACGAATCCGAGCGGAAGCACGAGCGGCACGGCTGGAGGGCTGCGGATGGTCGCGTCCGGCGTGCCGGCGGCGAAGAGCGGCGGGGCCGGCGGGTGGCGGAAGCCGGCCGACTGTTCTAGGATTGCACGGGTTGCGCGAGCGCAGCTGCGATGCGGAGCCGAAGGTCAACGGATTGAACCGAGGCCGGATCGGGCACGCTCCTCGCAATGCCGGCGCCTGTGGAGGGTTCATGAGCCTGGCTGGCACCCTGGACGAACTCGCGCTTCCGGACATCCTGCAGATCGTCTCGTTGTCGGAGAAGACGGGCAGGCTGACCCTGACCGCGCCCGATGGCGAGGGAATGATCGTCTTTCGCAAGGGGCGGATCATCTACGCGGCGTCGAACTCGGCACGTGAGGCGTTCGGCAGCATGTTGGTGTGCAAGAAGCTGGTCGACGAGGAAACGCTGCGCAAGGCGCTGATGCGCCAGCACAAGTCTCACGAGGAACGCCGGCTCGGCCGCATTCTCGTCGAGATGGGGGCCTTGAGCGCGGCGGACCTCGATCGTGTCGTCCAGGAGCAGGTCGAGCGGGTGATCAGCTTTCTCTTCGGCTGGCGCGAGGGTTTCTTCAAGTTCGAACCGATGGACATCCCCGATCGGGGTGAGGTCGAGGTCGACGCTCGCGAGTTCCTCGCCGAGTCCGGTCTCAACGCCCACAAGGTCGCCCTCGACCTGACGCGGCTCGTCGACGAGAGGGGCCGGGACGCCGCCGCGGCACCCGCGGCGGCTCCGATGCGGCACACGGTCGAGTTGGTCGGTGGGCAGGCGGCTCCGAGCGCGACGCTCCAGAACATCATCGCCGAGCACGGCGGTCCGGCGCTGACCGCCGAGGTGACCATGGACCTGCTGCGCTCGGCGTCGGGGCTCTTCGCCAGGGCCGTGCTGCTCATGGTCGAGCGACACGGCCTTTCGGGTATCGGGCAGATCGGCCTGCCCGACGACGAGGAGACGGCGGACGTTCGCGTGCGCAACCTGTGGCTGCCCATCGACGAACCGTCGGCGATCACGGAGGCCGTGGGTTCGTCGTCGAGCTATCGCGGACCGCTCGCGCGAGACCTGTACAACGAGCGCCTGGTCGCCCTGCTGGGTGGAGGCTGGCCGGAGGAGATCGCGGTGATGCCGCTGTCGGTCCGCGGCCGGGTCGTGGCCGTCCTCTACGGAGACAACCTCACCACCGGGGCGCCGATTCCGGCGCTCGAGCCCCTCGAAGGTATGCTCGCGGAACTCGGTGGGGCGATGGAGAAACCTCGCCGGGGATCGGGCGCGCCGGCAAGCCCTGGAGTCGAGGTCCCCCTCGAGCCCTTCTGAGACCCGTCCTTGTCGCCCGGGCCGAAGGGAAGTCGCGGCGGCGGCCGGCGACCGCCGCCCGCCGCGCTGCTCGCCTCAGTACAACTCGACGTTGAAGGGGAAGTGGAGGATCGTGGACCCCTGCTGGACCTCGAGGGCGTAGGTTCCGGACTTCAGCTCCTTGCTCACCTGGCACTTGGCCATCTCGGGCTCGCCCGCGATGCCTCCTGAGGCGAGCAGGGATGTGAGGTCGCCCTTCGTCGAGTCCTCCTCGTAGCGCGGGCCGCGGGGCGCGAACGCGCGCAGCCCGACCGGACGGTAGTCGCCGTAGAGGATGAAGTAGAACTTACCCAGCTTGGCGGTGACCGCGGGCTCGCCGCTGAAGTGCTGGATGGCGAAGCCCTCGTCGGTGAATTCCGTCTCGGTGACCACGGGCTTGAGTTCGCGGACCTGGTCGCCGACAACCACGAAGACGCCCTTGGTGTCGGGCTTGGGCTCTCCCGAGCAGCCGGCCAGCGCCAGCGTCACGCCGGCCACGATGACCATGATTGGAAACGATCGCCGCATGAGTGACTCCCTTCCGGGGCCGGGGTCGGCCGGCCATTGGAAAGTGCGAGTATAGCAAGGGGCCCGGGGGCTCTGCTCCCGCTCGGGGCGCTCCTCAGCGCCGCTCCCGCAAGGCAGCCATCATCGCCCTGGCCTGCGCCCGGTCGAGCCGCGTGAAACCCGAAAACTGCTGCCCGGAGAGCAGGGACTCGCCGCCGTCGATCGTGACCACGTCGCCGGTCTGGAACGGGCTGATGTCGGACAGCAGATACGCGATCAAGTTGGTCAACTCTTGGTGCTCGCCGAACCGCCGGGCCGGGATTCGCGCCAGCGCCTCTCGCTCCACCTCCGGGTGGGGTACGAGCCTGCTGAAGGCGCCCTCGGTCGGGAAGAGTCCCGGCGCGACGGCGTTCAGCCTGATGCCGTAGGCCGCCCACTCGACAGCCAGTGAACGGGTCATGGCCTGCACACCGGCCTTGGCGACCGCCGACGGAAGCACGAATCCCGAACCGCTTGCCGCGTAGGTGGTGACGATCGAGACGACGGCTCCCGGCCGTCCCGAAGCGATGAGGCGCCGACCGAGCTCGCGCGTGCAGAAAAACGCCCCGTGCAGGACGATGCGGACCACGGAATCGAACGCGTTGTCGGAAAGATCTTCCGAGGGGCAGAGGAAGTTGCCGGCGGCGTTGTTGACCAGCCGGTCGGCCGGCCCCAGAGTTTCCTCGGCGAGGTCGAACGCCCGCACCACCGCCTTCGAGTCCCGGATGTCGCAGGCCGCAAAAGCAGCCCGGCCTCCGGCCTCCTCGACCAGCTGCGCGGTCTCCCGCAACGCGTGCTCGCGCCGGCCGAAGACGGCGACGCGCGCGCCCAATTCCGCGAGTCGCAGCGCGGCGGCCCTGCCCAGCCCGCTGCCCCCTCCGGTGACAACGACCGTCGTTCCGTCCAACAACCCGCTCCGGAAAACCTCGGTCATTCCGCCCTCCAGACGGAGAGGATAGCGTGAGGAGTGCCTCAGCGCTGTGGGGGGGCGCCGCGGCCTGCGAGATATCCGGCAACCGTGGCCGGATCCTGCGGCGGGAGGAAGAAGTAGCCCTGCCCGAGACTACAGCCGATGCGCAGCAGCTCGTCGAGCTGGTCGGGCTGCTCGATTCCCTTGCCGACCACCTCCAAACTGAGGCTTTGCGCGAAGCGAACGATCGCCTGGACAAGCGAGCGGGTACTCGCCTCCTTGGTCAGCCCCTCGACGAGGAGCCGATCGACCTTCAGCGTATCCAGCGGCAGGCGCGACAACTGCGAAATGGAGGACACGCCCGTGCCGAAATCGTCGACGACAAGGCGGACGCCGAGTGATTTCAGCCTGGAGAGTGCGGCCGACAGCTGTTCCACGTCGTAGAGCACGGCGGACTGGCACACTTCGAGCGCAAGTTGTTCGGCGCGGAGCCCCGTCGCCTGCAGCGCGTCGGAGATGTCCTCCGGCAGTCGGGGATCGCGCAGGGTCGCCGCCGAAACGTTGACCGAGAGCGTCGGAGCACTTTCGCGCGCCGAGGCGAGTAGAGGAGCGAACGCCGCGCACGCCTGACGGAGCACCACGCGGTCCATCCTGGGCAGGATGCCCGCCTGTTCGGCGAGCGGCACGAAAACGCTCGCGGGGAGCATGCCCCGCTCCCGGTGCTGCCACCGCGCCAGGGCCTCGAAGGAAACCACGCGACGGGAAGCGAGGGACACGACCGGCTGGAAGTGAACGGTCAGCTCGCCGCCCTCCACCGCGCTGTGCAGTTCGCGCTCGAGTTCCACGCGCGTGAGGACTCCGGCGTGGATGCGCGGCTCGAACGCCACGATCCGGCCCTTGCCCCCCAGCTTGGCGGCCTGCAGCGCGGAGTCCGCGGCCCGCAAGAGGTCCTCGGCGGTGCGGCCGGCATCGGGTTCGACCGCGATTCCGACGCTGGCGCGCAGCCAGACCCTGTGCCCGCCGACCGCAAACGGCTCCTCCATCGCTCCGGTCAGCCGCTCGGCCGTCTGGTGAGCGTCGTCGGCGGCGACCACGTCCTCAACCAGAACGGCGAACTCGTCTCCGCCGAAGCGGGCCACGGTGTCACCGCTGCGCAGGTGCGCGCGCAGCCGTTCGGCGAACGCCACCAGCACCTCGTCCCCGGCCGCATGCCCGAGGCTGTCGTTGACTCTCTTGAAATCGTCGAGGTCGAGGAAGAGAAGGGCGACTCTGTGTTCGGCGCGGCGGCGCCTGACCAGGGCGTGTTCGACGCGGTCGAGGAAGAGGCCCCGGTTGGGCAGGCTGGTCAGCGAGTCGTGCATGGCCTGGTAGAGGTTCTGCGACGCGAGCAGGCGCTGTTCCTCGTGAAGCTGGGCGTTGGCGATCGCCGCCGCCGCGTGTTCTCCGAAGAGGGACAGCGCGCGCAGGTCGTACTCCGTGTAGGCCTTTCCCGGTCTGGCGTTGACGTTCAGCACTCCGAGCAACGTGCCGCGGTGGAGCAGCGGAACGGACATCGAACTGGCGGGCGGCTCGCCGGCGAGCACGTACGGCGTGCTCCGCTGCTCGTTGGGAATACGGCCGGTGATCAGAAGCGGCTCGCGCAGCGCCGCCACGCGCCCCGCGATCCCCTCGCCGAACATCTGCCGTGCCCCGCGCGCCGGACTGGCGCCCGCAGCGGCGACGGTTCGCAGCTCCTCGCCTCCGCGCGCGAGCATGATCGAGCCGTCCTTGCCGTCGAGAAGTTCGAGCGACGAACGGAGGATCGTGTCGAGCACCTCGCGCAGGTCGAGGACCAGGTTCATCGCCCGTGTCGCGGCGAGGAGCCCCGACAGTTCGTGCACGCGACTGGTCAGCGCGGCCGTGAGGACGCGCTCCTGGATCAGCAGGCCGGTGAGCCTGCGCAGCTGGATTTCCTTCTCGATCGCGTACGCGCTGAACAGGACGACCAGCCCGAGCAGCGAGGCCTGCAACGTGCGCGGTGTAAGGAGAGCGTGGCGTGGGAGGTCGCTCCAGGCGGTCAGTGCGACGAAAGCGACGGCCACGCTGAGCAGGAGCGCGAGTGTGAGCATCCACAGTTGCAGGCGCCGACGTTCGACGGACTCGAGTGTGGGTGTCTCGAAGCTGCGCAGGCCGGCGACGTGTGCCGCCCGCTTGACCTCCGAGGCGTGGGGGTCAGCCACGAGCCCCTCGGACCGAAAGCGCGGGACCGGCCCCCGATTCCGTCGATGGAACGCCAGCGCCCGGCCGGCAAGGCCGCTCACTCTCGGTGCACCGTGACACTGCGGACTCCTCGAAACGAGGATACCACGCCACGACCGGCGTGACCCGGACGTAGCGCGCCGGTCGGGCCGGAGCGCAACTCGGCGCGGGACCCGGGCTAGGGCCCGTACAGTGTGAGGTCGAAGGCGTTGGTGAGGAAGATCGCCATCTGGTCGCGGGTGACCTGTGTGGCCGGGCAGTACGAGGTCGCGGAGCACCCCGCCGTCACCCCCTCCGCCGCGATGTAGT
>JBFMCD010000127.1:0-23956 GCA_040754885.1 Acidobacteriota bacterium
CCGGTCGAGGCCAGTCTCGACCTGCACACCTTCGCGCCGAGGGACATCCCCTCGGTGGTCGCCGAGTATCTCGCTGCGGCGTACGCCGCCGGCCTGCGCGAGGTGCGGCTGATCCACGGCCGCGGGACAGGGGTGCAGCGGGCGCGCGTCCACGCGCTGGTCGCGTCGTCGCCGCTGGTGGCGCGGGCATACGAGGCGCCTCCGGACCGCGGCGGCTGGGGCGCCACGGTGGTCGAACTCGCCGCCGCGGAGAGCGTCACTCGCGACCCCTAGTCCAGGTCGATGTCCCGGACCGGCTTTTCGACCGGTGAGTTCTTCGCCTCCTGGAGCAGTTTCTTGAATTTCTCCTCGCGCAGTTCCGAGCCCGCCTGCTCGGCGCGGAACGCCTCGGCCATCTTGTCGCGCGCCGATTCGCGCTCTCGGGTCAGCGCCTCCAGGCGGTCCTCCAGGCTGGCCGACGACTTCGGCTTCTCGACCGGCCGCGAGGACGCCACCACCTGCGTGGCGTCGTCGATCTCGAGCTGGGCGTGACAGTGCGGACAGGTCACCGTGAACCGTGCCATCGCAGCCTCCACGGCGATTGTACGCGGGAGCCGTCCCGGCTCGACTACCATCGGATCGGGAGGCCCGCCATGCGCCAGTTCCCCGTCGTCGCCGTCGCCGCGCTGTTTCTTGCCGCGCCATCGATCGCAGCGCCGCCGCAGCCCGCGACCTTCTCCATCGCCGCCGCCGACGCCGAATCGGGCGAGGTCGGGGTCGCGGTGGCGTCGCGCTTCTTCGCCGTCGGCACGGTCGTGCCCCACGCCCGAGCCGGTGTTGGAGCCGTCGCCACCCAAGCGTTCGCACACACACTCTTCGGACCGCGCGGCCTGGACCTGCTCGAACGCGGCGCCACCCCCGACGAGACGCTCGCCGTCCTGCTCCGCGCGGACGGCGACCGCGACCGGCGCCAGGTCGGGATCGTGGACGCGCGCGGCGCCTCGATCACCTTCACCGGGACCGGGGCCAACGCCTGGGCCGGGGGTAGGCGCGGACCAGGGTACGCGATCCAGGGGAACATCCTCGCCGGCGAGGCGGTCGTCGCAGCGATGGAGCAGGCCTACCTCGCCTCGTCGGGCCGACCGCTCGCGGAGCGGCTCTATCTCTCCCTCGAGGCCGGCGACGCGGCGGGGGGGGACGCCCGCGGCCGGCAGTCCGCGGCGTTGCTCGTGTGCCGCGCGGGTGCCGGGTACGGCGGGTTCACCGACCGCGCCGTGGACTTGCGCGTGGACGACCACCCCGAACCCTTCGCGGAGATGGAGCGGCTGCTCGCCCTCGGGCTGGTCAACGACATGTGGAACCGCGGCTGGACGGCATTCACCCAGCGCAGCTTCCCCGAGGCGCTGAAGTGGCAGGAGGCGTGCGCGCTGCGCGCCGAGAGGACGCCGGCGATGCTCCCCGAGGTGCTCTACGACCTGGCCGCGATCCGGCTTGCCGGCGGCGACCCGGCGGGGGCGCGAGCCGCGCTCGACCGCGCCGTCGCGCTCAATCCCCGGCTGGCGGCGCAGGCCGCCGTGGACGACGACCTCGCCGCGCTGCGCGGCGGGGAAGGCACCAGGTAGGCGGGCGGGCAATGGCACGCGGCCCGCGAACCCCGGCTCTTCTCGCCGCGGCGCTGCTGTGCGCCGCGATCGTCCCCGCGGCGGACCTCGAGATCTGGCAGATCCAGGGCCAGGGGACCGCATCGCCGCACGTCAACCAGGTCGTGACCACGCGCGGCGCGATCGTCACCGCCGTCGGCCCGGCGGGCTTCTGCATGCAGACTCCGCCAGCGCGCGCCGACGGCGACCCGCTCACCTCCGACGGCATCTACGTTTACCTCGGCGCCAGCCCCACCGTGCAGCCGGGCGAGGCGGTGGACGTCTCGGGTACCGCCGCGGAGTACTACGGCCTGACCGAGATCAAGCAGGCCACCGTCACCGTCGTCGCCACCGGCGCGCCCCTGCCCGACCCGGTCGAATTCGACTCGGGCACGCCGCCCCCGATCCGACCTTGGGACGAAACCACCCTCGAGCGCTTCGAGGGGATGCTGGTGCGCGTCGCGTCCGGGACCGTCTCGGGCCCGACCGACCGTTACGGGTGTTTCCACGTCGTGGCCCGGTCCGGACGCGCGTTCCGCGAGCCCGGCATCACCTATCCGGGACTGGCCGGTCTGCCCGTGTGGGACGGCAACCCCGAGGTGATCGAGGTCTCGCCCGGCTGGGGGAGCGGCGGGTCGCTGGCGATGAACGCGGGCTCGGCCGCCTCGGTCACCGGCGCGCTCGGGTGGTTCTCGCCTTCCGCCGGGGCCGGCCGGTACCAGATCTGGCCGACCTCGGTGAGCGCCGCGCCGCCGACGCTGCCGCGCCCGGTGCGCGCCTCCGCCGGCTCGGAGTGGACGGTCGCCACGCTCAACCTCCTCGAGCTGACCGACGACCACGACGATCCCACGGTGGGCGAGAAAGTCGTCTCCTCGGCCGAGTACGCATCGCGCCTGGCCAAGCACTCCTTGCACCTCCGCCACGTCCTCGGCGCCCCCGACCTGCTCGCCGTCCAGGAGGTCGAGAGCCGCGTCGTGCTCGGCGACCTCGCGGCGCGCGTCGCGGCCGACGACCCCTCGCTCGCCTACTCCGCCCACGTCGTCGAGGCGACCGACCGCACGACGATCAACGTCGGCTTCCTGGCCCGGGCCACGATCCGCGTCGACTCGGTGCAGGCCGTCGGCGCCGACGCGACGTTCAGTCACGGCGGCGAGAGCTGGCGCACCTTCGACCGGCCGCCGCTCGTACTGCGCGGCGCCCGTCTCGGCGGCGCCGTCCCCTTCCCCTTCGTCGCGATCGCGGTGCACCTGCGCTCGCTGCTCGACATCGACGGGAGCAACGGCGAGTGGGTGCGCGCCAAGCGCGACGCCGGCGCGCGCTGGCTCGCCGCCTACGTGCAGGAGCTGCAGACCGCCGATCCCTCCGCGCGCATCGCGATCGGCGGCGACTTCAACGCCTTCGAGTTCACCGACGGATACGTCGACGTCCTCGGCCAGATCACCGGCACGCCGGACCCGCTCGGGGCGCTTCTCCCCGTCCAGACGATCACCTCGCCGCCGCTCGCCGACCAGGTCCTCTCGGTGCCCCCCGCGGACCGCTATTCCTACGTGTACCGAGGCTCGGCGCAGACGCTCGACCACATCCTCACCTCGTCGGCGCTGGCGCCTTTCGTCCGCGGCGCGGCGTTCGGCCGGGCCAACGCGGACGCCGCGGTCCCGCTCGCCTCCGACGCCTCGACGCCGCTGCGCGCCACCGATCACGACGGGTTGGTCGTCTACCTGGCCGGCGACTCGGACGGTGACGGCGTGCCCGACGATCGCGAGACGCGGCCGCCGCGGCGCGCCCTGCGCCGCGCGTCCCCCTAACCGGCGAGCAGCCGCTCCGGCGTCACCTCCTCGAGCAGCGCCGCCGCCGCGACGATGTCGTCGTGGAGGAAGCGGTCCGCGTCGAGCGCGGGCACCCGCCGCCGCACGACCAGGACGGCCCGCTCGAGCGGCGCCGACGAGCGCAGCGGCCGCCGCATCTCGATCCCCTGCGCGGCCTCGAGGAATTCGACCGCGAGCACGGAGCGAAGATTCGCGACCACCCTGGCGAGCTTGCGCGCGGCCCAGGTGCCCATCGAGACGTGGTCCTCGCGGCCGGCCGAGGTCGGAATCGTGTCCACGCTCGCCGGGTGGGACAGCGTCTTGCACTCCGAGACCAGCGCCGCGGCGGTGACGTGGGCCATCATGAAGCCCGAGTTCAGGCCCGACGCCTCGACCAGGAACGGCGGCAGACCCGAGTGCTCCGGTGTGACCAGACGCGCGGCGCGCCGCTCCGAGATCGAGGCCGCCGAAGTCAGTGCGATCGCCGCGAAGTCGCACGCCGCCGCCACCGGCGCACCGTGGAAGTTGCCTCCCGACACCACACGGCCGTCGGGCAGCACCATCGGGTTGTCGGTCGCCGCGTTGATCTCCACCTCGAGCGTCGCGCGCAGGTGGCGCAGGGCGTCGCGCGCCGTGCCGTGCACCTGCGGCGAGCAGCGCAGGGAGTACGCATCCTGGACCCTGCTGCAGGTGTCGTGCGCGGCGCGGATCTCCGAGCCCTGCATCAGATCCCACAGGTTCCGCGCCGACGCCACCTGCCCCGGGTGCGGGCGCGCCTGGTGGATTTCCCCGAGGAACGCCGTGTCCGTCCCCTGCAGCGCGTCCACGGACATCGCCGCCACCGTGTCCGCCGCGGCGACCAGCCGCTCGGCGTCGAGCAGCGCCAGCGCGGCGACCGCGGTCATCGCCTGCGTGCCGTTGATCAGCGCCAATCCCTCCTTGGGCGCCAGTTCGAGGGCCGTCACGCCCGCCCTGGACAGGGCCTCGGCGCCCGCCAGCCTCTCGCCGCCGACCCACGCCTCTCCCTCCCCGACCAGGGGCAAGGCGAGGTGGGCGAGCGGCGCGAGGTCCCCGGAAGCGCCCACCGAGCCCTGGCTCGGGACCACCGGGTGCACCCCCGCGTTGAGCAGCTCCGCCAGCTTCTCGAGCACCGCCGGCCGGACCCCGGCGTAGCCGCCGGCGAGGACGTTGGCGCGCAGGAGGAGCATGGCGCGCACCACGTCCTCGGCGAACGGCTCGCCGACGCCGCAGGCGTGCGAGCGCAGGAGGTTGAGCTGGAGCCGGGCCAGGCTCCCGGCCGGGACCTGAACGTCCGCCAACCTGCCAAACCCGGTATTGACCCCGTAGATCGCCTCGCCGGCCGCGACCCGCGCCTCGATCCCCCGCCGGGAGCGGCCAATCCGCTCCAGCGTCGCCGCGTCCAGGCGCACTTTCTCGCCCCGACGCGCCACCGCCCCGAGATGTTCCAGCGTCAGGCCCTTGCCGTCGAGCGTCACGCCACCCATGCCCGCCTCCGGCCGGCGAGCATACACCGCGCCTGCCGGGCGGTATCCTTGTGACCCGGGCCGGACTCTGCTAGAAGTCGGCCCTTGCGCGGAGACCGCGCGGGAGTGCGAATGCCGAATCTGGTGGTCGTGGGAGGGCAGTGGGGCGACGAGGGCAAGGGTAAGGTCGTGGACCTGCTGTGTCCGGGTTTCGCCCACGTCGTGCGCTTCAACGGCGGCAACAACGCCGGCCACACGGTGCGCTTCGCGGACCGTCACTTCGCCCTCCACCTGATCCCGTCGGGCATCGTCCAGCCGAACTGCAGGTGTACGATCGGCCCCGGCGTGGTGCTCGACCCGGTCGGCCTGGTCGAGGAGATCCGCGCCCTCGAGGAGCAGGGCATCTCGGTGCGCCCACGCCTGACCGTCTCGCCGCGCTGCCACCTCGTGCTGCCCGCCCACCGCGCCCTCGACCAGGCCCGCGAGAGTTCGCGCGGCAAGGGCAAGATAGGCACCACCGGCCGCGGCATCGGACCGACGTACGAGACCAGGGCGTCGCGGACCGGCGTCCGCGCCGGCCTCGCCCGGCACCCGGCGCGCCTGCGCGAGGCGGTCGCCGAGGTCACCAGCGACCTCGAGCAGCGGCTGCGCTGCCTGGGCGAGAGCGGCGGCGTTCCGGCCGAGGACAACGAGCGCGCCATCGAGGCCGCCCTGGAGATCGCGCCGCTGCTCGGCGACGTCTCCCGCCTGCTCTGGGACGCCACTCGCGAGGGCAAGCCGATCCTGTTCGAGGGCGCGCAGGGCACGTTCCTCGACGTGGACCACGGCACATACCCTTACGTCACCTCCTCCGGCGTCCTGTCCGGATTCGCGGCGCCCTCGTGCGGGTTGCCGCCGCGATCCCTGCACGGTGTGCTGGCGGTGTTCAAGGCCTACACCACCCGGGTCGGCGGAGGGCCCTTCCCGACCGAGCTGTCCGACGCCACCGGCGAGTACCTGCGCCGGCGCGGCAACGAGTTCGGCACGACCACCGGGCGTCCCCGGCGGACCGGCTGGTTCGACGCGGTCGCGGCGCGCGCCGCGGTGCGCTGGAACGGGATCGAGGCCGTCGCGCTGACCAAGCTCGACGTGCTCGACGAGCTGGACGAGATCCGCGTCGCCACCGGCTACCGGCTCGGCGACCAGGTGCTCGCCGAGGTCCCGGACGACGTCGCCGACGTCGCGGCGGTCGAGCCGGTGTACGAGACGCTGCCCGGATGGAACGCCCCCACCTCCGGCGTCACCTCGTTCGAGAAGCTGCCCGAACTCGCGCGCACGTACGTGACGTTCCTCGAGGACCTGCTCGCGGTGCCGATGGCGCTGATCTCCACCGGACCGCGCCGCGAGGAGACGATCATCCGGCCCCTGCCCCCTCTCTCGCACTGGCTGCCCGACCTGCTGTGAGCCGGAGCGGGCCCGCGCGCCCGCTCGAGAAAGGCCACGACCATGCTCGTGATCGGCGATGACACGCGGCTGACGATCGACGACGTTGTGCGGGTCGCCCGGCATGGGGAACACGTCTCCCTCTCCGACGCGGCCATCGCGCGCATCGCCGAGTGCCGCGGCATGCTCGAGGCGAAGATCGACGCGCACGAGATCATGTACGGGGTCAACACCGGCATCGGCGAACTAGCCGAGGTGGTGCTCGACGACGAACAGGTGCAGCAGTTCCAGCGCTACCTGATCTACAACCACGCCGCCGGGATCGGCGAGCCCGCCCCGGTCGAGCACGTCCGCGCCGCGATGCTCTCGCGAGTTGCGGTCCACTCGCGCGGCTGCTCCGGGTGCCGGCCCGAGATCCCGCTCACCTACGTCGCCATGCTCAACCGTGGCGTCACGCCGGTGGCGTGCCGCAAGGGCAGCGTCGGTGCGTGCGGCGACCTGGCTCCGATGAGCCAGATCGCACTGTCGCTGATGGGCGAGGGCGAGTGCTTCCTCGCCGGCGAGCGCATGCCGACGCGCGATGCCATGGCCCGCGCCGGCATCCCCGTTCCCGGCCTGAAGGCGCGCGACGGCCTGGCGGCGATCAACGGCTCGAACCTGATCACCGGCATCGGCTGCCTGCTCCTCTTCGACGTCGAGCGTTGGATCGCCCAGGCCGAGATCGCCGCCGCGATGAGCCTGGAGGCGCTGCTCGCCAACATGAAGCCGTACCAGGCGCGGCTCCACGAGCTGCGCGGCTTCCGCGGCGCGATCACCACGGCCGCCAACCTGCGCAAGGTGATCGACGGCTCGGACCTGGCCACCGGCAAGCTCAAGGTCAAGGTCCAGGACGCCTACTCGATGCGCTCCACGCCGCAAGTGATCGGCGCGCTGCGCGACCTGATGGCCTACGCGCGGACGCAGTTCGAGATCGAACTCAACGGCGTCGCCGACAACCCGATCTTCCTGCCCGAGGAGAACCGCGTCCTCACCGGCGCCAACTTCCAGGGCACCCCGATCAGCCTGCCCCTCGACACGGTCGGCGCCGGCGTGACCATGGTCTCGGTGCTCTCCGAGCGGCGCCTCAACCGCCTGCTCAACCCGGCGCTCTCGGTCGGACTCCCCGCCTTCCTGACCAGGGGCGCGGGGATGTTCTCCGGCCACATGCTCTCGCAGTACACCGCCGACATGCTGATCGTCGAGCAGCGCATCCTCTCCGCGCCGTCGTGCACGCAGTCGATCCCGGCCGCCGCCGACCAGGAGGACTTCGTCTCGATGGGGATGAACGCCGCCCTGAAGGCCGGGCAGATCCTGGACAACGCCAACGGCGTGCTCGGCATCGAGCTGATCGCCGCAGCGCAGGCGCTCGACTTTCGCGACTTCGGTTTCGGCCGGGGGACGCGCGCCGCGCACCGCGCGGTGCGCAGGGTCGTGGCGCACCTCGACGAGGACCGCCCCTTGTTCCCCGACCACAACGCGATGTCGAGCGCGGTGGCGCACTGCGAGGTGCTCGCCGCCGTCGAGGCCGAGGTCGGGCCCCTCGCCACCTCGTGGTGAACGGTCGACCGTTGCCCGTTTGCCGTTGTCGGAGAAGACACGGCAGACACGCTGCTCCGGGTGGCGGCGCCCGGACGACCGAGATCGGGCAACGCTCAACGGACAGGCGGAGACACGAGAGTCAGTCATCCGAGGGAGAGTTCGTTCGTCCCCCTGACCCAGCCTTCCTTCGCTCTCCCCTCCTTCTAGAAGACAGGGTAGAGGCAAGAGGGGAGAGTAGGAAAGAACGGGATTGGTGCGGGTGGGGGTCTCTCCCCTCTCCCCCGGGTGGGGGGTGGAAGGCTCCCCTCTTCCCTTCCTTTCTCACTCCCACACCATCCGATGCGCGCGCACGCGCGTCACGTACAGGACCTCGCACGAGCCGTCGCCGGTGTCGTCGCGCGACGTCGAGGACTCCCACCACACCGTCGAACCGCCCTTGACGCCGTCGGCCCGCACGAGCAGGCCGGACAGCTCCACGACGTCGCCCTCGTCCAGCCCGCACGCCGCCCGTTCCACCGCTCGGTTGCGCGGGATGACGTGCGTGTTCGACGAGTGGCGCGCGATGAACGTGTTGTCGTGTCCGAACCCCGCCGGATAGCGCCAGAAGTACCAGCGCCCGCTCTGCGACCAGTCGAGCCGGCGGTACAGCATTTCCTCGACCAGCGGACCCCACACCAGCGCCACGTCGCACGGCGCCAGCCCGGCCTGCCAGCCGCTCGAGTACCCCTCGACGCCGACCACGACGCCGCGCGCCGCGTAGCGCCGGAGCGGCCGGAGCGTCCACGACCAGCCGTCGCGCTCGAGGCGGATCGGCCCCTCGCCGTCCGCCGCGCTCTGCTCGGGATCCCTCGAGATGAAGATCCCCGCCGTGTCCGACCGGCCGCCCCGGCCGCCGCAGCCGATGGTCAGGACGAGAGCACCCAGGAGTCCGATGGCCGCGACGGTTCGCACGACCCGATCATGCCATGCCCGCGTCCGATCCTCCGTCGCCTTGACCGCCCGATGCCGATTCGCTACCGTCCGATCGGGCCGTTAGCTCAACCGGTAGAGCATCGGACTTTTAATCCGCAGGTCGTGGGTTCGACTCCCACACGGCCCACTGCCTCCGCCATCGCAACACGCCACCATCCGTCGTCGGGCGCCCCTCATGGCGGCCCGACGTGTGCTACCCTTCACGCCCGGCGTGGCCCTGTCGTCTAACGGTTAGGACACCGGTCTTTCAAGCCGGCAGCAGGGGTTCGACTCCCCTCAGGGCCGCCATTACCCCGGGACTCTTTGCAAGCCGCGCGCACCGATGCCGCGCGCACCGATGCTCACCGCTCAGTTCCCACCAAGCGATACTGTTGTTTTCGCCCAACGCCGTGAAGGGGCCACCAGCCCCTGCATCGTCGCATGTTGCAGTCGTCCTGCCTTTTCCTGGGGCCCGCTCGCCGCGCCGGCTTTTCTTCGTCTGAGGGACACCCTGCAGCACCGCCGACATCTCGCGGCTGATGCCCGGAAGGAACGAGTCGGCCGTCCTCCGAATCGCCACTTCAGGGCGCTTGCAGTTCACCACTCCCCAATCCGGACGGCGCTTCTGCCTGGTCAGTCTTGGTTAAGGCCCTTAGTTTCGTTCTTCACCATCACCGGCCACTTCCTCGGCATACCTCGCGAACCCACAGCACCATCAGCACTTCCGACCCGCTTCACAACGCGGAGAGGCCCAGGGTGTCCAGAACGGAGGTGACCGCGGACTTAGACTTCCTTGGCCTCCACCACGACCGCGAAGGGGACTCCGAGCGCCTCGAAGTGGCGTTGGCCGCATCTGACCTTGTCCGCCTCGCTCGTGCGGAGCTTGAGGAAGTCGCGGGTGCCCTTGGTTTCGCGCACGAGGTAGAGCGCCTGGCCGTCGTGCTTGAGGATCGCCCAGTCGGGGTTGTAGGTGCCGAGCGGGGTGTCCACCTTGAACCACCCGGGCAGCTTGACGAACAGCTTGATGTCCTCGCGCCGGTCGAGGGTGCGCGCGAACTCGCGCTCGATCTCGGAGTCGTAGACGACGTAGTTGTACACCGAGTGCTCGACCTCGAGCGCGCTCAGGTAGTCGATCAGCTCCTCGTTCTCGAACTTAAGCATCTCCCACTCGGCGTCGGCGACGTCGCCGGGCAGGCGCTCGTACTTGATCCCGTCCACGAGCAGGCGGTGCAGCTCGTGGCGCAGGATCGCGGCGACCTGGTCGAGGAAGCGCTGCGGGTTCTGGAAGACGTCTGCCAGCCGCCCCGATCCCTTGAGAATGCGAACCAGCGTGGAGCGCGTCAGCTCGGTCGCATCCTGCAGGTAGGCGAGGATGTCGGGCAGCGCGATGCCCCACGCCGCCGGCTTCTCCTCGGCGACGCTGACCGCGCGCGTGGTCACGCCGGCCTTCCCGACCTGTACGGCACCCGCGGTGACGTGGATGGTCGGCACCTCCACCGCGGGCATGCTCCGGAGCGCCGAGAGCGCCCGCGCCACCAGCTCGTCGGTCGCGAACTCCACGCGGTAGGTGGTGCGCGGCTTGATGCGCTCCCACAGCGCCTGGAACTCCGGCGTCAGCAGCACCTCCTTCTTGAGGCGGTTGACGCGCTCGTCGCGGTCGCGGCGGATGTGGCGCTCGATCTGGTACGACGCCAGCAAGTCGATCACCGCCGGCGCGAGATCGGCCAGCGCCGCCGGAAGCTCGACCTTGAACCCCAGTTGCTTGGGATCGAACGCCGGCAGGATGCGCCCGTCCCCGTCGAGCACCCCCTGCGCGACGAGCGCCGCCCGCACCGCCTCGGCGCCGTCGCGCCCGAGCGGCTGCTCGCCGTCGTCCACCACCCGCGCGAGCCTGGCCAGCGCGGTGATCGGCACCTTGCCGAAGGTCACACCGCACTCCTCCTCGTACTCAGTCTGGAGCGCCTTGGCGAACTCCTCGTAGCTCTCATTCGCCATCACGTATAGCTTGTTGACCGACTCGTCGAACACCCGCACGCCGTTCTGGTCAACCGGCAGCCGCAAGCCGCGGCCGATCTCCTGCCGCTTCTTCACGGCGCTCCTGGTCTCGTTCAGGGTGCAGATCTGGAACACGTTGGGGTTGTCCCACCCCTCGCGCAGCGCCGAGTGGCTGAAGATGAAGCGCAGCGGCTCGTCGAGCGAGAGCAGCCGCTCCTTGTCCTTCATGATCAGGTTGTAGACCTCGTCGTCGGCCTGGGTGTCGCCGCGCGTGTCCTTGAGCACCTCCACCACCGCGCCCTGGACCTTCTTGCGGTCCGCCGCGAAGTACCCGTTGTGCAGCCGCCCCGCCGGCTCCTTGAGCCACTCGAGCGGCGCGTACCGCCCTTCGCCGGCGAGCGCCGCCAGCTCCGCCTCGAACATCGCCGCGAGCGTGCCCGGCGCCGGCGTGCCGTCGGCGCCCCAGTCGCGGTAATTGGCGACGCGGTCGATGAAGAACAGCGACAGTACCTTTACGCCGCGCTCACGTACCTGCAGCTCCTTGTCCAGGTGCCGCCGGATCGTGTGGCGGACCTGCGCACGCCACACGTCGTCGCGCAGCCCGCCGATCTCCTCGCCGACCGCCAGCGTTCGCCCGCCCGAGAACCGGATGCGCTCCGCCCCCGGCTCCGCGTTGATCTCCGCCACTTCGAACCCGTGGCGGTAGCACTCGCGCTCCTGCGACACACTGAACAGGTCCGACCCCTGCTTCACCGTGACCGACTTCTCCTTCGGGCCGTCATCGGTCTGCACGTGGAGACGCAGCTTCGCGTCGATGCGCGGCTCGTAGCGGATGCGCTCGACGCGGACGAAAGCGTCGTTGGCGGCGCCGTGGGCGGCGGCGTCGGCGACCACGATCTGCTTGACCAGCCTCAGCTCGAACGCCCGCACCGGATCGAGCCGGTAGACGAGGTTGTACGGGTTGCGGTGCGTCGCCGAGTAGCGCAGCGTGCACAGCGGGTTAAGGGCGCGGATCGCCTCCTGCGCCTTGTCCGTCGCGTCCACGCTCTGCGGCTCGTCGATGATCACGATCGGCCGCGCCGCCTGCACGAACTCGATCGGCTGCCGCCCCGACAGCTTGTCGCTCTCCTTGTAGATGACGTTGCTCTTGCGCTCCTCCTCGGTGCCGCTGAAGTTCTTGCGGAACGCATCGATGTTGATCACCAGGATCTGCAAGGTGGTGCTGGTTGCGAAGTGGCGCAGCCGGTTCACCTTCTTCGCGTCGTAGACGAAGTGCTCGCTGGGGAGGTTGTTGAACAGGGCGCTGAAGTGCTCCTTGGTGATCTCGATGTTCTTCAGCACGCCCTCGCGGATAGCCACGCTCGGGACCACGATAATGAACTTCGCGAAGCCGTATCGCCGCGACAGCTCGAAGATCGTGCGCAGGTAGACGTACGTCTTGCCTGTGCCGGTCTCCATCTCCACCGAGAAGTTCGGGCATTGCCGCGCCCGGTTCGCCGGCACGTCGAACACCCCCCACGCCTCCGGCGCCGCCGCCGCGTCGGCGACCTCGATGTCGTTGCGCAGTTGCACCGCGCGCAGGTTCTCGCACAGCCGGTTCTCCGCCAGCAGCAGGCGGTTCCCGACGCCCAACTCCGTCCGCTCCTGCCCGGCGAACAGCCCCTCCCCCGCCGCGCCGAGGTCGATCACCGCGTATTCCGGCGGCCCCTGCGGCTGCCCGTCGAACAGGTCGACCACCGCCGCGACCGCATCGAGCTGGAACGCCTGATTGGGGTCGAACTGGAGCTTCATTCGTCCCCCTCACCGCCGTCGCCTCGGCCCGTGAGGCGCTTCACCTCGCGCTCGAAGTCGCTCTCGAACGCGGCGTCCTGGCGCACGCGGAACGCCTCGTACCGCTCCTCCGCCAGCCGCTTGGCCACCTCCGCCGAGACGGTCCCGGCATCGGTAAGGATCTGGTACTCGTTGAAGCGCAGGAACGCGTCGAGCCGCTCAGCCCAGTCGCGCATCCGCATCGGGATTTGCCGCGCCGCCTGGTTCTCGGCGTAGTCGAGGTACATGCCGACGATGCGTTCCAGCTCCTTGATCTCGCCCTCGGCGAGGTAGTTCTTCGCCACGGCCACGTCCGACTTGAGGACCTTGCCGCGCGGCGCGTTCTTCCACGTCGTGAGCCCCATCGCCGGCTTGGCCGCATCGGCGCGGGACGCGACGATCTCCGCCGCCGTCTGCCCGGTCACGGCCCAGTGCAGCTTGTTCTGCACCGTTGCGAAGAACGTCCGCGTGACCTCCGCCTCGCGGTCGTAGTCCACGCTGCACTGCTCGTAAATGTCGGTGATCTTGAGGTAGAACCGCCGCTCGCTGGCGCGGATCTCGCGGATGCGCTCGAGCAGCTCGTCGAAGTAGTCCTTGCCGAACCGGCGGTTGAGCTTCAGCCGCTCGTCGTCCAGCACGAACCCCTTGACGATGAACTCCTTCAGCGTCTGCGTCGCCCAGATCCGGAAGCGGGTGGCGAGTGCGCTGTTGACGCGGTAGCCGACCGCGATGATGGCGTCGAGGTTGTAGTAGTCCAGCTCCCGGCGCACCTCGCGGGCGCCCTCTCGTTGAACTGTCCGGAATTTCCGGAGAGTTGCCTGCTCGGCCAGCTCGCCGCTGGCGAAGATGTTGCCGAGGTGCTCGCTCACGGTGCGGACGTCAACGCCGAACAGCTCCGCGATACGCTTCTGCGGGAGCCAGAACGTCTCGTCCTCGAAGTGGACCTCGATCTTGGCCGTCCCCTCGGGCGTCGAGTAGAGGATGATCTGGCCTTCCCGCGGCCCGCGATCGTCGCCCATGTCCGCCCCCTCACACCGTCTTGAAGCTGGTGACGCCCTTGGCCTTGAAGATCTGCACTGCGTTCGCCTTGAGCTGGTCGTTGCCGGCGAACCCCTCGTCGAGGCAGACGACGCGCTCGGGCTTGCGCTCCGCCATCGCGCGGATCAGGTCGAGCGTCAGCTCGCGTTCCAGACAGATGAAAAGCAGGCCGCCCGCAACGCTGTGCACTGTTTTGCCTTCCAACGCCAGCACCTCGATCGGTGAGGTTAGCGGGTAGCCGCTCTTGAGCAGGATCTCGAAGAGCAGGTCCTGATCGGTGCGGCCGTCGCGGATGTGGTCGACGAACATCTCGAGCTGCGAGGCCAGCTCCCCGGCGTCCTTCGACTCGGCGGTTTCCCATGGCCGGAAGTTCGACTCGGCAAGCTTGAAGACTCGGAATCCCAGGTCCGGCTTTTCCCCATCGCCGAGATCGAGCTTGCCGGCGTCCTCGTCGTGGAGCTTCTTGATGACCCGACGGACACGCTCCTTCGTGATCTCGGGAATCGTGGAGAAGCCAGCTTTCGCGGCCCCACTGCTCGTCTCGCAGGGCTCTGGCAACTGCACAAGAATGAACCGTCGGTTGCCCTTGTCCTTTCGGTTGAGGTCAAGTACGGCGTGCCCGGTGCTGCCACTGCCGGCAAAGAAGTCCAGCACCAAGGCATCCGGGCCACCTGCAAAGGAGACAAGGGCCTGGAGGAGCTCAGATGGCTTGGGGTTCGTGAAGATTGCGTCCTCGCCTGGGAAAAGCCGCTTCAGTTCATAGGAGCCCAGCCGGCCATCGAGGGTGACAACACTGCGAAGTGCGTCCTCGTAGTCAGCAAGGTACTTCTTGATCTTGACGATGCGTGCCTCGTCAGGCCCGTAGAGTATGACTCCCGCCGCCACCATCTCCCGAAAGGTGGCCTCCGGGAAGCGATACCCATTGGCGGGCTTTCTCATTGGCCTTCCTGTGCCAGGATGGACAACCTCGAAGTCGTAACCACCAGGCCGCGGGTTGTGCACACTCTCGGACCCTGTGTAGATCCCCTCTCCGTCCACATGCTTGTAGCGGCTCAAGAAGCCCACGGATTCTTCATTGTCGGCAATGAACTCGCGTACCCGCTCCTGTATCACCTCATTTGGCAGGCCCTCGCGCCTAAGCCTCTCGTACTCTGCCTGTAGCATGTCCTTCGCGGCGGAAAAGCGGCTAGTCCAAGCCCGCGGGAGTGCCTCGCGTGTCCGCGCCCAGCAGGCAATGAACTCATTGTCGGGCGTAATTAGGGTTGGGTTGTTGTCCGTTACGTTCTTCCATGCAATGAGACCGACCCGGTTCTCTTCGCCAAAAAGCTCGTCGCACAGCTTCCGAAGGTTGGGCAGCTCTTTGTCGTCGATGCTTATAAAGATGACTCCGTCCTCTCGCAGCAGATTCCTCGCGAGGTACAGCCTCGGGTACATCATGTTCAGCCACTTCGAGTGGAAACGCCCGTCGGTCTCCGGGTTTGACCCGAACTTCTTGCCCTCGGCGTCCACCTGGCCCGTGTACTCGAGGTAGGTCTGCAAGCTCTCGGTGTAGTTGTCGGGGTAGATGAAGTCGTTGCCGGTGTTGTAGGGCGGGTCGATGTACATCATCTTGACCTTGCCCAGGTACGACTTCTGCAGCAGCTTGAGCACCTCGAGGTTGTCGCCCTCGATGATCAGGTTCTCGGTGCTATCGAAGTTGACGCTCTCCTCCGGGGCGGGCCTCAGCGTCGCCAGGCTCGGCGCCTGAATCGTCCGGAAGCACTCCGCCTTCCCGGGCCAGGTCATCCCATACCGCTCTCGCCCGGCGTCCACCGCTTCGCCGAGCGCCAGCTTCAGCCGCTCGAAATCGAGCTTCCCGCCCCCGGTCCGGATCTCCGGGAACAGCCGCAGCAGCTCCTCCCGCCGCCCCTCCGAGATGTCCATCGACGTCAGGTCGAGCCTCTCAGGTACGTCGTTCATCGGGCCTACTCCTTTGCTGCAAAGGTGAGGATAGCCTTGCACAACCTCGCAAGTGAGGGGGATTCGGACCCCCCGGCCTTGGCTGCCGCGAGCCAATCCGCGATGAAGAGCACGTTCTTCTCGAGCCCACCTTCCTGCGCATAGGTGAGACGAACAGGCTCGGCGAAAGCTGAGTACTGCTCGCCGAACTCGTCCCTGACTGTCAGGGTCAGCTCCTTCTGCCAGACGACGTGATCGTGGCCCCAAACGTGGGCAGGTGGGAACGGCCCTGCGGCAGCACCCAGTAGAGCCAGAAGCGTCCGGTTGTCCCCCTCATGTTGCTTCCTGCGGCTGGGTTGGTCGACATGCCCGTCCGCATCGAATACCACAAAGACGGGAAGACCAAGCTCGAGAGCGATGGCGAGCGGCTGGATCAACTTGTCCTTCCCGTTGACTGGCACCAGATGGCATCCGAGGCGTCGGAACTCGTGCCACGCTCCAGAGAGGTGGAGCTGCGTCGTGATGTAGGCGGCGTCCTCGAGGCCCTCAACAAGAACGGGTATCCGACTGAAGAACATCTCGGCGATGTTGGGTTGCAGCGTCTGGTGGATCTTCGCCACGAGGCCTTCGATCGGCTTCCCGCTTCGCTCACCGCCAGACGCCTGTCGGATCCGCTCGCAGACCGCCTCGAGTGAGATCCACGCACAGGTCGAGTTTGCTTCCGGTGGGGCTTTGCGCACCAGGCGAACATCGTCGAAGCCTTCGCCAGTGACGAACAGCGGCGAGTGAGTGGTCACCAGCACCTGTGCGTTGCCCACCGCGAGGCTGCGGAGCACGTCCGCCAAGTGCCGCGCTTGTGGCGGGTGCTGATAGAGCTCCGGCTCCTCGCAGGCCAGCACCAAGGTCGGTGCGTCGGGTGCCTCCGAGCCGGCAAGCTCTTGGAGCAGGGCAAGCAAGTACGATCGCTGCAACCCGTGGCCCATTCGCGCCAAGCTGCCCAGGAAGCCGCCCTCACCGGTTTTCACGCCAGCAACTGGTTGTTGGACCTGAACGGCCTTCGACGGGTCCGAGAGCCACTCAACACCCAACCGGGCATCCGGGTGTGACCAGTCTGCCAGGCGTTTCTGAAGCGCCTGCGACAAGTCGGCCAGGGCCGCTTGATTGCGGTCAAGCAGCTCCTGATACTTCTCCAAGGCATCGTTGCGAAGTGCCTTGATGTCATCGTCGAAGCTGACCTTGGACCGCACTGCTCGGGCAACAAGCTTCCCGAGTGCTGTCGTCTTCGACTCCTGAGTTTCGTCGCCGGCGTCTTTCACTGCGGGCACGCAAACCCACTGAATGAACCCGGCGAGCTTTCCCGTGCTGTTGATCCCGTAGAAGCTGTCCTCGCTCTCGATCAGCACGCACTGGTCGGGATGGGCGGCCTCAAAGGCGCGAAGCGCATCCGCCATGGCGTCCTTGGTGCTCGCGGCAGCGATATCGGCGTGCTGGTCGCGGAGCTCGCGGAATATCCCCTTGAGCTGCTCAGCCCTGGCCCCGGTCTTCACAGCCTCGAAATAGCGCCGAAACGCCTCCATCCCAAGACGTTGTCCGAAGTGGCGAACATCGCCGAATCCCTGGTCAGGGTCGAACCGCGCCTCGGCCGTCACCACCAGCTCGTTACTGCGGTAGTAGTCCTTGAGATCGATCTGCGCTGGCTCGCTCAGATCCTCGAATGTTAGGGTGATGCGGATCGGCGCCGACGTGTCCTTCCTGAAGTAGTCCTCCTCGCTAAGCCTCGCCACATCCGTTGCCGAAGCACCCTGGTCGTGGAAGAACACGTTCAGCGCCGAGAGCACGTTGGACTTCCCGGCCCCGTTCGGGCCCACGAAACACGAGTAGTGGCCCAGCGGTATCGTCTCGTCTCGAAAACTCCGGAAGTTCTCGATCCGAATCGTTTTGATCCTCATGGGTCCCTTCCTCCTCTTCTCGGATCGCCACCGCCCTCAACATAGCCGCCAGCGCATAGCGAAGAGAGACTCTCGGTTCACGTTCTGTTCCAATCTCTTGCCAATCTCATCCAACAGCGCGTCCTTCTGCCTGTCGATCTCCCGCGCGGCGTCGTCGAAGGCGCGCCACGCCTCGTCGCGCTTCCCCTCGAGGTTCCGCGCCTCGCGTTGGCGTTCGAGCTTTTCGGGGAGCGTCGGTGCGAAGCGGGCCTCCTTCTTCGCAACCTTGAGCGCATCATCCAGCTCGTTCAGCGTTGCTTTCAGCGAGGTGCGGCGGTCGTCGGCCCAGCGGTCGAGCTTGTCCATCTCGAGGTCGAACCAGCGGCCGTTGCGCGCGGAAAGCTCCTCGAGCAGCGTGCGCTCACGCTGCGCCTGCGCGGCGGCGAGGGCGGCCCCGGCCGTCGCGGGCGGCTCGCACAGCGCTCCGACCGTTGCCGGCAGGTCGAACAGGCGCCGGCACTCGGTGTCGTCGAGCGGCGCGCCGACGTCGGCCACGCCGGCGAAGAACAGGTGGTCCTCGGCCTCCATGGCACTGACGGTGACGCGCACGCACGAAAGCCACCCATGGCGCCCGACCAATGGCTCGAGGACGGCGATGTTCTTGCCTGAGCCGCGGTAGTCGAACACCACCTCGGCCGCGGGCGTGCCGAGGTGCTGGCCGAGCGCGAGAATGCGGCGGGCGAGCGGGTGGCCGACCCGGTAGGTGTTGGCGTCGTCGACGTGCTTGCCCATCCGGTACGGGCCGGGGTGGATCGGCTCGCCGGCGAACGGGTTGGAGTGCAGCATGAAGCTGAAGGCGCGGTCGTCGAAGTCGGCGTGGTCGCGGAGCAGGAAGCGGGTGAGCTGCCACAGGCGCGCGTTGAAGCGGTCGAGCGTGTCCTGGCTCTGGATGCGGACCTTCTCGACGACCTCCTGGTCGAAGTTGTCGAGGAGCATCTCGCGCGCGTCGCGCTGGCCGGCGGCGACGTGCTCCTCGAGCTCGCGCTGGAGCTGGTCGAACTCGAACTGGATCTGCTCCGGGGTGCGGCACCTCTGATAGATGGCGGCGATGCGCTTCTCGAAGTCGACGCCGGACTCGACGGCGCCGAGCACCTCGTCACTCGCGCCGAAGACGCCGCTGAACAGGCGAAACTTCTCGTCGAGCAACTGGTAGACGCGCTGGTCGGCGGCGTTGGTGCGGTTGAGGAAGTTGACGACGACGACGTCGAACTTCTGGCCGTAGCGGTGGCAGCGGCCGATGCGCTGCTCGATGCGCTGCGGGTTCCACGGCAGGTCGTAGTTGACGACGAGGTTGCAGAACTGGAGGTTGATCCCCTCGGCGGCGGCCTCGGTGGCGATGAGGATCGCCGCGTCGTCGCGGAAGTGCTCGACGAGCGCGGCGCGCATGTCTGCCGACGGCGATCCGCTGATGCGGTCGGTGCCGGCGTGGCGGGCAGCCCAGCGCTGGTAGATCGCCCGCGAGGTGGGGTCGCTGTTGCTGCCGTTGAACATCATCACGCGGCCGGCAAACTCGGTGTGCTCGAGCAGGCGGAACAGGTACTCCTGCGTGCGGCGCGACTCGGTGAAGATCACCGCCTTCTGCTGCAGCGACGCACTGCCCTTGGCAGCCTGGGCCTCGGCCGCGGCGGCGAACCCGCGCCGCAGCGCGGTCAGGAGCACCTCTCCCTTCGAGTTCTTCACGATCGACCGCGCCAGGGCGACGAATTCGCGCAGCTCGGCCATCTCGCGCGTGACGGCGGCCAGCTCGGCGGGCGAGAGCGCCGCGGCGGCGCCGGCTTCGGACGAGTCTGGCTCGCCGTCCCACTCGTCGGCCAGCTCGTCGACCTGCTCCCAGTCCGCCTGGAGATCGTCGAGCGGGGCCTCCGCGGGCGCGGCGCGATCCGCCGCCTCTCGCAGCCGCGCCGTCATGCCGTCGAACGTCCCGGCGATGGCGTAGGTCGATGACGCCAGCAGCTTGCGCAGGATCAGCGTCACGAGCTGGCGCTGGCTCGCCGGGAGCGCGTAGAGCGTGTCGCGCTGGAGGTAGTCGGAGACCAGGTCGTACAGGCGCTGCTCCTCGGGCGTCGGCACGAACTCCTGCACCAAGGCGTGACGGTTGGTGTACTTGACGTACTCGAGCACCTGGCGGCGGAGCGTGCGCTTGCACAGCGGCGCGAGGCGCTGCTTCAGCTCGGAGAAGTCGGACTCGTTGCCGAGGCGCGTGAAGCGGCTGCGATAGCTCTGGAGGTCGCCGAAGGCGTGGTCGTCGACGATGCTCACGAGGCCGTACAGCTCGAGCAGCGAGTTCTGGAGCGGCGTGGCCGTCAGCAGCACCTTGGCGAACGGCGCCAGCGACTGCTTGATCGCGTGCGCGATCTTGCTGCCGGGCTTGTAGACGTTGCGCAGCCGGTGCGCCTCGTCGACGACGACGAGGTGCCACGCGATCCGGCGGAGGTACCGCTCCTTGGCGCGCGCGAACTGGTAGGAGCAGATGACGATGCCGTCGTGCTCGAACGGGTTGAGGTTGCCGGCGCGGATCGCCTCGTTGAAGCTGCGCGCCTCGAGGATCACCGAGGGCAGGTAGAACTTGTCCTCCAGCTCCTGGCTCCACTGCTTGCGCAGGTTAGCGGGCACGATGACGAGCAGGCGGCGCTTGCGCTCCGCCCACTTCTGCGCGAGCAGCAGCCCTGCCTCGATCGTCTTCCCCAGCCCGACCTCGTCGGCGAGGATCGCCCCCTTCGAGAACGGGCTGCGGAACGCGAACAAAGCCGCCTCGACCTGGTGCGGGTTGAGGTCGACCTGCGCGTCCGCCAGCACCGCCGCCAGTTTCTCGACATCATCCGACGCATGCCGGCGCGTCAGCTCGAATGCGAAGTACTTGGCATGGAACGGAGTGATGCCGTCTCGCACCGCGGCGGATTGGCCCATGGTCTCCTAGTGTAGCGACCTTCCCTTTGGCCCTGTCGTCTAACGGTTAGGACACCGGTCTTTCAAGCCGGCAGCAGGGGTTCGACTCCCCTCAGGGCCGCCATCCCCTTCAAAGACAAGAAGATTAGAGGCGTGGACCGTGGGCTGTGGTCAGGGAATCGGCACGGCGCGGGAACGGCGCCAGAACGCGTAGGCGGGCAGGCCGAGCGCGAGCAGGCCGAGACCGACCAGCGACTCGAGGGGACGCTCGCGCAGCGTGTTGACCACCAGCCACAGCGACGCGAGCACGAACAACGCCGGCACCACCGGATACCCCCATGCACGGTACGGTCTGGGGGCATCGGGCAGCCTGCGCCGCAGCACGAACACCGCCGCGCCGGTCGCGGCGTGGAACAGCACGCCGACGAACACCGCGTAGGTGTAGAGCTGGTTGTAGCTGCCGGAGAGCGCCAGCAGCGCCGCCCACGCGCCCTGGACCCACAGGCTGCGCCCAGGGGTGCGGAAGCGCGGGTGCACCGAGGCCATCGAGCGGAAGAACAGGCGGTCCTCGGCCATCGGCAGGTACAGGCGCGCGCTGTACAGGATCGACGCGGCCAGGCAGCCGAACCCCGACACCGCCACCGCGGCGGCGAGCAGGCGTCCTCCTCCGGCGCCGAACAGCGCGGCGGCCGCGCTTTCCCCGACCCGGGCGCTGGCGGCGATCTCGGGCAGCGGCAGGGCGCGGAAGTAGACCAGGTTGAGCGCCGCGTACATCGCCACGCAGGCGAGCGTCCCGGCGATCAGGCCGACCGGCAGGTTGCGCGCCGGGTTCTTCAACTCGCCGGCGGCGAACGTCAGCCCGTACCAGCCGTCGTAGCTCCACAGCGCGGCGACCATCGCGACACCGACGGCCGCCGCCCACCCTCCGGACGGCATCGGCGCGGCGAACTCCGTCGCGGCCCGCGCCGGCACCAGATACGCCGCACCGACGAAAACCGCCACCGCCAGCAGTTTGGTCGCGGTCAGCGCGTTCTGCACCGCCGCGCCTTCGCGCAGGCCGAGCCAGTTGACGGCGGTGAGCAGGAGGATCGCCAGCGCCGCGAACGCCTGCGCGCCGGTGCACGTCCACGTCCACGCGCCGAGGCGCGCCGAGAGCAGCACGGTCGCGCTCGAACTGGCGGGCACGAACGTGCCGAGGTACTCGGCGGCGCCCACCGCGATGGCCGCGATGCCGCCGGAGAAGATCGCGATGAAGCACCCCCAGCCGTAGAGGAACGCGGGCAGCGCGCCGTACGCCTCGCGCAGGTAGTGGTACATCCCCCCGGCCCGAGGGAAGAGCACGCCCAGCTCCGCGTAGGTGAGCGCGCCGGCGAGCGTGAGCAGGCCGCCAGCGACCCACACCAGGAGAATCGCGCCGTGGTGAGGGAGGACGCGCGCCATGTCCGCCGTGGTGATGAAGATCCCGCCGCCGAGCACGCTGCCGACGGTGAGCAGCGTCGCGTCCCACGCCCCGAGCCCGCGCACCAGCCGCGACTCGGGTGTCGGCGTCGGCGCGCTCAACGCTCGCCCTTCAGGCCTGCGCGCCGGCCGCGAGTCGCATGCGCCGCCGCGCACGGCGGCCCGCAGCGGCTGGCGTTGTCGCGGGAGGGCACGCGCCGAGCGTAGCACGCGGCGCCTCCCGTCCGGCCGAGCCGGTCAGCGGCCGTGCGGCGGCTGGGCGCGCCCGCCCACCGCCGCGCGCAGCAACTCGCAGATCTCCTCCAGGCTGCCGCGCGTGCCTTCGCTCGCATTCGCGCCGCCGTTCCCGGATCGCCGCTCGTGGTACGTCCGGCGGGCAGCGAGCGCGACCTGGTTGAAGGCGCACACCAGGTCCGGCACTCGTCGTTCGCCACCCCCGGCGTCCTGCCCGGACACCGCCGCGAGGCACACCAGGCACTCGCGGCGGAACTCGCAGGTCCGGCACTCGCCGTACGACGAACGCAGCGCCGGGCGCTCTGCCGCTCCGGCAAGGGCCGGTGCAGCCGCCGCCAGCATCTCGACCCGGCGCTCGATCCCGGCGTCGAGCCGCCCCAGGAGGAACGCGCCCGGTGCTCCGGTTTGCCGCCCGCCGGATTCCGGCGCGGAGTCCGCGAGCGCCGGACACGGCCAGCACCGGCCGCGCCAGTCCACGCACAGGGACCGCCCGCTCAGCGCGCCGCACGTCGCGAACCCGGGGCCGCCCGGATCAGAGCGATGCGGCGCCGGCTCGAGGAATGAGACCGGGCATCGCCGCTCGGCGCGCCACACGTCGAGCGACGCCTCGATCACACGGTCCATCTGCTCGCGCAGGACCTCTAGCATCTCCGGCCGCCACTCGGGATCGGGGGTGAACCGTGCGGCGACGTTGACCTTCCTCGCTCCGGTGGCAAAAAGGTACGACACCGACCGCGCGAGGTACGGCGCCGAGGCCGCGTTCACCGTCGCCACGACCTCGAGGTGCGCCCGCACGCCCGACGACTGCTCGGCGCGCAAACGCGCCAGCAGGCGGTCGAGCCGCTCGAACGTGCCCTCGCCGCGCTGCCGCTGCGCCTCGCGGACGCCGTCGTGGCTGAGCCTGACCGTGACGTCCTGCTCGGCGAACCGGTGGAAGTGCTCGGGCGTCAACCGCGTGCCGTTCGTGGTGAGCACGATCGCCAGCCGCCGCCGGTCGGGGACGCGCTCCCGAGCGTAGGCCACGATCCGGTGGACGAGCGCCGGCTCGAGCAACGGCTCGCCGCCGCTGAGGTCGAGGGTGAGGCGCGGGTGCGCGGACTCGACGAGCGCGTCGATCGCGCGGCGCGCGATCTCCCACGGCATGCGCGCGCCCGCGGCGGGCCGTGCCCCCTGGTAGCAGTACGAGCAGCACAGGTTGCAGCGACCGGTCACCAGCAGCGTGAGGCCACGCGTCGCGGCTAAGCCGGCATCCGGCTCGGTCACTTGGCCCTGCCGGTGTCCTCCCGGTGGATGATCCTTCCGTCCTCACCGCAGTTGAGGCACGAGAACGGTGGGCATGGGTTGGGCGCTCGCCCCTGTACGAGTTCACACAAGCGCAGGACCTCCTTCGTAATCCGTGCGTCGTGGCTGCCCCATTCAGCTCCGAACACCAGCGACTCGATGGTCCGGGCCTCCTCCCGCAGCTCCTCACGCCAGGCCTCATCGCTCGGAGGCATGGAACGAAGCGCGTCGAGCGTCATCCGCAGCTTCTCGCGGTCGATCCGGTATCCGTCGGCCATACTGTCCTCCCCCTTCTCGGCCTCCGCCGATTCGTCTGGGAGAGACCGCCTGCGCTCAGAAGCGCGACCGGCGCGCTTCGAGAGCCCAGATGTCCCCCCGTGTCTGCTCCTCGATCACGGCGAGGAGTGTGCCGTCCGGAGACACGTCGAACTCCGGCGACGATCCCGACAGGGTGATGCTTTCGAGTGCGG
>JBFMCD010000128.1:0-30189 GCA_040754885.1 Acidobacteriota bacterium
GGAGAGAGGCCTCTGCGCGATGCCACTGTCTCCAGGGGAAGAGGGGAGAGCGAAGGGACCGGGGTCCGGGGTCCGGGGTCTGGGTGCACAAACGGCAACGGCGTGGGCCGTGGGTTGTGGACCGCAGGAACAGAGACGGGGTCCGGGGTCCGGGGTCTGGGGTCTGGGTGCACAAACGGCAACGGCGTGGGCCGTGGGTTGTGGACCGTGGGCCGATGTCATCGAGTCGTGCCGACCACGGATCGACCACCCCACACGCCGTCATTCCGCGTTCTCCCCACACGATGTCATCCTGAGGCCGCGCAGCGGCCGTGAGGATCCCGTCGCGCCTGGAGCGCATCCACGCTCGACTCCCTCTTCCCTCTCGCCACTCTCTGTCCCCTGTCCCCTGTCCCCTCTCTCCTCTCCCCTGCTTCAAAGGAAAAGGGCCGCGGCATCGCCGCGGCCCGGTGAGGACGGAGTACGTGACTGCTAGGGGGTCAGGTCGGTGAATGTCGCGGTGCAGGTCTTGTTGGCGTTCATTGTCAGGTTGCACGTGGCGCTCGCTCCGCACGAACTGCAGTCGCCACCCCATGTATTGAAAACGGAGTCGACCCCGGCCGTCGCCGTCAGCGTGTCGAGCGGCGTGAGCACCAGCGCGTTGCACGTGCCGGAGCTCGTTGCGCCGTCCCAGCCGCAGTTGATGCCGCTTGCCGACGTGATGCCGCCGAGGCCCGTTCCCGCACCGGTCACGGACAGGTTCGCCGTGTAGGTATAGGCGCTGCCGCGATTGACGGTCTCGGCGCCGAAGATGATGTCGATGTCCACCGGTCCGGCGAGACCGGTCGGCGCCGCCGGAGCGGTGACGGTGATCAGCGTCGCCGTGCACGTGTTGACCGCAGCGGCCGCGCCGCCGAACAGCACGGTCACCGGGCAGGTCATGTTCTGGCCGACGATCGCGACCGGTGTGCCTCCCGCGAGCGGACCCTGGATCGGGCTGATGGTGTTGACGCTCGGCGCCAGGCGGCAGGTGGTGTCGCACGGGCGGATGATCAACGCGCCGGTGAGGGTGTCGGAGCAGGAGTTGTCCTGGTTGAGGACGGTCAGCGGCACCGGCGTGTCGATGTAGCGCACGCCCGTGTCGGTGCCGACCAGGCACTGCGTGGTGTTCAGCGTGATCCCCGTGAGGTCGGGGAAGTACGGCGGGTTGACGCGCACCTCGTTCTCGTTGACGTAGGTGGTCGGAATCGGTCCGATGTTGCCGATCGTCACGACCATCGAGGACTGCAACGTGCCCTCGCGCACGGTGAAGCCGGAGCCGCGCACGATCAGCGTATGCGAGCTCCACGTCGTGTTGCACAGCGGGGGCAGGAACTCCGGGACGACGTTGCTGGCGGCCGAGTCCACCTCGGCGGAGGTGATCAGCGGTCGGATCGCGCGGTAGGTAAAGGACGGGCCCTCCGCGACCAGGTTGCTGTTCAGGTTGGTCACCGTGACCGTGCCGCCGGTGTCGCCGCACGAGCGCGCCGAGGCGGGCAGCGCCGGGAAGCGGGCCTGGATCTCGGTGCCGGCCACGGAGAGGACTTCGGCGTCGATCCCGCTCGCGACGGCGATCTGCACGCGCACCGGGGCGGCGAACCCCTGGCCGTAGATGGTCACGATCGTCGCCGCGTTGGCCGGACCCTCGGCCGGCGAGATGCCCGAGATGAACAGCGCCTCGCCGTAGCGGAAGTCGATGCCGTTCGACGTCAGGCCGTTGGAGACGTTCTTCACCGTGATGGCCACGGTGGTCGGCGTGTTCGGCTGGACCGGGGAGATGTTCGGCGAGAGCGCGATCACCTGGTCGTAGGCGACGGACACCACCTGCGCCTGGCGGTCGCCGAAGAACACCTGCACCGGCGAGTGGAAGCCGTAGCCGAAGATCGTCACCCGCGTGCCGCCCTCGATCGGCCCGGAGTTGGGCGAGATCGCGTTGATGTGCGGCTCGTACGTCGGGGTCGGCGTCGGGGTCGGCGTCGGCGGCACGGTGACGAAGGTGACGTTGATCTTCGCCTCGACGCCGGGCACCGCGGCCCTGATCTCGTAGGTGCCGGCGACCGACGCGGTGAGCGTCGTCTTCGCGACTCCGGCCGAGGTCGCCTTCGAGATCTGACAGACGCCGTTCTCGAAGTAGGCCGGGCTGGCCGACACCGGGCTGCAGCCGGTGATCACGAACGTCACCGACGTGCCGTCCGGAGCGTTGCTCGACCCCCTGGTCACCCTGGCCGTGAGCGTGACCACCTCCCCGAGGCCCGGCGACGAGGGCGACGCGGTCAGGCTGACCGAGTTCGCCGCCGGCGTCGGCTGGGGCTGGGGCGAGGTCGGGCTCTCGGTCGAGCACGCCGCGAGCATCACGACGGCGACGAGCGCCAGGCCGAGGACGATGGGCTTCTGCGGTCGGTTCGTCTTGTTCATGGCAACCTCAGGGGGTCACGTAGAAGAAGTTCAGGTTGACCGGGAACGAATAGGTGACGCGCTCGCCCGACACGGTCTTGCCGAACAGCTCGATGGTCAGCCGCTGCCGGATGTTGCGCTGCCCTGTCTCCTTGTCCAGCCCGCCGTTCTCGGGGAACAGCTGGTTGAGCGGCGGCTGGAGGAAGTACTCGGACGGGAAGATCCGGTAGTTCTGCAGCGTGGCGGACGAGCCGGCGGGCACGTAGACGGTGTAGTAGTTGCGCCACACCGGCGAGGCGACCGTTCCGCCGTCGGTGCGCGTGCAGGTGACCACCCACTCGGTGATGTGGACGTCCTGCTGCTGCGACAGCACCGTTCCCGGCGACTTGGCCTTCGAGGTGATCTGCAGCTGGCCGATCGTGACGTCGATCGGGACCGAGACATCCACGTCGGCCGGGCCCTGGCGGACCTCGGCGCCGAGGATGACCGCCGCCTCCATGTCGGCCGAGTCGTTGCCCGCCGTGCACGACAGCGACAGTCCCGTTGCCAGGACCAGGGTGAGGAACGCGACGATGCGGCTCGCACTCATGGCAACCCCCTAGTACTTCACGATCCGCGGCGTGATGAAGATGAGCAGTTCGTCGTGCTTGCTGCCCACCTCGGTGTTCTTGAACAGCCAGCCCAGGATCGGGATGTTCCCCAGGCCCGGCACCGAGTTGTTCTGGTCGTTGTCGGTGAACTGGTAGATGCCGCCGATCACCGTCGTCCCGCCGTCGCGCACCATCACGCGCGTCCGCGCGTCGCGGGTCGAGATCGGCACGTTCTGCGCGGTCGCCAGGTTGATCCCCTGCAGCGGCTCGCGCTTCTTCAGGTCGATGTCGAGCATTACCGTCCCCTCGGCGGTGATCTGGGGAGTGACGTCGAGGGAGAGCGTCGCGTCGATGTACTGCACGGTCACGGTGTTGTTCGCGACCGTCTGGATCGGGATCTGGATGCCGCTCTGGATGTGCGCCTTCTCGTTGTTCTGCGCCGTGACCTTGGGCGAGGAGACGATCTTGGCCAGACCGTTGCTCTCCGCGGCCTGCAGCGAGAACTCGAGGTTGAAGGAGTTGAGGATGTCGGCGAACGTCATCGAGATGATGCCGTTGCCCGGCTTGGCGAGCAGCACGTCGCCGCCGATCCCGTAGGAGTAGGGGAACTTCCAGCCCGTGGTCGTGCCGGTCGAGGCGTTGCCCAGCGCGGTGAACCCCCACTGCACGCCGAGCGCGCGCGAGAAGGTGCGCGTCGTCTCGACGATCCTGGCCTCGATGATCACCTGCGGGTTGGGCTGGTCGAGGTTGTCGATCAGCGCAAGGATCCCCTCGATGCGGTCCGCCGTGTCGCGGATGATCAGCTGGTTGGTGCGCTGGTCGATGACCACCGAGCCGCGATCGGAGAGGATGAAGTTGCCCGCCGTCAGGACCGTGCGCACGTTCTCGGCGCGGGCGTAGGAGAGCGCCTTGGTGACGGTGCGCATCGGCTTGGCCGTCTCCTCCTGTCGCTTGTACTCGGCGATCTGCTGCTTCTCCTGCGTCAGCCTCTCGATGCGCGCGACGCGCAGCACGTTGTTCTCGACCACGTAGTCGAGCCGGTTGATCTTCAGGACGATGTCCAGGCACTGATCCCACGGGACGTTCTCGAGGTTCACGGTGACCGAGCCGGAGACGTCCGGGTCGACCACGATGTTGAGGCCGGTGATCTTCGAGAAGCTGCGCAGCACGTCCTTGACGTCGGCGTCCTTCAGTTCCAGGGAGATCGGCTCGCCGGTGAACTGCTTCTCCTGGCTCTCGACCTCGGTGGTGCTGCCGGCGACGACCGTGACCGGCGCCGCCTGTTCGGCCATCGCCGCGGGTGTCGAGGTCCACGGCGACTCCGGAGGGGCGGGAGGCGGCGTCACCTTCCCGGCTGGCGCCTTCGGCGCCGGCTCGGGCGGCGTGAGGAGGTTCTCCTCCGCCTGCGCCGCCCGGGGCGCCTGCACCGCCGGCGCCTCGGCGGGCACCGGCTCGTCGACGATCGTCACAGGCTCGGAGGCCTTCTCGACGACCGTCGCGGCCGCGGCGACCACCGGCGGCGCCTCGACGACCGGGGCCGCGGCGACCGCCGAATGCTCCTTCTCGACTGCCCCGGCGGAAGTCGGCTGAGCCGTCTCCTCGGCGACCGGAGCGGCCTCGGCGACCACCGGCGCCGCATCGGCGGGCGCGGCGGCGATCGTGGCCGGCGGCGCGCCGCCGACGCGCAGCAACGCGCCCTGAGCGGTGCTCTCCAGGGCGTACTGCGCGTCGCGCTCGAGATCGACGACGACGCGGACGATCGGTTCCGGGGCGGTGGCGAACTGCGCGACGCGAACCCGGACGACGCCGGCCGCGTTGACCGGGTGAACCCGGCGGGCGACGCGGTTGGTCACGCCCGGGAGGTCGACGACGACCCGCGGCGGGTCGGTCAGCGTGAAGACCTTCCCGGTCAGCGACCCGCCTCCGGCCATCAGCACCGAGACGCCGGTGTCGTCCGCGACCGCGAGCAGGTCGGACAGGTCGCGCGAGACGGCCGGAGCGCCTGCCGCCTCGAAGCGGATCTCGACGCCGGCGGGCAACGAGCGGACCCGAGCCCGCGTCGCCGGGTCGTGCTCGATCCGCAGGCGCGCGAAGCGCCGCCCACCGTCCTCGAGGACCTCGAGATCGGCCTGCACCAGGCCGGCCTGGGCCTCGGCGACGGGCGCCACCGGCTCCGCGGGCACCGCCGCCGGGAACGTCAGCAGCGTCAGCCCCGGTTCGGGGCGTGCCTCCTCGCAGAGCAGCGGGCCTGAGGCGCTGACGACGAGTGCGGGGGCAGGGCTGGAGGTCCACGCCATGCCGAGGATCGAGACGGCACTCTCTCCCGCGGCAGCCGCGGAGCCGCTCAGCAGCACCAGTCCCGCTGCGGCCACCAACGCGACCAACGAGCGATTCCTTCTCAGCTTCATCGCAACCCCCAAGAAGATCACTGCAGCGTCCGCACAACCTCGCGATAGGGCTTGAGGCTCTTCGGGTCCGCGATCTGCAGCTTGAAAACGACCTGTCCGGCCTCGACTCGTTCGACCGTGCCGTCGTACAGCACGGTCCCCGGCCGGATGATGTACGACAGGTTGTCGGTTCCCTGGACCATCGCCACCCACCCCTGCGGGAGTTTGGCGATGCCCTGGAGCTTTATCTCCTCGACGCCCATGCCGCGCAGCCCGGGCGGGCGCTGCGCCATCTCCTCGCGCGGCAGGCCGCGGAGCAGCGACCGGAACGGATCGCGGCGCCCCGCCGGGTCGTAGGTGAAGCCCGAGCCCGACTCGACGGCCTCGTCGCCGCGCAGGATGCGCTCGACGGTCGAGGTGTCGATCGGCGTGTCGGCGGGCGGCGGCGTCGGCGAGGGCGCCGGCGCCTGCGCCGCCGCCAGTGCGGTGACCAGGACACACGCCACGGCCAAGGCGCTGATTCTCATCGTGCGCCTCCCTGCTGCTGCACGTCGCCGTAGATGAACGTCTTCATCGTGAACGCCGAGGAGATTGTGAACGAACCGCGCTTCTGCGATGCGTTCACCTGCAGCGAGTCCACGTTGATGATCCGCGAGAAGCGCGACAGGCGGTCGAAGAAGAGCGCGAGGTCGTGGTACGTCCCCTCGAGCTGCACGGCGATCGGCCACTCGGTGTAGAAGTCCTTCTTGGCGAACGCCTGCGGCTGGAACTGGACGAAGCGGAAGACGCCGCGTTCGGTCAGCGCCTTGATCTTCTTGATCAGCTCGTCGGTCTGGCGGGCGGTGGGCAGGATGCGGAGCAGTCTCTGCAGCTCGGTCTCCAGCCGTTCGGCTTCCTCGCGGAACTGCGGCAGGCGCGCCTCGGCCGCCTTGCCCTCGCGAACCTTCTGCTTGAGTTCCTCGAGCTGGCTCGTCTTGTTGTCGATCTCCTGCTGGATGCCCTTGAACCAGTAGGTGTGGCTCGCCCAGATCAGCCCACCGGCGATCGCCGCACCGAGGATGAGCGCGAAGTACCAGGGTCGGTTTTCGAGGTCGAGGCCAGCCATGTCCGCGCCCTCCTCAACTCTGCGGCGACGCGGCCGCGGTCGCCTCTACCGGAGTGTGCGTGAAGGTGCACTGCAGCTCGAAGTCAAACACGCCCTGATCGGACTGCTTCATGATCGAGAGCGAGGGCTCGGCGAAGAACGGGCTGGTGTCGAGGTTGGAGATGAAGTTGGCCACCGCGTTCTCGTTGAGCGCCTGTCCCTGGATGCTGACGGCGTTCCCCGAGACCTCCATGCGCGTCAGCCAGAGCAGGTCGGGCAGCGCCTTGCTGACCTCGTCCATCAGGCGGACCGGGCCTCGCTGATTGTTCTTCAGCTGCTCGATCACCTCGATCTTGTGCTTGAGTTCGGCGTTCTTCTTCTTGTACGCCTCGACCTCCTCGATGATCGGCTTGAGGCGGTCGTACTCGCGCTGGTTCTCCTCGACCTCCCGGTTGAGCGAGGAGAGCGTGGACGACAGCCGCCAGTAGGTGACGCCGACGTAGCCCAGGCCGAGGACGAGGATTCCGAGCAGGATGTAGTTGTTGAGGTTGCCCGCACCGAACGAGATCAGCGGCGCCTTGGCGACCTTCTCCGCCCGCGCCTCGACCAGTAGGTTGATCTTGATCATTGGCCTACTCCCCCGCGGTCCGGAGCGCCATGCCGACGGCCACCGCCATCGACGGCGCGTGCTTGTTCAGCCACTCCGGCGGGAACTGGCTCTCGGAGTACTCGATCTCGCGGAAGGGGTTCATCACCTCGACGCGGGTTCGCAGTCGGTCCTTGATCACCTCGTCGAGGTTGAGCACCTGGCACGAGCCTCCGGCCAGGACGACCTCCTCGACCTTGTCGTGACTGGAGGTCGTGTAGAAGAACTCGAAGGTCTTCTGCAGCTCGGCGGCCAGGTCCTCGCTGACGCCGTTGAGCACGCCGAGGATCGTCTGCGGCGCGTGGTCGCCGAGTTGCTCGCCGGTCTTGACCGCCTCGGCCTGCTCGCGGGTGAGGTTGAGTTCGCGCTGGATCGCCTCGGTGTAGGCGTTGCCGCCGAACACGATGTCGCGCCAGAACACCGGCGCCCCGTGCGCCAGCACGTTGACGTTCATGATGTGCGCCCCGATGTTGACCAGCGCCACCACCTTGTCGCCGGCGGAACCGTAGTTGTGCTCGTAGGCGTTCTGCAGGGCGAACACGTCGACGTCGACCAGTATCGGGGTCTTGCCCAGCTGCGTGACGATGCCGGTGTAGTCGGCGATCCTGTCCTTCTTCGCGGCGACGAGCAGGACGTCCATCGTGTCGGAGTCCTGGCCGAGCACGACGTAGTCGAGGTTCACCTCGTTGACGTCGAACGGGAGGTACTGCTCCGCTTCCCAGTGGATCGACTCGGCCAGTTCGGCCTCGGACATCGCCGGCACCTGGATCTTGCGGATCGCCACCGAGATGCCGGACAGCGAAATGCCGAAGGACGGACTCTTCACGCCCTGTTCATGAATCAGACGTTGGGCGACCTCGACGACCAGCGAGGAGTCCATCACCGTACCCTCGACGATCGCCTCCGGGGACAGGGGGGCGTGGCCGGCGTGCAGAAGGCTGTACCGGCCTCCCTTGCCACCCTTCAGTTCGACCAGCTTCACGGCCGACGAACCGATGTCGAGACCGACCACGTTCTTGCGCTTACGTAGCAGCACGTTTCACCATCCCCTCTGGAGGTCGCGTCCCGCTCGCAATGGTGAGCACGTTGCTCTCATAACTTTTGATGTCAAGTTAACCGGTGCCACAGCGCTTGTCAAGGTGACACAGGCCGGGGAGCAAGGCAAGCCCTTGGCAAAACGGGTATCGACTGCTAGAATTGCCTTCCCTCGCTGGAGGGTACGGAGGAGCCGTGGCGAAATCGTGCGACATTTGCGGGAAAGGAACGATGGTCGGCCATCGGATCAGCCATGCCCACAACGTTTCCCGGCGACTGTGGGAGCCGAACCTCCGGTCCGTACGGGCTCAAGTCGGAGGGCGTACCGTGCGAATGAAGGTCTGCACGCGTTGCCTGCGGTCCGGCAAGGTCACGAAGGCCGTCAGATAAGGCTGATCTCACCATCCGACCGAAGACCGCCCGCCGTCCGGCGGGCTTTTTTTGTCCAAACGACGCGCGATTCCTTCCGGGCAGCGACGTGACGCCGATCACATGAGATGCAGGCGCCGGGCCTGGGCGGCGTTCGATCCCTCGACGGTGGTCACGCCGCCGACCCGGCGCAGCGCCGCGACGACGCGCTCGAGGTGCCCTCGGCCGCGCACGTCCACGACCAGGTCCGCGGTGCCCATCCGCCCCTCGTGCGTCGCGAGGTGGCAGGAACGGATGTTCGCCTCCTCCCCCGAGACCGCCTGGGAGAGGGCGGCGAGCATCCCCGGCCGGTCCTCGAAGCCGACGTGCAGCGGCGCCGGGTACGATCCCGCCTCGCCGCCCCACTCGACCTCGACCTCGCGCTCCGAGGCGAAGAGCAGCTTGCGGACGTTGGGGCAGTTCGCCGAATGGACGGCCACGCCCCGTCCCCGCGTCACGTAGCCGACGATGTCGTCCCCGGGCAGCGGATTGCAGCACTGCGCGCGGAACGTCAGCATGTCCCGCTGGCCCTTGACGACGATCACGGCCTCGTCGTGCCCGGACGCGCGCTGCCGCGCCGCCGCCTGCTGCTGCGGGGCGCTCCGCGCGATCGGGGCGAGCAGGTCGCGGGGCGCGAGCCGGCCGTAGCCGAGCGCCGCGAGCAGGTCGTCCTCCTTGGGATAGCCGTGGTCCGAGGCCAGGCGATCCAGACGGCCGTCGTCGCGCAGTTGCTTGATCGTCACGCCGGACTTGCGGCACTCGCGGTCGAGGAGGCGCCGCCCGGCGTCGATCGCCTGATCCTTCTCGCCGCGGTTGAGCCACGCGCGGATCTTGTTCTTGGCCCGCGCCGTGACCGCCAGCTCCAGCCAGTCGCGACTCGGAACCTGATTCGGGGAGGTGAGGATCTCGACGATGTCGCCGTTCTGCAGCACGGTGCGCAGCGGCACCAGGCGGCCGTTGACGCGGGCGCCGACGCAGCGACTGCCGACCTCGGTGTGGACGCGGAAGGCGAAGTCGATCGGCGTCGCGCCGCGCGGGAACGCGTACACCTCGCCTTTCGGAGTGAAGGTGTAGACCTCCTCCGGGTAGAGGTTGAGCTTGAGCGAGTCGAGGAAGTCGCGCGGGTTCTCCTGGTGCCCCTCGACCAGGCTGCGCAGCCACGACACGCGTTCCGCGTCCTGGCTCGGGGCGCTCCCCCCCTCCTTGTACAGCCAGTGGGCGGCGATGCCGCGCTCGGCGATCTCGTCCATGTCCCCGGTGCGGATCTGCACCTCGAAAGGCTGACCGCGCGGCCCGATCACCGAGGTGTGCAGCGACTGGTACGCGTTCGGCTTGGGCATCGCGATGTAGTCCTTGATCCGCCCCGGGACCGGACGCCAGAGCTGGTGGATCAGCCCGAGCGCGGCGTAACAGTGCGGCACCGAGTCGACGACGATGCGGAACGCGAGGAAGTCGTAGACGCGGTCGACGCTGATCCCCTGCTTGCGCAGCTTGGTCCAGATCGAGTACAGGTGCTTGATCCGCCCGCCGACCTCGCCGGGCAGCGAGTGCTCCTGCAGGACGCCCGCGATCGCGGAGCGGATCTCGCCGATAAGCTCGACCGCCTCGGTCTCGCGCTGCTGGAGCTGCTCGACGAGCATGCCGTGCTCCTCGGGGTGAATCTGCGCGAGCGCGAGGTCCTCCAGTTCGGCCTTGATCCTTCCCATGCCGAGCCGGTGCGCGATCGGCGCGTAGATCTCGAGCGTCTCCGAGGCGATCCTCCGGCGCCGCCCCTCGTCGGGGATGAAGTGCAGGGTGCGCATGTTGTGCAACCGGTCTGCGAGCTTGACCAGGACCACGCGCACGTCCTCGATCGAGGCGAGGAGCATGCGCCGGAACGTCTCGGCCTGCGCGGCCTGGCGCGCCGCGAAAGAGTGCTCCATCGCGCTGATCTTGGTCAGCGCGCGCACCAGGCCGGTGATCCGCTCGCCGAACTGCGCGGCGAGATCGGCCTCGGTGACCATGGTGTCTTCGAGCAGGTCGTGGAGCAGGCCGGTGACGATCGCCACCTCGTCGAGGTGCATCTCGGCGAGCACCCGGGCGACTTCCAGCGGGTGGACCAGGTACGGCTCTCCGGACAGGCGGACCTGGCCGCGGTGCGCCATCGCCGAGTAGACGTAGGCGCGGCGCAGCAGGTCCTCGTCGCACGCCGGGTTGTACGAGGCGACGAGTTCGAGGATGTCCTCGAAGCGGGGCAGAGGCTCGCCCATGTGATCATTGTAATTGGCGACCGGGCCGGCCTTGAGAGACGCCGCCGCCAGCGACGCGCCCGCGGCGCCGGGTGTCAGCGAAGCGAACAGACGACTGCGTGGGCCGTGGACCGTGGGCCGTGGGCCCCCGAAAGGCGGATGCGCCGCGGTCTACTGTCCACGGATCACGGCCCACGCCGTCTTCTTTCCGTCCCCTGTCCCCTGTCCCCTCGGAGGGCCTGGCTCAGCGCCGGCGCCTGGCGAGCTTCCGCTTCTCGCGCCACTCGGTGACCGCCAGCGCGATCGGCGAGGCGATGTAGATCGACGAGTAGGTGCCGACCAGGATGCCGAGGAGCAGGACGAACGCGAAGGTGTTGATCACGTCGCCGCCGAAGAAGTACAGCGCGATGAGCACCATCAGCGTGCCGCCGCCGGTGATGATCGTCCGTGACAGGGTCTGGTTGATGGAGACGTCCATGATCTCGACCAGGGGCTTGCCGCGGTCGAGCTTGAGTCTTTCGCGCACGCGGTCGAAGACGACCACCTTGTCGTTGATCGAGTAGCCGACCACGGTGAGCAGCGCCGCGACGGTCGGGATCTCGATCTCCCGTCCGGTCAACGACAGGGCGCCGAGCGCCATCAGGGTGTCGTGAACCAGCGCGGCGACGGCCGCGATGCCGTACTGGAGCTGGAAGCGGAACCACATGTAGATGAGCATGCCGGCGAGCGAGAAGACGATGGCGTAGGTGGCCTTCTTGCGCAGGTCCTTGCCCACCGCGGGACCGACGTTGTCCACGGCGAGAACCGAGAACTCCCCGAAGCGCGCCGAGTCGGCGAGCAGCGAGCGGACGGCCGGCGAGAGTTCGCCAACTTGCTCCAGATCGGACGGACCGGTGAAGATGCCGAGCTTCTTGCGCAGCTCGAGCATCGCCTTCGCCATCGGCTCGTAGTGCGCGCGCCGGGCCTCGACGGTGCCGCCGATCCGATCCGGGTCGGCCTGGACGAGCGCGTCGCGGACCGTGTCGACGCCCTGCAGATTGAGCCGGATCGCCGCGTCCTTGGCGTTGAACTCCCTGTCCAGCACCGCGAGCATCTGGCCGGAGTAGTCGCCCTCCTGGCCGGGGTTCTGGACGCGGACCAGCAGCTCGTGGCGCTCCGGCTCGTCGAAACGCTGGATCGAGACGGCGCCGAGCTTGAGGCTCTCGAGCGCCGAGCGGACCCTGGCCTGGTCCGGCTCGGACTTGAACTTCAGCGTCAGCTGGGTGCCGCCGGCGAAGTCCACGCCGTAGTTGAAGCCGGGCCCGAAGACGATCAGGGCGATGGCGGCCAGGTTGAGAGCCGTCGACAAGGAGAGCCAGAAGCGGCGGTACTTCATGAACTGGAAGTGGGTGTCGTGGAGGATCCGAAGCATGTTTGGCTCCGCCTAGATCGACAGCGTCGTGATCTTCGCCCGACGCGACAGGATCAGATCGAAGATGGCGCGGGAGACGAAGATGGCGGTGAACATCGAGATGGCGAGTCCGATGGTCAGGGTGACGGCGAATCCCTTGATCGGCCCGGTGCCGAACTGGAACAGGAAGAGCGCCGCGATGATCGTCGTCAGGTTGCCGTCGACGATCGCGGAGAGCGCCCGCTGGAAACCGAGGTCGACGGCGTTGCGCACCGTCTTGCCGGCCTCGAGTTCCTCGCGGATGCGCTCGAAGATCAGCACGTTGGCGTCCACGGCCATGCCGATCGTGAGGATGATCCCGGCGATGCCGGGCAGTGTCAGCGTCGCCTTGGTGGCGGCGAGCGCACCGATCAGGATGATCGCGTTCAGGAGCAGGGCGACGATGGCGTTGATCCCCGAGCCGCGGTAGTAGACGACCATGAAGATGACGATCAGCGCGAGCCCGACCAGCCCCGAGCGAATGCCGCGCACGATCGAGTCGTGGCCGAGCGACGGGCCGACGGTCCGCTCCTCGAGGTACGTGATCGAGGCGGGGAGCGCGCCGGCGCGCAGCACGAGTCCCAGGTCCTCGGCCTGCTGGATCGAGAAACTTCCCTCGATGATCCCCGAGTCGGTGATCTGCGAGCGGATCACCGGCGCCGAGTGGACCTTGTTGTCGAGCACGATCGCCATCCGGTCGCCGACGTGGGAGCCGGTGTACGACCCGAACTTCCGCGCCCCCTCGGGATTGAGCGAGAAACTCACCGCCGGCTGGCCGTACTGGTCCTGCGACCGCCGGGCGTTGCGCAGGTCGCGCCCGGTCACAACGGCGGCGTTCTTGAGCAGGTAGTACTCGCGGCCGACGGTCCGGCCCTCGAGATCCTCGACGTCGCCCGGAATGACCTGCGCGTCGTCGGGAATCCGCCCGCCGTTGGCCGCCAGGGCGTCCGCCTCGGAGGCGTACACGGCGACCACCGGCTTGATCTCGAGGAACGCGGTCGCGCGGATCAACTCCTTGACGCGCGCCGGGTCGTCGACTCCCGGGAGCTGGACGATGATCCTGTCCCCCTCGATCCCCTGCCGCTGGATGAGCGGCTCCGCGACACCGAACTGGTCGATGCGGTTGCGGATCGTCTCCAGGCCCTGGCGCACCGCCAGGTCGCGGACCTGCCGCGCCACCTCGGGCCGCAGCACGGCGACGATCTCGGCGCCGCGCGACACGGAGAAGTCGGGCAGGCGGTCGTTGAGGATGGTGTCGACGAGCTTGGGATCGGTGCCCGGGGAGGTCTTCAGGCGGAAGCCGAGGTTGTCCTCGGTGCGCTTCAGTTCGGCGGGCGCGAAGCCCTTCTCGGACAGCCCGCCGCGCACGCGCTCCATGGCGTCGTCGACCTCCGCGCGCACCGCGTCCTCGGTGTGCACCTGCAGCACCAGGTGGATGCCGCCCTTGAGGTCGAGGCCGAGGTTGACCTTCTCCTCCGGCGGCCACATGAGGAACACCGCGCCGGCGGTCACCACGCCGATCAGCACCCAGCGCCAGGTGAGCTTGTTCTTCATCGTCTTCCCCTCACTCGTTCGGCGTGATCGCCACGTTGGCCGCGTCGCTCGCCAGCCCGGCGACGGCGGAGCGCGCCACCTGGAGCTTGACGTTGTCGGCCACGCGCAGGGTCAGCACGTCGCCGTCGGCCGAGACGACCGTGCCGTAGATCCCGCCGCTGGTGATCACCCGGTCGCCCTTCTGGAGCGCCTGGAGCATCGCCTGGTGCTTCTTCTGCCGCTTGCGCATGGGCAGAAACATGACCAGGTAGAAGATCACGAAGATCAGGATCAGAGGCAGGAAGGACATCAGCGCGTTTGGCTGTTGTTGCATCGCGTCTCCCTCAGACCTCGCCTCCGGTCGCCGTCAGGACCTCCCGGCGAACTTCGGCAAAGCGGCCGGACATGATAGCCCACCGGAGCGTGCGCATCAAGGACAAGAAGAAGTGGAGGTTGTGGACCGTGGCCAGGACCACCGCCGCGGCCTCGCCCGCGGTGTAGAGGTGGCGCAGGTACGCGACCGAGCAGCGCCGGCACGTCGGACAGTCGCACGCCGGATCGGCCGGCTCGCCGTCCCCCTTCCAGCGGGCGTTCTTCAGCACGACCCGACCGCGCGACGTGTGGAGCAGGCCGTTGCGGGCGTTGCGCGTCGGAATCACGCAGTCGAAGAGGTCGATCCCGGCGGCGACGGCGTGGACGATGTCGGCCGGCGTGCCCACGCCCATCAGGTAGCGCGGCCGGTCGGCGGGCAGGAACTGCGCCGTCTCGGGGAGCAGCGCCCACATCGCCTCCGGCGGCTCGCCGACCGAGAAGCCGCCGAGGGCGTGACCGTCGAAGCCGAGCGCGGCGATCTCCCCGGCCGAGCGGCGACGCAGGCAGGCGTCCAGGCCGCCCTGGACGATGCCGAACAGCAGCGTGTCGCCGCCGGCGGGGAGGGCGCGCCGGCAGCGCGCCGCCCAGGCGGTGGTGAGCGAGACGGCCCGCTCGAGTTCGCTCCGCTCGGCGGGGAGCGCCGGGCACACGTCAAGCGCCATGGCCACGTCGACGCCCAGCCGGCGCTGCGCCTCCACGCACGACTCCGGCGTCAGGCGCAGTTCCGAGCCGTCGAGGTGAGAGCGGAACGTCACGCCCTCCTCGCGGATCGCCCGGGACGCGGCGAGCGAGAACACCTGGAACCCGCCCGAGTCGGTGAGGATGGGGCCGCCCCACGACATGAAGCGGTGCAGGCCGCCGAGTCGCTCGACCGTCTCGACGCCGGGGCGCAACAGGAGGTGGTAGGTGTTCGCCAGGATCATCTCCGGCGCCAGCCGCTCGAGTTCCCACGGCGCGATGCCCTTGACGCTGCCCGCGGTCCCGACCGGCATGAACGCCGGGGTGCGGACCGCTCCGTGGGTGGTCACGAACTCCGCGGCGCGGGCCGCGCTCGAGGCGTCGGAGGCGATCACGGAGAACGACCCTGGTCGTGCGTGCATGGTCATCCCCGGGCAGCGCATGCTTCGCGCGGGTGGCCGGCCGCCGCCCTCACTCCTGGCGGTCGCTCAGCTTGATGTCGACCACCTCGACGTCGGCGGGCAGATCGACGGCGAACAGATCCTCCGGGAGGGGGCGGTTGCGGGCGATGTCGCGAAACAGGTAGGCAGTGCTGTCGCCGTCCTTCTCGACGTAGGACACGGCGACCGGCATGAACGAACCGCGCCCGATCATCACGGTGAGGCTGTCGAGACGGCGCTTGAGCAGCATCGCGGTGGGGGTCAGCACCAGTTCGTAGTCGGCGCCGTCGCCACGGTCCCGGAACGTGAACGAAAAGTACCTCTTGAGTTCCTCGAGCGGCTCCGCCGCGCCGAGGAAGTGGAAGACCTTACGCTGCGCCCGGCCGATCTCCATGCGCTCGGCGCGCTTCTCCGCCGGGCGGTAGGTGAGCACCACCCCGCCCGCGACGAGCATGGTCATGGGGCGGGGCGTCCGGTACTCCCAGCGCACCTTGTCCGGGGCCTGGTAGTAGAAGGTGCCGGTCGACACGCTCGGTTCGGCGAGCAGACGGCTTGCCCGCCGCTGCTCGAACGCTGCCTCGAGCGTCGTCGTCTTCTCCTGCACCTCGCTGACGCGCTGCACGATGGCGTCGAGCTTCTCCGCCCCGCGCAGACCCGGTGGGAGGGGGTCCTGGGCGAGAGCGGTCGCGCCGAGACACAAAAGGCACGCCCCGAGGGTGCGCCGGATCACGCCGGCACGCTAGCAGACGGGTGCCGGACCGTCAACGCGGGTCGTTCTCGCGGCGCGGCGAGATCTCGACCGCGAGCTGATCGCGGGAGAGCGTCACCTTCGACCACGGCGGCACGGAGGTGGTGAGCCAGACGTTCCCGCCGATCACCGAGCCACGCCCGACCACCGTCCCGCCGCCGAGGATCGTCGCGCCGGCGTAGACGACGACGTCCTCCTCCAGCGTCGGGTGCCGCTTGGCGCCGCGCACCAAATCGCCGCCGCCGCCGCGCGGGAACGAGAGCGCGCCCAGTGTGACGCCCTGGTAGAGCTTGACCCGGTCGCCGATCTCGGTGGTCTCGCCGATCACCACGCCGGTGCCGTGGTCGATGAAGAAGCTCCGCCCGATCCTGGCTCCGGGGTGGATGTCGACGCCGGTCTCGTTGTGGGCGAACTCGGTCATGATGCGCGGGATCAGCGGCACACCCAGGCGGTGCAGGAGATGGGCGATCCGGTAGGTGAACACCGCCTTGACCCCCGGGTAGGCGAGGATCACCTCCTCCAGACAGGTGGCGGCGGGATCGCCGGCGTACGCCGCCTCGACGTCCTCTGCGATCAGGTCCATCACCCCGGGCAGGCTCTCGAGGAACGCGGTCACCACCTCCGCGGCCTCGATTCCCGGGCGAACCAGGACCTCGCCGCCCGGACGCCTCGTCTCCGTGGCCAGCGCCCTGCGCACCTCGCTCTCGAGGCGCCGGGCGGTCGCGAAGAGCTGATCGCCGAGGTGGGCGTGGAGGTTCTCGCGGTAGAGCGCCTGCTCGCCGAAGTACCCGGGGTAGATCACCTCCTGCAGCGCCCGGACGATGGAGATCACCTCGCTCTTCTGCGGCAGCGGCTGCTCGCCGCCGTGGAACAGGGGCTCGCCGCGCTCCTCGACACGCCGGGTGACGGCGTCGATTGCGCGCAGCAGCCGTGACTTGGTTCCGTTCGTTGCCATGCCCGCTCCCGGCCTCCGCGAGGAGGCAACGATGGTAACTCCAACCGAAGGCGCGACGTTCCCGTAGAATCTGCGGCGGGAGGTCGAGGTGCCGGACAGGATCGTGGGCGTGACCTTCGAGGGCAGTCGCCGGGTCGTGGAAGGCGGAACGACCGTCGCCCAGTTCCTCTCCGACCACTACGGGCGGATTCCGGCCGACGTCTTGGCCGCCCTGGTCAACCGCCGCATGGTGATGCTCGACTTCCCGCTGCGCGGCGGCGAGGTGAGGCTGGAAGCCGTCCGCCTGCACTCCCGCGAGGGCGAGGCGGTGGCCAGGCGCTCGGCATCGTTGGTCCTGCTCGCCGGCGTCCGCGAGTCGTTCCCCGACGTCCGCCTGGTGGTCGGTCAGTCGCTCGGAGGCGGCTACTACTTCCGCTGGCTCGGGCCGCGGCCGGCGACGGCCGAAGCGGTGCACAAGCTGCATCGCCGGATGGAGGAGATCTGCAACGAGGAACGCCCGCTGCTCCGCCGCGTGGTGACGCTGGAACAGGCGGAGGCGATCTTCCGCGCCAATGGAGAGGAGTCGAAGCTCGAGCTCCTCGCCACCCACCGCTCCTCGACGGTGCCCGTCGTGTCGTGCGGGCCGTTCGTGGACATCGTCCACGGCCCGGTGGCGCCCACGGCGGGCCACATACGCGGCTTCGCGCTGGTGCCCTACGAGGACGGGGTGCTGCTGCGCTTCCCGCGCAACGGCGAACGGTCGAGTCTGCCCCCGCTCAAGCCGCAGCCGAAGCTGTTCGCCGTGTACCGCGAGACCCGGCAGTGGAACGAGGTGCTTGGCGTCGCGCACGTGGGGTCGCTCAACCGTCACAGCATGTCCGGCGAGATCGAGGAGGTGGTGCGGATCGCCGAGGGCTTCCACGAGAAGAAGATCGCCCAGATCGCCGACATGGTCGCGGCGCGGCGCGAGGAGGTCCGGCTCGTCCTGGTCGCCGGCCCGTCTTCCTCCGGGAAGACCACCTTCATTCGCCGGCTCGGGGTCCAGCTGCGGGTCAACGGCATCGTCCCGGTCGGGCTGTCGCTCGACAACTACTTCGTCGACCGTGACCAGACGCCGGCCGGGCCGGACGGCAAGCCCGACTACGAGGCGCTCGAGGCGCTCGACCTGCCCCTGTTCAACGAGCACCTCGACGCGCTGCTGCGCGGGGAGGACGTGGCGGTCCCGGTCTACGACTTCGTACACGGCCGGCGCGTCGCCCGTGACCGGTGGACGCGCATGCGGCTCGCGCCCGACCAGGTCCTCGCGGCCGAGGGCATCCACGCGCTCAATCCCGAGCTGACCGCGTCCGTGCCGATGGGCGCCAAGTTCAGGGTGTTCATCTCCGCGCTCACGCAGCTCACCCTCGACGACCACAACCGCATCTTCACCTCCGACGCGCGACTGCTCCGGCGCATCGTCCGCGACCGGCTGTTCCGCGGCCACCCCGCCACGCGCACGCTCGAGATGTGGGGCTCGGTCCGGCGCGGCGAGGCGCGGGGCATCTTCCCGTTCCAGGAGGACGCCGACGTGATGTTCAACTCCGCGCTGGTCTACGAGCCGTGCGTGCTCAAGGTGTTCGCCGACCGCTTCCTCCTCGAGGTGCCGCGCGAGCACCCGGCGTACACGGAGGCGTACCGGCTGCTGAAGTTCCTCGCCTGGTTCGTCCCGATGTTCCCCGACGAGGTGCCGAGCACTTCGATCCTGCGCGAGTTCATCGGCGGCAGCGCCTTCGAAGGCTAGAGCCCGTTCCCGGCCGGTCGTTCTCCGTTGTCGGCGGCGGGTCTCTGTCCACCACCCCGACAGGCCGTTGGGGTCCTGACGAAAAGGGGGAAGAAGACAACGGCATCAGGTCCAATAGGCCGGTTGGGCTCGTCAGTCCTGGCGCTGGGGTCGGGGGCTGACGACGATGCGCAGTTCCTTGCCCGGCCGAAACCTGACCGTCCGCGTCGGCGCGACGTGGACGAGCGCCCCGGTGCGCGGGTTCTTCACCTCGCGAGCGGGACGATCCGATGTGTAGAAGCTGCCCAGGCCGGGGATGGTGACCCGGTCGCCGGAACGCAACGCGTCCACCAACGCGTCGATCATCACCTCGATCGCCCGCGCCGCGTGCGCCTTCGGCATGCCGGTCTCGAACGAGATGCGTTCCACGAGTTCGGTTTTCCCGGCCATGCACCCTCCCTGCCCGGTCCCGGTCGGCACATTACACGGCCGCGGCCGCCGGCTTCAAGCAGGACGGCGCAGGAGGTGGACGGTGAAGCCGTCCGAATCCGCGCTCGGGAGGAGCGCCACGCCGCCCGAATCGAGCTCCACGACGGGCGCGGCGTCCGGCAACCGCCCGCGCAACGGCACGACCTCGAGCGGCACTCCGGCGATCACCTCCTCGTTCTCCTCCGGTTCGAGCGAGCAGGTCGAGTACAGCAGGTGCCCCCCGGGGGCGAGCAGCGCCGCTGCGGCCGAGGCGAGGTCGCGCTGGATCGCCGCCAGCCGGGGCAGGTCGTCGGGACGCAGGCGCCAGCGGATTTCGGGGTGGCGGCGCAACGTCCCGGTGCCGCTGCACGGCGCGTCGAGCAGCACCGCGCCGACGGCGCCGCGGCGCAGCGCCGGTCTGGACCCGTCGGCGACCACGACCGCGGGGCGGCGGGCGGCCAGGCCCAGGGTGCGGACCATCATCGAGGCTCGACCGAAGTGGCGGTCGCAGGAGACCAGCCACGTCCCGGCGCGCTCGCTGGCGAGTACCAGACTCTTGCCTCCGGGCGCGGCGGCGAGGTCGGCGACGACCGCGGCGGCGGGCAGGAGACGCGCGACCGCCACGGCTGCCGGGTCGATGGCGTACGTCGATCCGCGCCGGAGCGCCGCGATCGCGGCCTCGGCGCCGGCGCGGACCACGGCCACGCCCTCGACCCAGGGGTGCGGCTCGAGGCGACACACGCCCGTCTCCGGAGGGAGGACGGCGCCGACGCGGGCGTACAGGGTCAGCGGCGCGGGGTGCTGACCGGCCGACACGGCGGCGCGCGCGGCGGCGGCGCCCAGCGACGCCGTCCAACGGCGGACCAGCCACTCCGGGTGCGAGAAGCGCAGGGCCAGCGGGAGCCGCTCGTCGTCGGGGTCGGGCCACGGTGACGACGCGGCGCGGCGCAGGACGGCGTTGACCAGGCCCGACGCGCGGGGGACGAGTTCCTTGGCGACCCGCACCGCCTCGGCGACGGCGACCGGGACCGGGGTGTCGAGCCGGCTCGCCTCGTACAGCCCGGCGCGGAGCACCGCCCTCACTTCCGGATCGAGCGCGGAGAGGGCGTCGCGCAGGTGCGGGGCGAGCAGGGCGTCGAGCGTCCCCTGCCAGCGCAGAGCGCCCAGGACGAGTTCGCGCTCGAACGGCGAAGCGTCGCCGAGCAGGCGCGCGGCGTGCGCTCCCCGGGCGTCCACGCGGGCGAGGACCGATGCCGCCCGGAGCCTCGGATCAGCCGAACGTCTCGCCGCGGGCAACCCGCTCCCCGATGATGAACGCGTCGGCCGGAAGGCGGCGCTTCCCCTCGCGCTGGAGTTCCGTGAGCAGCACCGCGCCGCCTTCGCCGCAGCGCACCGCGATCCCGGCCGGCGAGACGTCGAGCACGCGGCCGGGATCCTGCGGCCCCCCGACGATCCCCGCATCCTCGGCGCAGTGGACCTTGACGCGCACGCCCCTGAACGTCGAGTAGAGCCCGGGCCACGGGTCGAACGCGCGCGCACAGCGGCCGACGCGCGCCGCCGCCCATGTCCAGTCGATGCGGCCGTGACGCCGGTCGAGCTTGGGCGTCGTCGTGGCCGCGGCGTGATCCTGGGGGGTGGGGCGCAGGGCGCCCGCGGCAAGCGCGGCGAGCGTCTCGACCATCAGCTCCGCACCCATCCTCGCCAGCCGGGCCTCCAGGTCGGGGGTGCGCTCCTTCTCGCCGATCGGCGTGGCGCGCTGCAACAGGATCGGCCCGGTGTCCATACCCTCGTCGAGCTGCATCGTCGTGACGCCCGTCGTCTCGTCCCCCGAGGCGATCGCCCAGACGATCGGCGCGGGTCCGCGGTGCCTCGGAAGGAGCGAGGGGTGGAGGTTGACGAAGCCCCGGGGCGGAACGCGCAGCACCCTCGGCGAGATCAGCTTGCCGTAGGCGACCACCACCGCGACGTCCACCGCCAGAGACCTCAACCGCCCGATGAACTCGTCGGTTCCGAGTCTGTCCGGCTGCGCCGTCGGCAGCCCCAGACGGCGGGCCGCGCCAACCACCGCCGGGGTCGAGACGTGAAGGTGCCGGCCGGCGGGTTGATCGGGACGAGACACCACCAGGGCCACGTCGTGGCCGGCCTGGACCAACGCGTCGAGCGTCGGGACGGCGATCTCGGGCGTGCCGAAATAGGCGAGCCGCATTCCCGGAGTGTAGCGAATCTCTCGCTCGCCCCCCCCTCCCGGGCGTGGACAACTGTCGGCACGAGAGGATGCGCGGACCGTGGGCAGTCGACCGTGAACCGTGGGCCGTGAGCCATGGGCGGCGGGCTGGGCCGCCGACGGGAGTGCGATCCCCGAACGCGCCGCCGCTGCCGCTGCCGCTGCCGCTGCCGCCCACTAAAATGCAATCGAGATCACATCGCCGAATTTCCTTCTCGTATTACCATATGATCTGCTGGAGAGTCCTTGGTCGCCCGCCGACGCATCCTCACGACCCTGTTCGCCATCGTCTTCACCGACCTCGTCGGATTCGGGATCGTCATCCCGATGCTGCCGCTGTACGCCGAGCGGTACGACCCGCAACCGTGGCTCTTCGGCCTGCTCATGGCGTCGTTCTCGGCGATGCAGTTCCTCTTCGCGCCGATCCTCGGCCGTCTCTCCGATCGAGTCGGACGGAGACCGGTGCTGCTTGTGTCGCTCGGCGGCGCGGTGGCCGGCTATTCCCTCTTCGCCGTCGCCGACTCGCTGGCGCTGCTCTTCGCCTCGAGGATCGTCGCGGGCATCGCCGGGGCGAACATCGCCACTGCGCAAGCGGTGATCGCGGACCTCACCGAACCGCAGGAGCGGGCCCGCGGGATGGGCCTGATCGGCGCGGCGTTCGGGCTGGGCTTCATCGCCGGACCGGCGCTCTCCGGCCTGCTGGTCACGTTCGGGCCGGCCGCGCCCGGGTTCGGGGCCGCCTTCTGCTCGGCCGCCGCCCTGCTCATGACCGTGTTCTTCCTGCCCGAGTCGGCGCCACGCGGCTCGGCACGCGGAGCGCCCTCCGTGTGGGGAGGAGCGAGGCTCGCACTGGCCCTGCGGCGGCGCGATCTCGCGCCCCTGCTCGCGTTGGGATTGCTCGTCGTCGGAGGCATGGCGGTGTTCGAAGTCACGTTCGCCCAGTTTCTCCACGCCCGGATCGCCCTCTCACCCTCCCGCATCGCGTTCGTCTTCGTCTACGCCGGGGTGCTCGCGGCACTCGTGCAGGGCGCCGCGGTCGGAAGACTGGCCCGCCGCTTCGGCGAGAACACACTGCTCTTCGCCGGCCTCGCGCTCTCCGCCGTCGGGCTCGCGCTGCTCGCCGCCACGCCCAGTCTGGGCTGGTTGCTCGCTGTCCTGCCGCTGCTCGCGTTCGGTCAGGGCCTGACCATGCCCACGCTCTCGGCGATGGTCTCGCGCCGCGGTGACCGCGACGACCAGGGCGAGATCCTCGGCGCCTATCAGGGAGTGAACTCCTTCGCCCGCATCGTCGGGCCGCTGGCCGGGGAAGTGGCGTACGGGATGCTCGGCACGGCCGCGCCGCCGCTCCTCGCCTGCGCTCTGGCGGTCGCCGCACTCGCCGGCGCCGCGGCCTGGCTGCGCGGGCAATAGGCAGAACGGCGGGCGCCGAGGCGCCCGCCGTTCCGTTCTCCCCCCGCCAGTCGCTACTTCGTGGACCGTTGTGCTGCCATCCTCGCGAGCACCGGATCGCTGGCGTACCCCAGCGCCTTCCAGTCCAGACGCCCGTTCCTACCGTGACAGTCGAGGCAGGACAGCGCCTTTTCGCTGGGCTGGACACCGTGGAAGATCCCCTGGTAGCGGATCGTGCGTGCCCAGCTGAACTCCGCTTCGTGGATGCCGTAGAAGATCTCCGCTGCCTCGCGCACGGCACGGTTCATATCGCCGTGCCTGTAGTACTCCTCGGTGGTGATCGGCAGTATCCACTCCTTGCCGCCGAGTACCGGCATCGTTGCTCGGTAGAGCTTGAACGCCTGGATCTTCGCACCGGGCTCGGCGCGCGTGCCCTGCGGCACCGCCATTTCGATCTCGCCGGCCGCGTTGCGGCGCACCTTCTCGCGCGGCAGCTGCATGTACACCGACCCGTTGAACCAGGCGTAGGCCGGACGCACACCGGCCTCGGTGCGACTCCTGTAGGTGAACTTCGCCTTCTCCTCGTCGCGCAGCGTCTCCGACCAGTCGCGATCGACGTTGGTCGCGTCGGTGCGGGCGAAATCCGTGACATGGCAGGTGGTGCAGGCGACCCGGCGTGCGTGGAGGTTGAGGACCTCGGCCGGGTGCGGCGCGGGGCCGTGGCACGCCTTGCTGTCGCAGCCGTTCATCGTCTCCGGCACCTCTGTACCGGCCAGGTCGGTGCCGCCGCCGGGTATCTTGTGCTCCGCGCCCGCATGACAGTCGACGCACTGCAGGTTCGTGCCTTCGGTGGCCATGTGCACGTCGTAGTCACGCGGCGGGTTGGCCAGGACATACTCGATGTCTCCGCGCTTGAAGTTCGGCCCGCCGCCCGAGCCGGCGTGGCACCGCAGGCAGGTGGTGCGGGTCGGAGCGCCGATGCGCTTGGAAACCGAATCCAGGCCCTCGCGATTCTTCCACAGCACCGGCCGCCACTCCCACGAGCCGTCGGCGTTCTGGTAGACGTCGCGCTGGTAACCGCTGGCGTGGCAGATCAGGCAGTCGATGTTCTCCAGCTGCTCGCGGCTGATCTTCTCGGACGGAAGCTTGCCCAACCCCGCGTGGCACTTCGAGCAGCCGGCGGCGAGGACGTCGCCCCGCTCGTTGCTCACCTTGCCGATCCAATTGGGCACCGGATTGGTGCAGTAGTCGTTGATCATGTTGATCTTGCCGAGCTGCATTCCGCGCGCGTTGACGAGCTTGGCGGCCGGCGCCTTCCACTGGTAGTGCTGCGAGTGGAAGAAGGTCGTCGCCTCCTTCTCGTGACACGACAGGCATGTGCGCGTGCCCTCGTAGTGCTCGAAGTACTGCTGGTGCGAGTACTCCTTGGCCCCCGCAGGAGCCGCCAGGGCAACGGCCAGGATCGGCGCGGCGAGCAGGCAGGCTCGATTGGTCATGGTCCACCTCCGGCGGCCCGCGGGGGCGGGACGGCGGGTCGGCCCGCCGCGCCCCCTCGGTCGCTCAGTGACGCTCAGAACTTCACCGTCATCGACAACGAGACCTTCTTCGCGCTGTCGTAGGTCGGGAATCCCAAGACCGGCCTGGCGTCGAGCTTCTTGGGCGCGCCGATGTGCCAGCCGGAGCCGGAGTAGTCGTAGTCGTAGTCGATGTACCCGACGCGGACCAGGAACCGGTTGCGGATCTTGTGAATCAGGTAGAGCTCGTAGACGCTGCCACGAGTGTTGGTCTTCGGGGCGATGATGTCGTCCTGCGCTGGAGTGAAATTGAACCAGTACTCCGAGCCATGGTTGTACTCTGCGCCGACCATCGTGTTGCCCTCGTTGAAGCCGAAACGGGCGCCCAGGTAGTACATCGTGCCCGAGTGCTCCTCGGGAGTCTGGAACGGGTCGGAGAACAGCCCGCCGAATGGGGTGGTCACCCCGTTGGGGTGGCTCTTCACGTAGTTGACGTTGACGAACCAGTCGACCGGCCCGTCCCTGCGCATGATTACCGCACCCGCGATGTCCATGTCGCCGAGGTTCGCGGACGGCGTGTAGCGCATCACCACCGGAGCGCCGACCTCCTGGCCGGTGAGTGGGTTCTTGGGCAGGACGATGAGACCGTTGAACCCGTCGGTGAGCGAGAACGCGCGGGCGACGGTTACCTGCGCCAGCATGTTCTCGGTGCTGTAGACGTCCCAGTTGAGCCCGGCGAACTGCGCGTCCTCGAGCCGGTCGGCGGGGGCCTTGAGCACCTCGCCGTTGCCGTAGCCGCTCTCGTAGCCGAGGCCGTAGCAGATGCGCGCCGTGGAGTACTCGCCGAAGTGGTAGCCGACGGTGATGCCGTCGAACTGGAAGTCGATCAGCGAGCCCATCGGCGACCCGGCGCGCATTTCGCCGGAGCGGACGTTCAGAGGCGGGCCCCCCGAGGATGGGCGCCGCCCGATCGACACGTACAGTCCGCTGCCGCCGATGTTGGTCCAGTCGAAGTAGGCGCGTTCCACCCGCAGGAAGTCGCCGCTCGGGACCCCGGAGGTGTTGCCGTCGATAGTGAACGAGTTCGGCTGACCGTTGAAGACCTGCACCCCGGCTGAGTCGCCGAAGGTCTTGTACATCGAAAGCCTGCCGGTGAAGCGGACGTTCTGGGCCACGTCCGCGTCCATGTTGAGGCGCAGGCGGTTGGTGTAGAGGATCGCGTTGTCGTCGTCGTAGCCGGGGACATAGGTGTAGGGGAGCAGGGAGCCCATCAGCGCGGCCTGCATCTCCGCGGGGATCATCCCCATTGCCTGCTGCAGGCCCTCGTACGTGAGGTTGTCGGTGAAGTAGAGGTACGAGCCGTAGTTCTGGGCGATGAACTGCTGCACCTGCATCGGGCTCTGCGGGAACTGACCCGTCGCCCCGTAGTAGAAGAAGGTGTCGACGACTCCCTTCTGCAGCGCCATTCCGTCGTAGTGATCAGGGACCGTCGCTTCGATCGAGTGGGCCTCGAAGCGGAAGTCGCCCGTGAACCGCACGCGATCCTGGGCGGCCTTCTTCTCGACCTTCTCGAGGCGCTTCTCGAGATCCTTGATCTCCCTCTTGATCCTGTCGGCGTCGTCGGCCTGGGCCATGGCCAACGCCGGGAGCAGGATAGCTGCCGCTGCTGCCAGACATGCCTTTCGCATCGTTCCTCCTGGGGTTTCGTCAGAGAGAACCCTGTGACTCGCGGTCATGGGGGTGAGCCTGCTATCCGCACGTCATCGGGTGCTCGGAGTCGGCCGCGTGCTCGATGGAGAATTTCTTGATCTTCTCGAGCATCTCCGGCGTGATCACATCGAGCACCTTCTTGCCGCCGTGCTGGGTGTCGACCAGGTCCTTGTGGGAGGGCACGAGCTTTTCCTTGAAGAAACGCTCCCACTGCTCCTGGATCAGCGTCATCGGCGTGACCTCGCCGTTCGCCGAGTTCGGCGCATGGCACGGCTTGCAGTACTCCCGGAACAGGACCTTGCCCTCCGGTTCGGCCGCCGACCACGCGACGCCGGCCGCCCCGACCAGGACCACAACCACCAGCGGGATCCACTTGACCACCTTCATCTTCGCCTCCTTGTGCTTTCCTTCACGCAACCGGGTATGGAGCGTCGACGACGACGCGATCGACGCATACATGATGATATGGGGATATCTGATAATTGTCAAGTAGTTGTCATTCTGAATCTCAACGATCCCGTGATCGTGACCGACGGGCGTTATGGAGACGCCGCTGGCATACTGCCGCGAGGAGGTGGACCGTGAGCGAGCAGTTCTGCGAGTTCCCCCTGGTCAACGCCGGTACCGAGGAGATCGACGCGATTCTCGAAGAGTCGAGGACGGTCGCGATGGTGGGGCTCTCCGACAAGGCGGACCGCGACTCGTACCGTGTCGCCCGTTACCTCCAGGAACACGGGTACCACATCGTGCCGGTCAACCCTGCCGTGCACGAGATCCTCGGCGAGACGTCGTACCCCGACCTGCACGCGATCCCGGCGGAGATCAGCATCGACATCGTGGACATCTTCCGCAAGCCCGAGTTCATCCCGGCGATCGTCGACGCGGCGATCGCGCGAGGGGCCCGCACCGTGTGGATGCAACTGGGCCTGGCTCACAACGCATCGGCGGACAAGGCCCGCGCCGCGGGCCTCAAGGTGGTCATGGACCGGTGCATCAAGGTGGAGCTCGCCCGGCTGAGGGGCTGACGGGGCGCCGACCGCTCCCCTCGGCGGGGGTTGCGGCCCCGACTCCTGGTATACTTCGCGCCGCCGAGCCTTCCCCGGCCGGCCCCGGGCGCGTCCCGGATCGAGGAGGGAGCCATCGCCGACGAACGCGAGCGTACGAGGATAAACGAGATGATCCGGCTCTCGCCGGTGCGTCTTATCGATGCCGACGGCAACCAGGTCGGTATCGTCCCCGTCGACGAGGCGCTGGCGCTGGCCCGGCAGCGTGGCCTCGACCTGGTCGAGGTCGCACCGACTGCCCGCCCCATCGTCTGCAAGATCATGGACTGGGGCAAGTACCGGTACGAACAGGAAAAGAAGGCGCGACAGGCACGCCGCAAGGAGCATCAGATCGAGGTCAAGGAGGTCAAGTTCCGCCCCGGCGTCGCGGACCACGACTTCCACACCAAGCTGGCGATGGTCAAGCGCTTCCTCGAGCAGGGGAAGCACGTGAAGGTGACGATCATGTTCCGCCGACGCGAGATGCGCAGACCCGAGAACGGGTACGAGGTCCTCGACCGCGTCCGGCGCGAACTGGGAGAGCTGATCCGCATCGAGCGCGAGGCCGGCATGCTCGAGGGCGCGCGGGACCTGACGATGATCCTGTCGCCGAGCAAGAAGGCCGCCGCGCCGGCCTGAACCGTCTCCCGGAAAGGAGCTGCGCATGGCGAGCATCTCGAGCTCGGTCCGTGTGCCCGCGCACCGGGTCCACGAGGTACTGTCGCACCGCATCCTGGTGGACGGGTTCCACCTCATCCCGGACCTGGTCCGCTCGCGGGGCTCCTGGCTGGTTGACGAACGTGACGGGCGCCGTTACCTCGACCTGTTCTCCAACTTCGCCTCGCAGGTGGTCGGTTGGAACCACCCCGGGCTGTCCGATCCCGAATTCCGTGAGCGGCTGCTGCTCGCCGCGTTGCACAAGCCGGCCAACTCGGACGTCTACACGCGCTTCTTCGCCGACTTCGTGGAGACGTTCGCCAGCGTCGCCGTGCCGCCGAGCCACTCCAGTCACCTGTTCTTCATCGAAGGCGGCGCCCTGGCCGTGGAGAACACGCTGAAGGCGGCGTTCGACTGGAAGATCCGCAAGAACCAGGCGTCCGGCATCGCGGAGGAGATCGGCACCCAGGTGGTCCACTTCCGCCAGGCGTTCCACGGCCGCTCCGGATACACGCTGTCGCTGACCAACACCGCCGACGCGCGCAAGACGGCGCTGTTTCCGAAGTTCGCCTGGCCGCGCATTTCCAACCCGAAGATCGTGTTCCCGCTCGAGGAACACATCGCCGAGGTCGAGGCGGCCGAGCGAAGGGCGCTCGACGAGATCCGTGACGCGATCGCCGTCCACGGCCGCGACATCGCGTGCCTGATCGTCGAGCCGATCCAGGCCGAGGGCGGCGACAATCACTTCCGCGCCGAGTTCCTGCGCTCGCTCCGCGCCCTCGCCGACGAGCACGACTTCCTGCTCATCTTCGACGAGGTGCAGACCGGCCTGGGCATCACCGGCGCGATGTGGGCGTGGCAGGGGTTCGGCGTCGAGCCGGACATGTTCGCCTTCGGAAAGAAGGTCCAGCTCGGCGGCTTCGCGGCCAACCGCAGGCTCGACGAGGTGGCCGGCAACGTCTTCCAGACGTCCTCGCGGATCAACTCGACCTGGGGCGGGAACCTCGCCGACATGGTCCGCTCCACCCGTCTCCTGGAGATCGTCGCCGAGGAAGGGATGGTGGAGAACGCCGCCCGCATCGGCGCCTACCTGCTCGAGGGCCTGCGCGCGATCCAGGCCGAGTTCCCCGCCCTCGTCTCGCAACTGCGCGGTCGGGGCATGATGATCTCGTTCGATCTTCCCGACCCCGAAGCTCGAAACGCCTTCATCCAGTCCGCGCGCGCGAACGGCCTGCTGCTCCTGCCGTGCGGCGTCCGTTCGGTCCGCTTCAGGCCGTTCCTCGACCTCAACGCAGACGACGCGGCGCACGGACTCGAACTGGTGCGCCGGACCCTGCACGACCTCGCCTAGCCGCGTCCCCGCGTGGACGGCGGCCGGCTCGTCCGCCGCGGGCCTCGGCCCGGCCCCGCCGCCCGGGAAACGGAGAACGGACAACCGGCGACGGGCCGGTGCGCTAGACTTGCGGTCAGGAACTGCGAGGGCCTGCCATGAGCGAGAACCCGCCCCCTCCCCCAGCGCCGTGGGCACCGCCCCCGATGCCGTCCGCGCCACCGCCGATCACCCCCGGATCGCCGCCGCCGGCCGGCGCGGAGGGGTTGCCCTGGGAGACCCCCGGCTACCCGATGCTCGAGGCACTCTTCGAGACGGCCAAGCTGTTCCTGACCCGGCCCAGCGAGGCGTTCACCCGCATGCGGGTGTCCGGCGACATCGGCAGGCCGATCGGGTACGCGATCATCCTCGGCTGGATCGGAATCATCGCCGGGCAGGCGTACAGCATCGTTCTGGACGAGACGATGCGGGACTTCCTCACGCCGTTCACCCAGGGTCAGGACTTCCAGTTCGGCGTGGCGTTCAACATCGGCATGATGATCGCGGCGCCGATCCTGGTCCTGCTCGGCGTCTTCATCGGCGCCGCCGTCTACCACCTCTTCCTCATGCTCTTCGGCGGCGCCGGCGGCGGCTTCCCGGCGACCGTGCGCGTCGTTTGCTACGCCACGACGACGCAGGTTCTGCAGATCGTCCCGCTGTGCGGCGGCGTGATCGGCGGGGTGTGGACGATCGTGCTGGAGATCATCGGCCTGGCGATCGCGCACCGCACGACGCAGGGCAAGGCGGCGCTCGCGATCTTCATGCCGTTGATCCTGTGCTGCGTCTGTCTCGCCGTGGTCTTCGCCGCGTTCGGCGCGGCGATCATGGCCGCGATCGGCAACCTGCAGTGAGTTCACCTCGACGGTGATCTGGCGGGCGCCGACCCGGGAGGAACGCCAGCTCGGCTGGCTGTGGGGGGTCCTCGCCGTTTCCAGCCTCGCGCTCCGACCGCTGTGGCTGGCCGCCGCGCCGCTCCTCCCGCCGTGCCCGTTCCGCGTCTTGACCGGCGTTCCGTGCGCGACGTGCGGCACGACCCGCGCGGCGGTCGCGCTCCTGCACGGCGACGTCGTCGCCGCCCTGGTCGCGAACCCGGGCGCCGCCCTCGCCGGTCTGGCGTTCCTCGCCGGCGGGG
>JBFMCD010000128.1:30199-68253 GCA_040754885.1 Acidobacteriota bacterium
GTCCTCGTGCCGCTGTCGCTGGCGGCCGGCGGCCGGGTTCCCGATCTCGCCGGGCCTGCGCCGGCGTGGCTGCGGGCGGTCATCGTGGCGGCGATCGCCGCCAACTGGTTGTGGGTGATCGTGGCACGCTGATGGCTCACGAAGACGATCCGCCTCCGTGCGCCTCTTCCGAAACCGGCGGCCGTCAGCTCCCCGTCTCGGTGCGCGATCCGGGTTTGACCACCGGCCGGCCGCTGGTGCACAGCGGGCACGACTCCGGAGGATAGGTCGGCACGTCGACCGTGAGCAGCGCGGAGAACGGCAGCGGCGCGAACGGGTTCTCCTGCCCGGACCGGTTGACGATCGCTCCGACGCCGACGATGACCCCACTCCGCGCCTTCACCACGTCCATCACCTCGCGCGTCGAGCCGCCGGTGGTGATCACGTCCTCGACAACCAGGACGCGCGCTCCGGGCTCGATGGCGAAGCCCCGGCGCAGCGTCATCGCGCCCTCTTGGCGCTCGGTGAAGACGAACGGCACGCCGAGGGCCCGCGCCACCTCGTGACCGATCACCACGCCGCCCAGCGCCGGGGACGCGACGAGCTGGGCGGCCGCCTGGCGAAGGCGCGCGCCGAGCTGGCGCCCGGCGGCCTCGGCGCGCGACGGTTCCATCAGGTAGAGCGCGCACTGGAGGTAGCGCGGCGAGTGAAGACCGGAGGACAGTTTGAAGTGCCCCTCCAGATAGGCTCCAACCGCGGCCATGTCCTCGAGCGTGATCCCGGCCATCACTCCTCCCGGCGCAGTCCGTACGCCTCGATCTTCTTGTACAGGTTCGAGCGCGGCGTCTGGATGGCGCGCGCAGTGGCCGCCACGTTCCAGCCGTGCCGTTGCAGCATGCGCATCAGGTAGACGCGCTCCGACTGTTCCTGGAACTCGGAGAGCGAGGAAGCGGCGAAAACCGCCTCCAGCTGCGAGTCCACGCCGGCCGCCGGCCCCGCCGAGGGCAGATCGACGGCGGCGATCTCGTCCTCGAGTTGCATGATCACGACCCGTTCGACGATGTTCTTCAGCTCCCTGACGTTGCCGGGGAAGGGATGGCGGGCGAGCTGCGCCAGGGCGGCCGCGCTCCAGCGCTTGGGCCGGCGGTTGTACTCCTCGCAGGCCCGACGGGTGAAGTGCTCGACCAGCCGGGGGACGTCGTCCGGGTGGGAGCGCAGCGGCGGCGTGCGCAGGACGACCACCGAGAGCCGGAAGTAGAGGTCCTCGCGAAAACGGCCCGCGCGCACCTCCTCGACGAGGTCCTTGTTGGTCGCCGCCACCACCCGCACGTCGACGTGCTGGACGCTGCCCGCACCGACCGGCTCGACCTCGCCGTCCTGCAGCACCCGCAGCACTTTCGCCTGGGTACGCAGCGACATGTCGCCGACCTCGTCGAGAAAGATGGTCCCTCCGTCCGCCTGGACGAACTTCCCGAGTTGCTTGCGCACCGCGCCGGTGAACGAACCCTTTTCGTGGCCGAAGAGCTCGGACTCGATCAGTTCCTCGGGGATCGCCGCGCAGTTGACGCGCACGAACTCGTTGCGCGCACGCGGCGACAGCCGGTGGATGCGGCGGGCGACCAGTTCCTTGCCCGTCCCCGACTCGCCGACCACGAGCGCCGTGGCGCGCGACGGCGCGACGCGGGCGATCGCCTCGCGCAGGTCCTGCATCACGACGGAGTCGCCGAGGAGTCCCGGCTCGTCGCCGTCGCTCCTGAGCCGCCGATTCTCTTCGAGCAACCGGCCCCTGGTGACGGCGTTGCGCACCGCGAGCAGCAAGGCGGCGCGCTCGGGCGGCTTCTCCAGGAACGCGTCCGCGCCCGCTTCCAGGCACGTCGCGGCGGTGAACTCGTCGCCGTGCCCGGTCAGGACCACCACCGGTACGTCGATGCCCCGCTGGCGCAGGTTGGTGACCAGTGCCAGGCCGTCCATCCCCGGCATTTTGAGGTCGAGCAGCACGGCGTGGGGAGACTCGCGGTCGATCGTGTCCAGCGCGGCGAAGGCGTCGGCGCTCTCCATGACGTCGAAACCGGCACCGGAGAGAATCGCGCCCACCGCCTTGCGGTTTGCGGCGTCGTCGTCGACGACGAGAACGTGTCCTGCCCTCTCCACGGCGGCGAAGTCTACAACGTTCTCCTGCCGATTGCCCGATTCTCGGCCGGAGGGCGCCCTCGTACCGATGCGAAATCCCTGGGAGAGGCATCGCGGTGTGGCGCGGCCGCCAGCGGGTCTATCGCAGGGCGCGCGAGCGAAGCGCGGCACCGAGAGGTCCGCCTCCGGCTGCGCAGGGTGGAGGGGCGGGGGCTTCACGCCGTGATACGACGTCGTATCGGTTCCGGAGTCACTCGGCCGGCGAGAGGATGCGCAACCCGAGAATTCCCGCGACGATCAGGCCGAGACAGGCGACTCGCGCCAGCGAGCGCGGCTCACCGAGCACCGCCATGCCGACCACAGCCACACCGGCGGCGCCGATTCCCGTCCACACGGCGTAGGCGGTTCCGATCGGCAGCGTGCGCGCGGCCTTGGCCAGCAGCACGATGGAGAGCACGGTCGTCACCACCGTCCACACCGAGGGTCCCAGGCGTGTGAAGCCGTCCGACACCTTCAGCCCCACCGCCCACGCCACCTCGCACAGACCCGCGAGCACGAGCCACATCCAAGCCATGACCCCCTCCCTCCATGTCGCCCGTTTCCGTTCCCCGTTGTCCGGTGTCCGCGAAGAGGCACGTCCACCTTGGCCCAGCCAGCGTGCTTCCTCATCACCGACAGCGGACGACGAACAACGGTCCTCAGATTTCGACGACCACCTTGCCCGTCGAGCCTCGACCCTGAAGGAGAGCGTGCGCCTCGGGCATCCGCTCGAACGGGAACACGGCGCCGACGATCGGCCTGATGCGGCCCGCGGCGACCAGGTCTTCCAGCCGGGCGAAACGGGCCTGCAACTCCGCCGCGAGGTGGGGCACGAGCGACAGGTTGAAACCCGCCAGGGTGCGGCACGGGGACACGGTCAGGGCGGGGAGGATCGCCCCCATGCGCAGGAACTCGAGCGCCGCGCGACCGAATCGGATGCCCCGCGCGCCGACACCGGTCGCGAAACCGAACAGGACGTATCGCCCGTCGGGGTTGAGCGCCCGCCACCCCGGCCTGAACAGCGCGCCCCCGACCGAGTCGAGCACCACGTCCACCCCGCCGGCGAGCGCCGCCTTGTACTCTTCGTAGCCGACCGCCTCGGCGGCGCCGAGCGAACGCGCCAGTTCACGCTTGGCCGGAGTCGAGGCCACCGCCAGCACCCTGCATCCGGCGTCGGCCGCGAGCTGCACCGCCATCGTGCCGACGCCCCCGGCAGCGGCCAGGATCGCCACCCGCTCTCCGCCGCGGACCCGGCCGACGGTGAACAGGGCGTGGTCGGCGGTCAGCCCGGTGACGGCCAGCGACGCAGCCTCGCGGAACCCGATGCCTGCGGGGATCCGGCGGACATGGGTGGCCGGGACGACAACGACTTCGGCGTGGCCGCGGAAGATGGGCACGGCCGCGACGGGCGTGCCGATCGGAGGTCCCGCGACCTCGGGGCCGAGCGCGGCGACCTCGCCGGCCACCTCCATCCCGACGACGAGGGGCGGCCGCGGGACGTTCGGGTAGACGCCCTGACGGGCGGCGCAATCCGCGAAGTTCAAGCCGATCGCCCGCACGCTGACCGCGACCTCGCCGCGCGCGGGCGCGGGGTCGGGCAGTTCGCGCAACTCGAGGACTCCGGGGGCGCCGTAGCGCGGCGCGACCCACGCCTTCATCGTGCCGCGCGCTCCGCCCGCGGCACAGGGAAGAGGGGAGAGAGAGGAGGGGAGAGCACCGCGACCACTTCGTCTCGACCTACCACCGCGTCCTCTTTCCCAATCCCTCTTCCCTCTCCCCTGCCTTGCTCACTCGTCGCCGCCGCCCCCGGCTCGCGCCAGCGTCGGCAGCATCGGTCGGAGCTTGCCCTCGAGTTCGGCCATCGCCTCCGGGTGCTCGCGCAGGAACTGACGCGCGTTCTCGCGCCCCTGGCCGAGACGCGTGTCGCCGTACGACAGCCACGTCCCCGACTTGGAGATCAGTCTGTGCTCGAGACCGAGATCGAGGAGTTCGCCGGCCCGGGAAATCCCCTCGCCGTAGAGCAGGTCGAACTCGGCGACGCGGAACGGCGCGGCGACCTTGTTCTTCACCACCTTGACCTTGGTCCGGTTGCCGACGATCTCCTCGCCGGACTTGATCGGGCCGATGCGGCGGATGTCGAGCCGGACCGACGCGTAGAACTTCAGCGCCCGCCCGCCCGTGGTCGTCTCCGGGTTGCCGAACATGACGCCGATCTTCTCGCGGATCTGGTTGATGAAGATGACGCAGGTCTTCGACTTCGACACGATGCCGGTGAGCTTCCGCATCGCCTGCGACATGAGTCGGGCCTGCAGTCCGACCGACGCGTCGCCCATTTCGCCCTCGAGTTCGGCGCGCGGCACCAGCGCCGCCACCGAGTCGATCACGATGACGTCCACCGACCCGGAGCGGATCAGCGTCTCGGTGATCTCAAGGGCCTGCTCACCGTTGTCCGGCTGGGCGACCAGCAGGTTGTCGACGTCGACGCCCAGCTTGCCGCTGTACTCGGGGTCGAGGGCGTGCTCCGCGTCGATGAACGCCGCCAGCCCGCCGGTCAACTGCGCCTGGGCGATCACCTGCAGCGCCAGGGTGGTCTTGCCGGACGATTCCGGACCGTAGATCTCGATGACACGGCCGCGGGGGACACCGCCGACCCCGAGCGCCGCGTCGAGACCGAGCGACCCGGTCGGGATGATGTTGACGGCCACGTGATCCTGTTGTCCGAGGCGCATGATCGCGCCCTTGCCGAACTGCCTCTCGATCTGAGAGACGGCAGTCTCCAGTGCCTTGAGTTTGTCCTGGTTGATCTCTGTCATGGTGACACCTCTCCCGTGAAGTGCCGCGCGGACGGGTTGGCCGGAGGCCACGCCGGGATGCTAGGCGCGCCCTGCGGGCAAGTCAAGACGCGCGGAGGGAAGCCGTGGCATTCCTGCCGCCGAAGCACAACCGCCCCGGCGCCTGCCGGGGCGGGGAGGTCACTCGACGATCCAGATTCGGGTCAGGCAGTCGGCTTGACGTGACAGGACTTGCAGGACTTGGCGTCCTTGACCGGTCCCGACTTCTTGCCCTCGGCGATCAGCTTGGCGTGGCAGCCGGCGCAGTTGTTGTGGAACGCGTCCTGCAGCTTGGGCGCCTTGTCCTTGGCCGCCGCCTTGTCGTGGCACTCGCTGCACTTCTGGACCGGCTGCCCCTCCTTCTGGGTGTGGTGGCAGTCGGTGCACGCGGCGCCTGCGTCGACGTGCGCCTTGTGTTTGAAGGTCACCGTCCCGAGCTTCGCCTCGAGCTTCAGGACCTCCTTGTCGGCGGGGATATCGGCAGCCATCACGACCACTGCTGCCGCGGCTACGAACACGAGCACCAACGCGATCTTCTTCATCTGCTTCCCCCCAGGCCTCCGGTCGAGACCAAGTCAACGCCGTGACAGAAGTATCACACTCGGGCGCGGTGGTAAAGCCCGGGAGACGACGCCGCTCAGTCGGTGGCGGCCTCCCCCTCGGGAGTGAACCGGTAGCCGACGCCGCGCACGGAGTGGATGAAGATGGGACGGCGCGGGTTCTTCTCGAAGTAGCGGCGCAGGCGGACGATGAAGTTGTCGATCGTCCGGGACGACGACCCGTACTTGTAGCCCCACACCCTCTCGAGAATCAGTTCGCGCGAGACCACCTGCCCCTGGCGCTCGACCAGGAGCTTCATCAGCATGCACTCCTTTTCGGTGAGCTGGACCTCGCCGCCCGGACCCTTGGCGCGGAACGTCCGGAAGTTGACCTCGCCGTCGCCGAACTTGAAGATGCCCCGCTCGGCAACCGGGGTCTGATACCAGTCCTGGCGGCGCAGGATGCCCTTGATGCGCAGCACCAGCTCCTCGAGCAGGAAGGGCTTGGTCATGTAGTCGTCGCCGCCGTGGCGCAGCCCCTGGAGGCGGTCGGCGTCCGTGTTCTTGGCGGTCAGGAAGAGGACCGGGACGCGGTTCCCTCCCTCGCGCAGCCGTTCGCACACCTCCAACCCCGACACCCCGGGCAGCATGACGTCGAGCACGAGCATGTCGAAGTCCTCCTCGGCCAGCCTTCCGAGCGCGCTCTCCCCGTCACCGACCACCATCGTGTCGTACCCCTCGAACTTCAGGTTGTGCGCGAGCGCTTCGGCCAGGTGTTTCTCGTCCTCGACGATCAGAATGCGGCTTCCCATGATCCACCTCGCTCCGTTTCCCTCATCCTACTCCGAAAGCTCGTCTCCGGCGTCGATCGTCGCCCCGGGCAAGACCAGCCGGAACGTCGCGCCGGTACCCCGCCCGCGGCTCGAGGCGCTCAGCCGCCCGCCGTGGGCGACGACGATCTCGCGCGCCACGAACAACCCGATGCCCGTTCCCGGGGTCCGCCGCGTCACTTCGTCGCTCGAGCGGTAGAAAGGCGCGAACACCGTCTCCAATTCCGCAGGGTCGATCCCTACCCCGTTGTCCTCGACCCTGAGCACCGCCTCGCCGCGCTCGACCGCCAGCGACACGCGCACCCACGGAGGCTCGCCCTGTGCGTACTTGAGGGCGTTTTCGAGCAGGTTGGAAACGACGATCGACATCGCCTCGGCGTCGAACGGCGCCCGGACACTGATGGCCACGTCGGTCTGGAGCGATGCTCCGAGCGCGGACGCGCGGCGTTCCGCGGCCGCCACTTCGTCCTCGACGAGCTGGCTGAGGTCGTCGACCTCGATTCTCAGGCGGTGGGCTCCGCCGGTGTAGCGGGTGACCTCGAGCACCTTCTCGACGAGATCCGCCAGCCGCTCGGTGTCGTGCACGGCGTTGCGCAGGAACCTGGTCCGGCTCTCGTCGTCGACGCGACCCGAAAGCACCGTCTCGAGCGCCAGGCGGATGCCGGCGATCGGCGTCTTGAGCTCGTGCGTGACCGCCGAGACGAAGTTCTCGTGCTGCCGCTCCCGTGCCCCTTCGCGGCGCAGGACCAGCCAGAGCAACGAAACCGCCGTGAGCAGGGCGGCGACGAACAGCACACCCTCGGCGACGACCAGCACCACGCGCCGTCGCGACGCCGCGAGCTGCCCGGCCCAGGCGGCGGCGTCCGGCGAGACGGCGAAGCGCGCGAGCGGAGGCCCGACCTCGACCCGGGGCAACCCGCCGGCCGGCGGCGTGCCTCGTTCGACGAGGTGCAGCGACGGCGACACCGCCTCCAGCCAGCGATGAGGCGCCAGCGGATCGAGTGTGGCGATCGCCAACCTGCCACGCCCCTGCGGCCAGGCGAAGCCGATCTTCCCGCCCTCCTCGACCCAACCGGCGCGCACCCCGGGCCGCGCCTCGGCGACCTCGAGCTCGACGAACGGGGGCCCGACCGCCGGGATTACCCCGGGCGGCACCTCGGTGAGCAGGCGCGCCGCGATCTCCGCGCGCAACTGCAACTCGAGCGCGGCCCGCCGCGCCTCGGCGATCGCACCCTGCCGCTCCATTTCGAGACGCTCCCGGTTGTCCCGCAGCGAGTGCACGACCCACCAGGTGAACTGCGCGTTGAGCACGAGTGCGACGACCACGAACACCACGAGGTGTCCCAGACCGAGGCGGGGCGCGACGCGCACGGGAGCGAGTATACCGATCGACTCGCGACGCGATCTCCGTCGGCACGCGCGTGTCGGGGCGCGCCGCGAGGTTGACACCCGCCTGGCCGGTCCGGAGAATCCGGTCCGATGAAGGCGACCGTTCCCCTTCTCGTGCACGGCGGCACGGTCGTGCCGATGACCCGGCGCGGGCTGTCCCTTCCCGCCGACGTGCTGGTCGATGGCGGGAGGATCGCGGCGATCGGCACGGCGCTCGAGGTACCGGCCGGCACCGAGCGGCTCGACGCCCGCGGCTGCCTCGTGCTGCCCGGGTTCGTCCAGGCCCACGTTCACGTCGTGCAGAGCCTGGCCCGCCACCGCGCCGAGGGACTGCCCCTGCTGCGCTGGCTGACCGAGAGGATCTGGCCGTACGAAGCGGCGCTCGCTCCCGCCGAGACGTCGGCCGCGGCGCGCCTCGGTATCGCGGAGCTGCTCGCCGGCGGCACCACGACAGCGCTGGACATGGGCAGCGCGCACCACCACGACGAGGTGTTCGGCGCGGCGGAGGCGCTCGGCATCAGGCTGGTCTCGGGGAAGTGCCTGATGGACCAGGGCGCCGGGGTCCCTGCCGGCTTGCTCGAGGAGCCGGACGCCGCCCTCGCCGAGACCGAGCGATTGGGCGCCCGCTGGCACGGCGCCGCGGGTGGGCGGCTGCGCTACGCGGTCGCCCCGCGGTTCATCCTCTCCTGCAGCCGGCGAGTGCTCGAGGGCGCGGCGGAACTGGCGCGCCGGCACGGATGGCTGCTCCAGACCCACGCCGCGGAGAATCCGGAGGAGACACGTCTGGTGCGGGAACGTACCGGACGCGGCAACGTCGCGGCCCTCGCCGACCTCGGCCTGACCGGCCCCGACTGCGTGCTCGCGCACTGCGTCCACCTGGACCCCGGCGAGGTCCGGTCGCTCGCCGCCCACTCGACCGGGGTCGCCCACTGCCCGGGCGCCAACTTGAAACTGGCCTCCGGGATCGCCGACCTTCCCGGACTGCTCGCCGCCGGGGTCCGCGTCGGTCTCGGCGCGGACGGGCCACCCTGCAACAACCGCCTCTCGGTGTTCCACGAGATGGCCCTCGCCGGAACCGTCCACAACCTCAGGTCCGGCCCCGGAGCGGTGGACCCCTGGGCGGTGCTCGAACTGGCGACGTGCCGGGGCGCCGAGGTGGTCGGACTGGGTTCGGAGGTCGGCCGCCTCGCGCCGGGGTGCCGGGGCGACCTGGTCGTCCTCGATCCGCCCTGGGCCGCCGAGCCCCCGGCGGACGCGGCGACAATGGTAGTGTACGGAGGCGGAGTGGAGAGCGTCCGCGACGTGATCGTCGATGGCGCCCCGGTGGTGCTCGGCCGGAGACTGACGACGGACAGCGCCGGGGCGATCCGGCGCGAGGCACGCGCGGCGGCGTCGGCTCTCGACACCCGTCTGGGGTGGACATGATCTTCAAGGCCAAACCCAAGTTCGACCAGCTCGACCAGTACCTCGGGCGCCGCGAGTACAACCTGGCGCTGGAGGCGATCACCGACGAGATCAAGCGGCGCCCGGAGAACTTCAACCTACTGCTTCGCCAGGCCGAGATCCTCGGCCTCGCCGGAGACCGCGACAAGGCCATCGAGGTGTACCGCCAACTCGCCCACCACTACACCGGCGAGGGGTTCTACGCCCGCGCCATCGCCGTGACCAACAAGATCCTCCGACTCGACCCCATGCGCAAGGAAGTCACCGAGGAGCTGGCCGGACTGATCGCGGCGCAACAGGAAGCCGAGCGCGCCTCCAGGAAGCGACTGGACCAGGCCGCGATGCCCACGCGCCTCGGACTCGACGGGACGACCGCGCCGGCCGAGTCCACCGGCGCGGAGCGCAGCGACGAGCTGGACGAGGACGTGGTGGTGATCGAGGAGGAGCCTGCCGGGGCCGAGGCTGTCGCCGACCGGCAGGAGGCGCCTGCGGCCTGTGAGAGCGACGAGATCCCTCCCGAGCAGGCCGCCCGGGAGAGAGAGGCCGGGCGGTTCTTCTCGGCCTTCCCGCGACCGGCACTCGAGGAGTTGCTCTCGTCGACCTCGGTGCTCTCGTACAACGCGGGCGACGTCATCATGTTCGAGGGCGCGCCTGGGACGTCGATGTTCCTCATCGCCGACGGGCGCGTCGAGGTTCACACGCGCGACACGGCCGGCATGCCGCTGGTGCTCGCCACGCTCGGGCCGGGCGAGTTCTTCGGCGAGGTGGCGATGCTGACCGGCAGGCCGCGCACCGCGACCGTGGTCGCGCTCGACCGCGTCACCGTCGTCGAGACCTCCCGCGAAGACGTCGACCGCCTGGTCGCCTCCTACCCGGAGGTGCGCGAGGTGATCGAGCGTTTCCTGGTCGAGCGCGCGCAGGCCACCACCGACAAGATGCTGGCCAGGCTGCGGGGGGAGCGTGCCTGAGGCCCGCTCGGCGCTGGGCCGCCGCTTCCTCGCCCTCGCCCGCAGGAACCCTCGTGCCGCCGCGCTGATCGGCCCGGACGGGGAGGTGCTGGCGGATCGCGGGACGCTGGCCTCCGAGGCCGAGGCGCTTGCGCGCTCGATCCCGGTCGAGGTCGCGGGCGGGCCGGTCGTCGTTTCGCTGCCCAACTCCCCGGCGATGGTCCGCGCCTTCCTCGGCCTACGCCTGGCCGGGGTGACGGTGGCGCTGGCCGACGCCGCCGCGACGGACCTGGAGTTGACGGCCGCGGCCGAGACACTCGGGGCGCACGCCCTGGTCACCGTTCCCGGGCGGTCCGGCGTCGGAGCCGTCCTGGCGTCCGCCGCCGACCTCGCCTTCTCCCGCGCCGACGCCGGCGCGACCGATGTCCCTGTCGGGACCGCGGTGCTCAAGCTGACGTCGGGCTCCGGCGGCCGGCCGAAGGCCGTGGCGGTGTCGGAGCGGCAGTTGATCGCCGACTCCGTGCAGATCCTGCGGACGATGGCGATCCGCCCCGACGACGTGACGCTCGCCGCGATTCCGCTCAGTCACTCCTACGGCCTCGGGTCGTGTCTCGTGCCGCTGCTCCTGGTCGGGACGCCGCTGGCGTTTCCGGTGTGCGCACTGCCGGCCGCGCTGGCCACGACGCTCGAACGCGCCAGGGTCGCTCACTTCCCCGCCGTGCCGGCGATGATCCGTGCCCTCGGACGCCTCCCCGATCTGCCCCGCCTCGCGTCGATGCGGGTCTGTCTCACCGCCGGCGCGCCGCTGGCGCCGCGCGACGCAGCCGCCTTTCACGCGGCGACCGGGCACAAGGTCCATGTCTTCTACGGCTCCTCAGAGTGCGGCGGGATCACCTACGACCGATCCGAGCACGCCGTCCACGACGACGGATCGGTGGGCACGGCGATGGAGCGAGTGAGCGTCGAGGTCGTGGACGACGATGGCAGGTCCGTTCCGTGCGGTGTCCAGGGACGGGTCCGGGTCCGCTCGCGCGCCGCGGCGCTGGCGGTCCTGCCGGCGTGCGAGGCGGACGGCGCGCTTGGCGGGGGCGTCTTCCTCACCGGCGACCTCGGCCAACTCGACCCCTCCGGTCGCCTTACGCTGACGGGGCGCGTGAGCGAGACGCTCAACGTCGCGGGCAAGAAGGTCCACCCCGACGAGGTTCGCCGGGCCATCGAGTCGGTGCCCGGGGTGGTCAACGCCGCGGTCACCGGGTTGCCGGACCGGCATCGGGGCGAACTCGTCGCGGCGCTCGTCGCGGTGGAACCGGGCAGCGGACTCACGGTCCCGTCGCTGCTGCGGGCGTGCCGCGACCGCCTCGCGCCGCACAAGGTCCCGCGGCGCGTCGTCCTGGTCGACCAGTTGCCGTTCTCCGAGCGCGGCAAACTGCGGCGCGACGCCGTCCTCGAACTGCTGCGCCGCGTCCACTGATCCCCGCCGCCGGATCGCCAGGCGTACCTCCCGCGCTCCGATGCTATTCTCGCGGCATGGGCAAGGGGCCCCTGGGCGACGCCGAGACCGCACGTTGCCTGATGGTGCGGGCCGGCGATCACGTCTGCGCCGTGCCGCTGGCGAGGGTCCGCAGGGTGATGCGGGCGCTGCCCATCTTCCCGCTTCCGGGCGCGTCCCCGGAGTTGCTCGGGCTGGCCGAGTTCGGAGGCGAGCCGCTCCCGATCCTCGACCTGGCGCGGCTGATTGCCGCTCCGCCGGGTGCCACCGCGCAGTTTCCCGTCACGCTGGTGGTCGTCGCCGGGCCGGCGTCCGATCGCGAGGTCGTCGGCCTTGCCGCGGACGCCGCGCTCGAGATCGCCGAAGTGCCGATCCGGTCGCTGGTCGCCGGCGACGGGGGCCTGGTCCGCGGCGAGGCGCCCGTCGCCGGCCGGGCGGTCCGGCTCCTCGACCTCGAGGCGCTCGGAGCGACCAGGTGAGCGGCGCCGGCTTGCTCCTCCTGCGCGGCGGCGGTTGCCTGTGGGGCGTACCGGACGAGGAGGTCGAGCGGCTTGAGGGTGAACGCGACCGCGTGACCCTCCGGCTTCGTCGCGGCTCCCTGATCGCCGAGGCGGTGCTCGGCGTGGCTCGGGCCGTCCGCATCCACCCGGCGGGGGCCTCGCTGCGTCGCTTCTGGCCCGAGCCGTGCGGCGGCCTCGCCGTGCATGATGGCCGGCCGCTGGTCGTTGTCGACGTCGCGCGCCCCCCGCGGGCCCTGCGTGACACGGAAGGAGAGGTGGGCAATGAACACGCACACTGAGACCGGGATCGGCCGCGCGACGCTCGGCCTCGTTCTGGTCGCCGTGATCGGGGCGTTCGGAGGGCTCGTGCTCGTGATCGGTTCCACGCACGGCACGCCGCCCTGGGTTTCGACGGTCTTCGTCCCGCTCGGGCTGCTGGCTTTCGCGGCCTACGTACTGATGGTGTTCATGCCCGAGCGCTCCGCTCGCGACACCGAGCGCCTGGCGGACGGGAAGCGCGCCGAAGCCGACTCGGCCATGGTGCAGGCGCTGCAACACCTGCAGGCGGGCGACGTCGCGGAGGCCCTCGATCTCGCCGGCAAACTGCCGGCCGCCTCGGCTGCCGTGTTCGCCAACTCGGCCCGCTCGCTCGCGGCGCTCGTTCAGCAGATCCAGAACACGTCGATCGAAGTGGCGGCGGCGGGCAACACCGTCCACGCCACGGCCTCGGAACTGGCTTCCGGCTCCTCGCAGCAGGCCGCGGCGGTGGTCGAGATCACCGCGACGATGGAGGAGCTGGCCAGGACCGCGGCCCAGATCGCCACCAACGCCTCGACCCAGGCGGACCTGGCAGCGCGCTCCGAGCAGAGCGGCGAACTCGGCGTGGCGGCCGTGGACGAGGCGGTTCGAGGCGTCGAGGAGGTGCAGAAGCGCATCTCCGGCATCGCGTCGCGAGCCGACACCCTGGGCACCCGCTCGAAGGAGATCTACCGCGTCCTCGACCTGATCACCGAGATCGCCCAGGAGACGCACATCCTCTCGCTCAACGCCGCCATCGAGGCGGCCGCCGCCGGCGAGCACGGCCGGCGCTTCTCGGTCGTCGCCGACGAGGTCCGGCGTCTGGCCCAGCGCTCGCACGAGTCGGCGGAGTCCGTTCGCACCCTCCTCGAGGAGTTCTCCGGCTCGATCCGCGCCACGGTCGTCGCCACCGAGGAGGGGAGCAAGGAAGCCGGCCGCGTCCTCGAACGCGCTCGCTCGGCCGCCTCGAGCATCGAGGACCTGCGCGGCGCTCTCACCGACACCGCCCGGGCGGCGCGCGAGATCTCTCTCGCCACGCAGCAGCAGAGGACCGCGTCGGACCAGGTCGTCCTCACCCTCAAGGAGGTCAGCCAGGTCATCCAGCGCATGGCCGAGGGCCTCAAACACTTCTCCGGCACCGCCGATCGCCTCAACCAACTCGCCCTGTCGATCCAGCTGCTCACGCAGTCGTTCCACCTCGACTCGCCCCGCTCCCTCAAGCACATCGCCGAGCGCTGGTCCACGGAGTCGGGCATGCGCGTGGGACACCTCGAGGCCGCCACCGGATTGATGGAAGCGATCCTGCGCGAACACAGCTTCCTCGAGATGTGCTACCTGGCTGATTCGCGGGGCACGCTGATCGCGCACGCGATCTCCACCTCGATCGCAAACGACCGTGTCCTCGCCTCGGGCGTGAAGGCCGGCATCGACTTCTCGGAACGGCTGTGGTTCGTCACGGCGATGCGCGAGAAGCGGACGATCCTCACCCCGCTCTACGAGTCGATGCTCACCGGAGAGATGCACTTCACCGTCGCCACTCCGGTGCGCGATTCGGCGGGCAACATCAGCGCCGTTCTCGCGTTCGACGTCAACGTCCGCGACTGGACCAGAATCTGATGAATCAGGGGGCCGGGATCCGGGGTCCGGGGTGTGCGGCCCACCTCTCGTGCTGGTCGCAGCAAGCGACAGCGGACCCCCGTCCCGCCAGTGCAGTCGGCTCCCGGAACCCGGTCCCCGCATCCCGGGGAGGGTGGGCGAATGGACGCCGAGTTCGCTGACCTCGTGCCGCTGTTCGTCTCCGAGGCCCGGGGGCGCATCGAGCGGCTCGCTCAACTGGCCGCGCGGGTCGAAAGCGACGCCGACGCGCTGCCCGAGGTCCGGCGCGAGCTGCATACGCTCAAGGGCGCCGGTCGGATGCTGAGACTGGCGCCTCTCGCGGAGGTGTGCCACGCCGCGGAGGGCGCGATGCTCGGGGCTCGGCCGGGCCAGGCCTCCCTGCTGACGCGCGTGGTCGACGGGCTCGCGGCGATGGTGGACGAGGTCGCACGCGGCTCGCCGCCCAGTCCTGCCGCCGATCTCCTCGCCGCCCTCGCGTTCCCCGCCGCGGCCACGATCGCCGCCCCGGCGAGCGCGCCGGCCGCGCCGGCGACCAGCGCGAGCGACGAATTGCGCATCGACACCGCCGCGATGGACGCGCTCACCGAACGGGCGACGAGGCTGCGGATCCTCGGACTCGCCGCCGGGGCGTTCCCCGTGCGACTGTTCGAACTCGCCCGGCTCACCGAACAGGCGATCCACGACCCCAGCCCGGACCAGGCACTTGCCGTCCTCGCCGCGTCGCTCCGGCGCATCGCCCTCGAACTCGAGACCGGCCAGCAGCGGTTGCGGCGGACCGCGGACGCTCACCTCGAGAAGCTCCTCGCCCTTCAACTGCAGCCGCTGCGCGGCTTCTTTCTCAGTCTCTCGCGCCACGCCCGCGAACTCGCCCGGACGCTGGGCAAGGAGGTCGACGTCGCCACGGACGGGGACGAGACCAAGGTGGACCGCCGGATCGTGATCGCCCTGGAAGAGGCGCTCGTCCACGTCGTACGCAACGCGGTCGACCACGGCATCGAGGCGCCGGCGGTGCGCCAGGCCGGCGGAAAGCCGAGGTCCGGTTCGATCCGCCTCGCCGCGGCCGCGGCCGGATCGCGGGTCCGCATCACGATCGTCGACGACGGCGCCGGCATCGACCCTGTCCGGGTGCGTGCCGCGGCCCTCGAGGCAGGCCTCATCGACGAAGCCGGCGCGCGCGCCCTCGGCGAGGAGGAGACGTTGAGGTTGCTCTTCGCCGCGGGGCTCTCGACCCGCGGCGAGGTCTCGGAGGTCTCCGGGCGCGGAGTCGGGATGGACGCGGTCGCCGCGGCCGTCGAGCGCGTCGGCGGCGAGGTCCGCATCGCGTCCGAACCGGGGCACGGCACCACGGTCACCCTCGAAGTGCCGGCCGCCATGCGCGGCGAAGTCGTCCTGATCGTGCGCGCCGGCGGACTGTCCCTGGCGCTGCCCGCGTCGCTGGTCCGCGCCGTGACCCGCATCGACGAAGGCGACGTGATCGAGCGCAACGGCAGGACGGTGGCCGGTCTCGGCGATCGTCTCGTCCCGTTCCTCTCCCTGGCCAGGGCGTTCGGCGAGTCCGCGGCGGCCGGCGGTCTCCTGCTCGAGGGCGTCGTCGGCGGGCAAGCCGTCGCCGTCGCGGTGGACGCCATCGAGGGGGAGCAGGAGGTGCTGGTCCGGCCGCTGGCGCGCGCCGCCAAGGCCACGCCGCTGATCGAGGGCGTCGCCCTGCTCGCGTCCGGCGTGCCGGTCGCCGTCCTCTCGCCGAGCGCCCTCGCGCAGCGCGACATGGTCCGCCCGGCCGCGCTCGCCCAGGCCCACGGCCGGGCGCGCAAGCTGCGCGTCCTGCTCGTCGACGACTCGCTCGTCACCCGCGAGATGGAGCGGCGACTGCTCGAGGACGCGGGGTTCGACGTGCGCGCCGCCTCGGACGCCTCGGAAGCGCTGACGCACCTCTCCGAGAGCACCTTCGAATGTCTGGTCACGGACGTCGAGATGCCCGGAATGGACGGCCTCGAGTTGACGCGTCGCCTCCGGACCATCCCTCACCTGGCCCAGCTTCCGGTCGTCGTCGTGTCGACGCGCGACCGGCCGGAGGACCGCCTCAGAGGGCTCGAGGCGGGTGCGGACGCGTATCTCGCCAAGCAGGGGCTCGACGCCTCCGAGTTGATCACGCTGATCCGCAAGCTCGGCGGACGCTGATGCCGGGGCCCGGCGTGACCCGCGTCGTGCTCGTGGACGACTCGGCCACGGTCCGCGCCGTGCTCCGCCGCCTGTTCGCCAGGTCCGGGGACATCGAGGTGATCGGCGAGGCGGCGGACGGCGAGGCGGCGGTCGAGCTGGTGGTCGCGCTCCGCCCCGACCTGGTGCTGATGGACATCGAGATGCCGCGCCTCGACGGCTTCGGCGCGACGGAGCGGATCATGGCCGTCCGGCCGACGCCGATCCTCGTCCTCTCCTCGCGCGCCAACCGCGATCAGATGCAGACCAGCTTCGAGGCCCTCAAGCGCGGCGCGCTCGAGGTGCTGGCCAAGCCCGAGGAGCCGTCCGGGTGGGACCGTCTGGCGCGCACCCTGCCCGAGACCGTCCGGTTTCTCGCGGGTCAGCGACCGAAGCCCGCCAGGACCTCGACCGAGTCCGCGCCGCCACCGATCAGGCCCGGAGCCTCGCGGGAGATCCGTTGGGTCGCGCTCGGCGCCTCGACCGGAGGACCGGGAGCGATCCAGGCCTTCCTCGCCTCGCTCCCCGCGGATCTCCCGGTGACGACGCTGGTCGTCCAGCACATCGCGGCCGGGTTCGAGGAGGGGTTCGCCGAGTGGCTGGCCAGGGAACTCCACCGGGACGTGCAGGTCGCGACCGACGGAGAGTCGGGCCGGGAAGGAGCGGTGCGGGTCGCCCCGGCCGGCGCGCACCTCCGCCTGACTCCGGCGGGCATGCTGCGCGTCGACTCGCTCACCCCACCCAGGCACGGACACCGTCCGTCGGTCGACGAGCTGTTCCTCTCCTGCGCCGAAGCCGCGCCGCGGGAAACCGCCGGCGTGCTGCTCACGGGAATGGGCGCCGACGGAGCCGAGGGCCTGGCCGCGCTGCGCAGAGCCGGAGGCCTGACGATGGTGCAGGACGAGGCGACCTCCGTGGTCTTCGGCATGCCACGCGCGGCGATCGAGCGCGGCGCTGCCGAGTTCGTCCTGCCGCCCAGGGCGCTGGCGGCCGCGCTCGCCGGCTGGTCGAGAGCCGGCCGCCCATGACCGCGCCGAGGATCCTGGTGGTCGACGACAGTCCCGTCACCCGCTCGATGCTGGCGCGCACCCTCGAACACGCGGGCTTCCACGTGCTGCAGGCGTGTGACGGTATCGAAGGTGCCGTGGCGGCCCTGCGCGAGTGTCCGCAAGTGGTCGTGACCGACCTGGAGATGCCGAACATGGGCGGCCTGCAGCTCGTCCGGCTGCTCAAGAGCGACCCGGCCACGGCGGAGCTTCCCGTGCTGATCCTGACCAGCCACGACGAGGCCGCGTCACGCTACTGGAGCCGGAAGACAGGAGCGGACGCGTACCTGACCAAGGACTACGAACCGGGCGAGCTGATCAGCGCGGTCTCGCGCCTGACCGGAGCGTCCCGGCCCAAACCGTCCCAGACCAGGCCCCTCGTCGAGGGTCCGCTCGACGTCCTGGCGCGCGTGGTACGCCACCTCGACGACCGGCTCATGCAAGTCACTCTGGCCAACGCGCTGCTCGAGCAGGGAATGACCGCCGGCGACCTGCGCCAGGCGAGTGGCATCGTTCTGGAGCTGGTCGCGGAGGTTACCGACGCGCCGCTGCTCGGCATCGGGGTCGCCGAACCGGAAGCCGCTTCGATCGTCGTCCTGCTCGCCGAACCCCTGTCGCTGCGTGCGGTCGACGGGTGCGTCGGCGCGCTCATCGCCCGACTCGACGTCGCGCCCGGCGTCGCTATCGACGCGATCGTCACCGGCCAGCACGGCGGCGACGCAATGGTCGATCCGTGCAACCTGGTCGAGTTCAGCATGCCGCTGCGCGACGCTCACGCGGTGCTCGTCGTCTTGCCGAAGGACCGCGGCCAGTTCGACGACGTCTCGCGGCCCCTGGTCGAGGCGATGACCGGTCACATCGCGGTCGTCCTCGACAACGCCAGGCTCGCGCTGCGGCTGCGCGAACTCTCCACGCTCGACGGCCTCACGCGCATGCTCAATCACCGGGCGGTCCTCGACCGCCTGGCCGAGGAGCTGTCCCGGGTGGAGCGCTACCACCACCCCCTGTCGGTGTTGATCTGCGACCTCGACCACTTCAAGGCGGTCAACGACACGTACGGTCACGTCAACGGCGACGCCGTCCTGCGCTCGGCGGCGCAGACCATGCGCCGCGCCTTGCGACCGGGCGACGTGCTCGGCCGATACGGCGGCGAGGAGTTCCTTGCCGTCCTCCCCGACACGGACCTGGCGCAGGCACGGCGCGTCGCTGAGCGACTGCGGACGGCGCTCGCGGCGCAGACGATCAGGACCGGTGACGCCCGCCCAATTCGCGTGACCGCGTCCTTCGGCGTGGCGGCGTGCGGCGAACTCGCGGAACGGACGGGCGTCGGAGTGCTCGTCGAGCGTGCCGACGCCCGGCTCTACGAGGCCAAGGCCGCGGGGCGCAACTGCGTCCGGCCATGAGCCCGCGCGACGCCGTCCACGACCTCGCGCGCATGGTCGAGGAAACGAGCGGCAACGTGATCCCGCCCGGCCACTTCCCCTTCCTCTCGGAGGTTGCCGCCCGGCGCGCCGCGGCCCGCGGCCTGGCCGACGTCGAGAGCTACGTCCGCGCCCTGGAGCGCGGCGCGCTCGAGGGCGAGTGGCGGCATCTCCTGCCTCAGGTGACGATCAAGGAGTCCTACCTGTTCCGCACGCCGCAGCACTTCGCCGCACTCTCGGCGGTGGCGCTGCCCGCGTTGATGGCCGCGCGGGCGCAACGGCGCACCGTGTCCGTGTGGTCGGCGGGGTGCGCCCGCGGCGAGGAACCGGCCACGCTGGCGATCGTCCTCGCCGAGCACGAGGCCCTGGCCGGCTGGCGGTGGCGGATCGACGCCACCGACGTCGACGAGGACGCGCTCGCCTGCGCCCGTCGCGCGCAGTTCGGCGAACGCGCCGTCGCGCACGTGCCTCGCTCGCTCCTCGACTCGTTCTTCACGCGGAGCGGCGACACCTACCACCTCCAGGCCGCGGTGGCGGAGCGCATCGACTATCGCGCCCTCAACCTGATCCGCGAGCCGTTCCCCGTCCCGGCCGAACCGTACGACGTCGTCTTCCTGCGCAACGTCCTGATCTACTTCCGGCCCGAGTCGCAGCGACGAGTGGTCGCCGGCATCGCGCGCGCACTCGCCCCCGACGGCTACCTCTTCCTCGGCCCGTCGGAGACACTCTGGCAACTCTCGGACGAGCTCGAGCCGCTCGACCTCGGCGACTGCTTCTGCTACCGCCACCGCTCGGCGGCGGCCGTCGCTCCCGTCCCCGCGGAGAAGGCGCCGCGGAAGCGGCGGCAGGAACCGGCCCCGCCGCCGAGCGCGCCGCCCGCCCACGGTCCGGGAACGCCCCCGCGCCCCGTCCCGCGCGACCACAGGGCCGACGCGCCCCCGGCGCCCGAGCAGGAGTCGGCGCGCAGCAGCCGTGACCGCCTGCAGGCGGCGGCCGCTCTTCTCACCGACAACCACCCTGAGGAGGCCGCCGATCTGGTCGGCGAGGTGTTGCGCATCGACCCGTCGGAGCCGGACGCGCACGCGTTCGACGGTTTCCTGCACGACCTGGCGGGACGCACGCAACTGGCGATCGCATCGTATCGGGCCGCACTGTTCCTCGAGCCCGGGCTGTTCCAGGTCCGCACCCTGCTCGCCGAGAGCCTGCGGCGCCTCGGCTGGCACGATCGCGCCGCCAAGGAGTACGCCGACGTGCTCGCGCTCCTACAGACCGGTCGCGGCCGGGAGGTCACCGCGACCGCGGCGCTGCCCCTGCCGAACAGGACGCAGGCGGAGAAATTGTGCCGCCAGGGTCTCCAGCGCCGCTAGGAAGCGAGCGCCCGCGCGGCTTCGACCGCCACGGTCCGCCCGCCCGCGGCTATGATGACCCGCGATGACCACCGGGCGGATCGGTCGCTACACCATCGTGCGGCCCCTGGGCAGCGGCGGGATGGGCGAAGTTTACGAGGGTTTCGACGAGCAACTCAGGCGGCCCGTCGCGATCAAGGGGCTGCACCACGACCGGGCGACAGTGGAGCAGCGCGAGAGGTTGCTGCGGGAAGCGCTCTCCGCCGCGGCGCTCTCCCACCCCGCGGTCGCGCATGTCTACGAGATCGTCTCCCAGGACGGCCGCGACTGGCTGGTCATGGAACACGTGTCCGGAGCCTCCCTCGCCCAGCACCTCGTCTCCGGACCCTTCCATCCCGGCGAGGTCGCGCGCATCGGCGAGGCGGTCGCGTCCGCCCTGGCCGACGCGCACCGCCACGGCATCATCCACCGCGACGTCAAGCCGGAGAACGTGATGCTCACCCCCGACGGGCACGTCAAGGTGCTCGACTTCGGCCTGGCCAAGTGGACCGGGATGCGGGCGGAAGGGGGCGACACGCTCACGCGCGACGGGCTGGTCGTCGGCACGACCAAGGCGATGTCGCCCGAGCAGGCGCTCGGGAAGCCGCTCGACCACCGCAGCGACATCTTCTCCCTGGGGTCCCTGCTCTACGAACTGGCGTGTGGGAAGCCGGCGTTTCGCGGCGAGACGCCGATGGAGACCATGGTCAAGGTGTCGAGGGTCGAGTTCGAGCCGCTCGCCAGCGTCGCTCCCGCGCTGCCCGGCGCCCTGGCCGAGGTCATCGAGCGGTGCATGAAATTCTCGCCCGCGAAGCGCTATCAGTCCGCTCAGGCGGTCGCGGACGCCCTGCGACCGGTCAGCCGCGGGACCGCTCTGACGCTGGAGGCACACGTGCCGGCCGGACTGACCGGACTCGCCCGGCGCGTCCGCCGACACTGGCGCGCGGCGGCGATCGCGGCGCCGCTCGTCGCCGCCCTGGCGGGGCTTGCCGTGGTCAAGGGGTGGTTCTCGTCCGAGCGCCCCCTGGTCGTCGCCGTCCTGCCCGTGACGGCGACGGGAGGTGGAGAGACGGGGCTCGCCTCGGCGGCCGTCGCGGACGCGATCGCCGGCCAGCTCACCCGGGTGGCCGGGATCGCCGTCATCGCCGGCCGCGAGGTCAGGTCGGTGGCGGGCGCCGACCGCAGCGCCAAGGACATCGCCCGCGAACTCGGCGCCGACGAACTCGTCGAGGCCACCGTGACCCACGTCGACCCGGCAGGCCCGACCAGGGTGTCCCTGTCGAGGGTCGACGGCGAGACCGGGCGCGTGTCGTGGAGCCAGCAACTCGACGTCGGGAGCGCGGACTTGCTGGTGCTCGAGGACCGCATCTCCACTGCGCTCGCGGACGGCTTCGCGGGGTTCCGCGTCGCCGCCGGCGGGCGGCCGCGCGAGGTCAGCGAGGAGTCCCTGCGAGACTACCTCGAGGTGCGGTCGCGCATGGACGGCGGCCGCTCGTCGCCCACCTATGCCGAGGAAAGGGCGCTGCTCGAACGCGCGGTGCGCGGGTCGCCGCGCTTCCTCGAGGCCATCCTCGCGCTCGCCGACCTCCACCGCTATTTCTTCACAACAACGCTGCGCGGGCAGGATCGGGCGCGCGCCGAGGAACTGATCGCCCAGGCGCGGACGATCGCACCGCGTGAGCCCGCCGTGGTCCTCTCCGAGGTCGAGTTCCTGCTCGCGATCGGCAAGTCGGACGAGGCGGCGGGCCTCTCGCGGAGTCTGACCAGGGAAAGGCCCGGCGACGCCAAGGCGTGGGCGGCGTACGGGCGGGCGCTGTCCGGCGGCGCCGAGCACGGCGCCGCGGAGAAGGCCCTGCGGCGCGCCATCGCCCTTCAACCGTCGTGGGCCAACTACTACGACCTCGCCGACGTCCTGCGCGCCGAGGGCGATCTTCCCGGGGCGCGCGCGGCACTGGCCGAGCTGCTCGAGCGCGCTCCGGAGAATGCCCACGGCCTCTCCAAACTCGCCGAGATCGCCCTTCAGGCGGGGGAGTTCGCCGCCGCGGAGCCGGTGCTGCGCACGCTGATCGCCGTGCGCGGCAGCGGACTGGATCTCTCCAACCTCGGAACCTGCCTCCTCTATCTCGGCCGGGCGGACGAAGCAGTGCCGACGTTCGAGAGGGCCTCCCGGGAGAGTCCCGACGACCTCCTCATCCGCGCCAGTCTCGGCGACGCGCTGCTCTGGTCGGGCCGGCGCGACGAGGCGTTGGAGCACTACGCCGCCGCGCTGATCATGGCCGAAGCCCAGGCCGCGGAGGGCGAGGCGATCGCGTATGTCCAGGCGACCCGCGCTGTCTGCCTCGCCCACCTCGGACGCGGGACCGAGGCGGTCATCGCGGTCACCGACGCGCTGCGCGAGGCGCCGGATGACTCGTACACGGTGTTCGTGGCGGCGTTGGTCGCGGCGGTCGCCGGCGACGAAACCGCCGCCCTCGCCTGGACGCGCAAGGCCGTGGAGCTGCACGCGCCGAAGGCCTGGTTCTCCGGTCCCGAGTTCGCCGGCCTGCGCGGCGATCCGGCGTTCGGCGCCGCGCTCGACGGCCGCCCCTGAAGGCCGCCGTCAGGGGCGCCGGTCGTTGCGGATCACCGCGTTCAGTTCGATGCTCGGACCGACCTTGCGAGTGACCGTGACCGAGTACCCGAAGTCGCCGGCCTTCTCCTTGTTCCCGGTCGCCGTCCAGTCGGCGGTGCCCGTGCCGTCCTGGGCCGTCGCGTCGAACGGCGCTTCGCCGGTCCAGGAGATGCCGAAGGAAAGTGCATCGTGCGCCGAGGAGGTGTCGTGGAACACCCAGCGCACGTTCGCCGGCCCGGTCTCCCAGAAGCACTCTCCGAGTGGCTTGTCCAGGCTCGCGGCGGCCCCGTTGTAGGTGACGTTGACGGTCAGTTCGTTCCCGGCCATGAGGCGCCTCCTCCGTGTCTCGAAACGGTGCACCGCGATGGTATCAACAACAACGCCCGAATCGCCTCCGCGCGCGACCTGCCCGCGGAGGTGGTCGTCCGGAGAGGTAGAATCCGCCCGTGCCAGCACCTCCGGCCCTGAGGCTGACCGTGATCCTCCTCGCCGTGCTCTACCTGTGTGCGGCCGGGTGGTTCTTCATCCTCGCCCCGTGGACCCGCTTCTGGGCGGTCTACGTCGTTCCCGGAGCGCCGGTGTGGCTGCTCGCCGTGCTCGACGCTCCGGCGCTGCGCGGCGCGCTCTCCGGGTTCGGCGTGCTGCACTTCCCGGTCGCCGCATCGTGGCTGGCGCAGGGCGGAGAGCGCCCGTGATCAGGGGGCTGGGGCTCGACGTCGTGGCGGTCGAGCGCGTCGCGGGGATGCTCGAGCGGCACGGGAGCAGACTCCTCGACCGCTGCTTCTCTCCCGGAGAGGCGGCGCGGCCGCGCGACCCCGAGCACCTCGCCGGTCTGTTGGCGGCCAAGGAAGCCGCGTTCAAGGCGCTCGGCACCGGCTGGGGCGAGGGCGTCGGGTGGAAGGACGTCACCGTCGAGCGGAACGCCTCGGGTGCGCCGACGCTGCGCATCGGCGGCGGGGCGGCGAAGCGGATGGAGCGACTGGGCGCGGCGCACGCGCACCTGTCGATCACCCACGCCGGCGGCGTCGCCGCTGCCGTGGTCGTCCTCGAGAGCTGAGCGGCGCGGCACAGGCCGCCCGCCCCCTGTTCCCCGTTCCCGTCCCCTTCTCCATGCCGAGCCGCCTATACTTGGCCATGTCCGCGCGACGGATCCTGATCGTCGACGACGAGCCGTATATCCTGCGCATCCTGGCGTTCAAGCTGCGCCGGGCCGGGTACGTCGCCCTCGAGGCGACCTCGGCCGAGGAGGCGGAGGCGATCCTGCTCTCGACGCCGGTTCACTGCATGATCCTCGACGTCACGCTGGCCACGCCGACCGACGGCTTCCGTTTCGCCGAACGCCTGCGTGGCGACCCGCGTCTGGGCCGCGTCCCGATAGTCTTCCTCACCGCCCGCTCCATGGCGATGGACCTGCGTCGCGGCCGCGACCTCGGGGCCGCGGCGTACATCACCAAACCCTTCTCGCTCCAGCAGGTGCTCGACGAGGTCGGCCGGCTCGTCCCGGCTTGACGCCGGAGAGCGCGCTGCGTAGGGTGGAGGATTCAAGCACCCGGGGGATCCCGGGGCAAGGCGGGCCATGTACAAGGAAACGCTCAACCTTCCCAAGACCGACTTTCCGATGCGCGCCGACGCCGCCAGGCGCGAGCCCGAGCGGCTGGCGCGCTGGGAGCGCGAGGGCATGTACGCCGCGCTGCGGGCGGCGCGCACGGGCCGTAAACACTTCGTCCTTCACGACGGACCTCCCTACGCGAACGAACACATCCACCTCGGCACCGCCTTCAACAAGATCCTCAAGGATCTCATCGTCCGCAGCCGCTCGATGCTCGGTCACGACGTCCCGTTCGTGCCCGGGTGGGACTGCCACGGCCTGCCGATCGAGCACAAGGTCGACCGCGAATTGGGCGGCAAGAAACAGGCGATGTCGGATCTGGAGATCCGCGCCGCGTGCCGGAGCTACGCCGAGAAGTTCGTCGCCATCCAACGCGACGAGTTCCGCCGTCTGGGCGGCTGGGGAACCTGGGACACGCCGTACCTGACCATGTCGCCGCGCTACGAGGCGGACATCGCGGCGGCGCTCGGCCGGGTCGTCGAGCAGGGCCTCCTGTACCGCGAGCGCAAGTCGATCCGCTGGTGCTGGCACTGCCGCACCGCGCTCGCCGAGGCCGAACTCGAGTACCAGTCGCGGCGCGACCCGGAGATCTGGGTGGCGTTCCCGGCCGCCGATCCGGCCGCGGTGCGCCGCGCCTTCGGCCTCGACGGCGAGGCGCCGGCGTCGTTCGCGATCTGGACCACGACGCCGTGGACGATCCCGTCGAACCTGGCCGTCGCGGTCCACCCGGACTCCGAGTACGTGCTCCTCGAGACCGATCGCGGCGGCCTGGTCACCGCCGCCGCCCTGGCCGAGGCCACGCTGCGGCACGCCGGCGCGCAGGGCGAGGTCGCCGGCAAGGCCAGGGGACGGGATCTCGTCGGTCTCACCTACCGGCACCCGCTGGCGGACGGCTGGCGCGCGGCCCTGCCCGCCGGCGCGGCGGTCTTCCGCGTCGTCCCGGCCGAGTACGTCACCCTCGACACCGGCACCGGACTCGTGCACACCGCCCCCGGCCACGGCGAGGACGACTTCCGCACCGGCAAGCTGGAGGGGATTCCGATCGTCTCGCCGGTGGACGACGCCGGACGCTACACCACCGAGGTCGCCGAACTCGCGGGGACCAGGGTGCTCGACGCCAACCCGCGCGTCACCGCCGAACTCGAGCGCATCGGCGCGCTGCTCGCCTCGGGCACCGGCGAGCACGAGTATCCGCACTGCTGGCGGTGCAAGCAGCCGGTCATCTTCCGCGCCACCGAGCAGTACTTCATCGCGCTGACCCCGGACGCCGCGCCGCGCGCGCGCCTCGACCTGCGGGCACGCGCCCTCGAGGAGATCGAGCGCGCCTCGTGGGTCCCGCACTGGGGGCAGCCGCGCATCCACGGCATGGTCGAGAACCGCTTCGAGTGGTGCGTCTCCCGCCAGCGTCGCTGGGGCTCGCCGATCACGGTGCTGGTGTGCGACAACGACGCCTGTCGCGCGATCTGGCCCGACGGCGGCAATCCCGCCGCGGCCCGCGCCTTCTTCGCCAGGGTCGAGGAACTGTTCGCCGCCGAGGGCGCCGACGCCTGGTACGCGCGGCCGGTGGAGGAGTTCGCGCCCGCCGGGCTCGCCTGCCCGCGCTGCGGCGGCACGACGTGGAGGAAGGAGAACGACATCCTCGACGTCTGGTTCGACTCCGGGGCGTCGCACCTCGCGGTGTGCGACAACGGCCGCTTCGAGGGGATGGCATGGCCTTCGGACGTCTACGTCGAGGCCCACGACCAGTATCGCGGCTGGTTCCAGGCGTCGTTGCTCGTCGGCGTCGTGACGCACGGCGCGGCACCGTTCAGGAGCGTGGTCGTGCATGGGCACGTGCTGGACGGTTCGGGGCGCAAGATGTCGAAGTCGCTCGGCAACGTCGTGTCGCCGCTCGAAGTGACCGAGAAGTACGGCGCCGACGCGCTCCGTCTCTGGGCCGCGTCGGTCGACTTCCGCGAGGACATGCCGTTCTCGATCGAGTCGATGACGCGCACCACGGACGCCTACCGGAAGATCCGCAACACGCTCCGCTTCCTCCTCTCCAATCTCTCAGACTTCGATCCGGCGCGCGACGCCGTCGCCGTCGAGCGGCTCATGCCGGTGGACGCCTGCTTCCTGCGCCGGGGGCGCGAGCTCGCCCGGCGTATCGAGACGGCGTACCGCGACTACGAGTTCCACGTCGTCTACCACGCGCTCAACAACTTCTGCAACGTCGACCTCTCGGCGGTGTACCTCGACGTCCTCAAGGATCGCCTCTACTGCTCGCACCCGCACGACGACGCGCGCCGGTCGGCGCAAACCGTGCTCTGGCGACTGGCGCACATGCTGACCACGGCCGTCGCCCCGGTGCTCGCCTTCACCGCAGACGAGGTGTGGGAGCACCTGCCGGGCGCCTCCCTGCCCTCCGTCCACCTCGCCGAATTCGACCTGCTCGCCGACGCGCCGGACGCTCCGGAGGCCGACGCCGCCTTCGATCGACTGCTCGCCCTGCGCGAGGAGATCTACCGCGAGCTGGAAGTGCACCGTCAGGCCGGCGAGTTCGGAAAGGGCCTCGAGGCCGCGGTGGTGATCGCCGGCGACCGTGGCGCGCTCGACGCCGACCTCGCGCTGGGCGCCACGTCGCTCGAGGAGTTGTGCATCGTCTCCCAGGTCGTCGCCGGCGACAGCGCGGTCGCGTCCGAGGCGTACCCGGGGCTGACGCTCGGAGTGAGGCGCGCCGAGGGGACGGCATGCCCGCGCTGCTGGCAGGTGTGCATCGCTCCGCCCGGCCACCACGCGCACCCGGAGCTGTGCCCGCGATGCCTCGACGTCGTGCTGCGGCTCGAAGGGGAGCGCGACGCGTGAATGCGCGCCGGGGTTTGCTGCTCGCCGCCGCGGTCGTCGTCCTCGACCAGCTGACCAAGGCGTGGATCGTCGCGACGTTCCCGTACGGCAGCGAGCGGACGGTGATCCCCGGGCTGTTCGACCTGGTCCACACGCGCAACCGGGGCATCGCCTTCGGGCTGCTCGGATCGTCCGGTCAGGCAGTGCAGATCGCCCTGCTCGTCGTGGTCATCGGCGTGGTCGCCTTCCTCGCCCGCCAACTGTGGCGCAACGGCCACGACGGGTTCGCCGCCTTCGGCCTGTCGCTGGTGCTCGGCGGGGCGGTCGGAAACCTCGTCGACCGCCTGGCCCGGGGCGAGGTCGTGGACTTCCTCGACGCCTACGTGACGGTCGGCGGCATGGAACGTCACTGGCCCGCGTTCAACGTCGCCGACGCCTCGATCAGCATCGGCGCCGGCTGTGTGATTCTTGCCGAGCTTCTGGCGGCCGCGAGGGCGAAGCGTGCACCCCGTCCTGATTGACCTCGGCTTCTACAAGATCCCGACGTACGGCTTCCTGCTCATCATCGGCGTCGGCCTCGGCCTGTGGCTGGCCAGTCGGCGCGCCGCGGCCGTCGGCGTGCCCGGCGACAAGGTGTTCGACCTCGGCACCTGGGTGGTGCTGTGGGGTCTCGCGGGGGGGAAGCTGGCGCTGGTCATCACCGAGCCGCGCCACCTCTCGTCTTTCGACGGGCTGATCGGACTCGTGCGCGCCGGCGGCGTCTTCTACGGCGGTCTCATCGCCGCGCTCGTCGCCGCGGCGGTTCTGTTCAGGCGTTACCACCTGCCGCTGCTCCCGGTCGTCGACGTGCTCGCGCCCTCGGTCGCACTCGGCCACGCCTTCGGCCGGCTCGGCTGCTTTTCCGCGGGCTGCTGCTACGGCGCCGCGTGCGACGAGCCGTGGGCGGTGACGTTCACGCACCCGCTGGCGGCGGAGATCTCGGGCACGCCGCTGAATATCCCGCTCCACCCGGTGCAGCTCTACGAGGCGGCGTTCAACTTCGCCAACTGGCTGCTCCTCGAGTGGTTGTTCCGCCGCCGGCTGCCGGCGGGCAGCGTGCTCGGCGGATACCTCGTGACCTACGGTGTCGGACGCTTCGTCATCGAGTTGTTCCGAGGCGATCCGGACCGCGGGTTCGTGTTCGGCGGGGCGCTGTCCACGAGCCAGGCGATCGCCGCGGTGATGGTGCCCGCCGGTGTCGCGCTGCTCTTCCTGGCGCGGGCACGGGCGAAGTCGGCGAGAGGCTAGGAGCGCGGCACGTGGCCGGCGAGACCTCCACGCGAGACCCGGACGCGGCGAGCGTGGTGGAGTTCACGGTGCCGGACGCGGATGCCGGGCTGCGCCTCGACCGTTTCCTCGCCGGCGCGGGCCACGGCTGGTCGCGCTCGCAGGTCGCGCGCTGGATCGAGGACGGTCACGTCGGCCGCAACGGCGCCGCCTGCACCAAGCCGGCGCAACTCCTCGCCGCCGGCGATGCCGTGGTCGTCACTCCGCCGCCGGTCGCGCCTTCGGAACTCGTGCCCCAGGCGATCCCGCTCGACGTGCTCCACGAGGACGCTCACCTGATCGTGATCAACAAGCCGCCCGGGCTGGTCATCCACCCGGCCGCGGGCAACCCGGACGGCACGCTGGTCAACGCGCTGCTCGCCCACTGCGACGACCTTTCCGGCGTCGGCGGCGTCGAGCGGCCGGGGATCGTCCACCGCCTCGACAAGGACACTTCGGGGGTGCTCGTCGCCGCCAAGACCGACCTCGCCCACCGCGCGCTCTCGCTGTCGTTTCGCTGGCGCACGACCGACAAGCGCTACCTGGCGGTGGTCTACGGCCTGCCGCGCGCCGAAGAGGGAGTGGTCGACGCCCCGATCGCCCGCCACCCCACCGAGCGCAAGCGCATGGCGGTGGTCCCGGGTGGCCGGACCGCGCGCACGGTCTGGTGGCTGAGAGAGCGCTTCGCGGGCAGCGCGCTCGTCGAGTGCCGGCTGGTCACCGGGCGCACGCACCAGGTGCGCGTGCACATGGCGCACTCCGGTCACGCGCTGGTCGGCGACCCGCTCTACGCGGGGCGCCAGTGGCGCGCCATCCCCGACGAGGCCGTCGCGGCCCGATGCCGCGACTTCCCGCGACAGGCGCTCCACGCCTGGCGGCTGACGATCACCCACCCGGCGTCCGGAGAGCCGATGACGTTCGAGGCGCCTCTGCCCGCCGACCTCGAGGGCCTCCTCGCCTTCCTCCGCCTGCGCGCGCGCTGAACGGCGGAACTCCGTCCGGCGTCCAGGGAGCCGGACCTCACGGGCGCCGGGTATGATGTGCGCGGAGGTTGGCGCATGAGAGTCGGACACTCCTTCCTGCACTCCTGCGCGGCGGCCGCGGCGGCCGCCGCGATGCTTCTCGCCTTCGCGCCGGCAGCGAGCGGAGACGAGCCGTGGAACCTGACCGCCGACGCCCTGACGAGCGCGCTGGCGAAGGCAAAGGGGGCGGATGCGTATCCCGGCGCCGCCGCGGTCGTCGTCTTCGACCGGCGCGACGTTCGCGTCGAGGACTCCGGACTGTCGCGCACCGTCCAGCACACCGTGACCAAGGCGCTGACCGCGGCCGGCGCGCGTGAGCTGTCGGTCCTCACGCTGCCCTACGACCCACTCTCGGCGGACGTCGAGGTCCTGCGCTGCCGCGTGGTGGGCGCCGCGGGCGCGGTTCGCGAGATCGACCCGGCGACCGCGCAGGATCACCCCGACACGCAGTGGACGATTCTGTGGAACTCGCGGCACAAGCTGGTCACGGTCGGTCGTCTGGAGGCCGGGGACGCCGTCGAACTGGTCACGCGCAGGGTCGGCTTCACCTACGCGCTCCTCGACGACGAGACCGGCGCGGACGAGGCCCGCTTCGTGCCGCCGATGAAGGGCCACTTCTACGACATCGTGCCGTTCTGGTCGCAGTGGCCGGTGATCGAGCAGTCGTACACCGTCGCGATACCGGCCGAGAAGAGCCTCCAGTACCAGTTCTTCAACGGCGGCGCAGAGGTCAACGACAGGACCGCGGCGGGCGTGCGCACGGTGTCGGTGACGATGCGCGGCTTCAAGCCGGCCGAGCGGGAGCCGGGCATGGTTGCGTGGTCCGACGTCGCGCCCAAGCTGCTGCTCACCACCGCGGCCGACTGGCGCGCCAAGGCGGTGTGGTTCCACGGCGTTCAGGAGAACGCCGGGGCCTTCGAGGTCACGCCCGAGCTGCAGCAGGTCGCCGACGATGTCACGCGAGGGCTCACGCGCGACGAGGACAAGGCGTCCGCGCTCACCCACTGGGTGGCGGAGAACATCCGCTACATCGGACTGCACATGGGCGAGGGCGAGGGTTACACCCTCCACCCCGCGTCGATGACGCTGCGCGACCGCGGCGGCGTGTGCAAGGACAAGGCCGGGATCCTGGTCGCGCTGCTGCGCGCCGCCGGACTCGAGGCCTACGCGGGGATGACCATGGCCGGCGAGCGCATCGAGCGCATCGCCGCGGACCAGTTCAACCACTGCATCACGGTGTGGCGCCGGGCCGACGGCGGCACCCGTCTGCTCGACCCGACCTGGGTGCCGGGCGTGCGCGAGCTGTGGTCGTCCCGGGAGCAACAGCAGGAGGTGCTGATGGGTCTGCCCGGCGGCGCCGACCTGCTCACCACGCCGATCTCGCCGCCCGAGGAACACCCGTTGGAGGTGGTCATCCGGTCGACCCTCCTCGCCGACGGCACGCTCGAGGGGACGATCCGCGTCAGCGCGGACGGCCAGTCGGACGCCGGACTCCGCCGCGCGTACCGCGGACACCGGCGCAGCGAGTGGCCCGCGCTCGATCAGGGTGTGCTCGACGCGGTCGACCCGCGCGCGGTCGTGCGCGTCACCTCGCGCACGGATCCCGACGACCTCCGCGTGCCTTTCACCCTGGAGGCGAGGTTCACCATCCCCGGTTACGCCCGAACGCTCGACGACGGCTCCCTCCTTCTCGTCCCGCTGTCCGCGCGACACCCGATCGGCGTCGCGTCGCGGGCCGACGAAATCACGCTCGCGCTCAAACCCAAGGAGCGGGCCTATCCGGTGCGCGTCGGCTGCTCGAAGCTCCTCCGCATCGAGGAGCGCATGGCGCTCCCGCCCGGCGCGAAAGTCGTCGGCCTGCCCAAGCCGGTGTCGCTCGACGGCCCCGGCCGCCTGCGCGCCGCCTGGGCGCAGGAGGGCGGCGAGTTGCGCGTCGAGGAGACGCTCGCCATCGACCGGCGGATCTTCGAGCCCGAGGCGTGGCCGTCGCTGCGCGCGGCCCTGGAGGCGTTCCGCACACTCACCCAGACACCGGTGCTGATCGAGCCCGCGACGCGGGGGAAGGAGAAGGCGTGATGTCCCGCACGACGCGCGCGATCCTGTTCGTCGGAGCGGCGGTGTTCGCCGCCGCTTCCCTGTTCGCCCAGCCGTCGCCGGCGGCCGGGACCACAACCCCGCAGATGCCCAGGGCGTTCGCCGGCGTCCCCGGACCGGACGCCGAGGCGCTCCTCCTCCACGACCGCTGGACTCTGCGCGACGACGGCGCCGTGGTCCACGAGCGCAGGCAGAGGATTCGGGTCAATTCGTCGCTGGCGATCAACCGGGAGCACGGCGAGACGCGGGTGGTGTGGGATCCCGACGTCGAGACGTTCGAGGTGCTGAGCAACACCACCGTGCTGCCCTCGGGACGGACCGTCCAGGCGCCGGCCAACGCCGTCGTCGACGAGTTGCCGCCCCAGGTGCAGCGCAACCCGCTGTGGAGTTCGCTGCGCCGCAAGGTGATCGTCCACACGGCGCTCGAGCCCGGCGCGGTGATCGAGACCGCGTTCCGCGTCACGCGCAAGGCGGACGGCGCGCCGGCGCTCGCCGTGGCGGAGCCGCTCGCCCTGCCGTTCCCGGTGCGCGAGCGTCTCGTCGAGGTTGCGGCCAGGCCGTCGTCCCCGGCGCGGGTCCGGCTGACCGGAGGTCCCGCACCGGCGCCCGTCTGCGAGGAACGCGACGGGTGGCGCGTGTGCCGCGTCGCACTGACGAGCGTCCCGGCGCTGCCCTCGGAACCGGGCACGCCGCCGCGCGTCGCGATGGAACCGTACGTGCTGGCCGTGGCCGGCGCCGCGGCGGAAATCGGCTGGGCCGGACGGGAGCTTCTCCGGCGGCTGACCGCGGCGGGCCCCGCACCCGACGAGGCCATCGCCGTGGCGCGCAAGGCGGCCGACGCCGAGCCGGACCGCGAGCGCCGGCTCCTCGCCGCCATGAAGTCGCTCAACGAATCGCTGTCCGTGAGTTCCGGCATGACACCTTCCCTGTCCGGTTGGCGCCTGCGCCCTCTCGCCGAGGTGTGGCGCGCCGGGTGGGCCTCGCCGCTCGAACTGGCGGCGCTCCACGCCGGGGTCCTCGGGGCGCTGCGATTCGACGCGGTGCCCGCGCTCCTCCTCCCGGGACCGCTGGCGACCGCCGACTCCGCCGGGTTCGCGCTCCACGACCGCGTCGCCCTCCACGTCCGCATCCCCGGCACGGAAGGTCGCGGCCGGCTCTACGACCCGCAGGAACCCGCCGGCGACGAACCGCTCGAGCTGTCGCTCGGCCCGGCGCACGCGATTCTTCCCGGGGGTGACGAGGAGAGCCTCTCCGTCCCCGCGCTGCCCTGGTCTCGACGCCTCGTCGTCACCGCCAGGGTGGACGAGAAGGGCGCCGTGAAGGGCGAGTTCGCGATCGAGACGACCGGCGGAGCGACGCCGCACGCGCCGCTGGTCCAGGATCCGCAGCAGGTGGCGAACCGCCTGGCAGGCGGCCTGCTCGAGGGCGCCAAGGCCAAGGACGCCCGCGTCACCCGCCTCGAGCGCCATGCAGCGGGGCTCACCGCTTCGTTCGAGGGCTCCCTGCCCGAGCGCGACGCGGCCGGCCTGGTGACCGTGGCCATCGCCGGAGTTCCGGGGGGAGTCTCCACGGAGCTTCCCCCTCTCCCCGCCGCGCAGCGCGCGACGCCTCTGGCGCTGCCCGGTCCCGGCGACGAGGAGGTGGAGATCCGCCTCGACCTGCCCGCCTCGTGGCGGGTGGCGGCTCTGCCGGTGCCCGTGACGGTCGCGAACGGGGCGGGACGCGTCGAGGTCCGCGCGGAGACGGCGGCGGAGGACAAGGGCGTCACGCGCGTCACGTTCGTGCGCCGGCTCGCCCTGGAGACCTCCCGCCTGTCCGGCGGCGACGCCGCCCAGGCGCGCGAACTCCTCGTGGCGTGGGGATCGCCGGCCTCGCGCGGCGTGTTGCTCCGCCCGCCGGCTGTCGCCGCGAAGTAGCCGCGACCCGCGCGCGAAGGTGTATGATCCCGTCGCCGGCCGGGCCCGGCGGCGAAACGCGGAGCCCGCTGACCGGCGTTCCGACATGAATCTCTTGACATTGGGCTGGTGTGAGCGCTTCGCGCAGCCCTTCGAACCGTATCGCGCGGAGGGCCTCGTCCCGGCCAGGGTGAGCGCCGAGCATCGCGGCGCAGTGCGACTGCTCTTTGAGGACGGCGAGCGGGACGGCGTCGCGGCCGGCCGGCTCCGCCACCGCGCCGCCTCCCGTGTCGACCTGCCGGCGGTCGGAGACTGGGTCGCCGCGCGAGCACCCGAGGGCGACGGGCCCGCGGTGATCGAGGCGATCCTCCCGCGCGCGAGCGCATTCGTCCGGCGTGCCGCCGGGAACGCGACCGGCGAGCAGGTGGTCGCCGCGAACGTCGATGTGGTGTTCCTCGTCTCCGGGCTCGACGGCGACTTCAACCCGCGCCGGATCGAGCGCGGCGTCGCGCTCGCGTGGGAGAGCGGCGCGCGGCCGGTGGTGGTGCTCAACAAGGCCGACCTGTGCGCCGACGTCGCGGCGCGCGTGGCGGAGATCGAGGCCGTCGCGCCGGGTGTCGAGGTGCGCGCCGCGACGACCGTCACCGGGGACGGGCTGGAGACGTTCAACGTGCACCTGAGGAGCGGCGTCACCGGCGCGCTGCTCGGCTCGTCCGGCGTCGGCAAGTCGACGATCATCAACCGCCTCGCCGGACGCGAGGTGGTGCGCACCTCGGCCGTCCGCGCGGACGACGACCGCGGCCGCCACACGACCACCCACCGTGAGCTGTTCGTCCTCCCCGGCGGCGGGCTGATCATCGACACGCCGGGGTTCCGCGAGCTCGGGATGTGGGGCGCGGGCACGGGTGTCGCGGAGGCGTTCGCCGACCTGGGCGACCTGGGCGCCCGCTGCCGCTACCGCGACTGCCGTCACGAGGCGGAGCCCGGTTGCGCGGTGCGCGCGGCGGTCGAGGCCGGGACGCTTCCGGCGGAGCGCCTGGAGAGTTACCACCGGCTGCTGCGCGAACTGCGCCACGTGGAGGCCAGGGTCGACCAGCGCGCCGCGCTCGAGGAGAAGCGGCGCTGGCGCTCGATCCACCAGCTCGCCCGGAGGTTCCGCCCGCGCACGTAGGCGATAATGGCGCCGGTCGTTCGGACAACGGAATCCCCATGACGATGGCGTCGGTTATCCGGGCGCCCGCCGGCAACGGCGGCGCGAGGAGGCGGCGATGCGAATCCTGGTCAGCGGCGCGAACGGTTTCATCGGCGGTGCCCTGAGCGCACGCCTGCGCGCGGGCGGTCACGAGGTCAACGCGCTCACCAGAAGGCCCGGCGCGTCGCGAGGCGAGGTCGGCTGGGACCCGATGGCGGGCTCCCTGGACCCTGCCGCCGTCGAGGGTTTCGACGCCGTCGTCCACCTCGCCGGCGAGGAGATCGGCGCGGGGCGCTGGACCGCGCGCAGGAAGGAGGCGATCCGCGAGAGCCGGGCGCGCGGCACCCGCCTGCTCGCGGACGCGCTCGCCGGGGCGAAGCGGAAGCCCGCGGTGCTGGTCAGCGCCTCCGGGATCAACGCCTACGGCTCGCGCGGCGAGGAGGAACTCACCGAACAGTCGAGTCGCGGCGAGGGGTTCCTGGCCGAGGTGTGCAGGCTCTGGGAGGGCGCGACCGGACCGGCGGCCGAGGCCGGGATCCGCGTGGTGACGCCGCGCATCGCGATGGTGCTCGGCGCCGAGGGCGGAGCGCTGGCGCGCATGCTGCCGCTGTTCAGGGCCGGCGGCGGAGGTCCGCTCGGGACGGGCCGGCAGTGGTGGAGCTGGATCACCCGCGAGGACCTCGTGTCCGTGATCGTGCGCGCGATCGAGGATCCCGCGCTGCGCGGTCCGGTCAACGCCTCGAGCCCGCAGCCGGTGACGAACCGGGAGTTCACCGCGACCCTCGCGCGCGTGCTCCGCCGCCCGGCGGTGCTCCCCGCGCCCGCGTTCGCGCTGCGGCTCGCGCTCGGCGAATTGGCCGACGAGCTGCTGCTCGCCTCGATCCGCGTGCGACCCGCCGTTCTCGAGAGGGCCGGCTTCGCCTTCGGCGACGGCGCGCTCGAGCCGGCGCTGCGGCGTCTCCTCGGCAGGTAGGCGGGTCATACCGATTCGCCATCCGTCGGAGAGGCATCGCGGCGTGGCGCGGCCGCCGGTGGGCCACTCGCAAGACGCGCGAGCGAAGCCGCGACGCAGCGCACTTCCTTCTCGTGAGGAGCGAGCGCGCCCCGCACACCGCGCGCCGTGCCGGAGGCGGGGCGCTTCGCCCTGCCGCGACGGCCACGCTCCACGGTCGGCGTGGAGCTCGGATCAGAAACGGCCGGCCATCGTGCCCGCGTAGCCGGTCAGCTCCATGTACCCCTCGCCGGCCACGGTTCCGGCGACGTCCACCGGGCCCTCCCAGTACACCGTCCCGGTCGAGGTCCGCCCGTCCACCTCGCACTCCTGCAGCGCCGGCGTAATCTCCAGCTCCAGTGCCGCGGCAGGCACACGGAGGCGCCAGCGCGAGGGGTAGCGCGCCCCGGTCGCCGGGCTCGTCCACGTCGAGAGCGGCGAGGCGGTGAAGTCTCCCGCGCCCAGGCGGATCACCGAACCGTCCGCGCCGACCAGCGTGCCCGCCGAGTGCGCGGCGATCGACCCGTCGGCGCGGCGGAGCACGAACAGCATCAGGTCGCGCCCGTCCGCGAGGCGCAGGCCGAACCAGTCCCAACCGGCGATGCCCTCGCCCAGCGCGCTGCTTCCCCACTCGTGGTCGAACCACGACGTGCCGCGCATCGTCCGAGCGACACCCGTCACGGTGAGCGCGGCCTCGGACTCCAGTCGCGGCCACGACAGGTACGCCGAGGCGTTCCCTGGCTCCGGCCCCTTCGCCGACAGACCCCGGTCGCCGTGGAGCACCGGCGGCCCGCCCGGCCGGAGCGCCACGTCGAGCGACAGCCCCGCCGCGCGTTCGGCGGCAGAGAGGCGGAGCGTGCCGTCCCCGTCGAGCGTGATCGACCAGTCCTCCAGCCACAGGTCGAGACCGCCCTCGCGCCACCCCGCGAGGCCCGCGGCGACCCGCCTCGCGCGCTGCGCCGTGTGAAAGCGCCCGCTCTCGAGGTCGGCGATCGCGAGGTGGGCCGCCAGCACCTGGCGCGGACGCAGTGCCGACTGGCCCGGCTGCGGCGGGCCGGGATCCACTCCGCGGCGGAAGAACACCAGCTGGTAGCCGACCCGACTTCCGTCCTCGGCGGTCAGTCTGCCCGTCGCGTACCACCACTCGGTGAGGAACGCCGGGTGCGGCCCGCGGTCGGCCGGGAACTCCAGCCGGGGCGGTTCCGTCACCCGCCGCCACTCCTCCCCGAGGAGGGCGGGAGGAACGAGCAGCGCGAGCGCCGCCGCCACGCTACGCCTCGTCATGCAGTCCCTCTCTCGGCGTCGTGCGGCCGGCGACGATCGCGGGCGCGAGGCCCGCGACCAGGCACGCCAGGGCGACCCACGCCGCGGTCCGGGCCAGATCGCCCCACGGCGGCAGGAAACGAAGCGTCCAGCCGAACGACTGGACGTTGACCACCGTGACCAGCACGAGTCCGACGCCCAGTCCGACCGCCAGGCCGCCGACGGCCCCGGTCACGCCGAGCAGGCCCGCCTCGGCGGCGACCACGCCTCCGACCTGCCCCGGCGAGGCGCCGAGGGCGCGGAGCAGCGCCAGTTCGCGCCGCCGCTCGTCGACCAGCGTGAACAGCACCGTGATCACCGCGAGCACGGCCACCGCCGCCGCCACCGCCTGCAGGGCGCGGGTGATGGCGAAGGTGCGGTCGAAGATGGCCAGCACCTCGCGGCGCAACTCGGCGTTGAGCAGCGTGTCGACGAGGAACCGGCCGCCGAGCGCCGCCCGCAGACGCGCCCGGGCCGCGGCCGGGTCGGACCCGTCCGGGAGGAAAACGGCGATCTCCCGCGGGCCCTCGTCGGGCACGACCGAGAGATAGTCGGCACGGTCGAGCACGACCATGCCGAGGTGTCGCGAGTAGTCGAAGAACACGCCCTCGACGCGCCGCTCGATCGTCCCATCGCCGACCGTCAGGCGCACGGTGTCGCCCTCGCCGACTCCGTAGCGGCGCGCGAACGGCTCGTTGATCACCGCGCCGCGGTGCTCGGCGGTCGCCGCGAACACATCGCGCGAATCGCGGCCGCCGCGGAACGGGACGCCGCCGCGCCGCGCCACCACCGCCATCTCGCCGCCGGCGAGCGTGACCGGGTTCCCTTCGGCCCACGCCTCGGTGGTGTGGAACGGGTCGACGGCGGCGGCGCCGAACAGACCCGTGGCGATGCCCACCAACTCGGGATCCAGCCGCCCCGCGTGCATGCCGGTCGAGCCGGCGATCGGCCGGATCCACAGATCGGAGCGCATCGCCTGCGCCGTCCAGTCCACTACCGTCGCCCGGAACGACTGGACCATCGTCCCGACCGCCACCGCGAGCGCCACGGCCATGCCGACGGCGCCGGCGGCCCACGACGCGCGGCGGCGTCCGGCCGCCAGCGCCGCGCCGGCCAGGCGCACGGGCGTCCC
>JBFMCD010000129.1:0-2155 GCA_040754885.1 Acidobacteriota bacterium
CGGTCGTGGTGTCCTCGTCGCCGCTCGAGGTCGAGGCACGCCGCCGCGCGACGCGCGTGACCGTGGTCCGCAACGGCTGCGACTTCGAGCGATTCGCGAGCGTCGGGGCGCCGCCGCGCGAGGCGCGGCCGGTGATCGGCTACGTGGGCGCGATCGCGGACTGGTTCGACGCCGACCTTGTCGCCGACCTTGCCGCGCGCCGGCCGGAGTGGCGGTTCGAGCTGGTCGGTTCGACCTTCTCGGCCGACGTGTCGCGACTGGCGACGCTGCCCAACGTCCATCTCGCGGGCGAGGTGCCCTACGAGCAGGTGCCGGAGTGGCTCGGCCGCTTCGACGTGGGGATCATCCCATTCAAGCGCACGCCGCTCACCGAGGCGACGAACCCGGTCAAGGTCTACGAGATGCTGGCCGCGGCACGACCGGTGGTGGGGGTTCCGATCCCGGAGCTGGAGGCGCTGGTTCCGCTCGTCCGACTCGCCGCCGACGTCGAGGGTTTCGAGCGCGCCGTCGAGGAGGCGCTGGAGGAGGGTGATCCCGACGCCGCGTCCGCGCGGCGTGAGTTCGCTCGGGGGCACGACTGGGACCGTCGGTTCGAGGCCTTTTCCGAGGCTGTCAGGGAAGCGTACCCGTCGGCGTCCCTGATCGTCGTGACCTACAACAACGCCGAGCTCACCGCGCTGTGCCTCGGCAGCATCTTCCGCCGGACGGCGTGGCCCAACTACGAGGTGATCGCCGTCGACAACGCCTCCACGGACGGTACGGCGGCACTGCTCACCCGTCTGGCGGGCGAGTGCTCGGCGCTCTCCGTGATCCTCAACGAAGCGAACCGTGGGTTCGCGGCGGCCAACAACCAGGCGCTCGCGCGGGCTCGCGGCGAGTACCTGGTCCTGCTCAACAACGACACCGTAGTGAGCAGGGGCTGGCTCGGGGGCCTGATCAAGCACCTGCACGCGAACCGGCAGCTCGGCCTGCTCGGCGCGGTGACCAACGAGATCGGCAACGAGGCGAGGATCGAAGTCGGGTATCGCGACATCTCAGGGATGCCGGCCTGGGCCGCGGATCACGTCCGCGCGCACGACGGCGTCACGCGCCCGCTGCCGATGGTGGCGATGTTCTGCGTCGCCATGCGCCGGGAGCTGGTGGAGCACGTCGGCCGGCTCGACGAGCGGTTCGAGATCGGGATGTTCGAGGACGACGACTACAACCGCCGCGTCCGCGAGGCCGGCTACCAGATCCGCTGCGCCGAGGATGTCTTCGTGCACCACTGGCAGAAGGCCGCCTTCCGCCTGCTCGGGGACAGTGAGTACCTGCGTATCTTCGAGGAGAACCGGCGCCGCTACGAGGAGAAGTGGGGGCAGAAGTGGTCGGCGGAGGGCATTTCGGTCTGGCAGAGGGCGGATCTCGGGTTCTTCCGTGAGCAACTCGAGGAGGTGATCGGCCGGGCCCGTGCGTCGCGCGGAGCCGTCGTCTTCCTCCCCTCGGTGGGGTGGAACATTCAGCTCGCGCAACGACCGCACCACCTCGCGCGGGAGTTCGCCAGACAGGGCTGGGTCGCGGTGTTCGACTGCTCGAACGCGCACGACGACGTCAACGGTTTCAAGGAGATCGAGAGCGGGTTGTACCTCTTTCGCGGGCCGGCCGAACTCCTGCCCGACCTCGAGCCCTCGCTGGTCTGGTCGTTCCCGTACAACTACCACCTGACAGACCGGTACCCCGCGACGTCGCGGCGCATCTACGACGTGATCGACGATCTCTCGATCTTTCCCTACGACCAGGAGCTTCTCGAGCGAAACCACCGGGACGCCCTTCGGACCAGCCACGTCGTCGCATCGGTGGCCCGGCGCCTCCACGACGAGATCGTGCCCAGCCGCCCGGACGCGCTGTATCTGCCCAACGGCGTCGAGTACGAGCGCTTCTCCACTCCGGCGGAGGTGCCCGAGGACCCCGACCTCGAGGCGCTGCTGGCCTCGGGCAGACCCATCGCGGGCTACTACGGCGCGCTCGCGGAGTGGTTCGACTACCCGCTGCTGCTGGAGGTCGCGCGGCGCCGCCCGGACTGGAGCTTCCTGTTGATCGGGCCGATGTACGACGACAGCCTGCGCGGCAACGCGGTTCTGCGCCGCCCGAACGTGGCGTGGCTCGGCCCACGCCCGTA
>JBFMCD010000130.1:0-56748 GCA_040754885.1 Acidobacteriota bacterium
CGGAGTTGGGGTACACTGTGTCATCGGGTGTGGGTCCCTCCTTCGATACTGAACTCTAGTCCAGTCAGTATCTTAATGGACTCACACCCGACTTTCAACCCCTCCCCAGTGAATAATCCGGGCTAGGTGCTCACGGGGATCCGGCGGGGTCCACCCGGGGACGGCCGCGGCCAGCCACGGTGCCGCAGTGGCAAGCACTTCGCGAGCGCGCGATGCCTGCACCTGGTCCGGAAGGTGCACCCAGTCCTCCCGGCGCAACCAACGCCCGACGTGGAACACCCCGCGAAACAGACTTACCCAGTCCACCCAGGTCGGTACCTGGTCGCATGCGACTCCAAGGAAGGTGAACCAGCGGGATCGGTCGATCGACCAGGTGCTGACTCGTCCGCTCGTCCGTCGACGAACCAGCCCGACCGAGACCATCGGTTCGAGCGCCTCGGCGACGTTGCGTTTGGCAAAGGCGATGGCCTGCGCCACTGCCGCCGTGTCGAGTTCCGGGTTGGAGTGAAGAAGCAGGACGCGGGTCGCTTCGGCCCGCGCGGTAACACCCAGGACCGCGCGCATTCGAAATGCAAACGCGATCGGCCCGCTCGGCACGGGCTGTCGGGACTTCTTGCTCAGGCGTAGCGAGTTAAATGCCGTCACCGGTGCGGAAAGTTCGATCACGAGCGGCTTCGGCCGGACGCGCCCGTTCGCCTGAGCCACCTCGGGCTTCCTCCGGCTGGAGGGATGCACACTCAGGCTCCAGCGGAATCCCGGAACACTCTCGCCGAGTGCGGCGAGCACGTGAACGACGGCGGCACGCGGTACATCGGGATCGGCTGCGAGGAGGTTCTTCACGCGCTGCAGACTCAACAGTCCCGCGTTGAGGGCAAGCCAGTCCGCCACTTCAACGAAGAGACGTGTGTCGGCGCGACACCACTCCAGGGTGGCAAGGAGCAGGGCCTCGGGATCCTGAGCCCTGTGCTCTTGTCTGTGCTGGAAGCCAGAGACACCCAGTTCCGCCCACTGGGCCCAGAAGTAGTCCATCAGCGCGGAGTCAAACTCCTTGGAGAAGGCGTCCAGCGACATCACGCGCCTCCAGTGCGATCAGAGCGTCACGAAGGGAACCGAGAAATCCCGGGGACGGGTCGTGGAGGCGACACCAGCGCGCAGCCATTTCGAGTTCCTCGAACGTGGGCATCAATGCGCGCAGGTCCTGCAGGTGCCTTCCAGGCCCGCCGTCTGCCAGTGCGAACAACTTCAGGCAAATGAGGTCGAAACTTCCAAGGTAAGAGATTCTGAGCGAGCGACCAGACGACTTCGTGACCAACCTGCCGATCCAACCATCCGGCAGGCCGAAATCGGAGCAGGCCCGCCGGTCCCGAGTTGAGCCACCCGCTCCCAAGGTCGAACGAGGCGGCGACACGTGCTGCTGCTGCCGTCACGGACAGCGGGAGGGGGTCGGCGGACACCGCCCGCCGATCCGCCCCGGGCACAAGAAGTGCGACAACATCGACGTCGCGAGTCGTTCGTCGAACGATCCCGAGCGCGTGGAGGGCGGCTCCGCCGCAGGCGACGAGTTTGACCTCGTCCGCGCCGGCCGCACCATTTCCGCACCGAGCGCCTCGAGAACCATGGGGAGGGTGGTGTCGTCCATCTTCTTACGCGATGCTCAACATCTCGTACTGACATGAGAATCGTCATTTCGATATTGTCAACAGTCCGTACTTGTTCGTCGGACAGGCGACAGGATACCGGGATCAGGCAGGGGGCCATGCGCCGCCTGACAGTCGCCCGCTCGTGCCGCGGGCGCTTGAGGGCCCGCCGAGTTAGACTCCGAGCGCGGTGAGTTGCCGATCCGCGCGGAGCCAGGATGCCGGCGAAACCGATCTACATGGACCACAACGCCTCCACGCCGGTGGATCCGCGCGTGGTCGAGGCGATGCTGCCGTGTCTGACCGAGCATTTCGGCAACCCGGCGTCGAACACGCACGCCTACGGCTGGGCGGCGGCGAAGCTGGTCGAGAACGCCCGGCAGAGCCTCGCCGCGGCGGTCGGGGCGCGTCCCGACGAGGTCGTCTTCACCTCCGGGGCGACGGAGTCGAACAACCTGGCGATCAAGGGCGGGGCGTGGGCCCGCGCCGACCGCGGACGGCGACTGGTCACGGTGGCGACCGAGCACAAGGCGGTGCTCGACCCATGCGCCCGATTGGCCAGGGACGGCTGGGACGTGAACGTGCTGCCGGTGGATGGGCACGGCCGTGTCGATCCCGGGCGGTTCGCGGCGGCGCTCGTGCCGGGCACCGTCCTCGCCTCGGTGATGCTCGCCAACAACGAGATCGGTACGCTGCAGCCGATCGCCGAACTGGCGGCGATCTGCCGCGAACGTCGCGTGCTCCTCCACTGCGACGCCACCCAGGCGCTGGGCAAGGTGCCCCTGGACGTCGGCGCGCTCGGCGCGGACCTGTGGTCGTTCTCGGCGCACAAGGTGTACGGCCCGAAAGGCGTCGGCATGCTGGTGGTGAGGCGGGCATCCCCCCGCCTGCGCCTGGTGCCGCTGCTCGACGGCGGTGGGCACGAGGACGGGCAGCGCTCCGGCACGCTCAACACCCCGGGCATCGTCGGCTTCGCCAGGGCGGCCGAGATCGCCGTCGCCGAACTCTCCGCCGAGGTGGAGCGCCTGACCGGATTGCGCGCCCGGCTGTCCGAAGGCATCCTCGCGCTCCTGCCCGGAGTGATCGAGAACGGGCACCCCACCGAGCGTCTGCCCAACACCCTCAACCTCTCCTTCGAGGGGGTGGACGGCGGCGCGCTTCTGGTCGCCCTTTCCCGGGTCGCGGTGTCGTCGGGTTCGGCGTGCACCTCCGCCGAGCCCAGGCCGTCGCACGTGCTCGCGGCAATCGGGCGGTCGAAGGCGCTCGCCGCCGCCTCGCTGCGATTCTCGCTCGGCCGCGGCACCTCGGAGGGCGAGGTGGACGAAGTCGTCGAGGCCGTGGCGCGCGAGGTGGAACGCCTGCGCGAACGCTCCCCGCTGTGGAAGAACAGGGGAGAGGGGGAAAGGTAGAGGGGAAGGCAGAGACAAGAGACCAACCTCGGGCAGGTGGGGGTCTCTCCACTCTCCCCCGGGTGGGGGGCGGTAGGCTGCCCTCTCCCCTCGTCCTGGACCCCGGGCCCCGTTCCCCTCCTCGCACGCCCTCCTGCCGCTACAATCGAGGGTCGGCCTGAACGCCGGCGGAGGGGCGCGCGAACGGTCCATCCCCAACTGCGCGACTGATCGACCGTGCCCGCCAGTTGCTCCCCCCGGGGGGCGGACCGCGGGCCGTGGCCGGGGTGTGTCCGGGCGCGCGGGCGCTGGCGGTGGCCGCCCTGGCCGACGGGACACCCCTGGTCGTCGTGGTTCCCTCGCCGCGCGACGCCGAGGAACTGCACTCCGGACTGCTCCTGCTCGCGCCCGATCTGCGTCCCGCCGTGTTTCCCGCCGAGGCCGTCGAGGCGTACCTCGGACGCACGCCACCTCTCGGCGCCACGGCCGGCGCGGCGCTGGCGCTGCAGGGCCTGGCCACCGGCGAGGCACGCGTGCTGATCGTCCCCGCCCGCGTCCTGCCCCACCCGCTTCCGCCCCCGGTCACGCTCGCTCGGCGCGTCATCCGCCTGGAGAACGGCAGCCGGATGCAAACGCGGCAGCTGGCCGAGTCGCTGGTCGCCGCGGGGTACCGGCGCGCCGAAGTGGTCGAGGAGGCGGGTGAGTTCGCCCTGCGCGGGCAGATCGCGGACGTCGGCACTCCCGATCGCTTCGTCCGCCTGATCCTCGACGTCGACCGCATCGAGGAGATGCGCGAATTCGACCCTTCCACCCAGCGCTCGGGCGACGCGGTCGCGGGCTTCTCGATTCCGCCGCTGCTTCTCTTCGCCGGAAGCGCCGAGGAGCGCTCCGAGCTCGCCGCTCGGCTCGAGGCCGAGGGGTGCCGGGGCGCGTCCGACGCGGCGCGCGAGGGGCACTCCCCGCAGTGGTGGGCGGGGCTGCTCGGGTGGGCGGCGGACAACACGCGGGCGTGGAGTCTCGCGCCGCGCGTCGCAGTCTGCGAGCGCGAAGCGGTGCGGAACGAGGTCGAACGGACGTTCGCCGCGCTGCGACACGCGCAGGCCGCGCTCGCCGCCGACGAGGTGCTGCTTCCCGACCCGGAGCGTTGGCTGACCGGCGCCGGTGAGTGTCTCGGCGCCCTCGAGGGCGCGGACCGCGTCGAGGCGCTCCTCCTCGAGGACGGAACGGGGTGGTCGCGGCTGGCCACCTCGGCCGCGCCGGTGCTCGCGGCGCGGCCGGCGGCGCTCGTCGACGAACTGCGCCGCTGCCTGGCGCAGCGACAGGCGGCGGCGCTGGTCGCCGCCTCGCCCGGCGAGGCGCAGCGGCTCCTCCATCTGCTCGCCGGGGCCGAGCTCCCGGCCCACGAGGGGTGGCCCGATCCGGGCACGATCGGCATCGTGGCGGGCACCGTCGGCCACGGGTTCCTGTGGGGCGGCGCCTCGTTCGCGCTGTTCGGTCGCGCCGACCTGACCACCCTTCCGGCGCCGGCGCGCGCCCGGCGCACGCTGGCCACGGTCCTGGCCTCGATGCGCGACCTCAAACCCGGGGACTTCGTCGTCCACACCGAACACGGCATCGGGCGCTTCACCGGCCTGCGCACCCTCGATCTCGAGGGCGAGCGTCACGAGTGCGTGGAACTCGAGTACGGCGGCGGCGGCAAGCTCCTGGTGCCGCTCGAGCGCGCCGACACACTGGAAAAGTACTCCGGCAGCGAGGGTGCGCCGCCGCGGCTCGACCGGCTCGGCGGCTCGACCTGGGCGCGTACGACCTCACGGGTCAAGAAGGCGCTCAGGGACATGGCCGAGGAGCTGCTCAAGGTCCAGGCCGAGCGCGAGGTCGCGCGGGGCTTCGCCTTCTCGAAGGACGCGCCGTGGCAGAGGGACTTCGAGGCGGCGTTCGAGTACGAGCTGACCGCCGACCAGGACCAGGCCGTGCGCGAGGTCAAGCGCGACCTCGAGTCGCCGCGTCCGATGGACCGCCTGCTGGTCGGCGACGTCGGCTACGGCAAGACCGAGGTGGCGATGCGCGCCGCCTTCAAGGCCGTGCTCGACGGCAAGCAGGTCGCGGTGCTGGCGCCGACCACGATCCTCGCCGAGCAGCACGTGCGCACCTTCGCCCGGCGCTTCACCGGCTTCCCGGTGGAGACGCGTTGGCTGTCCCGCTTCCTGCCCCGCGCCGAGCAGAGGAAGGTCATCGACGGGATCCGCGAGGGCACCGTGGACGTGGCGATCGGCACCCACCGCCTGCTCGCCAGGGACGTCTCGTTCCGCGACCTCGGCCTGCTCATCGTCGACGAGGAGCAGCGTTTCGGCGTCGGCCAGAAGGAGCGGCTCAAGGCGCTCAAGGCGACCGTCGACGTGCTCGCGCTGTCGGCCACGCCGATCCCGCGCACCCTCAACCTCGGCCTGCTCGGACTGCGCGACGTGTCGATCATCGAGACCCCTCCGCGCGACCGCCTGGCGGTGCAGACGCACGTGCTGCCGTTCCGCAAGGAGACGATCCGCGAGGCGATTCTCACCGAGATGGCGCGCGGCGGGCAGGCGTTCTTCGTCCACAACCGCGTCGCCTCGATCGGCGCCATCGCGACGCTGCTCAGGGAGCTGGTCCCCGAGGCGGCGGTCGCCGTCGCCCACGGGCAGATGGAGGAACGCGAGCTGGAGCGCGCGATGGACGCCTTCCTCGAAGGGCGGGCCGACGTGCTGCTCTCCACGGCGATCATCGAGAACGGCCTCGACATCCCGAACGCCAATACGCTGATCGTCAACCGAGCCGACCGCTTCGGCCTCGCCCAGCTCTACCAGCTGCGCGGCCGGGTCGGCCGCTCCGATCGCCTCGCCTTCGCCTTCCTGCTCGTGCCTCCGGACCGTTCGCTCAGCGAGGAAGCGCGCGCGCGGCTGGCGGCGATTCTCGAGTTCGCCGACCTGGGCGCCGGTTTCCGCATCGCGGCGCGCGATCTGGAGATACGCGGCGCCGGAAACCTGCTCGGCGCGGAGCAGCACGGCCACTTGCGCGCGGTCGGCTACGAGACCTACTGCCGGCTGCTCGAGGAGGCCGTCGCGGAGCTGCGCGGCGGCGAGACGCCGCCCCCGCCGGCCGCCGTCGAGATCCACCTCGGTCTCGACCTGCGTCTGCCCGAGTCCTGGGTCGCGGAGGAGACGTTGCGCCTCACCGTGTACCGGCGCGTCGCGGGAGCGCGCGACGAGGAGGAACTCGACAGGCTCGGCGCGGAGTTCGCCGACCGCTTCGGGACGCCGCCGCCGCAGTTCGACGCACTGCTCCTCCACCAGCGGGTGCGCCGCCGTGCCGAGGCGCTCGGCATCGTCCGGCTGCGCCGGACCTCGAGCGGGTTCGACGTCTCGCTCGACCCCGCCCACCCGGGCGCCCACGACCTCGCGCTCGGACTCGCCGCGGCGGTCTCCGGCGCGACGCTCACGCCGGCCGGCGTGGTCCGTCTACCTCTGGCCGATCGGTCACCGGATCGCGCCGCGCACGACCTGCTCGACCTGCTGCCGTCAGCGTGACGCCGCCCGGCTGGAGATCATGGGGAGTCCAGGGCGGCGCGCAGTTCGCCGGCCAGCCGGTCGATCCCGAAAGGCTTCTGGAGGTAGCGCGCCTGGCCGCCGCCGGCCGCCAGGCGAACCGTCTCGTCGTCGGTGTAGCCGGACATCAGGATCACCTTGAGCGCCGGCCACCGCTCGACCAGGCTGAGGGCGAGATCCAGTCCGGAGCCGTCGGGCAGGACCAGATCGGTGAGCAGCACTGCCGGCTCCTGGCCGACATCGAGCAGGCCGGCCTCGCCGATCCGGCTGGCGGTGGTCACCGCGTAGCCCAACGTGGCCAGAACCTCGGCCAGCGATTCGCGCGTCACCTGGTCGTCCTCGACCACCAGGATCCGCTCGCCGCGCCCTCGAGCGAGGCAATCGGCACCGGTGGCCTCGGACGCGGCCCTGATCGGAGCGGCGGCGCGAGGGAGGCGTACGGTGAAGGTTGTCCCGCCCCCCGACCGTCCGGACACCGTGATCCGCCCACCCTGCCGGGTGACGATGCCGTGCACGACCGATAGCCCCAGCCCGGTCCCCTTGCCCGGGCTCTTGGTGGTAAAGAACGGCTCGAAGATCCTCTCCCGGACAGCCTCCGGGATTCCGTGGCCCGTGTCCGCCACTTCCAGGCTTGCCCACTCGCGCCCGTTCTCGGGGACACGAATCGACAGGTCGCCGCCGTCGGGCATCGCCTCGCTGGCGTTCACGGTCAGGTTGACGAGGACCTGCTCGAGCTGCCCGCGGTCGATCTCCACCCATTGCGGGCCCGCGGCTGCCACCGAAAAGGCGATGTTCTCGCGCAGCAGGCGGCGCAGGATTCCCGCCGTGCGGCGCACCACGTCGGCGAGGTCCACCGTCTCCGGCCGGACCGTGTCGCGGCGCGCGAAGAGCAGCAACTGGCGGGTGAGCGCCGCGCCGCGGGCGATTATCTCATCGAGTTCGGCATAGCGGGAGGCCGCGCGCGCGGGAAGTTCACCTTCGGCGCGACCCGCCGAGATCAGCGACGTCATCCCCTGCAGCAGGTTGTTGAAATCGTGCGCGACCCCCCCGGCGAGCAGACCGATCGCCTCCATCTTCTGCGCGTGCAGGAGCTGCGCCTCGAGCCTTCGCCGCTCGGTGAGGTCCTGTGCCGTGATGACCCGCGCGGGCCGTCCCTCGAAGCGGACCGAGTGGGCGGTGACCTCGACCTCGACGACCGAGCCGTCCTTCCTGCGGTGCCGCCAGACCTCCGGGGGGTGGAAGATGCGCGGTATGCGCCGCACCGCGCCGATGTGGGAATCGAAGCGCTCCAGATCGTCCGCGGGGCGGATGTCGCGGACGGTCATCGCCAGAAACTCCTCGCGGGACCATCCGTACGCCTGCACCGCGGCGTCGTTGACCGCGAGGAAACGCAGGTACTCCAGGTCGTAGATCCACATCGGGATCGGGTGCGCCTCGAACAGCTCACGGTATCGCCGCTCGCTCTCGCGCAGCGCCTGGGTCGAGAACACCTCGCGCGTCACGTCGCGCGCCACGCACCGCACCAGCGGCGTAGGAACGCCCTCGGTGCGCATCGTGTTGCGATATTCCAGGTAGCGTGGGCCCCCGTCGGGATCGAGCACCTTCATGATCCCCTCGGCTCGGCCTCCACGCCGCACCGTCTCCAGGTAGCGATCGACGTCGGCGCGGAACTCCGGGGCGACAATGTCGCGCAGGTTCCGGCGCAGCAGATCTCCGGCCGTGGCACCGACGGCTCGCGCTCCGGCGGCGTTGACCGAAAGCAACCGGCCCTCGAGGTCGTGGGTCATGATCAGGTCACTGGCGTTCTCGACGAGGTCGCGGTAGCGCTCCTCGCTCTCACGCAGCCTGGTCTCCGCCTGACGCACCCGCAGCAGGGACCGGACCGTCGCCACCAGTTCCTCGGGCTCGACCGGTTCGACGAGGTACCCGTCCGCCCCCTCCTCCAACCCTCGAACGCGTTCGCGCACGCCCCCTGCGGTCGCCGTCAGGTGCAGTACCGGAACTCCCGAGGTAACCGGCGTGGCCTTCAGACGGCGGCACACCTCGATGCCGGTGATGTCCGGCAGGTGGACGTCGAGGACGACCAGGTCGGGAGGTTGCGACTCCGCCTCGCGCAACGCCTCGTCCCCCGTCGCTGCCTCGCGCACCGAGAATCCGGCGGCGCGCAGGATGCGCGCGGTCGCGCGGCGGTTCGCGGCCTCGTCGTCGACGACCAGAATCGCGGCGGTCACGGCGACTCCCCGGCGGCCGCCGCGTCGCGATCGACGGGCAGGGCGAACGCGAACGTCGAACCGCGCCCGACCTCGCTCTCCACCCAGATCCGACCGCCGTGGCCGGCGACGATGCGCTGGCAGATCGCGAGACCGAGCCCGGTGCTCTTCTCGCCGCCGGTCGGCCTGACGCTGGTGCGCGAGAACGGCTTGAACAGACGGTCCCGCTCTTCCGCGGGGATGCCCGGTCCGCGATCGCGGATCGAGACCACGACATCCTCCTCGTGCCGCCGCGCGGCAGCCTCGACCGGCGCGCCGGGCGGCGAGTACTTCACGGCGTTGGAAATCAGGTTGTCGAGCACCTGCACGACCTTGGCCGCGTCGGCGCGGCACGGCGGCAGGCGGTCGTCGACCTCGAGCGCCAGGGCGATCCCCTTCTCGTGCGCGATCGGCCGCGCCAGCCCCACCGTCCGTTCGAGCAGGGCGCCCACATTCACCGGCCCGAGGTCGAGGCGCAGGCGCCCGGAAGCGATGGCGGTGATGTCGAGCAGCTCGTTGACCAGGCGAAGCATGAACTCGGCGTGGCTGCGGATGACGGCAAGGAACTCGCGGTGCTCGCCGGTCAGCGCATCGCCCGCCTCGCGTTCGAGGAAACCGGAGTAGGTGAGGATGACCGACATCGGACTGCGCAGGTCGTGCGCGGCCATGCCCAGGAAACGGTCCTTCTCCTCGTTGAGCCGAGCCAGCTCGGCGTTGCTCTTGGCCAGTGAGCGCTGCATCGTGGCGAGTTCGTTGTTCAGCCGCGACAACTCGTCGAACAGCACGGCATCGCCGGCGGCGGGCGAGGGGGGCGGCGAGCCGCTCACGCCGCGTCCCCGCCGACCAGGCTGCGCGCGGCCGCGACCGCCCCCTCGGCGTCGTCGGCGCTGCCGTCGGCGCCGAGCGCGCGCCACAGCCCGGGCGCGGTGCGGAAAGGGTGCCCCCCGACCATGACGCGCACCCGTCCGCCGACCTCCGAAGCGCGTACCGCCCCGATCAATTCCTCGACGTGCCCGACGTGGGAGGCGATCGTCGCCGAGATGCCGAGCACGTCGGCGCGCCGCTCTGCGAGCATGCGGACGACGGCGTCGGCCGGCGTGTTCGCTCCCAGGTACGTCGTGTCCCAGCCGTCCATCTCGAGCATGTCCGCGACCATGCGCAACCCGACCTCATGCAGCTCGCCCGACACGCAGGTGCCGACGAAGGCCCAGCCCAGACGCGGGCGGGGCGACGCGAACAGCCGCGGGTACAGCGTGGCCATGACCAACTGCGTCGCCGCCGTGCAGTAGTGCTCCTGGGCGACGGTGATCCGCCGCGTCTGCCACAGCCGGCCGATCTCCCGCTGCGCCGGCTGGAACACCTGCAGGTAGACCTCGCGCACCGACACCCCGCCGTCCACCACCTCGGTGACCATGCGCAGCGCCGTGTGCCGGTCGCCGCGCAGCAGCGCGTCCAGGTACGCGGAGGCGATCGGAGCGAGCGGCCCGGACTCCGCGAGGAACGTGGGCACACCGGCCGGCATCGACGGAAGTCGCCGCAGACCGGCGTCGAGCAGTTCGAGCGGACGCCGTCGCTCGGCCTCGGGTAGTTCTGCGGCCAGGACCTCACGCGTCACCTGCAGAGAACCGGCGAGGTCGGTTCCGGGAACGCCGAGACTTTCGAGCAGCACCTTGACCCACGCCAGGTACGCTTCGAACAGGGGCGCGCCGCCGTCACGCACCGCCTCGGACAGAGTGTCGAGGTGGTGGCGAACGTCCTGAAGGCACTTCGCTCGTCCCGCGTCGCCGTGGCGGGCGCTCATCTCCGGGTCGCGTCCGTAGTGGACGGAGACGATCGACTCGGCCAGCTCGTCGCGGCGGCTCGCGAGTACCGAGCGCGCGGGCAGGGAGTCGGTCATCGATCGCCCCCGGTCGCGGGGGTGGCAGCCACCGCGTCGTGCAGCTCGCGGGCGAGGGTGGCGACGTCGAACGGTTTCGCCAGGAAGCGCACGAGGCGGCCGGTCAGCCGCTCGCGGATCCGCTCGTCTTCCGTGTACCCCGACATCAGGATCACTCGCAGTTCGGGCCAGCGCTCCTGCAGACGCTCGGCCAACTCCACGCCGGTGATGCCGGGGAGCATCACGTCGGTGAGCAGCATTGCGGGTCGCGAGGTCTCCGGGGTCGCCTGCGCCGCCTCACCGTCCGCGGCCTCGACGACCTCGTATTCGAGCGCCCGCAGCATCTCGCACAGCCCGAGGCGCGCCCCCTCTTCGTCCTCGACGACCAGGATGCGCCGGCCGCCGCCGCGGGGTAGGCGCTCGAACACGTTCGCCGCCGGGGGCGGCTCCACCGGCAGGCCCGCCCCGAGCGGGAGGACGACCCGAAACAGGGCACCCTCGCCCTCGCTGCTCTCAACCTCGACCCTGCCGCCGTACGAGGACACAATGCCGTGAACCACCGAGAGCCCGAGTCCGGAGCCCTGCCCAGGCGGCTTGGTGGTGAAGAACGGGTCGAAGATTCGATCGAGCAAGGCCACGGGGATTCCGCAACCGGTGTCGCGCACCTCGACGCACGCCTCGCCCGACCCGCGCACCGCGGTCCGCACGCTGAGTTCTCCGCCCCGGGGCATGGCGTCAGCGGCGTTGACCACCAGGTTGACCAGCACCTGTTCGAGCTGGCCGCGGTCGACCTCCACCGCCAGCGGCGCGGCCGCCAGCACGACGCGGAAGTGGATGTTCTCGCGCACGACGCGACGCAGCATCTTGCCGGCGTCGGTGACCAGCTGATTGAGATCGAGCGTCTCCGGCCGTGCGACCTCCCGGCGCGAAAAGAGCAGGAGCTGACGGGACAACCCTGCGGCGCCGCGAATCTGCGCCTCGAGTTCGCCCAGCGCGACTTGCAACCCCGCCTCCCCGCCCCTGCGCAGGCGGGCGAGCTGCACCGAGGCGAGCATCGCCTGCAACATGTTGTTGAAGTCGTGCGCCACGCCGCCGGCGAGACGCCCGACCGCGTCGAGCTTCTGGGCGTGGAGCAGTTGCGCCTCCAGCGCCCGGCGCGAGGTGACGTCGAGCGCGGCGACGAGGCGGGCCGGGCGCGCGCCGAAGGTGAGGTCGTGCGAGACGATCTCCACCTCCAGGGATCGGCCGTCCCTGGTCACGTGCCGCCAGGGTCCGGAGAACTCCCGGCCGGAGCGGCGGCGGGAGGATTCGACGCTCTCGTGCAGCGCCGCCACGTCGTCCGGCGGACGGATCGCCTCCAGCGTCGAGGCCAGGAACTCGTCCCGGCTCCACCCGTACTGCTCGATCGCGGCCTCGTTGACCGCCAGGAAGCGCAGCGTCTCCAGGTCGTACACCCAGAGCGGAATCGGGTGGGCGTCGAACAGCGCGCGGTAGCGCCGCTCGCTCTCCTGGACGCGACCTTCGGCCGCGACCCGATCCGTCAGGTCCGAGACGACCAGCACCCCGCCGGCGACCGTGCCGCCGGCGTCGAACATCGGGTCGATGGCGATGCCCAACCAGCGCTCGCCGAACCGCCTCTCCAGACTCTGGCGCGCGCCGCTCGCCAGCACCCGCTCGAACGGACAGGGGTGCTCCGCGCCGGTGCCGCACAGCTCCGCGCACAGGCGACCGACCGGGCTCGCTCCGCCGCCGATCAGTTCGTCGAGCGCGCGGTTGGCGCGCACGATCCGGCCCTCGGCATCGAGGACGCCGATGCCGTCGCCGATCGCCTCGAACGTCGCCTGCCACGCGTCGGCCGCGCGGCGCGCCTCGTCCTCGGCTCGGCGCAGGCGCAACAGCGCCCGCACCGTCGCGACCAGTTCCTCGGGGTCGACCGGCTGGGCCAGGTAGGCGTCGGCGCCGCCCTCCAGGCCGGCGACGCGGTCCTGACCGCGCACGAAGGTGGCTGACAGGTGCAGCACGGGAATCCGCGCGGTGGCCGGCTCGGCCTTGAGCTGGCGGCATACCTCGAACCCGGAGCGGTCGGGCAGGTTGACGTCGAGCACCACCAGGTCCGGCCCTTCCGCGGCGAGGCGCACGGCCTCGGCGCCGGTCCTCGCCTCACGCACCTCGAACCCCGCGCGGCGGAGGATCCGGCTGGTTGCGTAGCGCCCAGCATCGTCGTCGTCGACGTTGAGGACGACTCCTCGCGCGTCACTGCTCATGCCACCCCCCGGCCGGCGCCGCGACACCCCGGGTGGCGCGTACCAGGGCGTCGCGGAGGTGTGCCAGAGCCGTCTCCCGAGAGGTGCTCTCCTTGGCAAGCACCGCCACCGCGCTCTCCGTCAGTTGTGCGCGTTCCTCGTCCTCGAGGATCTTGGAGGTGCAGACGATGACCGGAATGTCGCGGGTGGCGGGATCGGCCTTGAGCGCGCGAAGCACCTCGAACCCGTTCATCTTCGGCATGACCAGGTCGAGCAGAATGACGTCGGGACGTTCCGTCCTGGCCATGGCCAGCCCCTCCAGCCCGTCCGCCGCCTCGCGGATCTCGAACCGGGTGTCGGCGAGCAGACCCTTGAGCAGGTAGCGCGACACCTCCTCGTCGTCCACGACCAGGACCCTCGACACCGGTCCTCGCCCGGCGAACTCGCGCAGTCTTCCGAGCAGCCACCTCCGCTCGATTGGCTTGACCGCGAAGTCGTCGGCGCCCAGCGCCAGGCCACGTTGCGGCTCGTCGATGATCGTGGCGACGACCACAGGAAGGTCGCGTGTCCGCGGCTCGGACTTGATCTCGGCAAGCAGTCCCCACGATTCGCCGCCGGGGAGGAGCACGTCGAGCACTACCGCCACCGGCCGCAGCGTTGCGAGGGCCCTGCGCGCCTCGTGGGCAGTGCGCGCGGCGATCACCTCGAACCCCGTGCCGCGCAGGTATTTCTCGTACAGGAAAAGCGTCTCGCGGTTGTCCTCGACGACCAGGACCGGGTAGCGAGTGTCGTCGGGTTTGGACGCCACGATCTGCTCCGCCGACTCGCCCTCGACGGCCGGCCTCCATTCCCTCGGGATCATGAGGCGGAACGTCGAGCCGTGGCCCGGTTCGCTTTCCACCGAAACCGAGCCGCCGAGCAGGCCGGCGAGGCGGCGCGACAGCGGCAGGCCGAGCCCGGTCCCCTTGACCCGCCGTTGTCGATCCGACTCGACCTGAGTGAACTCCTCGAAGATCGTCTCGAGGTCGCCGGCCGCGATCCCGATCCCGGTATCGGCAACCGTGAAGGTCACCGTGTCGTGCGCCGGCTCGAACGCGGCCGACACCCGCACCTCTCCGCGCTCGGTGAACTTGAGAGCGTTGGAGATGAAGTTGCGCAGGATCTGCGACACCTTGCCCTCGTCGCTGACCACCGGAGGCGACGACGGCGGGTCCTCGAACACCAGCTTCACCTGATCGCCGAGGAGCAGCGGCCGAAGCATGCCGCGCAGGGCGCCGAAGAAGCCGCTCACCTCGAATTCGGCCGTCCGGATCGTGATCTTCCCCGCCTCCACCTTGGCGATGTCGAGCAGGTCGTTGACCAACTCGAGCAGGTCCTCGGCGGCCTTGCGAATGAACCGCACCTGGCGCTCCTGCTCGCCGGTGAGTTCGCCGTCGGCCCGGTCGAGGAGCAGGCGCGAGAGCGCAAGCATCGAGTTGAGCGGTGTGCGGAACTCATGGCTCATGTTGGACAGGAACCGCGTCTTGAGTTCGTCGGCGCGGCGCAAATGGTCGGCCTTCTCGTCCAGTTCGGCGTACAACGCGACCACGCCGCGATTGGTGTCCTCGAGTTCGCGATTGAGCCGGACGAGTTCGTCCTGACGCGCACGCAACTCATCGAGGGCGCGCAGCAGTTCCTGGTTCTGCGCCTGCATCTCCTCGAACGGGCTTTCCGGCGACGTGCGCGCGAGTTCCCCGAGGACCGCATCGAGACGGGCGGCCGTCACCGCCGCCACGCTCGCCGGGAGCGGTTTGCCGAACACGACCGTGGTGCCGTTCGGCCCGCTGTCGACGTGGAACACGTCCATCAGGTGGCGTACCCCGACGAGACCCTGGCCGAGGCCGGTGGTCGACCTGAACGTCCCCTGCAACACCCCAACGAGATCCCCAATCCCCGGACCCTCGTCCTGCACGCGCGCGAGGAGCGTCTGCGGCTGGTTCCGCAGGTCGAAGAGGAACTCGACCTTGCCGCCGCCCGCGTACATGTATGCGTTGCGCGCGATCTCGGAGACCGCCGTGGCGAAGCGCGTCTGGTCCTGACGTTCGAAGCCGAGCAGCGTCGCGAGCTGCCGCGCCCTCTGGCGGGCGAGGACGACGTCGTGTTCGAAACGCACCGAAACGCTTTGCAGGACACGACTCATCGGCGTTCCTCCCCCCGGGCGGCGGGACCGGCCGGCCGCACGGCCACGACCGTGGCGTCGTCGGAGTCGCGGCCGAAGTCGCGGAGCAGCACACCGGCGATCAACCCCGGATGGCGGGCCGCCAGCCCGGGGTAACCCTCGAGGCTCCATCGCCCGGACACCCCGTCGGTGTGGACGATCAGCACCGCGCCTTCCGTCCATGGGTAGGTGAACTCGGCGATCTTGCGCGCTTCGACGCCGGCGGTGCCGTTGTACGACGCCAAGCTCCGCATCCCCGCTTCGGTCGTGAGCGCAGCGCTGATGTTGCCGACGCCGCAGAACGCCACCACCCCGGCGCGGGGTCGAACCTCCGCGACCGCGACCGCGGCTCCCCGAGTGTGACGCAGGGCCGCGTGCAGGCGCTCGACGGCGGCGGCCGGGCCGCCGCTCCCGTCCGACTCGAACGCGGACACCGCGGCGTGAGCCGCTGCCGCGGCGTCGGGGCCATGGCCCAACCCATCCGCCACCAACACGCGAAGCCGGTCGGGCGCGGGTTGGATCGCCCAACCGTCTCCGGACACGTCGCCGTGGCCATAGGCATGCGCGGCAACGCCCTCCACGAACGTACGCGCCGCCGCCGGCCTCCCCCTGGCCAGTACCCTGGCGAGCAGGACAGCCCCGCGCCCGGGCAGGGAGTAGACCTCGAACTCGTCGGCCACCCTGGACACGGCGCCCAGCCCGGTTCCCGGCGAACCCTTGGTCGAGAACCCGTCGCGCAGGCACGCGATCACGTTGCCCATGCCCGGGCCCGTGTCGATGGCCAGGACCTCGATGCCGTCGGCGGACGGGCGCAGCGCCCGCACCAGGATCCTGCCTCCGCCGGCGTGCTTGACCAGATTCGTGCCCACCTCGGTGACTACCAGCGCCAGTCGGCCGCTGGTCGTCGCGTCGAGCCCACACCTCCGTCCGAGCGCCGTCGCCACCCTGCGAGCCTCCCCCACCTGGCTCACCTCGTTCACGGTCACGGACAGAGTCGTCGTCACGGGCGGACCACCACGGTCACGCGAGTCCCCTCGCCCGGGGCCGAGCGGACTTCGAACTCGGTGACCAGGCGGCGGGAGCCGCCCAGGCCGAGCCCGAGCCCTCCGGCGGTCGAGAAGCCGTCGGCCAGCGCGCGGTCGATGTCGGCGATCCCCGGGCCGCGGTCCTCGACGATCAGCCGGAGACCGCTACCCGCGCCGTCGGCGGTCTCGATCCGAATCGTGCCGCCGCCGCCGTGGACGATCGCGTTGCGCGCCAGCTCCGACGCCGCCGTGACCACCTTCGTCTGGACGACCAGGGAGAACCCCATTCGGGCTGCCCACTCCCTCACCGCGCGGCGGGCGCGGACCACGTCCTCGTCTCCTCCGAGAGACAGCGTCTCAGGGCTTCGATTGACCATGGCCGCCCGGCGGTCTGCCCACCGAGGAAGAGAGACTCATCGCCTCGCCGAGCAGCTCCATGCCCTTTTCGACGTCGAGGGCGGTCCGCACGCCGCGCAGGGACACGCCCAACTCGACCAGCGTGATCGCCACGGCCGGGCGCATTCCGACCACGACCGTGCCCGCGTCGAGCACGGAGGCCATCGCGGCGATGTTGGCCAGCACCCGGGCGATGAACGAGTCGACGACCTCGAGGGCGGAAATCTCGATCAGCACGCCTCGCGCATGGTGTCGGGTGATCGCCTGCGTCAGATCGTCCTGCAGTGTCATCGCCAGCCGATCGTGCATGTCCACCTGAATGGTGACGAGCAGAACGTCTCCCATCTTGAGTATCGGGATCCGCTCCATGGTCCGCCCCCCTCACGACGCGCCGCGACGGACCGTCCAGCCGGTCCGCTGCAGCGCGACGACGAACGCGTCGGCCAGGCTCGACTTCGTGATCACGTCGCCGAGCGACACGCCGAGGTGGACGATGGTCTGGGCGATCTGCGGCCTGATGCCGGAGATCACGCACTCCGCGCCCATCAGCCGCGCTGCCGCCACGGTCTTGAGCAGGTGCTGCGCGACAAGAGTATCGACCGTCGGCACGCCGGTGATGTCGATGATCGCGATCGACGACCCCGTCGTGACGATGGTGTCGAGCAGGCTCTCCATGACCACCTGCGTGCGCGCCGAATCGAGGGTGCCGATCAGCGGCAATGCCAACACCCCGTCCCAGAGCTTGACGACCGGCGTCGACAGCTCGAGGATCTCATGCTGCTGGCGGCGAATCACGTCTTCCCGCCCCTTCTGGTACACCTCGATGGTGTACAGGCCGAGGGCGTCGAGCGTGACGTTGATCGCCCAGGCCTCCTCCGCGAGCCGCGCCGGCTCCTCGGCGAGCGCCGCGCTCACCCTCGCGTGGAGCGGTTGTTTCAACGAAAAGACGAAGGTCGCCGTCTCGGCCGGGGAGTAGCCCTGCAGCGCCCGCGCACGCGAGACACCGGCGAGGACCTCGCGCACCGGCGCCCAGTTGAGCGCCTGGACGTCGGTCCCAACGCCCGCCTCGAGCGCCCGGCGGTATGCAGCGAGAAACTCCGCCGACTGCGAGCGCAAGTCCTCTTCGCTCATCAGGTCGGGGCGCAGCGTCGCCGCGGCGAGTTGCTCCCTGAGCCAGTCCCTGAGAATCCCCGCCTCGTCGGCGGAGACGACTGCAGACAGCAACGACGATCCCGGGGCAGTCATCGCGTCTCCTCCCTTGGTCTTCTGATCCTGATTGTAGTGGCAACGGAAGTTTCTGTCATGACCGTCCACGCGATGAACGGTCCGCCGGCACCGTAAGGCCGGTTCCCGAGGCCCGCCAGCGTCACCGCCGCACCGGCCGCTGTCGCCCCGGCGGCGCGCGGCGCAGCGGCGCGACGGCGAGGCCGGGGCGTGCGGCGGTCAACCGACATCGCGCACCACGCCGATCGCCCGCGTCAGGTCGTCGAGATTGAAAGGCTTCTGCAGGAACTCCAGTTCCCCGCTGTCCACCCGCCGGCGGACCTCCTCGTCGGGCGTGTATCCGGACATCAGCACCACGCGCAGCCCGGGCCAGCGCTCGCGCAACGCCGCCGCGAGATCCGTCCCACGTCTGCCGGGAAGCAGGAAGTCGGTGAGCACCACGTCGAAGGTGGAGCGCTTCGCGACCGCCTCCGCCTCCTCGACGCTGCCCGCCGCGGTCACCGTCCACCCGAGCAGGTCGAGCACCTCGACCAGGCCGCGCCGCAGACTCTCCTCGTCCTCGACGACCAGAACGCGGTTGCCGCGCTCGGCGGCGCGCGCGGATTCGGCCTCCCCATCCGCGAGCCTCGGCAGCGTGACGCGGAACAGCGCGCCGCGCCCGGGCTCGCTTTCGACGGCGACCGTGCCCCCGTGCTGGCGCACGATGCCGTCGACCACCGACAACCCGAGGCCGGTGCCCTTGTCCGGGCCCTTGGTCGTGAAGAACGGCTCGAACAGGTGGGGCATCGTCTCCGCGTCGATGCCGTGCCCGGTGTCGGCGACCTCGAGGACGGCGACCCCGTCGCGGGCCGCCGTGCGTACCGCGATCCGCCCCCCCTCGGGCATGGCGTCGGCGGCGTTGAGAGCGAGGTTGGTCAGCAGCTGCTCGAGCTGCCCGCGGTCGCCGCGCACCGGCAGGCCGCCGGGCGCGGCGGAGACCGACACCGAGACGTGGCCCGGAAGCAGGCGGGCGAGCAGCCCGACGGTGTCGGCAACCACCGCGTTGAGGTCGAGGACCTCGAACGCCGAAGCCTGGCGGCGCGAGAAGAGCAGGAGCTGCCGGGCCAACGACGCGCCGCGGCGGACATGTTCGGTCAGCTCGGCGGCAAGGGCGGCGGCGTGCTCGGGGGACTCGGTGCGCCGTTCGAGCAGCTGCGTCAGGTTGAGCATCGCCTGCAGCAGATTGTTGAAGTCGTGCGCCACGCCGCCGGCGAGGCGGCCGATCGCCTCCATCTTCTGCGCGTGGAGGAACTGCTCCTCGCGACGCTTTTCCTCGGTGACGTCGCGGAAGATGCCGATCGTCCCGGTGAACGAGCCGCCGGGACCGAACAGCGGGGTGGCCGTGACCACCACCGACCGCTCGGCGCCGTCGGCTCGGCGGATCGGCACCTCGTAGCTGCCGCTCTCCCCGGCCAGCCGCCGTTCAGTGTGGCGGCGCATCGCGGCAAACTCCTCGGCCGAGACGAACGCCTCCAGGCTGCGGCCGACAAGTTCGCCCGCCGCCACGCCGAGCAACCGCTCGGCGGCCGGGTTGGCGAGCAGGAAGCGCTCCTCGGCGTCGACGATGGCCACACCCTCGCCGATGCGTTCGACCAGCGAGCGGAACTGCGCCTCGCTGGCGCGCAGCGCCGCCTCGGCGCGCTGTCGGGCGGCGTCGGCGGCGTGCCTCTCGGTCAGGTCGCGCAACACGCCGATCCTGCCGGATACCCGCCCTTGGGCGTCGGTCAGGGACGCCATCGAGAGCTCGACCGGCAGTCGGCTTCCGTCGGCGCGCAACAGGTCCAGTTCGTAGAGCGGGATCGGTTCCCCGGCCACGGCGCGGCGGAACCTCTCCGCCACTTCGGCGCGCCGCTCCGGAACGACGAACTCGAGGAACGACCGCGTGGAGGCGTCTTCCTCCCGATACCCCCCCATCGCCAACCAGTGCGGGCTGACGAAGGTCAGCCGTCCGGCGAGATCGAAGGCGACGATGCCGTCGCGCACCGACTGGACGATCAGCCGGTAGCGCTCCTCGCTCGCGCGCAGCGCCTCCATGGCGTCGGCGAGCGGCGTGACGTCGGAGAACGTCCACACCTGTCTGCCCTCGAGCTGGATGACGCGGAAGTCGACGAGCCGGATCGTGCCGTCCTTGCTCACCACCGGCCACGTCGTGCGTGCCGCCTCCGGAACGCGCTCACCGGCGCTGGCGGCCTCGGCGCTGCGCCACGCCGCGGCTCGCATCGCGGGATCCGGGAAGGCGCGCTCGAGCCAGACGTCCAGCGTCGGGACCTCGTCGACGGTGTAGCCGAGCAGCCTGGTCAGCGAGCGATTGACGTACTCGATGGTGCCGTCCGGACGCACCGAGGAGGTCCCGACCGGGAGCCGCTCGAGGATGGTGCGGTGCTTCTCCTCGCTCGCCTCGAGGGAGACCTCGGCCCGCCGGCGTTCGGTCACGTCGTGGGCGATGCCGTGCAGGCCGACCACCCGCCCCCCCTCGCGGCGCGGCACCTCGACCACCTCGAGCGTGATCGGGCGGCCGTCGGCGTGCCGGACCTCGACGAGGAACGGCTGCGTCGAGGTGACTCCGTCGAGCGTCTCGTGGGTGCGGCGCCGCGCCTCGTCGTTGACCCGGCTGTCGGTGACGAACCAGTGACTCTGCCCCAACCACTCCTCCTGCGGCCGGCCCGTGATCGCGTGCACCGAAGGGGACACGTACTCGACTCGACCCTCGCGGTCCTGGACGTAGAAGAAGAACTGCGGCGTGCCCTCGACGAGCAGGCGCAGGCGATCGCGATCGCGCTGCGCGTCGCTGACGTCACGCAACCAGATCAGCGCTCGCGCACCCGGACCGGGCAGCGCGGACACGGCCACCTCGGCGGAGAACTCCCGCCCAGCGAGGCTGCGGCACCGCCACGGCCGCCGGTCCACCGTGCCGGCGCCCGGCACGCGCATCACGGCGTACTCCCCGGAGGTCGCGCCATCCGGCCGCGGCGCCGACAGTCGCTCAAGCGGCGTTCCGCACAGTCCCTCGCCGAGCAGCGTCTCGGCCTGCCGGTTCGCGCCGGCGATCACGCCGTCCTCGACGACGAGACCGGCGTCGGGTCCGACATCGAAGAGCTGGCGAAACTCCCCGCGGCTCGCCGCCAGCCGCCGGTAGAACTCGCCGCGCTGGCCGCGATGCAGCGCCAGTCCGGCGAGTGCGGAGGCGAGCGCCAGACCGGCGAGCGCCACCCCGGCGCGGCGTACCCGCCCGCCCACCGTCGCCACGACCTCGCTCTCGTCCGCCTTGACGACCAGGCGCCACGGAGTGCCGGCGAGCGGCCTGATCGCGGCCCACACCGGCACGCCGCGGTAGTCCGGCCACCGGCCGAACGCCAGGGCCCCGCCCGACGGCTGCTCTCCGCACGGGACCGGCTGCACGGCGCCGGATGGCGCGGAAGAGGGGTGGCGGAGCGGCGAGAGCGCCACCGGCCGCCCGTCCCGGAGCCCGACCAGGACCGTCTCCTCGCTGGCCGACGGTTCGGGACGGCGGCGCAGGTACGGGTAGAGCCAGCTCTCGGGGTCGATGTGCAGCACCACCGCGCCGGTCTTCCGCCCTCCGCTCCCGACCGGCACCGCGAACAACACGACCTGCGCACCGCCGGCCGCATCGATCGCCAGGGCGCGATCTCCGCCGGCCAGCACGCGCCTGGCGAGATCCAGGCCGGCGGCGTCGGGGACCGGCGAGCCGACGGCGAACACCGGCGCGCCGCGCTCGTTCACCACCAGCAGGTGCCGCACGCCGTGGCTGGCGCGCAGGTGCGAGAAGACCAACCCCAGTCCGGACTCGTGCCCCGCGCCCGCGCCTGCGCCGGGGACGCGCGGCCCGTGCTGGGCGGCCACGATGTCCGGGTGGGATGCGACCAGTCTCGCCTCGTTGAACCGCTCCTCGATCCAGTGACCGATCGCCGCGGCGCGGTCCTCGGCGACGGTTTCGAGCCGTTCGCGCCACACTCCGACGACGTCGGCCCGGACCTGCTCCCGTGCGACGGCGACGAGGTAGACGGCGGCGACGGCGAAGATCCCCGCGATCGCCAGCAGGTACAGACGCAGCCAGTTTCCCGGCGGCGTTTCGGACGACGGGTTCAGGACCGGCCGTGTCACGTGTCCGGTCCCTCCGAGGGACCCCGCGCCGACGACGGCGAGCCTCCGGCCAGGGCGGAGCGCAGCGTCGCCGCGAGCGTGTCCATGCCGAACGGCTTCTCCAGGTAGCCGGAGATCCGACTCATGTCCGCGGCGGCGAGCGTCCCTTCCGGGTAGCCGGACATCAGGACCACGCGCAGCGCCGGCCAGCGGCGGGACAGGCGCGCCGTGACCGTCTGGCCGCCCGCGCCCGGCAGCGACAGGTCGGCGAGCACCACGTCGAACGCCGGCTCGGCGGGGAGCGCCGCGGCCTCCTCGCCGCTGCCCACCGCCACGACGTCGTATCCGAGCGCGCCGAGCACCTCGGCGAGCCCGTCGCGCAACACCGTTTCGTCCTCGATGAGCAGCACCCTGACGCCGTCCCCGGACGGCGCCGGAGTCGGAGCGATCGCCGGCTCCGCGGCGGTGGGCTCGGCCTGGCCGCCCAGGGGCACCACGACCCGGAAGGTGGTGCCCGCCCCGGGCTTGCTCTCCACCTCGATGGTTCCGCCGTGGCGCGTCACGATGCCGTGGACCACCGACAGTCCCAGGCCGGTGCCGCGGGCAGAGCCCTTGGTCGTGAAGAACGGCTCGAAGATCCGATCGCGGATCGTTTCCGGGATGCCGTGACCGGTGTCGCGGACCTCGATGACGGCGCTGCTTCCGCTTCTGCCCGTGACGATCGTCAGGCGCCCGCCGTCCGGCATGGCGTCGCCGGCGTTCACCGCCAGGTTCATCAGCACCTGGTCGAACTGGCCGGCGTCGGCGAGGACGCGCAGCGGCCCCGGTCCGGCCTCGACCTCGAGGACGACGTTCTCGCGCAACAGGCGACGCAGCAGCCGGGCCGAAGCGAGCACCGCTTCGTTGACCTCCAGCGGTCGGAGCGCGGTCTGCTCGCGGCGCGAGAAGAGGAGCAACTGGCGGGTCATCTGCGCCCCGCGACCGATCAGTTCCTCCAGCTCGGCGAGCCGGCGGGCCGCCGCGGGCGCCTCGACCGGGTCCGCTTCCGGCGCCGCCTTCCACGCCCCGGCGAGTCCGAGCATCGCCTGCAGCAGGTTGTTGAAGTCGTGGGCGATGCCGCCGGCCAGGCGCCCGACCGCCTCCATCTTCTGCGCCTGCGCGAGCTGGGCACGGAGCAGTTCCTCTTCGGTCACGTCGCGCTTGGTCGCCACGTAGTTGACCACGCTGCCGCCGGCATCGCGGACGGGCGCGATGCTCGCCTCCTCGTCGTACAGCGAGCCGTCCTTGCGCCGGTTGACGAACCGCCCCTGCCACGTCTCGCCGCGCCGGAGCGTGTCCCACATGGCGCGGTAGAACGACTCGTCCTGCACGCCGCTCTTGAGGATGCGCGGGTTGCTCCCGATCACCTCGGCGCGCGGGTAGCCGGTGACCCGCTCGAAGGCGGGGTTGACGTAACGGATCGTTCCATCGGTGTCGGTGATGATGATCGGGCCGCCGGCCTGCTCCACCGCCGCGCCGAGCGTGCGCAGTTCCTCCTCGGCGCGCCGCTCCTCGGTGATGTCGGCGACGTGGGTGATGAAGTACAACGGCCGGCCGGAGTCGTCCCTGACCAGGTGGGTCGCGACGTCCGCCAGGATTGCCTCGCCGCCGGGCCTCAGGTAGCGCTTCTCGATCCGACCGGAGTCGCGCTCGCCGGCGAGCAGCGCCCGGACGACCTCCCGCGAGGCCGCGACGTCGTCGGGATGGGTGATCTCCTGCCAGCCTCCGGCGAGCAACTCCTCGCGCGAGCGCTTCACCATCGAGCAAAACTCGTCGTTGACCATCAGCAGGCGTCCGTCCGGGGCGACCAGCACCATGCCGACGGCGGCCGCCTCGAAGGCGGCCCGGAAGCGCGCCTCGCTTTCGCCCAGAGCCCTCTCCGCCTCCCAGTGCGCGGTCACGTCCTGGGCCAGGCCGATCCCCCCGACCACGACGCCCAAACCGTCGCGCAGCGGCGCCGCCGACAGGCTGATCCGTACCGGTGTGCCGTCCTTGCGCCGGCGCTCGACCTCGCGGCCGATCACCGTGCCGCCCTCGTCGAGCTGGCGCCTGAGCGACTCGAACTCCGCGCCGTCCCCGTCCCGGACCCACGGTGGGAACGTCCCCAGCACCTCCGCCGCCGGCCAGCCGAAGATCCGCTCCGCCGCGGGGTTCCAGCCGGTGACGCGGCACTCGCGGTCGAGCGTGAAGATGGCCAGCGGCGCCGTGTCGATCACCGCCGCCAGACGGCCATGCGCCTCGCGCAACGCCGCCTCGGCCCGCATGCGCGGCGTGATGTTTTCGGCGTGGCCGATGACGAAGCGTGGCGCGCCGCCGGCCTCGCGCGCCGCGCTCGCCGAGACCAGCGCCCATACGACGCCGCCGTCGGCGCGCAGGTAGCGCTTCTCGAACTGCACCGACTCGCGCCGACCGGCGAGCAGCTCGTCGAACAGAACGTTGTTGAGATCGCGGTCCTCGGGGTGCGCCGTGGCCAGGATCGAGCGCCCCTCGACCGCTTCCGGCTCGCTGCCGAGCATCCTCGCGAACGCCCGATTGACCCGCTCGTACCTGCCGTCGAGCGTGATCGTCGCCATCCCGGTCGGAGACGACTCGAAGACGGTGCGGAACAGCTCCTCGGAGGCGCGCTGCTCGACCTCCGCCCGCTCCCGCTCCTCGTCCAGCTCGATGGAGCGGAGCCCGAGGCCGAGGTCGGCCGCGACCTCCTCGAGCAGGCCCAGGATCTCGACGTCGAACGCGTCCGGTGACGGCGCCGCCACTCCGAGCGCGCCGGCCAACCGTCCGCCGACCCGGACCGGCGCGGCGGCGAATGCCCCAACCACGCCCTCCTCCGCGGTGACCGGCGCGTTGTCGCCGCTCGCCGTTCCGGCGTCCAGGCCGACCACCACGGTGACGCCCTCCGACTGCGCGCGTCGAAGCGCCGCCTCTCCGCCGGCGGGCGCCACGGCCACGCCGGAAGCCGCCGAGAATCCGCCGTGGCCGTTGGAGACGACGGCGACGTGAGCGCCCAGGAAACCGCCCTCCACGACCAGGATCCGGCACGCCTCCTCGAGCACGCGCTCGCGGTCGTACTCGCGGCCGATGAGCAGGTTGACGCTCCGGATCGTGCGCAGCAGGCGATTGAGCGCGGTGATCCGCTCCTGCGCCTGGCGGCGGAGAGTCACGTCCTCGATCGCCGCGACGTAGTGGCTGGCGTCGCCGGCCTCGTCGCGCACCAGCGTCACCTCCAGCTTGACCCACACCGGCGAGCCGTCCTTGCGCTGGTAACGGGTCTCGAGCGCGACCGCGCCGGCCTCGCCGCGCAGCAGCGCGTCGTCCGGCCGATTCTGGGCGCGCAGGTCGTCGTGGTGGGTCAGGTCGCGGAAGGTCAGGGCGCGCAGTTCGTCCTCCGCGTAGCCCGTGATCTCGCAGAAGCGCAGGTTGGCGCGCTGGTAGCGTCCGTCGAGTCCGACGTGGGCGAGCCCCACCGCGGCCTGATCGAACGCCGCCTGAAGCGCCGTCGCGCTCTCCTCCAGTCTGCGCAGCATCGGCCGCGTGATGCCGGTGAAGAGCAACGCGCCGAGGCCGATGAGCACCAGCGCGGTGCCGCCGGCCAGCCAGGCGGCGCGCCGGTACGGCGCCCGCACCTCGGCCAGATCGACCTTGATGACCATCCCCCATCCGTACTCGGTCGCCGGCCGGAACGCCGCCAGCACCTGATGGCCGTCGTAGTCGTGGCCGACCATGGTCCCGATCTCGCCTCCGAGCGCGCGACGCATCGGGCCGGCCAGCGACGGGTTGCCGGAGACGCGCGTCGAGAGTTCGCCGAGGTCGCGGTGCGGCGCAAGGAGGTAGCGGATGCCCTCTCCTTCCCGTTTCGCGATCAGCATCTCGGCGGTCTCTCCGAAGCCGGAGACATGTGCGTGCGCGTCGCGCACCAGGTCGAGGGTGAACGTCTCGTCCCCGGCGGCGCGCGCGATCGCCGCGGTCATCGCCGCCTGTTCGAACAACGCGCCGCCCAGCGCCTGCCGGCGGGCATCGAGGTTGAGTCGGTAGAGGGACTCGATCGCCACCCCCGCCACGCCCAGGGCGACCGCGGCCAGGACCCCGACGAGCAGCGCCACGCGGCGCCGCTCCCCCAGACCGGGCCGCCGGCGGTGACTCACGCCTCGGCCCCCGCGGGAGCGAGGGCCCGCAGCGTGCGGATCAACGGCACCAGGCGCTCGTTCGCCTCCCGCTTCGGGACGAAACCGACCGCGCCGGCCGCCAGCGCCGCCTGCTTGTACACGGAGCCTTCGTGCACCGAGCACACGACCACCCGCGACCGGGGCGCGACGACGGTCAGGCGGCGGGTCGCCTCGAGGCCGGTCATCCCGGGAAGCCCGAGGTCCATGAGCACGACCTCCGGCTCCTCGTCGAACGCGACCTCGAGCGCCTCCTCGCCGGTCGCGGCCTCGAGCACGTGGCTGCCCGGCAGCGCGGTGTTGAGGAAATCGCGCAGTGAAGCGCGTACGGCCTCGTGGTCCTCGACGATCATGATCTTCATCGCTCCGGCCCTCCCGGCCCCGGCGGCGAGGCCTGTCGATCCTGCAGGCCAGCATCGGCCGCGGACCGTCCGCCGTCTGTCGGGAGGCACCGACGTTCGCTGTGGGGAGATCTCGACGACGGGGCGAGGCCGGGGCGCGCGGATCCGGTCCCGGGCCGACGCGCACAGGGACCGCCGGCGCGCCGCTCCTATTCCGCCCTGATCAGGCCGTGCTGGATCGCGAACTTGACCAGGCCCGGCACGTCGCCGATCCCGAGCTTGGCCATCAGTCGGGAGCGATAGGTGTCCACCGTCTTCGGCGAGAGGAAGACCAGGCGTGCGATCTCGGCCGACGACCTGCCCTCGGCGACCAGCTGCAGCACCTCGCGTTCGCGAGCCGACAGTCGTTCCAGCGGGCTGGCCCCGGCCGCCGTCACGCCGTGGCGGGCGTACTCCCTGACCACCGTCTCGGCGATCGCCGCCGACAGGTAGATCCGCCCGGCGGCCACGGCCCGCACCGCGGCGACGACCTCGGACCCCGCCGATTCCTTGACCAGGTAGCCGCGGGCCCCGGCCTGCAGCGCACGATGGATATGCTCCGAGGTGGCGTGCATCGACAGCACGACGACGCGGGTGTGCGCTCCCGAAGCGACGATCCGCGCCGTCGCCTCGATGCCGTTGAGGCCCGGCATCGCGACGTCGAGCAGGGCCACCTCCGGCTTGAGCCGCTGCACCAGCCGCACCGCCTCCCGGCCGTCGGCCGCGTCGCCGACCACCTCGATGTCCCGCTCGGCGGTGAGGATGAGGCGCACGCCGTCCCGCACCACCGCGTGGTCGTCGGCGATCACCACGCGCAGGCTCACCGCGGCACCTCCGCCGTGATCACCGTGCCCCGCCCGCTCGCGCTGTCCACCGCCAGCGTCCCGCCCACCGCTTCCGCCCGTTCGCGCATCGAGGCCAGACCGTAGCGCGGGCGTTCTGGGTCCGGCGGACGCGCCGCGGGGTCGAAACCGCAGCCGTCATCGGCGACGCGCAACCGCACGGTGTCGGCGCCCGCCTCGATGGCGACGCGGACGCGCCGCGCGCGGGCGTGCCGGACGGCGTTGGTCACCGCCTCCTGGGCGATGCGGAACAGGGCCGCCTCGACGGCCGGGGCCGGGCGGGGCTCGACCTCGTCACCCTCGGCCTCGACGTCCAGACCGCTGCGGTCGGCCAGTTCGGACGCCATCCAGCGCAGCGCGGTGTGCAGCCCGTAGTCGGCGAGCACCGCCGGGTGGAGGTCTGCGATCACCGCGCGGATCTCCTGGGCCGTGGCCCCGACCAGCGCCGACACGTCGTCGAGGCGCGGCGAGACGCGCGCCAGCGACGACTCGGAGAGCTGGCTGCGGATCACCGAGACGTTGAGGTTGAGCGCGACCAGGTTCTGGCCGACCCGGTCGTGCAGCTCGCGGGCGATGCGCCGGCGCTCGGCCTCCTCGGACTCGGCCAGACGACCGGCGAGCAGGCGCAGGCGCTCCTCCCGCTCGCGCAGGTCGGCGAGCAGGCGCTCGCGCTCGCGCTCCGCCTCGCGCCGCTCGGTGATGTCGACGTGCGTGCCGAGCATGCGCAGCGGCGCGCCGGAAGCGTCCCGCTCGACCACCTTGCCGACCGACAGGATCCAGCGCCACGCGCCGTCGGCGGTGCGCTGGCGGAACTCGACGCGGTACTCCGGCAGTTCTCCCGCGACGTAGGCGCGGTAGGTGGCGGCCACCGGCTCGCGGTCGTCGGGGTGCAGCCGCTCGACCCAGCTTTCGTTGGTCTCGACGAACGTCGCCGGGTCGTAGCCGAGCATGAGGGCGTACTCGTCGTTGACGATCGCTTCGCCGGTCTGCACGTCGAGATCGTAGAACCCCTGGTTGGCGGCGCGCAGGGCGAGCCGCAGGCGCTCCTCGCTCGCCGCCAGCGCGGTCAGCGCGGCCTCGCGCTCGCACCTCGTCCGGGCGTGCTCGAGCGCCGCGGTCACCGCCGGCCCGAGGCGCGCGAGCCGATCCTTGAGCACGTAGTCGGAAGCGCCGGCCTTGATGCACTCGACCGCCGTCTCCTCGTTGAGCGAGCCGGTGACGATGATCACCGGGACCGCCGGCTCGCGTTCGAGGACGATGCGCAGCGCCCGCATGCCGTCGAACGTCGGCAGGCTGTAGTCGGCGAGCACGAGGTCGGGTGGGGCGGCGTCGAGCGCGCGCCGGAACGCGTCCTCCGTATCGACCACGCGCAGGTCGAGGGCGAATCCGTGCCGGCGCAGCTCGCGCTCCTCGAGCGCGGCGTCGGCGGCGCTGTCCTCGACGAGCACCACGCGCAGCGGCGTCCCGCTCACGCCCCCTCCGACCCGCCGAGCGCCGCCGCCAGCGCCCGCTCGAGCGCGGCGACGTCGAACGGCTTCTGCAGGAACGCCGCGCCGGTCGCCGCGGCGCGTGTGCGCGCCTCCTCCTCGACGTAGCCGGACATCAGGATCACGCGCACGCCGGGCCAGAGCCGGGCGGCGCGCACCGCGAGGTCCACGCCCGAGACGCCGGGCAGCTCGAGGTCGGTGAGCAGGACGTCGAAACCCGGATCGGCGGGCAGGCGCTCGGCCTCCTCGGCGCTCCCGACGCCGCACGGCCGGTGGCCGAGCAGGGTGAGGATCTCGAGCAGCGACGCGCGCGCGCCGGTCTCGTCCTCGGCGACCAGGACCCGGGCGCCGGCGCGCGGCGCGACGGGGCGCGGCGCGGGTTCTCCGGGAAGCGCCGCGAACGCCCCGGACGGGCAGCGCGGCAGGGTGAGGCGGAACGTCGTGCCCCGGCCGGGGGCGCTGTCCACCTCGATCGAGCCGCCGTGCTCGGCCACGATGCCGTGAACCACCGACAGGCCGAGACCGGTGCCCTTGCCGCTGCCCTTGGTGGTGAAGAACGGCTCGAACAGGTGGTCGAGCACCTCCTGGCTCATCCCCGTCCCGGTGTCTGCGACCGTGAACACCACCCGCGACGCGTCGGGTTGTTCGAGACGCAGCGTGAGCACGCCCCCTTCCGGCATGGCGTCGGCGGCGTTGATCGCCAGGTTCATCAGCACCTGTTCGAGCTGGCCCGGATCGGCCTCGATCGCGACCGCCTCGGCCGGACGCTCGACCCGCGTGTCGATGGTCGCAGGGATCAGCCGGCGGAGGATCGCTCCGGCGCCGTCGAGCACGCCGCAGGCGTCGACACGCCGGCGCGACGGCGCCTCGTGACGGGAGAAGAGCAGGAGCTGGCGCGTGAGCTGGGCGCCGCGGCGCACGTGGCTCTCCATCTCGGCGAGTCGCTCGTCGAGGTCGTGACGCGGACCGCCGAGGCGCAGGAGCTGGACCAGCGCCAGCATCGCCTGCAGCACGTTGTTGAAGTCGTGGGCGATGCCGCCGGCCAGGCGGCCGACCGCCTCGAGCTTCTGGGCGTGGCGCAGCCGCCGTTCGGCCTCCGCCTTCTCGGCCTCGGCGCGGCGCCGCGCTCGCCGGTTGGCGGCCTCGCGCAACTCGCGCCGGACCGCCGAGGCCAGGCGCGTGAGCTTCTGCTTGAGCAGGAAGTCGTCGGCGCCGGACTTGAGCGCCTCGACCGCCGCCTCCTCGCCGACCGTCCCGGAGACGATCAGGAACGGAACGTCGAGCCCCGAGGCCTGGAGCAGTTCGAGCGCGGCCGGGGCCGAGAACGCCGGCATGCGGAAGTCGGAGATGACGACGTCCCACTCACGCTCGCCGAGCGCCCGGGACATCGCCGCCGCGGTCTCGACCCGCTCCCACTCCGGCGTCCAGCCGGACCGCCGCAGTTCGCGCAGGAGCAGGTCGCAGTCCTCCTCGGAGTCCTCGACGACCAGCACGCGCAGTGGGTCAGACACGCCCCTTCTCCGGCAGCGGCTCGTTGATCAGCAGCCAGTACAGCCCGAGCTGGCGCACGGCGTCGAGGAACTCCTCGAAGTCGATCGGCTTGCGCACGAAGCTGTTGGCGCCCAGTTCGTAGCTCGCGGCCACGTCGCGCTCCTCGCGCGAGGAGGTGAGGATGACGACCGGCTGGGCGCGCGTGCGCTCGTCGGCGCGCAGGCGCTGCAGCACCTCGAGGCCGTCGACCTTGGGCAGCTTGAGGTCGAGCAACACCACCGCGGGAGGGCGCCGTGACTCGACGCCGCTCCACGGTCCGGTGCCGAACAGGTAGTCGAGCGCCTCGGCGCCGTCGCGCGCCACCACGACCTGGTTGCGGATGTTGTTGCGCGCCAGCGCACGCAGCGCCAGCGCCTCGTCGTCCGGGTTGTCCTCGACAAGCAAGATCACCTTCGACTCGACCATGCGCCCCCTCTCGTGCGCGCCTCGCGGCGCGGCACGGTCTCAGCCTACTCCCATTCCTGCCCCGAGCGCGGCGGCATCCGGTTCGAGGGTGAAGGAGAACGTCGCGCCCCGGCCGACCTCGGAGACCGCCCAGATCCGGCCGCCGTGGCGCCTGACGATGCGCTGCGCGGTGGCCAGGCCGATGCCGCTGCCCGGGAACTCGGTCGCGCCGTGCAGGCGCTGGAACGGCTGGAACAGCCGCTGCGCGTACGCCGGGTCGAACCCGGCGCCGTTGTCGCTGACCGAGTACGCCGGCACGGCGCCGGGGTGCCGCGCGACGGTGAACGCGATCGCCGGCTCCTCGACGCGGGCCGTGAACTTCCAGGCGTTGCCGAGCAGGTTGACGAGCAGGATGCGCATGAGGTGGGGATCGGCATCCGCCGCCATCTCGCCGGCGACGGTCACGTCGACCCGCCGGCCGGGCTCCTGCGCGGCCAGCTCCGCGATCACCTCGCGCGCCAGCCGGGCGAGGTCCACCGGCCCGCGCTGCAGGTCGTGTCGGGTGACACGCGACAGACGGAGCAGGTCGTCGATCAGCCTGCCCATCCGCTGCGTCGCGGCGCGCACCCGTTCCAGGTGCCCGCGGCCGGCCTCGTCGAGCTGGGCGGCGCTGTCCTCGAGCAGCGCCAGCGAGAACCCGTCGATCGCCCGCAGCGGCGCACGCAGGTCGTGCGAGACCGAGTAGGCGAACGCCTCCAGTTCGGCGTTGGCCGCCTCCAGCTCGGTGGCGCGCTGCTGGGCAAGCAGCGCCAACTGACGGGCCCTGTCCTCGACCGCCTTCTTCGCCGTGATGTCGAAGGTCGTCGAGCGACTGGCGACGTAGCGCCCGAGCTGGTCGCGGATGGCGCTGGCGTTGAGCAGCACCCAGAACGTCGAGCCGTCGGCGCGCACCAGTTCGAACTCCAGGTCACGCACCCAGCCCCGCTCCTTGAAACCCGGGAAGTTGGCCGCGAACACCTCGCGACTCGCCGGCGAGAGCAGGTCCTGGAAGCGAAGGTTCCCGACCACATCCTCGCGGCCGCGCCCCAGCCACTCCAGCTCGGTGTCGTTGATCGCGACGATCCGGCCGTCGGGGTCGAGCGAGTGATAGCCGCACGGCGCCCGGTTGTACAGGTCCTCGACCTCGCTCTTGGCGCGCTCGAGCGCGAGCTGCGTCCAGCGCCGCTCCTCGACCTCGCGTTCGAGCGCCGCCTGGTTGGCGGCCAGCTCCGCGGTGCGATCCCGCACCCGCCGCTCGAGCTGCTCGGCGAGGGTGCGCTGCGCCTCCTCGGCCCGCTTGCGCTCGGTGATGTCCTGCACGATGCCGGCCATGCGGCGGACGTTGCCGGCGCCGTCGAGGCGGTGTTCGCCGGTGGCCCAGATCCAGCGCACCTCGTCGTCCACCCGGCGGATGCGGCACTCGAAGTGCCAGTTCGTCCCGGCCGCCGTCGCCTCACGGAAACGCCGGTCCACCTCGGCGCGGTCCTCGGGGACGACGTGGTCGAGGAACATCTCGTACGTCCACTTGGGGAGCAGCGTCCGGTACCCGAAGATGCGATCGTGTTCGAGGGTGCGGAACGCCGTGTGGTCGACGAGATCGAGGTCCCACCCGCCGACGTGGCTCGCCTCGAGGGCGAAGCGGAGCCGCTCCTCGCTCTCGCGCAGGCGCTGCTCCGCCCGCCTGCGTTCCGTGATGTCGAGATGGGTGCCGCAGGCGCGCAGCGCGCGGCCCTGCGCGTCGCGTTCGATCACCCGGCCGCGGTCGAGCACCCACACCCAGCCATCGGTCTTGTGGCGCAGCCGGTGTTCGGTCTCGTAGTGCGGCGTTTCGCCGCGCAGGTGCGCCTCCAGCACCTCGGCGACGCGCTGCCTGTCGTCGGGGTGAAGGAGCCCCTCCCAGACCGTCACGTCGGGCTCGATCTCGTCGAGGGTGTAGCCGAGCATCTCCGCCCAGCGCTCGTTGAACACCACAGCGCCGGTGACCACGTTCCAGTCCCAGGAGCCGAGCCCGCCCCCCTCGAGCGCGAGCTTGTGCCTTTCCTCGGCTTCGGCGAGCCGCTGTTCGGCCCGTCGTCGCTCGGTGGTCTCGACGAAGTAGACGGTCAGGCCCGCGGCCGAGGGATAGATGCGATTCTCGAACCACCGGTCCCACGGCTCGAAGTAGGCTTCGATCTGCGCCGGTTCCTGGGTCGCGAGGGCGCGCTCCAAGGCCTGGTGGATGGGCTGGCCGACACCCTCGGGGAACACCGTCCAGATGTGACGGCCGAGCAGTTCCTCCGGCCGCCGGCCGATCATCTCTCCGGCGCGCGTGTTGACGTACGTGTAGCGCGACTCCAGGTCGAGGGCGACGAAGCCGTCGGTCACGCTCTCGAGGATCTCGGCGCGCCTCCGGTCGGCCTCGTGCAGCGCCGCCTCGGCCTCGTGGCGGGCGGTGACGTCGGTGACCACGCCGCACATCCGGACCGGCGCCCCGTCGCGGTCGTAGTAGAACCGGCCGCTGCCGAAGACCCACCGCCGGCTGCCGTCCGGCCGGACGACGCGGAACTCGTGCGCGTAGGCGCTCCGCGAGGCTCGCGCCGCGCCCAGCGCGGCCTCGAGTTCGGCGATGTCGTCCGGGTGGACGCCCCGGCGGAACGTCTCGAAGCTCCCGTCGAACGTGCCCGGCTCGAGCCCCCACAGGCGCTCGTGCCCCTCGGACCACGCGATCCGCCCGGTCGCGATGTCCCAGTCGAACATCCCCTGGCCGCTGGCTTCGAGGGCGAGGCGCAGGCGCTCCTCGGAATCGGCCAGCGCCGCCTCGGCGCGCTTGCGCCCGGTGATGTCGGTGAGCATCGCGAACGAACCGGCGAACCGCCCCTCGCCGTCGCGCAGCGCGGTGGCCGAGACGATGCACCAGCACTCGCCGCCGTCCTTGCGCCGGAAGCGCCGCTCGTACAGTCCGGTCTCCCCTCGTCGCCGCTCGGTCATGCGCGCCTCGTGGTCGGCGAGCTGGTCGGGGAACATGAACTCCTCGTAGGCGCGGCCGAGCATCTCGCCGGGATCGAAGCCGAGCATCGCGGCGGCGCAGCGGTTGACGAACGTGGTGCGCAGGTCGGCGTTCATCGCCCAGATCCCCTCGCTGGCCGTCTCCACGATGCGCCGGTAGTTCGCCTCGCTCGCCGCCAGCGCTATCGCCGCGTCGGCGCGCAGCTTCTCGGTTTCGATTCCGGCCAGGGCGTAGCCGAGGTCGGCGGCCAGTTCCTCGAGCAGCGCGACGACCTCCGGGTCGAAGGCGCCCGCCTCGCCGGCGTACACCGACAGGGCGCCGGCCACCTGCTCGCGGACGCGGATCGGCAGCGCCGCGCTCGAACGAAAGCCGTGCTCGCGGGCGCGCTCGCGCCACGGCGCCATCCGCTCGTCCGCCTCCCAGTCCTGCACCACCTGGGCGCGCCCCTCGCGGATCGCCGCGCCGGTCGGGCCGCGGCCGGACGGGGAGTCGTCGACGCGCACCCTGATGCCCTCCAGATACCCCTCGCTGGCTCCCGCCGAGGCGACCGGGCGGACCTCACCCGTCGATCGGTCGGTGCGGCCGATCCACGCCATGCGCACTCCGCCGTGCTCGACCACGATCCGGCATGTCTCGGCGAGCAATCGTTCCGGGTCGCGCTCCCGGACGATCAACTGGTTGACCTCGGAGATCGTCCGGAGCAGGCGGTTGAGCGTCGCGATCCGCTGTTCGGCGGCCTTCCTCGCCGAGACGTCGCGGACGATCGACAGAAGCGTGTCGCCTCCCTCGTCGGCGACACGTCGCGAGCTGACCTCGACCGGGAACGGCGTCCCGTCGCCGCGCAGGTGCAGCGTCTCGAACACCACGCTGCCCTGATCGAGAGCCGTGGCCAGGTTCCTCGACACCTCCGAGCGCGTCTCCGGCGGTCGCAGGTCGGCCACCGTCAGCGTGCGCAGTTCGCCGCGCCCGCGTCCGTACATCTCCTCCGCGCGGCGGTTGGCGTCGAGGATGCGCCCGTCGAGCGACACCGAGAGGACGGCGTCGTTGGCCTGATCGACGAGAGCGGAGAAGCGCGCCCGCGCCCGCGCCGCGGCGAGCAGGTCGCTGGCTCGCTGGTGTCGCCACAGACCGGCACCCGCCGCGAGGATCGCCAGGAGCGCGGCCAGCGCCGCGCCTCCCGTCGCGCGCAGGCGCCGGTCCACCTCGGCGAACGCCTCCGCCTCGTCCACCTTGACGACCATCCCCCACGAGGTGCCCGGCACAGGCCGCGCCGCGGCGAGCACCGGCACCCTCCGGTAATCGACGTACCGGCCGGTCGGGCGGTTGCCTTCCAGCGCCGCGAACGCGGCGAAACCCGGCACCGACAGCGGGCGGGTGAACGTGAGGGGCGGGTCCGGACGATGGCGCAGCGGCACGAGAAAGCGCGCGACCTCGCCCTCGCGCCGGACCATCACGGTCTCCGCAGACGAGGCCGACGCGGGATCGGTGCGCAGGAACGGATACAACCACGACTCCGGCGCCTCCACCAGGAGGGCCGCCCCAGCCGCGCGTCCGGCGATGACGAGCGGGGCGACGAAGGCGACCACGGCCGCACCGTCCTCATGCCGGTGGAACTCGGCCGCCGGCCGACCGGTCTCGATGGCCGCGTGGATCGCCGCGCGGCACTCCGCGTCGAGCGGGCGGGCGCCCTCGCTCGCGCCGACCGCCGAACCGTCGGCCGCGACGACGTACCCGGCGGCAAGGCCAGCCGAGCGGACATGTTCGGTGAGCAGGCGATTCAGGTGCCCGCCCGGCCCTTCCTCGACCGGGAACGGCTTCGGGCCGGGCGGTTCGCCGTCCAGCAGGTAGCGCACCGTCGGGTACGCCGCGATCCCGGCGGCGGCGCCGAGTCGGTCGGAGGCCCAGCGCGCGACCGCCGCGGCGCGGTCGGCGGCCATCGTCGAGAGCAGCGTCTCCCAGCGCGCCTCCGAGGCCCGCCGTTCCGCGGGCGCCCAGACGGCCACGAAGTACCAGGTTCCGCACGCGACCAGCCCGGCCACGGTCAGGCCCGCGAACCACGGCACGGCCCGGTGTCTCACGAACATCAAAGCAGGCCCCTCGTGCAGCACAAGAGTTCCACCGAACACCTCCGGCAGGGCCCCTGATGCGGGTCGTTCGGAGCCGGTTGATCGCCCAATTCGCATTCAGAATACCCGCCGCGTCAAGAACGTGAGCCCGCGGCGCAGGGAACGGACCGGTTCGTCCCGGGACCGGTCCGTCTCGTCCCACACTCTTGGACGGTTCTCGACAGCCGGCCGACACTGCTGGCATGAACCCGACGGTAATGGGACCCCGGGTTCGGCGGCCGGTGGTCCGGCGACTCCGGCAGGGAGACGAGATCATGCCCCAGTATCACTGCCTCTATTGCGGCCGGCCCACCGACCACGTCAACGTGAGACAGGCCGCGGACATCGCACAGGTGACCCGCGCGACGGTGTACAACTGGCTGCACCAGTCGCTCGTCCACTGCGTGCTCCGCCCGAGCGGACGTCGCTTCATCTGCGTCGACTCCCTGGTCCGGCCCGAGGCGTTCCGCACGCGTCCGGCGAGGCCGGCGGTCGTCCCGTTCCAGCAGGCTGCCGGCACTCTGTGACCCGCCGCGTCACGTCGCGGCTTCATCCTCTCTCCTCGAACCGCCCCCGCCAATCGGCGGGGGCGGATTTCCATGCGGGCGGCAACGCGGCGCGAGCGCCGCGAAGCGGCAGGCGTCGAGGTCGGCCCGCGGAGGTCGCCGACCGTCCGGGGGACCGCGTGCCAACCTTCTCCGCCCGGGGCCGTACAACCCCTCGGGGCGACGTGCGCGGGAGGACGCCATGAACGACCCGATTCGAGGGTCGCCGGAACGGGGGCAGTTGTGCCCTCCGCTGCCGGCTTTCTGGCCCTCCGCGGGGTTCCGGCGCTGGCACGCCGCGGTGTTGCTGGCCGCGCTGTGGACTTCGGTCGGCACGATGTTCGCGCTCAACGCCTACCTCGCGCGCGCCGTCTCCACCCGCCCCGCGCCGCTGTGGGTGTTCCTCGCCTGGATGGTCCCTTCGTGGAACTTCTTCCTCTTCGCCACACCGGCCGTCGCCGCGCTGGTTCGTCGCTTTCCCATCGACCGCGTGCGCTGGCGGCGGCACGCTCCCGTGCTCCTTGCCGCCGGGCTCGCGCTCACCGTGTTCATGGCCCTCTGGGACCTGTTGCTCCTGCGCACGCTCGGCGCGTGGCTGGACCTGTCGCCGATCGCCGGGGCCTACGCCGACCGGCCGTCCGCGGAACTGCTCCGCTATCTCTTCGCCTACGATCACCCTCTCGCCATGCTCGTCTACTTCGGTCTGGTCGCGGTCATCCACGCCTTCGCCTACCAGCGCGACGCGATCGAGCGGGCCAACGCCGCAGAGCAGCTCGAGGCGCGCCTGTCCAAGGCCCACCTCGACCTGCTCCAGGTCCAGCTCCAGCCCCACTTCCTCTTCAACACGCTGCACACCATCTCGTCGCTGATGCACATCGACATCGAGGCGGCCGACCGGACCGTGGTCGCGCTCTCCGACCTCCTGCGCATGACGATCGAGAACGGAAGGCGTCACGAGGTGCCGCTCAAGCAGGAGATCGAGTTCATCGCGCGTTACCTGGAGATCGAACGCACGCGTTTCCAGGAGCGCCTGGACGTCGAGATCGACGTCGAGCCCGACACCCTGGACGCACTGGTGCCGAGCATGATCTTGCAGCCGCTGGTGGAAAACGCGGTCCGCCACGGGATCGGCCCGCGAGCCGTCGGCGGGAGAGTCCGGGTCGCGGCGAGCGCGCACGCAGGGCAGCTCCGCCTGATCGTGTCCGACAACGGACCGGGCATGCCGCCCCCGAGCCGGGCGGCCGCCCGGGCGGGCATCGGCCTGGCGAACACCCGCGCCAGGCTCGACGAGCTGTACGGCGCATCCCACCGCTTCCTGCTCCAGCGGCCCTCGGGGGCCGGTCTGCAGGCAACCCTGGTGATTCCGCTGCGTACAAGCAGCGAGGATGCCGGAGTCAGTCTCCATTCCGAGTCGGCGCGTGCGCGTGGTCATCGCTGACGACGAGGCGCTTGCCCGCGCCCGGATTCGCTCCATGCTCGAGAACGACCCCGAGGTGGAGGTGGTCGCCGAGTGCCCCGACGGACGGTCGGCGGTCGATGTGATCCAGGCCGAACGGCCGGACATCGTCTTCCTCGACATCCAGATGCCGGAACTCGACGGGTTCCAGGTGGTCGAGGAGATCGCCGGCGAGTCGGCTCCGGCGGTGGTGTTCGTCACCGCCTTCGACCAGTACGCGCTGCGCGCCTTCCAGGTCCACGCCATCGACTACCTGCTCAAACCCTTCGACCGCGGGCGCTTCGCCGAGTGTCTGGCGCGCGCCAAGGCCGCCGCCGGCCGTTCCGGGATGGTCTCGGAACGGTTGCTCGCGCTCATCGAGGAGCTGCGCGGCGAACGGAAGTCGCTCGAACGCGTGATCGTCCGCAGCGGCGGCAGGGTGTCGTTCGTCAAGGTCTCCGAAATCGACTGGATCGAGGCCTCGGGCAACTACCTCAGGCTGCACTGCGGGCAGACCGTCCACCTGATCCGCGACACCATGAACGCGTTCGAGGGGCGGCTGGACCCCCAGACCTTCATGCGCATCCACCGTTCGACGATGGTCAACATCGAGCGCATCCGCGAGCTGCAGCCGTGGTTTCACGGCGACTACATGGTGATCCTCGTCGACGGCACCAAGTTGACGCTGTCGCGCAGCTACCGCCACAAGCTCGATGCCCTCGACAGCGCCGACGCCTGATCTCCGGTTCAGCCCGGCGGCAGGGCGCCGAGGGCCCGGCGGAGTTCCGGTTGATCGGGCTTGATCCGCAGCGAGCGCTCGAGGGAACGTCGAGCCAGGCCTGCATCCCCCGCACAGGCGGCCGCGAGGCCGAGGAAGGCGTGAACGTCCGGGTTGTCGGCGAAGCGGTCCGCGGCGGCGGTCCCGAACGGCACGGCTTCCGCGCACTGCCCGAGACGGACGAGCAGCGCCAGGTTGCGGATCGCCAGCCCGGCATGCTCCGGGAACCGGCGCACGGCCTGGCCGAGCAGCCTCGCGGCGAGATCGTCACGCTCCTGCCGTTCGTAGTCGGTCACCGCGCGGGATGCCGCGCCCGCGCCGTCGCGCAGGCCGAGCTCGACCGCCTGCCACAGCTCGGCGTCGGCCGTGTCGTAACGCCCGGTCTCGAAGTACAGCCGGCGCAGGTTGTAGTGCGGAGAGGGATACGACGGGTTGCGCGCGATCGCGTCGCGGAACGCCTTCTCGGCCTGCTCGAAGCGCTTCGCCTCGAGGTGGACCAGGCCGAGGTTGTTGAGTTCTCCCTCGGTCGGTCCGCCGCCCGTTCCGCTGCCCTCGCCCCCCTCGATGTAGCCGAGCGCCTTCAACTGGGCGATGTACTCGGGGGAGGGACGAGCGCTGACACCCCCCGGCCGGTAGCTCTCCGGGGGAACCAGTGCGGTCCAGTCCAAGGGATCCCCGGCCGGCCGCGGCGCGCCGGGTAGCGGCCGGCCGCGCCAGCCCACCCCCGGCGGCAGGCCGAGCAGCGCCGCCACGGTCGGGGCGACGTCGAACACCGAAGGCGGATCCGCCACCTTCCCCACGCGCCCCACGCCGCTCCCGGCGAGGACGAACACCCCCATGGGCCGATGCCACAGTGCGGCGGTGGCGGCCGCGACTCCGGAGAAGTCGCGAGGCCGATCGTCTCGCCCGGTTGCGGAGAATTTCCACTTGAAACCGTGATCGGAAACCAGCACGACGGCGCACTCGTCGGTCGGACAGGTGGCGAGGAGCCGGCCCAGCCAGCGATCGACGACCGCGAAGTAGCGCTCCACACCGATGCGCGCCTGAGTCGAGAACGCCGGGTCCGCCCCGGGCAGGGGCGCCGGAAGGTACGGTGAGAGGACATGGCCGATCTCGTCGGTGCCGATGCAGTACGCCATCGTCAGGGCCGGCCGCGTCTCGGCGGCATCCAGGGCGGCACCCAGGTATGTCCGGGTTCCGACCAGGATCCGGCGGAAACCGTCGATCGGGTCCGCCATCCCGCGCCCCTCGGCGAACGCCTTCGAGCACGCCTCGGCACTCACCGGCAGGAGCGCGCGCACGGCGGTTGCGTCGGTCTCCTCGTCGGCTCGCCTCGCCAGTTCCCGGTAGCGCGGCTCCATCTGGGCCGGAAAGACCACGGTTTCCGCCGGCGGCGAACCGCTCGCGTCCTCGTTCATGTGGAACAGGCGATCGGAGATCATGACGCCGTGCACGGTCTCGGCCGGCCACGTCGCCCACCACCCCGATACGGCGACGTCAAGACCGACCGCGCTGGCCATGTTCCACAGGGCGGGCACCTTGCGCTGGCGGCCGGTGATCGGCACCCTCTGTCCGCTCTCGGGATCGACCTCGACGAAGTCGAGAATGCCGTGTTCCTCCGGCCCAAGACCGGTCGCCATGGTGGTCCAGATCAGGGGCGAGAGCAACGGCGTGAACGACCGCAGCTCGCCCCACGCGCCCTGCGCCATCAGCCGAGCGAGGTTGGGCATCACGCCGCGCGCGGCGAGCGGTTCGAGGACCTCCCAGTCGGCACCGTCCCAGCCCACGACCAGCACCCTGCGGGCCGGCGTTCCGAACCGCTTCGCCAGGGCCGCACGCCGGGCGGCGGCGATCGCCTCCGCGTCCGGCGAGATCGCGGCGGCCACCGCCGCGGTTGCAATCCCGAGCCGGTCGGCGACTCCGGCGGCGATGCGCTCTTCCGGCGCGTCGGGACACCCGGCCTGCGCGATCCCGGCGAGACACTCGAGCCTGGTCGCGGCGATCGCCGCACGGACCGCCGCGGAAGTCACCGACGCCAGACCATCCGTCGGAGTGGCCGCGGGATCCAGGCGCAGGCGGGTGGGAGGAGCGGCGATGGTGAGTCGCACGCCGACGCGCGCGCCTTCGCCCGACGGCGCGTCCAGGTCGCACTGCAGCGCGCCGCCGCGCGCCTCGCGCCAGCGCCAACGCGGCAGGATCAGTCCACCCGATTCGGCCTGACGAAGCTCACCCGTGGCCGGGTTCCACGCCGCCGCCCCGGTGGGGATTCGGCGCAGGGCGGTCGCGGCGGCGAGGGCGACGCCGAAAACGACACATCCAGCCACGATCAGCCGACGCACGGAGCGAGGATACCAGCGCCGCGTCGCGTGAAGGCGGTCAGCGCCGTGCTGCGACCGTGGCTCCCTCCGCCGCGGATGTCCCGGCGCTGAACCCCGCGTCGCGGAGCGCGATCTGCCCCTGGCGCGCGAGGTCGATCGCCTCGCCGAGAATCCGTCCCGCCTCCCCCGGAGCGTGAAAGCCCGTGGAGTTCTCCGCCTCGACGAAATCGAGGCGGAACTGGGCGTGGCGATGCAGTTGCTGGACCGGCGCCAGCGCCGCCTCGGACATCCCCGCCGCGCGCGCCGCCGTGAGGTCGCCGATCAGCGCCACCACGGCGTTCATCGCCTGGTTGCGCAGGCCATGGATACGCGACTGGATCTCCTCCGCCCGCGCCTTGAGCTCGGCCTCGGGGACGTTGTGGCAGGTCTGGCACGCCTTGGAGATGTTGAGCAGAGGCGAGCGGATGTGGTGGTCGGAGATCTTGAACGCCCCGACCCGCGTGTACGGCATGTGGCAGTCGGCGCAGGCGACGCCGGCGCGTGCGTGGATCCCCTGGTTCCACATCTCGAACTCCGGATGCTGCGCCTTGAGCGCGGGGGTCCCGCCGTCCTTGTGCGTCCAGTCCTTGAACCCGACCGCGTCGTAGTAGGCGAGTATGTTCTCGACCTTGAGACCGTTGTGCCACGGGTAGGTCAGGCGCTTCTCCTTGCCCTTGAAGTAGTACTCGACGTGACACTGGCCGCACACGAAGGCGCGCATCTCCTGTCTCGTCGCGTCGCTATTTACGTCGTAGTCGGCGACTCCCTGGGAGGCCTTGTACGCCTTCATCCCCTCCATGAACGCCGGGCGGGTGACGCGCAGCGCCATGGTCTGGGGATCGTGGCAGTCGATGCAGGCGACGGGGTGCGTGAGGTGCTGTCTGGCCTCGGCGTAGGGCATCTGGTTGACGGCCTCGAAGCCCTTGACCAGGTCGCCTCCGCCGAGCTTCCTGTACACGTTGTACATCGAGGCGTGGCAGTTGGCGCAGGTGCCGGGCTGCGTCACCACCTGCTGCCTCTCGGTGAACGTCTGGTCGTCGAGCATGTAGGCGTGGCCGCGCTCTTCCCGGAAGTCGGTGGCGAACGCGTAGCCGGCCCAGATCGTCTTCAGCCGCGGGTCCTCCTCCAGGCGCGACTGGGCGACCACCGAGCGCGGGTCGGCCTCGCTCGGCGTGCGCTGCACCGCCTCCGAGCCGCCGTAGCGGGTCCGCACCTGGTCGACGGTCCGCCGGTAGAGGTCGAACTGGAGCGGGAAGTTCTTCCCCCACACCTCCGGGTCGTCGGTGTCGTCGGTCACTTCGACCACCCGGAAGAACGGGTTCCTGGCCTCTTGCTTGCGCTCGAAGATGTTGACCAGCAGCGCCGTCGCGCCCGCGGCGACGGCCACCGCGACCGCCGCGACGAGCAGGACGAGACGCACGATGCGCCGTGACTGGGGAACCGTTGACTCACTCATCGCTCACTCCCTGAGGTGGCCGACGTTGGCATGACAGCGCACGCACGAGACCGTGCTCTTCTCGCCGTGAAAGGCGTCCATCGCCGTGACCACCGGGGCGTGGCAACGGCGGCACGCGGCCTCCGTGACGTCGTGATTGCCGGGCTTGATGCGCAGCGGGTCGGGGAAGCGGCCGGTGGTGAAGCCGAGTGAGTGCCAGAAGCCGTTCGACGCCTTGACCGCGTACTTCGCGACCGGGTCGTGCGGCGTGTGGCAGTCGTTGCACACCGCCACGTGCCGGTGCGGCGACTTCATCCACCCGTCGAGGTGCTCGCTCATGATGTGGCAGTTGGCGCACGCGGCCGGGTCGTTGGTCAGGTACGAGTACCCCTTCGCGTACACGAACGTGTACCCGCCGATCCCCGTCGCGAGTCCGACCGCGAGTCCGACCGCGACGCTCGCCGTCCAGACCGCCCCGTTCCGCCTCGCCAGCACCCGCTTCGTTCCGTTCACGGCAGCCGCTTTCCTGTCGCCCCGGGCACCTCGGCCCTCGCGCAGTGTACAGAATCTCAAGGCCGCCCCGGGGCGGCCTTGATGCAGGTCAATGCGGCCAGGGGCGGTCGGGTACCTAGCGGACCAGCACCGGCATGACGGTGCGCGGATCCTGCGTGGTTCGATCCACCACCGACGCCATCACGCCGGTCCGATCGGAAACCTGGAAGAAGACGTCGAACGACGTCGGCACGCCGCACACCGTGAGCATGGAGTCGGGCACGCGCAGCTTCACCTGCACCCACGCCTGGGCCGCCAGGGTGAACGACTTCGGTGTCGTCACCAGGGCGTTGTCGATCACCAGTTCGACCGCGGCGCCCGCCGGGCCGACGAACGTCACCTCGACCGGCGCAGGGTTGGGATTGGCGAAGTGGATCGCCGATTCGTAGCGGCGGGCCTCGCACGCGTTCGGGTGGGCGAGCAGGCTGGGCAGCATGTAGGTGGCGCCCCGCGCGGGAAGCTCGTCCCAGGGCACGCCCGGTATCTCCTGCCCGAAGCCCGTGAGCAGGCCCTGCGGATCGTCTCCTCCGGCGCCGCGCTCGTTGGTCATGCGCGAGTTGATCACGAGCCACTCGTCCGCCTGCAGGATCAGACCGCCGACGAACTCGTCCGGACAGCCCAGGGCGACCGCGACGTTGAACGCCGGCACGACCGCGGTGGACAGGGGCTCGATCGGCACCGTGACGGTGGGCGGGAGGCACGCGTGAATCAGCTTCTGCCGGCCGAGGATGGGGGCGCCGACCGTCAGGCTGGCCGGCACCGAGGTGGGGTTCGTGACGTAGACCTCCGAGGTCCACCGGTTGTCCGCGGAGCCCGGCAGGTGCCAGGCGAACGCCGGCAAGACGAAGTCCTCGGCGCCGGCGCCGACGGCCGCCGTCGCGAGTAACAGGGCGAGAGGAACGAGCTTCCGCATGGCGTCCTCCACGCCCTCCGAGCGCGTGGCCACGATCGCGATTCGAGAGGGCTTGCGCCCACTCTAGTGGCCGGCCGGCCGCCTGTCAAAGTGCGCGCGACGCCTCGACGGCCGCCGTGTGAGCCGGCGCACACCGCCGGTCACGTCACGCCTGCGTGCCGGGCCTATACGCGTAGACATGCGGGTCCCACTGCGCCTTGCGCAACAGGCGCGCCAGTTCGGCGTCTTCGAGCAGTCGGCCGAGCCGCGACTCGCGCGCCTCTCGGGCCACCGCCAACGCGACCTGGAACGCGACATCGCGGATCTCCGTCATCGGCGGGAGGAGCAGACCGCGTTCCGCCTGCCCGGAATCGACCATCGCCGACAGGGCGCGGCTGGCCTGGACGAACATCCGATCGGTGACCTTGGCGGAGCGCGCGATCAGCGCGCCCAGGCCGATCCCCGGGAAGATGTAGAGGTTGTTGCACTGCGAGAACGCGAACTCGCGACCGTCGATGACCACCGGCGGGAATGGGCTGCCGGTCGCCACCAGGGCCCGCCCGCCGGTCGCCCGCAGCGCGTCCTCGGGCGTGCACTCGCTCCTGCTGGTCGGGTTGGACAGCGCCAGCACCACCGGTCGCGGGTCGTTCTCGCCCATCAGGCGCAGCAGTTCGGCGTCGAACATCCCCCGCGTCGCCGTGTAGCCGATGACCGCCGTCGGGCGGGCGTTACGGACGACGTCGAGAACACCGATGCGGTTCGGGTCGGCGAGCCGCCACCCCTCGACCGCGACGCGCGGCTGGACGAAACGATGCTGTTCCGGCTCGAGATTCGGGTCACCCTCGACGAGTAGCCCCTGCCTGTCGACGGCGAGGATGCGCGAGCGGATCTCCGCCTCCGAGAGGCCCTCGTCGGTCATCACCGCCGCGATCGCTTCCGCGGTGCCCACTCCGGCCTGACCGAGTCCAACGATGAGAACCCGCTCGTCGGCGAGCCGCCGCCGCTTCAGGCGCGCGGCGGTGAGCAACGCGGCACACGCCGTGGCGCCGGTGCCCTGGATGTCGTCGTCGAACGACAGGCAGCGCTCCCGGTAGCGCTCGAGAAGGCGGAACGCCTTGTGCTTGGCGAAGTCTTCCCACTGAATGAGGGCGTCGGGGAAGTTGCGCTTGACGCCGATGACGAAACGCTCGACGAAGCGGTCGTAGGCCTCACCGTCGAGCCGCGGCTTGCGATAGCCGAGGTACAACGGGTCGGCGAGCAACTGCTCGTTGTTGGTGCCGACGTCGAGGCACACCGGCAGACACACGGCCGGGTGCAGCCCCCCCGCCGCGACGTACAGGGAGACCTTGCCGACCGGGATCCCCATCCCGTCGGCGCCCAGGTCGCCGAGACCGAGGATCCGCTCGCCGTCCGTGACCACCATCAGGCGCACCTGCGGCAGCGAGGTGTTGGCGCAGATCTGGTCGATGTTCGCGATGTTCTCGGGGTTGATGTAGACGCCGCGCGGCCGGCGCATGATGTGCGACAGCTTCTGGCAGGCGAGGCCGACCGTCGGGGTGTAGACGATCGGCAGCATCTCGATCAGGTTGCCGACCAGCAGCTTGTAGAAGAGCGTCTCGTTGCGGTTGAGCAGGCCGAGCAGGAAGAGGTAGCGTTCGAGGTCGTCGGGCTTGCGCCGGTAGCTCTCCAGCGAGCGGTTGACCTGCTGCTCGAGGGTGGACACGCCCCAGGGGAGCAGTCCGACCAGTCCGAGCGAGCCGCGCTCCTCGATCGAGAAGTTCGAGCCCTTGTTGAGCAACGGGTCAGCGATCAGTTGCTGGCCGCGCAGGTAGACCTCGTAGTACTCCTCCCCGGTCAAGGCATCGATCTTGAACGCGAAGGTCTTCATGGCGCCCCTCCTCGCTCCGGAACCAAGTTCCGTTCCTTCACAAGCTCACAGCATACTCGCACCTCGGCCGCGTGTCTCCCGCTGGACGTTGCTCGCGAACCTCCACCCGCGGCGGGCGCAACGTTCGCGTGGATGCCTGCGCGTCGCATGTGCAAACCGTCACGAGCGCCTATACTCTCCGCCATGGACGGCACCCGTTCCGTCCTTTCCCCGCCACCGGCACCGCGCCGGCGTCGCGGCGTGCCGGCCCTGCTCGACGGCGCCAGGCGCGCGTGGCACCGGCTGCACACGACGCTCCGGCCCCCGGAGATCCGACTCGTCTACAGCCCGGAGTACGAACGGGCGATGCCCGGCGGCGTGCCGTTCGACCCGCTGCGCGCCGACCGGGTGCTGGCGTTCCTGGCCAACGAGGGGTTGATCCGGCGGGACGAGATCGAGGTCGCCCGGCCGGCCTCGTTGACCAATCTCCTCGCCGTCCACACCTCCGAGTACATCGCCGCCCTGCAACGGCGCGAGACGTTGACCCAGATCCTCGGAGGGCCGGTCAGCGAGGACGAGCTGGAGTCGGTGCTCGATTACCAGCGGTTGATGACCGGCGGGACGATCTGGGCGACGCGCTGTGCGCTCTCCGGCGGGAACGTCGCCGTGAACATGGGTGGCGGCTTCCACCACGCGGAACCGTCGCGCGGCATGGGTTTCTGCATCTTCAACGACATCGCGGTGGCGATCGTCCGGCTGCGCAGGCGGGGCTTCTCGCTGCCCGTGCTGGTGATCGACCTCGACCTCCACGACGGCAACGGCACCCGCGTGGCGTTCGCCACCGATCCGACCGTCTACACCTTCTCGATCCACAACGACCACTGGGGCCCGACCGAGGCGATCGCCTCGACCAGCATCGCGCTCGGCGCCGGGGTCACCGACGGCGTGTTGCTCGAGACTCTCGAACGGGAGCTCCCCGCGGTCCTGGACAGCTTCCGGCCGCGCCTGGTCGTCTACCTTGCGGGCTGCGACGTGGCCGCCGATGACCAGATCGGCAACTGGCGCATGTCCGCCCGCGGGATCCTCAATCGTGACCGCCTCGTGGTCGAGCAGGTACGCTCGCGCGGCGTGCCCATGGCGGTCGTTCTCGGCGGCGGCTACGGAGACGTCTCGTGGCAGTACTCCGCCCGTTTCCTCGGGTGGATACTCTCCGGCACGGAGATCGAAACTCCGGACAGCGCCGAGCTCACGCTGCTGCGGTTCCGCCAGATCAAGAGCCGTCTGGATCCACTCCACCTGACGCAGTCCTCGACCGGCAACGGGTGGGAGCTCACCGAGGACGATCTGGTCGGAATCCTGCCCGGGATCCCACGTCAGACCCGATTTCTCGGCTACTTCTCGAAGACCGGCATCGAGCTCATCCTCGAGCGGTTCGGGATCTTCGAGCAGTTCCGCGCCCGCGGCTTCCGGGCCCCGACGCTGCAGTTCGACCTCGACCACCCACTGGGTCAGACGATGCGGGTGTTTGGTGATCTCTCCCGCAAGGAACTGCTCGTCGAGCTGCGCGTCAACCGTTCTGTGCGGGCGATACCCGGCTTCGAAGTGATGCTGATCGAGTGGCTGCTGCTGCAGAACCCGCGCGAGGAGTTCACCGAATCCCGCCCGCAACTCCCCGGCCAGAACCACCCGGGCCTGGGCATGCTCCGGGAGTTCTTCGGCCTGCTCGTCATCCTCGCGGAGGAGTTACGCCTGGACGGAATCCTGTTCAACCCGGCCGCCTACCACGTCGCGGCGCTGTCGTCGCGCTTCGTCAGTTTCGTCGAGCCGGGACACGAAGCCGTGTTCAGGGCGTTCCGCGACGCTCTCGGACGAATGCCGCTGCCCGAGGCGTCCAGCGCGGTGGCCGGGGAACGGGTACGGAACGCATCCACCGGCGCGACGGCGCGCTGGGATCCGATGCCGATGGTGCTGCCGGTTTCCGATCGGTTGCGCGAGAGGTACTCCGGCGAGGCGTACGAACGCGCCGTCCGTGAGGCGAGCGCGGAGCTGCGCTTCGAACTGCGACCCGAGCACGGCTGAAGGTTGCAATCGAGCGGCGCATCCCGGATCATTCCGGCATGACACGCGCGGTCGCGTCGGCGTTCACCCTCGCGCTCCTGGCGGCGTGCGCACCCTCCGTGCCTCCGGCCGAAGAGCGAACCTACGCCAACCCCGACTCCGGATACCGGTACGTCACGCCTCCGCACTGGAAGTTCCTGCGCGGCGAGGTTCGCTCCCCGAATGCAACGCTGATCACCATCCAGGCTCCCTCCCTGGACGACGCGGACGAGGAGTTCCTCGCCGGTCTGCCCGAGTCGATGGAGCCGCAACTGCTCGCCTGGGCGCAGCACTTCTACCGCGTCGTGGACATCCCCGTGCGGCGCCGGGCCACGCTCGGAGGCACGCCGGCGATGGAGATGACCTACCCGGTGCGCATCCGGCCGACCGACGGGCCGGGCAAGGTCACCTATCTGGTCGCGCGCCACGCTTCCCGGGTGATCGTCGTCCGGATCAACTATCCGCCTGGTGTCGGAGCGGCGGATGACGACGGCGTGAGGGAGTTCCTCGACTCATGGGAGTTCTTCACCCCGACGGGGGGCGGGGAGGAGATGCCCCCGGGGAACTTCGTCCTCACCGTTCCCAAGAAGCCCGGCCAGTAGGCCTGTCACGCGGACGTACGGCGGCGCGCGGCCCAGGGACCGGAAGAAGCAGCGCGCTCACGACCGGTTCGTTGGCGAAGGATCTCGAGAACAGCGCGGACAACCGGAAACGGACGACGGCCGACGGGCCTCACACGTGGTTGCGCAGCATCAACTCCTTGGGGTGAGGTTCGAGGTAGGTCTGGCCGGCGAGGTACGCCACCTCATGCAGCCGCACGTGGTGGCGCACCAGAGTGACCGGCACCACCAGCGGGAGCAGCCCACGCCGGTAGTCCTCGATCAGGCCGAGCAGTTCCTGGCGCGACGCGGCGTCGAGCAGGTCGCGGAAATAGCCGATGATGTGCTGCAGCACGTTGGTGTTGCGCCGGGTGGTCGCGATCACCTTGAGTCCGCCCATGAACAGCTCCTCGTAGCGCCGCGCGACATCGGCGCGAGGCACGGCCTTGGCGGCGGCCACCAGCCTGCCGAGCTCCCGGTACGCCTCCGGTGAGTGCGCCATGAGTTGCAGCTTGTGCGCGGTGTGGAACGCGACCAGCGAACCGATCGTCCAGCGTCCGGCGAGAAATCCGCGCAACCGGTGGTAGGCGAACACGCGTTCGACGAAGTTGTCCCGCAGCCGCGGGTCGTTGAGCCGGCCCTCCTCCTCGACCGGGAGGTTGGGGTAGCGGTCGAGCAGGGATTCGGCGAACACGCCACGCCCGCTCTTGGTCGGCATCCCGGCGCCGTACACTTTCACCCGCTCCATGCCGCACGACGGCGAGTCCTTCTTGAGAACGTACCCGCACAACTCGTGTTTCTCGAGTTGCTCGACGCGCCGGGTCGAGTAGGCGCGCATCTCCTTCGTCCAGTCGCGCCCGCTCTTCGGCGCGACCATGCGGATGTCGTCGCCCTCCCTGACCAGGCGCACCGACTCGCGCGGCGTGCCCATTCCCACTTCGACCTCGGGGCACACCGGCACCCACTGCACCCATCGGCCGAATGTGTTGACCAGGAAGTCGTCCTTCTTGTGTCCGCCGTCGAAGCGGACCCTGGCGCCGAGCAGACACGAGGAGATGCCGATTCTGATCGGAGGGGACGCGGTGTCGCTCATTGCCGGCTCCTTCCCAGCCTCATCCGTTCGGCGCGCGCCCGCGACGCGTCCGCGTCGGCGCGGGGCGTCGGGCCGTCCCACGACTCCGCCGGCGCGACCCAGCCGTGCAGGTGACGCACGGCGATCCCGGCGAGGGCCTCGACGTGATCGGCGCGGTCGTTGAGCGCCGGCAGGTAGCGATACGCGCCGCCTCCCGCCCGTCGGTACAGCTCGCCGTTGGTGATCGCGATCTCCTCCAGCGTCTCGAGGCAGTCGGCGGCGAACCCCGGGCACACCACGTCGACCCGACCGAGACCCCGGCCGGCCCACTCGAGCAGCGTGGCGTCGGTGTACGGACGCAGCCACTCCTCGCGGCCGAAGCGTGACTGGAAGCACACCGCCGAACGCTCCTCCGCAAGACCGAGCCGTTCCACGACGAGCCGTGCCGTCTTCTGGCACAGGCAGAAGTACGGGTCGCCGCCGTCGAAGTAGCGGCGCGGCAAACCGTGAAACGAGAACATCAACCTCGACGGCTCGCCGCCCGTCGACCAGGCCTCTCGGATCGACGAGGCGAGGCACGCGACGTAGCCGGGATCGTCGTGGTACCCGTTGACCGTGCGCAGCTCCGGGATCCAGCGCCAACTCGACAGTTCGGCGGCGACCGCGTCGAACGTCGATGCCGTGGTCGTCGCCGAGTACTGCGGATAGGCCGGAAACACCAGGATCCGCCGGCACGCCCTGGCCTCGAGCTCGCGCAGCGCCGAGGCGATCGAAGGCGAGCCGTAGCGCATCCCGAGCGCGACGTGCAGGGGAGACGCGATGCGCCGGCGCAGGCGCGTCTCGAGCGCGGCGGCCTGGCGCCGCGCCATCGCGAGCAGCGGCGACCCCTCCGAGGTCCAGATCCGCTCATACAGACGCGCCGACCGACGCGGTCGGTTGGGCAGGACGAAGACGTTGAGGATCAACCACCACAGCGGCCGCGGCAGTTCGATCACGCGCGGGTCGGACAGGAACTCGCGCAGGTAGCGGCGCAGCGCCGCGGGCGTCGGCGCGTCCGGCGTACCGAGGTTGGCGAAGAGGACGCCCACCGCCGGTATCTCGCCGTGCTCGAAGCGTGTGGGGCTTGAGTAGCTCGTCACGGTGCCGTTTCTCCGTTCCGCCTACAGATACCACGTGCCGCCGCGGGCGCGCCAGTTCGGCCCGCGCCTGCCCCCGGCTTCACACGGCGCGAAGGGTCGGCTGCACGGCGTCGCCGACGCGCACCGGGCCCCGCCCGTCGTGGATCAGGTTCTGCCCGAACAGGACCTTCCCCTCCGCCGACCTGTACGAGGACATCGCGCGCAGCGGCTCCGGGTCCCGCTCGCCCGACCGTTGGTCGGTGGTGACGACGACGCAACGGGCGCACGGCTTGACGACTCGGAAGTCGATCCCGCCGATGCGCACCTCGCTCCACTCGTCCTCTTCGTGCGGAAGGCACCCCTCGATCACGATGTTCGCGCGAAAGCGATCGATCCCCACCGGGCGCGCCAGGCGGCGATTGAGTTCGTCCAGCGAGCCCTCCGAGACCAGGAGGAAGGGGTAGCCGTCGGCGAATCCGACCTGGTCTCCGGGCCGTGCGCGACGAGGGTCGACGCAGCGCCGCGTACCGGAGGGCAGGCGCACCAGGCGCGCCGCCTCGCCGAGCAGTGTGCCGAACCACCGCGACGCGTCCTCGCCCTCCGTCACGGCCTCGACCCGCTGTCCCCAGATCTCGACCTCGCAACGCGGCCGGTCGGGTTCCGCGAGCGGGATCTCGAGCGCCGAGCACCCTTCGGCCTCGAGGCACAGGCCCGCGTTCTCGAGGCGCGCCGTCACCCTGGCCAGCTCCGGATGGGTGCGCTGCGAGACGAACCGCCCCGCCGCGTCGACCACCATCCACTGGCGGTCGCGCTCGAATCCGCGCTCCCCGACGCGCGCCGCTCCAACCGCAATGCCCCGGCACCCCTTGACCGGGTAGACGTGCAGGCTCGCAACCTTGACTCGGGCCGTCACTGGGCCGGCGGCCGCGGTCCAGCCGAGACCAGCACGTAGCGCAGCGTTCCGGCGCCGCTGTTGCGCACGCCCTGGCGGATGCCGGGAGGGAAGTACCCCGCCTGCCCGGCGCGCACCGGAGTGGTCCGCCCGCCCGGGCCGAGGATCTCGGCCTCCCCCTCGAGCACGATCAGCAGCTCCTCGACATCGCCGGCGCGTCGACGTTCGACCTGCCGGCCGGGGGCGAGGGTGACCAGCGCGGACCTCATCCGCGTACTCTCGGGCGGCCCCTGCAACAGGGGGGCGTACTCCCTGCCGCCCCCGTCCAGATCGACGATCTTGATGACGGGCGCCGGAGGCATCCCGGGCATGGGAACGAGAGGCTCCTGTGCTGCGGCGACAGAGGCCGTGATCGCCACCGCGGTCAGAACGAGGTTTCCGCGCATCGACGCACCCTCCTCGGAGTCGCTGACCCCGGTTCCGCTAGCGTAGCGCATGGAAGAGCGATCGGCGGTTGCGTCACTCCGAGGCGTGTAAAGCGGCGTAGCGGGCCGCGCCGAGCAGTCCGGCCCGAGGGTCGAGCACGACCCGAACCGGAAAGGCCTGGAGCAGAGCGCGCATTCTCCCCTTGTCGAGGAAGGCCTCGAGGAAGCCGTACGCACGCAGCGCGGGCATGATCTGGGGCGCGATACCACCGGCCACGAACACGCCGCCGCTCGCCTTGAGCGTGAGCGCGAGGTTGCCGGCCTCGGACCCGTAGAGCCGAACGAACAGCGACAGGGCGCGCGCGGCGAGCGGAGAACGCCCCTCCAGTGCCGCGGTCGAGATCGCCGCAGCGGGGTCGCCGCCGGCGCGCGCGGCGGCGAGCCAGTCCGGTTCCGGCGACCCGACCTCGGCGAGCACGAAACCGTGGATCGTGTCCAGACCCGGGCCCGACACGACGCGCTCCCACGAGACCCGCCCGTACTTGCGGCGGGCGAAGCGGAGCAGTGCCTCCTGCTCTTCGTCGCGCGGGGCGAAGTCCGCGTGCCCTCCCTCGGTCGCGAACGGGTGATGGCGGACACCGTCCCAGTAAGCGCCGGCCTCGCCCAGTCCGGTCCCGGCGGCGATGACCGCGAGGTTTCCGGTTGCCGCCGGAGCGCCCGCCTGGATCGTCTCGGCTTCGCAGGGCTCGAGCCACGGGATGCTCCACGCCGTCGCCTCGAGGTCATTGATCAGCCACGCCCGCTCGACTCCGAGGCGGCTCGCGACCGTTCCCTCGTCGAGGGTCCAGGGCAGGTTGGTGGCCGTGCAACGGCCGTCGAGAACCGGCCCGGCCACGCCCAGGCAGGCGAGACGGACCGGAGTCGACGTCTCGGCGAGGAACGCAACCGCGATATCCTCGAACGAGGCGAAGGCCCGGCTCGGATAGCTGCGCTCGGCGACCGGGGCGCGACCGCGCGCGAGCGCGACGAGCGCCAATCGGGTGTTCGTCCCACCGATGTCGGCGACGAGCAGCGGCCGTTCGCCATCCACCCGCGCAGTGTATCCCCGCCTGCGACCACCCAAATTGTCGGGTCGAGTACCCAGTCGCCCACTCCTGTGGGAGGACAGGGAATCCGATCGGGTGTACAATCCTCGGCTCAGCCTGCGGGCTGCGTCCGGCGCCAGGCCGGACGGCGAGGTCAGCCATGAGTGACGAAACCAACCCCACCCCCGCCAACCAGTCGTTCGCCGAGGCGCTTGCCGAGAGCTTCCGCTACGAGGAGTTCCAGATCGGCCAACTCGTGGAGGGCTACATCATGGCCGTCCACGGCGACATCGCTCTGATCTCGGTGGGCGGCAAGACCGAGGCGGTGATGGATCGCGCCGAGCTGGGCGAACTCCGACCCGGAGACGGACTCGACGGCGTGGTCGTCGCCGTCTCTCCGGAGCTGAGGATCTCTCACCGGCTCGCCATCGAACGCCGCGAGCGCGAGGCGCTGCGTGGCGCGTACACCGCGAGCATCCCGGTCGAGGGCAAGGTCACCGGCCGGAACAAGGGCGGCTACGACGTGTCGATCGCGGGGCTCCGCGCCTTCTGCCCGATGTCGCAGATCGACCTCGGCTTCCCGCGCAACGTCGATTCCTTCCTGGGCAAGACGTACCTGTTCAGGATCGCGGAGATGGCCGACGACCTCTCCACCATGGTGGTCTCGCGAGCCGCCGTGCTCAAGGAGGAACGCGACGTCAAGGCTGCCGAGGCGTGGTCGAAGATCGTCCCCGGTGCCGTGCTCGAGGGCGCCGTGAAGTCGATCCGCGACTTCGGCGTGTTCGTCGACCTCGGCGGTGTAGACGGCATGATCCACCTCACCGAACTCTCTCATCGGTTCGGCGCCCGACCGTCGCAACTCGCCAAGGTCGGCGACCCGATTACCGTCCAGGTACTCGAAGCCGACCGCGAGAAGGGGCGCATTGCCCTGTCGCGCAAGTCGCTCGAGCCCGATCCCTGGGCCGAGGTGGCGAGCCGGTTCCCGGCGGGCGCACCTTTCTCCGGGACGATCGCGCGGAAGACCGAATTCGGCGCCTTCGTCGAGCTCCTGCCCGGCGTCGACGGCCTGATCCACGTTTCGCAGCTGCCGCCCGGCATGAAGCTCGAGGATCCCTCGCTTTCCCCCGGCGCCGCGGTCGAGGGCTGGGTGCGCGAGTGCGACCTGGAGCGCCGTCGGCTGTCGTTGACGCTGCGCGAAGTCGCCACTGGTGACCCGTGGGCGGACGCCGCGAACCGCTACGCGGTCGGTTCACTGGTCGACGGAGTGGTCGAGCACACCGCCAATTTCGGCGTCTTCGTCCAGCTCGAACCCGGACTCGTGGCGTTGATTCCGCTGTCCGAGACCGACACGCCGAAGGGTACCGACCTGGCGACGGCCTTCCCCGGCGGCCACCCCGTGTCGGCCACCGTCCTGTCCGTCGATGCTGAGCGCAAGCGGATCTCCTTGTCGTTGAAGAAGGCGAAGGAAAACAAGGCGAGCAAGGAATTCCGCAAGTGGTCCGATCAGCGCCAAGCCGAGCGCAAGCCGGAGGTCACGGCCTTCGGCGCCGCACTCATGAAGGCTCTGCAGGGCGGAACCCGCAAGTAGCCGCCTCTGCCTGGAGACGTCTCGTCGACGCGGCCGCCCGTATCGGGCGGCTGCGACGTCCTCGTTCCGATCATCCCCGCGCGTCGCCTTGTCGCACGCGTGCGTCCGGGTCGTATGATCGTTGTCGGAGATCCTGCCGCGATGAAAACTGCGACCGCGACCCGAACGACGTTCGCGGCCGGAGCGCTCGCCGTCCTTTGCGCCGGTCCCGCTCCGGCGGCGCCGAACCATCCGTTGGTCGAAGCGGCCAGGAAGCAGGTCGGCGTCACGGTGCACTACGACGGGCGATACGCGGCGATCGCCTACCCGGGCGGGGATCTGCCGGCGGACCGTGGCGTGTGCACCGATGTCGTCGTCCGCGCCTACCGCGCGATCGGGCTCGACCTGCAGCGACTGGTCCACGAGGACATGACTGCCGCGTGGCGCGAGTACCCCAAGCTGTGGGGGCTCTCGCGACCCGATCCGAACATCGACCACCGGCGCGTCCCGAATCTGGTCGCCTACTTCCGGCGCCACGGCGCGACACTCGGCGTCCCGCGCGACCCCGGCGCGTACCTCCCCGGCGACCTGGTTACCTGGAGGCTGCCCTCGGGCGTGCCGCACATCGGCGTCGTCTCCGACCGGACCTCGGCGGACGGCGTGCCGCTCGTCATCCACAACATCGGCGGTGGAGCGGTCGAGGAGGACGTGCTCCTCGCCTGGACCGTCACCGGCCACTTCCGCTACCCCGCACCGGGTCCCGAAGCGGGCCGGGAGGAAGGCCCGCAGCGGTAATCCCCGGGGTGCCAGGGACCCGGCCGAGGGTTCGCGGCCGGCCACGGACGCGCCGGCTGGTCGGGGTGTCGCCCACACTCGCCGCGGCTCCGTCCTCGCCCGCCTCGATCCGTTCCCTCGCAAGACCGTTCGGGCCGGATCGACGTGGTGATGCGGGCGCTCGCCGAACTCACGGACGGGAAGCGGACGGCGCTGCTGCTGCGCGTCGACCACGAACCGTCGTACGCGGAGATCGCGGCGGTGCTCGGGATCACCGGCACCGCCGCCAGGGTGCGCGTCCACCGGGCCAGGGTTCGACTCGGCTCGGCGCCGGGTGTCGACGGGAGGGCGCGATGAAGCTCGATGTCGGCGGACATGTGGTCGATGACCCTTGGCTTCTGGTCCGATCCGGCGGGGAAAGCGCGGACACGCGGGCGCTGGTCGAAGCGTGTCTCGCCGAGGACGCCGCGCTGGCGGCGACGCTGCGCGCGAGCGAGTCCTTCGGGCCCGCAGTCCCGGCGCTCAGGCTGTCGCCGGACGCCGAGCGGCGGCTGCTCATCGACGCGCGGCAACGCGCCCGCCTGAAGTCGATGGTGATGGGCGGCGCCGCGGCGCTCGGCGGGCTGCTCCTCCTCGTCGCCCTGGCCGGCGCGCTGCTGGTCGTGGCGCGATCGATGGGAACCGGTTCGAGGCGCGGCGCGGCGCCGACGCTGGTACGCTGGTGTCGGCGCCGATGGGACGATCACGCCAGACTCCGCACCCGCGACGGCACACATGGGGATTCGCCTGGACCAGTCTCGGTCTCGCGCTCGCCGTCCAAGCCGTCGAGATCGTCGCCGGCGGCCCGTTCGCAACACCCGCGAGCGGGATCGCGATCCACAGCCAGCCGTGGCCGCTGGCCTTCGGCCTCGGTGAGCGAGCGCTGTCGGCGTTGCTCGGGGGAGTGGCCGGGGCGCTGCTGATTCTGTCCCCCCTGGCGCTGCGCGGCGAGCCTCGCCTGCGCCCACTCGCCCGGGTGCTCGCGGCCGTGGTTCTCGCCGAAGCCGCCGCGTACCTGATCGGCTCGGCGTTGCTCTGGCGTCGCCTTCCTGGCGTGCTCTCCGTGCCCTGGCTGGCCGCGACGGCGACGTGGCTGATTGCGACACTGCGCGGCGCTGCGCGGGAAGGGTGACGACGGCCGATCCGGAACGCCTCATACCGATTCGACATCCGTCGGAGAGGAAACGCGGCGTGGCGCAGGGTGGCGGGGTTGGGGGCTTCACGCCGCGTGTGGCAGGACGAAGGCCGCGCCGGCGGCCGGGGGCGGGTGAGCGGCGCACGCGGGAGGCCGGG
>JBFMCD010000131.1:0-37541 GCA_040754885.1 Acidobacteriota bacterium
TCGCGTTCTGTCAATGGTCCGCCGATTGCGGGCCGACGTCTTGCGATCGACCCGCGGCCACCCAGTACCGAACAAGCTCCAGCTCCGCAGCAGATAGCGCTTTCTCGGAACCTGGAAAGAGCCCGAACAGTCCGTCGATGACGCCGGCAAGCGAGACGGCCAGGATGCCAGTGCTGTTCTCTGCGGGCTGGCTGGCTTCCTCGTTTGAGCAGGGCTCGGTTAGGTTTGTTACGCTGAACCGGCCGGTGTGAGAGTGGTCGCAGAGGTAGTTGTAGTGAACGCAGCGATAGAGCTTCGCAATGCCGGCCGATTCCCCGATAGCGTTCCAGCCAGGCCGCCAACCCGTACCCTTCTTCATGAACTTCGCCCGTTCCTCCGGGTTCCTTCGCAAGAACGCGGGGTTGCTCCGGATTTCTTCCTCGTAGCGCTCGATTTCGACCCGCTCTTCCTCCAACTGCTCTTTCTGACCGGGCAGCAACACCTCGTAGTGCTGTCGCGCTCGAGGGCTCTCGATCGACCATCTCAGATACCTCAGGCGTCTCTCGTCCTCCTCGTCGGCGGGCTCTACGAAGATGTAGTGAAAGAGGAGGAACGCCTCCCACGCGGCACGCGCCAACACGCAAACAGAGGTGCGATCCAGGGATCGGGTCGCTTCCGCTGTCAATGCGGAACCGTCGCGCAGAAGCGTCAGCGTAGATGCGGCGTGGAGGGCGAGCTTGACCCCGAACCCCAGCGCCCAGTACCGCTGGTCATTCTGATCGAGCCCCTTGCCATTGCGGGCGGCACCAACGGATTGGAGCGCAGTGGTTAATCTCAGCACCGTGGTCGCCCCCTCGATCTCGAGTCCAGCCCCGCGTGCCATAGTCCCAGTCCCCTCACTCACTCTTCATAGCTCACTGCATTCTCTCACCCGGCGGCCGTCCCAACGGTAGTCGCTGACGAGCACCGTGGTACCCGGATGGGCGGGGGACGGGAGGGGGAAGCGTGGTTGGGGGGAGACTTCGCCCCCGGTCCGAGCGGCTCATGAGTCCGCAGGCCGCGGGACACCCGGCGCGCGAGATGCGAGTGGGTGTCGGGGGCGCGACGAGCGCAGCGAGGAGCGATCACGCAGTTGGGTAGTTGGGTCGCGGGAAGCGGCATGCAAGACGTGCGACCAGAGCTGCGGGGGTGGCGTGGGGGATGTACATGCTGGCTGCCCTCTGCTGACTGGGCTTCTGCCCGCAACACCTAGGGTCCCGCGAGCAGATCGCGCTTCCGGGTCGCGGCCGAGGACAGTCGGCCCGAGAGCGAGTCACGGCTCTGCCGTGGCGAGCGTGGGGGCGCGGGGGGCCACGAGCGGCGGGTGGGAGGGAGGAGCGGCGCGGAGCCCCCCGCAACATACGCTCGGGGGCGAGCGATGGTCAGCCCGCTGCGCGGCCCGCGGGCAACATGGAGCAATGCTTCGCAGAAGCAGTCAGCCGCTCAGGCTGCTGGCCCGCGTTGAAGAGAGTGACGTAGTCAGTTCGAGGCGCTCCAGGCGCGACGGGATCCTTCGGCCCTTCGGGCCTCAGGATGACAGAGTGTGGGGTGGCCCGCGGGCATCGCAGAGACATGGTTCGCAGAAGCACACAGCGACTCACTCTGCACGCCCGCGAAACCCGCTCGGCGCCGCCGCAAGGCTCAGATCAGGATTCCCGCGATCGCCGCGTTGGTCAGGTTCGCCAGCGTGCCGGCGAGCAGGGCGCGGGCGCCGAGCTTGGCGAGGTCGTGCTGCCGGTCGGGCGCCATCGCGCCGATCCCGCCGATCTGGATCGCCACCGAGGAGATGTTGGCGAAGCCGCACAGCGCGTAGGTGGAGAGCACCACCGAGCGCTCGGAGAGCACCGGCACCGAGCCGGCCGCCTTCGTCCCGGCGGCGATCGCCGCGGCGTTGTCGAGCAGCGTCTTCATGTCGAGATAGGCGATGAACTCGTTGAGGGCGAACTTCTTTCCGATCAACACGCCGACCTGTCCGGCCTCCGCCCAGGGTACGCCGGCGAGCCACGCCACCGGCGCGAAGGCGTACGAGAAGAGGAACTCCAGCGACAATTGGGGCAGACCGGCCAGTCCGCCCGCCCAACCCAGGACGGCGTTGGTCAAGGCGAGCAGGGCGAGGAAGGCGATGAGCATCGCGCCGACGTTGAGCGCGAGCTTCATGCCGTCGATCGCGCCGGCGCCGGCGGCGTCCACGGGGTTGACCCACGGCCGCTCTACCTGCGCCTTGACCGTGCCCGCGGTCTCCGGTTCGCCGGTCTCGGGGAAGATCAGCTTGGCGACGACCAGCGCGCCCGGCGCCGCCATCACCGACGCGGCGATGAGGTGAATGGCGGGGACGCCGAACGAGATGTACACCGCCATCACCCCCGCGGCGATCGTCCCGAAGCCGCCGACCATCACCGCGTTGAGTTCCGACTGCGTCAACCGGGGCACGTAGGGCCGGATGAACAGCGGTGCCTCGGTCTGGCCGACGAAGATGTTGGCCGCGCCGCACAGCGCCTCGGCGCCGGAGGTGCGCATCGAGCGGGTCATCACCCAGGCGATCGCCTCGACCACCTTCTGCAGCACGCCGAAGTAGTAGAGCAGCGTCATCACCGAGGCGACGAAGATGATCGTCGGCAACACCTTGAATGCGAAGAAGTGCTCGGTGAACGCCTCGCCGAAGACGAACGACGCGCCGGCGTCGGAGAAGTCGAGGAACTTCCTGACCAGCGTGCCGACGAAGCTGAAGGCGCGGTAGCCGATCGGGGTCTTGAGGATGAGCAGCGCGACCGCGATCTGCAGGCCGAGACCCCACGCCACGGTGCGCCAGCGGACCGCGCGGCGATTGACGGAGAGCAGCCACGCGACGAGAAGGAACACCGCCAGACCCAACGCCGAGATCGCTCGCTCCACGGACCCACCTCCGAGGTGTGGAGATCATACCCGCTCGGGCCGGCCCCGAACCCCGCCACCGTCCGTCCGCGCTCGCGTATCATCCGGGTGCCATGTTGCGCATGAGCCTGGAGCAGTTCGAGGAGGTGGTCGCCCGGGCGCTCGACGACCTCCCCGAGGAGATCGCCGCCTACATCGACAACATCGCCGTGGTCGTCGAGGAGGAACCGAGCGCGGAGGACTTCGACGAGGTCGGCATCGACCCCGACGAGGACGAGCTGTTCGGCATCTACCAGGGGATGGCGCTGCCGGAACGCGGCGTCACCTTCGGGCCCGAACTGCCGGACAGGATCGTCATCTTCCGCCAGCCGCTCCTGCGCACCTGCCGCGATCGCACGGAGCTGCTCCGCGAGATTCAGGACACCGTCGTCCACGAGGTCGGCCACTACTTCGGACTCGACGAGGAAGACCTCCCCTGAGTACCGCTGAAAGTCGGCAGCTGTCCGGCCGGAACGACGTGGACCGTGGGCTGTGGGCCGTGGACTGGAGACACGGAACAGCTTCATTCGGCCTGCGGCCCTCGTCGTGCGCGTCGTGACGATCGGTCAACGGGCCTGCTGGCCCCCACACGACGAGCCGCAGCCGGCGGTGCAGCCGAAGCAGTGTCGCGCGGTGACGATGCGCCGCGCCGCGAACGCCTCGCGCTCGAACTCGCGGACGGTCATCGGCGAGCCGTCCGGCCGACGCACCGGCAGGTCGAGCATCTGGTTGAAGTCGCAGTCGTAGAGCGTCCCGTCCCACCCCACGGACACGGTGTTGCGGCACATCAACCCGTCCACGGTGGCGGGGTTGAAGGCGCCGATGAGCAGTTCCATGTACGCCTGCAGGTTCCCCGAGGACTCCAGCCACTCCAGGTAGCGGGCGATGGGCATGTTGTTGAGCGCGATCAGGCGGTCGAAGCGGACGCCGTGCTCGCGCTCCAGACCCTGGCGCCACTCGCGCTCCATGGCCGCCTGATTGCCGGCCAGGAACGCCCCGACCGGGTTGGTCACCAGGGTGACGCGCCTTCGCCCGTCGCCGCTCGCGTAGCCGGCGGCGTTGAGTCGGCGCAGCGCCTCGATGGAGCGCTCGAAGGTCCCGTCGCCGCGCTGCAGGTCGGTGTTGCGGCGCCGCCAGTGCGGAAGCGAGCACACGACCTCGACGTCGCGCGCCGCCAGCCACTCCGGCAGGTCGCGGTTGCGCGGCAGGAGCAGCACCGTGAGGTTGCAGCGGTCCATGACGTGCACGCCGCGCCGGACGCACTGGTCGACGAGGTGGCGGAAGTGCGGGTTCAGTTCCGGAGCGCCGCCGGTGACGTCCACGGTGCGCGCGCCCGAGCGGTCGAGCGCCGCCAGGCAGGCGTCGGCCGTCTCGCGGTCCATCATCTGGTCGGAGCGATCCGGTCCGGCGTCGACGTGACAGTGGCGGCACGTCATGTTGCACAGCTTGCCGACGTTGATCTGGAAGATCTCGAGCGGAGCCGGGGCGAGATCCCGCCCCGAGCCGGCCACGGCGCGGTCGAAGTCGGCGCCGTGAGCGAGGTGGCCGAGCGGCAGGGCGGCGAGCGCGGCGAGTTGCGCGGACGGCTCGGCGAGCGGGAGGCGCCGTGCGCGCAGGGTCGCGGTGGGCTTCGGACCGGCCTCCGTCGAGGCCAGTTCGGCGAACGGCAGCGGCGAGGCGTCGCTCATCGGCACTCCTCCCGATCCGCCCCTTCAACACCGATCGGAGCGGATGTCATCCCGCCCGCCGGGACACGCGCCGGCTGCACGCGCGTCACATCGAGCTCTTCTTGACGTGTTCGAGCATCTGCATGCCGTGCACCAGCGACGCCCCGCCGCGGATCGCCACGGCGACGTGCAGCGCCTCGGTCATCTGCTCGAGATCGGCGCCCTGCTTGAGCGACTCGGTGGTGTAGGCGTCGATGCAGTACGGGCACTGCACGGTGTGCGCGACCGCCAGCGCGATCAGCGCCTTCTCGCGCACGGTCAGCGCGCCGTCGGCGAACACCTTGCCGTAGTACGCGAAGAAGTCGCGCGCCAGTTCGCCGTTGCCCTCGGCGATCTCGGCGAAGCGGTGCAGGTGATCGTTCTTGTAGTAGTGCTCCACGGGTCCCCCTTCACCTCCTCGCGCACGCGTGGCCACCGCGCGGGGAGAGTCCCGGGATGATACGGGACAGAAGGGCCGTCGCGAAGCCGTTGCTCAGGCGGCGTCGGGGTGGCCGAGGTCGGCGGCCGGCGGCTCCTTGGCGGCGCTGGAGAGCCCGAGCAGCAACACCACCACCGCCAGGACCGCGTAACCGAAGGCGAACTGGAACGGCACGGCGCGCGACAGTCCGGTGAGCGTCCAGGGCAGGTACATCACCCCGTCGGGGGAGGAGGAGTGGATCACCCCGAAGAAGGTGAACACCGCGAGAATGCCGAGGTAGAGCGAGGCGAGCCGCAACCGGCGGTCGATCAGCTCGGCGAGGAACCCGCCCCACAGCATGGCGGTGAGGATGAAGCCGTTGCCGAGCGCGACCGTGACCAGCGCCTCGGGCAGCTCCTTGCCCGGCTTGGCGAGCAGTTCCGAGAAGTGCGCGGGCGGCACGATGTCGGGCGTGCCGAGCTTGATCGCGAGCAGCCGCGCGATGGTCGGGAAGAACGCGAAGGCCACGGCAGGCGCGTGGCGCGCCGGGCAGGCGAGGAACGCCTGCACGATGATGTCGAGGGCGACGAAGATGAGGATCGGTGCGAGCACGGCCCGCGGGATCAGCTCGACGATGAAGCCGATGAAGCCGAACATGCCGCCCAGGCCGACGAGCAGTCCGGTGAGCAGCGTGTAGCCGGCGCGCGACCCCATCCCCTTGTACGCCGGCTGGCCGATGTACGGGGTGGATTGCGCGACGCCGCCGCACACACCGGCGACCAGCGTGGCGACCGCCTCGGTGAGCAGGATGTCGCGGGTGTTGAAGTCGTCGCCGGCGACGCGCGCGCTCTCCGTGACGTTGATCCCGCCGACGACGGTGAGCAGCGCGAACGGGATCGAGATCGGCAGATAGGTCAGCGCCCCCGAGAGTCCCTGGAGGAAGAGCAGGCTCGGCACCGGCAGGGCGAGCTGGAGCGAGGTCGCGGGCGGGCCATGGTAGGTGCCCCCCGCCCAGCCGAGCGGACCGAGCACGTAGTACAGGGCGGTGCCGACCGCCACGGCGGCGAGCACGCCGGGGAAGTTCCCGGGCAGGCGAATGCGCGCGACCAGGTTGTAGAGCAGCAGGCCGAGCGCGACCAGTCCGATCAGCGGCATGCCGAAGATGTCGACGAGCGGAATGAAGCCGATCAGCGCCAGCCCGATGCCGGCCAGGGAGCCGAGCAGGCCGGCCTGCGGCACCACCTTCTGGATCCAGCGGCCGCAGAACGATAGGACCAGCTTGACGACGCCGATCATCACCATCGTCGCCATGCCGATGTACCAGGTCATCATCGCCGCCTCGCGTGGCTCCATCCCCTGCGCCTTGAGCGAGACGAACGCCGGCCCGAGCACGACCAGCGCGATGCCGATCGTCGACGGGGTGTCGAGGCCGAGGGGCATCGCCGTGACGCGGGTGTTGCCGGTCCTGCGCGACAGTTGAAACGCCATCCAGGTGTAGACGAGGTCGCCGAACAGCACGCCGAAGGCGGTGCCCGGGAACATCTTCGTGTACACGATGTCTGCGGGGAACTGGAAGCCGAACACCAGGATGCCGGCGAGGAACGACAACACCGTGAGGTTGTCGAACATCAGGCCGAAGAAGCCGTTGAGATCGCCGATGGCGAACCACTCGTACTTCCGGGACTGAGTCGTCATGAACACGCTCCCTGGGAGCGAATGGTACAAGGAACGGGCAGGCGCAAGAAGCGTGGACCGTGAACCGTGGGCCGTGGACCGAAGGCACGAGAGGCGGGTACTGGAGCCAGGCGGCTTGGGCGCAATCGGATGCAAGGCGTCGTTCGACCCACGGCCCACCGACCACGGCCCACCGACCACGGCCCACGCCCCTGTGTTCTAGGCGATTTCGAGGCGACGAACGAGCAGGGACGGAGTGGTGACGGCGCACTCGAGGGAGAAGCGCTCGGCGCGGTCGCCGGCGGCGGCGAGGCCGGCAAGCAGGCGCGGCAGCGAGCCGCGCAGCTCGACGAGGGGGTGGGCGGTCGCGGCGCGCCCGCGGTGAATTCCGACCGCCGCGCAGCGCAGCGAGAACGCGCCTGTGTGCTCGTCCACCCGCGGCGCCCCGGCCGGGCAGGCCAGATAGACGCCCTCGTCGAGCGCGGCGAGCAGCTCCTGCTCGGAGAGCGGCGCCGCCGCACGGACCACCAGGTTGGCGGGGCCGGCGCCAGGCTCGTCGCGGAGGCTGCGCCGGACGGCGCCGCCGGCGGCGACGCGCGTTCGTTGCACGTCGGCCCACGAGGCCAGACGCTCGCGCAGGCGCCCGTGCGAGAGCAGCGTGATGCGCCGGGCCGGCAGCCCCTCGCCGTCCCACGACAGAGGCAGCATCCCGTCAGGGCCGGGACGCTCGTCGGTCAGTTCCCACACCGGCGAGACCTTGACCCGTTTCGATGCGTGCGGCGCGCCGTCCGGCGGCGTGGCGACGAGGTGGCGGGCCAGGGCGGCGACGAGCGGCGCGGCCACGGCCGGGGCGAGGAGCACGTCGCACAGGTGGCGCCTCGGCGAACCGCCGCGTGGCGCGAGCAGCGCGGCGGCGCACGCCTGTTCGGCGAGATGGGCGGGATCGGCGTCAGCAAGGGTCACGAACGAGGCGTGCGTCAGCCGCCACGGGCCCTCGCCCGGCGCGAGCAGCAGCTCGACGCTCGCCGCCCCGGCTTCCTGGGTGGCGGTGAAACCGTCGGAGGTCGCGATCCAGGAGGTCGCGCGACCCTCGAGGAGGCGCAACTCGACGAGCGCGACCGGCGGGCGGACGGCGTCCACCGCGCCGGCGAGCGCCTCGACGAAGGCGCGGCGGGCTTCGTCGGAGGACGGCGCCGGAACCGGAGGTATCGGAGTCGTTCCAAGCTCGGAGGCGGGAGGAAGCGGGTCGTCGCCGGGAAGCACCGACTCGAGTGCGGCGCGCACGGCGTTGGAGCCGTAGCGCGCGCTTCCGCCCGACGCGACGGCGAAGGCGTTGCCCGAGGGACTCGCCACGCGGCACGCGATGCCGATCTCCCGCGCGTCGCGGGTCTCCCAGCATCCCGAGGCGTCGCGGCGCAAGTGCCACGTCTCGCTCGAACGGGCGAACGCCTCGCACCGGGCTCTCGCCCTCTGGGCTGCCTCGAGCGCGGCATCGAGCGCCGGGGGCCGACTCACCGCACCTCCAGCCCGGCGACCAGCAACCACGGCGCGACCGCGCCGGTGGGGAGTGTCTCGCCGTTCTTGCCGCACCAGCCGGGCGCGGCGCTGGCGCGCGCCAGACCGCCGGCGGCCACCAGTCCCGCCGCGGCCGCACCCACCGAGGCGGAGAGTGTGAAGGCGCCTGCCGGTCCCTTCCTCTCGCCGCCGCGCAGGTGCCAGGCGCTACGCACCGAGAGCAGCAGCGTGCCCGAGCGCGGCTCCACCGTGCCGGAATACGCCGACGTGACCTCGAGACGGGCCTCGGCGCGCGGCGGCTCGGCGCCGCCCGCCGTCACCACGAGGTTCGACAGGCGCGGGCGCGGCGGCGCGTGGCAGGTGGCGCGGCGCGCGTTGCCCGGCGCCGCGCCCAGGGCGGGTGCCGCGGACCGATCGGCGATCGCCCCGACCAGCTCGCCCGCGCGCAGCAGCGCGCGCACGCCGGCCGGGCTCCCCTCGTCGTCCGCGACGTACGCGCCCGGCAGCGCCGCGCCCGGGTCGTCGTCGAGGTCGAGGGCAAGCGGTGTAACGCGCTGGCCGAACTTCCCGGCCCACGGCGAGGCCCCGCGCAGCAGCGAGTCGGCTTCCAGAGGGTGGCCGAACAACTCGTGGAGCAGAACGGCGGCCGCGGCCGGAGCGAACAGGACGGTGGTCCGTCCGGGGCGGGGTGCCGCCGCCTCCGACGCCGGGGGAAGCACCTCGAGATCCGGAGCCGGCGGCCAGACGGTGAGCTGGCGCAGTCCGTCCGGGTGGACGATCTCGAGGAGCGCCGGCTTGCCCCCTTCGGCGACTGCGCCGTCGCGCACCACCGCGCTCCACACGCCGCGCCAGCGCAGATCCACGTCGGCGACGCCGAGCGCCGCGACCACCTCGTCGAGCGTGGGTGCGGAGGGAAGTTCCGGCGCGTCGAGGTCGGCCAGCCCACGTCGAGGGACCTCGAGGAGGGATGCGATCACCGCGCCGTCGAGACCGTCGGCGGAAGAGAGGCGCCCGCCGCGGCGCACCGCCGCACCCTCGCGGGTGAGCGTGTGTTGTGAGGCGGCGAGCGTGCCGCGCAGGCGCCAGCGCACCTCGTTGACGCGTTCGACGTAGAGGTCGTCGAGGTCGCGCGGCACCGCCTTCTTCACGCTGGCGGCGAACTCTTCCAAGTCGGCGCGGCGCGTCGGGAGCATCGCGACCACATGATAGGATAGGGCGCTTTCCGGCGCCGCCGGACAGGTCGGAGGATGACGTGAGCGAGGACGTTCGAGAGCGCCTGCGGCGTCTGGAGGCGGCCGGTCTCGAGGGCGGCGGACCCGAGCGGGTGGCCAGGCAGCACGCCGCCGGCAAGCTCACCGCCCGCGAGCGCCTGGAACTGCTTCTCGACCCCGGCTCGTTCGAGGAGGTCGACCGCCTGGTCATGCACCGCTGTCAGGACTTCGGCATGGCCGCTCAGCGCATCCCGGGCGACGGCATCATCACGGGGTTCGGGCGGATCGAGGGACGTCCGGTCGCGGTGTTCGCGCAGGACTTCACCGTCTTCGGCGGCTCGCTGTCCGAGGCGTTCGCCGAGAAGGTGTGCAAGATCATGGACCTCGCCCTGAAGTTCGGCATCCCCATGATCGGCCTCAACGATTCGGGCGGCGCGCGAATCCAGGAGGGCGTGGTCTCGCTCGGCGGCTACGCCGACATCTTCCTGCGCAACACCATCTCCTCCGGCGTCATCCCGCAGATCTCGGCGATCCTCGGACCGTGCGCCGGCGGCGCCGTGTATTCGCCGGCGATCACCGACTTCGTGTTCATGGCGCGTGGCACCAGCTACATGTTCGTCACCGGCCCCGAGGTGATCCGCACCGTCACCCACGAGGAGGTGACGATGGAGCGGCTGGGCGGCGCGGCGACCCACGCGCAGATCTCCGGCGTCGCCCACTTCGCGTGCGCCGACGACATGGACACGCTGGCCGGGATCCGCCGTCTGATGACGTTCCTGCCGCTCAACAACGCCGCCGACCCGCCGCTGCGCCCGACCGACGACCCGGCGGACCGCGAGGACGAGCGGCTCGACCACCTCGTCCCTGCCGACCCGAACAAGCCGTACGACATCAAGGAGCTGATCCGCGCAATCGCCGACGGCGGCGACTTCCTCGAGGTCCACGAACTGTACGCGCGCAACATCGTGGTCGGCTTCGTCCGCCTGGCCGGCCGGCCGGTCGGCGTGGTCGCCAACCAGCCCGCCCACCTCGCCGGCGTGCTCGACATCAACGCCTCGGTCAAGGGCGCTCGCTTCACCCGCTTCTGCGACGCCTTCAACGTCCCGCTGCTTATCCTCGAGGACGTCCCGGGGTTCCTGCCCGGCGTCGAGCAGGAGCACGGCGGGATCATCCGCCAGGGCGCGAAGCTCCTCTACGCCCTCGCCGAGGCAACCGTGCCGAAGGTCACGGTGATCACCCGCAAGGCGTACGGCGGGGCGTACTGCGTGATGGGTTCCAAGCACATCCGCACCGATTTCAACTACGCCTTTCCGACTGCCGAAATCGCGGTGATGGGTCCGCAGGGCGCCGTGAACATCCTGTACCGGCGCGAGATCGAGACGGCCGCCGACCCCGAAGCGAGGCGCGCCGAGCTGGTGCGCACCTACACGGACAAGTTCGCCAATCCCCTGGTCGCCGCCGAACGCGGCTTCGTGGACGCCGTGATCCAGCCGCGCGAGACGAGGCGTCGGGTGATCACCGCCTTCTCCCTGGCCGGCAACAAGCGCGACTGGATGCCGCCCAAGAAGCACGGGAACATTCCACTGTGAGAAAGACGTGGTCCGTGGACCGTGTGCCGTGGACCGCGCAGGTCGTTACCGGAGGTGCCTCCGGTGTGCCTTCGCGCACAGTCCACGGCGCACGGTCCACGCCTTCAGGGCGGGCGGGGGCATGAGGATCCTGATCGCGAATCGGGGGGAGATTGCGGTCCGCATCGTGCGCGCCTGCCGCGAACTCGGCCACGAGAGCGTCGCGGTGTACTCCGACGCCGACCGGATGCAGCCGCACGTCCTCGAGGCCGACTGGGCGGCGCGTGTCGGCCCGCCGCCGGCGCGCGAATCGTACCTGCGCCAGGACGCGGTCCTCGAGGCCGCGCGCCGCACCGGCGCGGGCGCCGTGCACCCCGGCTACGGCTTCTTCGCCGAGAACGCCGAGTTCGCGCGCGCCGTCGGGGCGGCCGGCCTGGTGTGGATCGGCCCGCCGCCCGAGGTGATCGAGCTGCTCGGCTCCAAGACCGCCGCGCGCGAGCTGGCGCAGCGGGTCGGCGTCCCGACAGTGCCGGGCACGCCGCCGCTGGCGGACGCCGCCGAGGCGGAGGCGTTTGCCGCCGAGGTCGGCTGGCCGATCCTGCTCAAGGCGGTCGGCGGCGGCGGCGGCAAGGGGATGCGCGCGGTGCGCTCGCCCGCCGAGCTGCCCGACCTGTTCGCGCGCGCCTCGTCCGAGGGCAAGGCGTTCTTCGCCGACGCGCGCGTCTACGCCGAGAAGCTGATCGAGCGCCCGCGCCACATCGAGGTGCAGATCCTCGGCGACCGTTCCGGCACGCTCGTGCACTTCGGCGAGCGCGAGTGCTCGCTGCAGCGCCGGCACCAGAAGGTGCTCGAGGAGGCGCCCTCGGCGGCGGTGTCGCCCGACCTGCGCGCCCGTCTCGGGGCCGCGGCGCTCGCGGTGGCGCGCGCGGCCGGGTATCGCTCGGCGGGCACCGTCGAGTTCCTCCTCGCCCCCGACGGGTCGTTCTACTTCCTCGAGGTCAACACGCGGCTGCAGGTCGAGCACCCGGTGACCGAGATGGTGTACGGGGTCGACCTCGTGCACCTGATGATCCGCGAGGCGCTCGGCGAGCCGCTCGCCGTCCGCCAGGAGTCGATCGCGCCGCGCGGCCACGCCATCGAGTGCCGCGTGTACGCCGAGGACCCGTTGCGCGGCTTCGCGCCCTCGCCGGGCACGATCACCGTGCTCGAGAGACCGGGCGGCCCGGGAGTGCGCGTGGACTCCGGCGTGCGCGCCGGTTCGATGGTGCCGCTCGACTACGACCCGATCCTCGCCAAGCTGATCGTCTGGGCGGAGGACCGGCCGGCCGCGCTCGCCCGCCTGCGGCGCGCGCTCTCCGAGTACCGCATCTCGGGGATCGCCACCACGCTGCCGCTGTTCCGCCTGCTCCTCGACGTGCCCGAGTTCCGCGAGTCGCGCCTGCACACCGGCCTGCTCGACGAGCTGCTCGCTTCGGGTTCGGTGGAGCGGCTCGAGGCGGCGGGCGACCCGGCGCTCGAGGAGGTCGCCCTGATCGGCGCCGCCTGCCTGGAAAGCTTGGAGCTGTCCCGCCTGTCGCCGGAAACGCTGGCCGGAGCCGAGCACGGCGGCGAGCGGTGGCGCGACGAGGGCCGCCGTCTCGCCCACGGGAGATACCCCCGATGAGAAACGTGAACCGTGGTCCGTGGACCGTGGTCCGGGGGCCGTGGGTTGCGGGTGCCGCCGTTCACGGCCCGCGGAACACAGTGCGCGCTTCCGGTCTCATGCCCACCACCCACGGCCCACGGCCCACGTCGCTGGGGTCGGGGGGGTGGCAATGAGATTCTGGGTGGCGCGCGACGGGGAGCGTGTCGATCTCTCGGTGCGCCGTATCGGCGCCCGCTTCGAGGTCAACGCCGACGGCCGCAGCCACGACGTCGAGTTGCTGCCGGTGGCTCCCGGCCTCGCTTCCCTGGTGTGCGCGGACGGCCGCAGCTACTCGCTCGCGGCGCAGCGGCTGGGCGCCGGGTTGTGGAGGATCTCGCTCGGCGATCGCGAGTTCGAGGTCCGCCTGCGCGATCCGCTCGAGCGCGAGATCGCCGGCCGCGAGGGCGTCGCCGCCGGGCCGCAGGAGATCCGCGCGCCGATTCCGGGCAAGGTGGTCGGCATCGCCGTGGCGCCGGGCGACGCGGTGCGGGCCGGACAGCCGCTCCTCATCCTCGAGGCGATGAAGATGGAGAACCAGATCCGCTCCGAGGGCGCCGGCACGGTGCAGGACGTCCTCGTCGAGCCCGGGGCCACCGTCGAGGGCGGCCAGATCCTCCTCGTTCTCAGCTGACATACAGAATTCTGTACAAATGTGTAGGAATCTGTACGCTTGAGCGCGGCGGCTCACATCTAAGTCCCAGATTAGAAAAGCCTTGATTTCTCCGTTCAGAGTGGCAGAGACCTTGCTTTCACCTCGGCATCAATGAACGCAGCCCGTGCCCAGGTCGCCTGCGAAAGGTCCTCGCTGGTCTGCGAGGTGCCGGCGGCGGAAGGGAGGTCGAGCGAAGGGTCCGGACCGCGAGAGGTCGGCGCAGCAAGAAAACCGGATGAGGAGTGGCATCGCAGCAAACGCGTCTGCCTGCGAGGAAGGGAGTAACGATGAAAGTGTGGAAGAGAGTGCTGTTCGCCTGCGCCGCCGCCGGAGTGCTGGCGGTGGGCGCGTTCGCTCAGACGACGGGCACGATCGAAGGCACGGTCGTGGACGAGAACGCCATGGCCCTGCCGGGTGTGACCGTCGAGGCTATGTCGCCGAACCTGCAGGGCACCAAGGTCGCCGTGACCGACACAGAGGGCCAATTCCGCCTGGTATTGCTTCCGCCGGGCACCTACGCGCTCAAGTTCGCCTTGACCGGCTTCGCCGCCACCGAACAGAGCGGCGTGGTCGTCAACCTCGGCCGCATCGTGACGCTGGCCGTGACCATGCAGAGCGCGTTCAAAGAGGAGGTGGTCGTCTCCGGAGCGGCGCCGACAATTGATGTCAAGTCGACCGAAGTGGGCGCCAACGTCACGTCCGACTTCTTCCTCAACTTGCCCACCGCGCGGAACTACGCGTCGGTGGCGCTCATCGCACCGGGCACCAACACCGACGACGCCGGCACTACCGTGTACGGCTCCTCCGGCGCGGAGAATGCCTACTACATCGACGGTGTCAACACCACCGGCATCGAACTCGCACAGCAGGGCAAGCAACTCAACTTCGAGTTCATCCAGGAGGTGCAGGTCAAGACCGGCGGCTATCAGGCCGAATTCGGCCGTTCCACCGGCGGGATGATCAACGTGATCACCAAGTCGGGCGGCAACGAGTTCCACGGCGATGTGTTCGCGTACTACGACAGCGCCGACCTCCAGTCGAGCTTCGACGAGACCAACCTGGAGATCGCCCGCGGGACGCGCACCTTCGTCGTCGAGGACTACACGCGCCAGGACTTCGGCCTCGACCTCGGCGGCTTCATCGTCAAGGACAAGCTGTGGTTCTTCGCCGCCTACGACCAGGTCCAGAACGACGAGGACCGCCAGATCACCAACGACTACACGGCGTTCGGCGGCCCCGCGCAGGACACGATCTATACCCAGAAGCTGAAGCGCGACCTGTGGTCCGGCAAGTTGACGTGGCGCATCGGCCAGAACCACTCACTCATCGCCTCGGCGTTCGGCGACCCGACCACCACCGAGGGCCCGCTCAATGCCTACGGCCTCTCGGGGCCGGAGAGCACCTTCATGGGCACGCTCGACGAGGGCGGCACCGACTACACCGGCAAGTACGAGGGCGTGCTCGGCCAGAATTTCGTGGCCTCCGCCCAATACGCCTGGCACGAGGAGCTGTACGACCCCTCCGCGAGCCCCGGCTTCAATCAGATCTGGGTCCAGGACCGCACGCGCACGGTGAGCGGTGGCATCTTCCCGGTCTCGGGCGGCTTCGGTTTCGCACAGGTCCAGGAGTTCGGCCGCGAGACGATGAAGGGCGACCTGGCGTACTTCCTCAACGACTTCCTCGGTGACCACGAGTTCAAGATCGGCGCCGAGTACGAGCAGATCGACGTCATGTCGAACCAGTACAACACCGGTGGCCAGCGCATCCGAATTCGCTGCAAGTCGGGTACGCAGCTTCGTGACCTCGACGGCGAGTTGATTGGCTGCGCCCCTGGCGGGACGTACTACCAGCACGAGTTTTACGTCTTCCCGGAGCCCCCTGGTGGCGTGAATGACCCCAATATGGCCGACTACGTGGCTCCGTTCCCGGTCACTTCGAACGCCAAGAACTGGGCGTACTTCCTGCAGGACACCTGGCGGATCAGCTCCAACTTCACGCTGAACCTGGGCGTCCGCCTCGACCAGCAGGAGTTCTACGACAGCTCGGGCGCGGTGGCGGGCGAGATCAAGGACAGCTACGCGCCGCGCATCGGGTTCATCTGGGATCCGTCCGGCGACGGGCGGACGAAGCTGTACGGCTCGTGGGGGTACTTCTACGAGACGGTCCCGATGGACATCGTCATCCGGTCGTTCGGCGGCGAGATTTCGATCCTGAACTACAACCTCACGCCGGACGGCAGCAACGTCAACTGCGACCTCGCCGGGCAGGCCGGCTACTTCGCCTGCCGCCGCGTCGGCCACTCCTCGACGCCGGTCGATCCCGACCTCAAGGGGCAGTACATCGAGGACGTCGTGGTCGGCTTCGACTACGAACTGGCGAAGGACTTCGCGGTGGGCGCCAAGTACATCTGGCGCGACCTCGCCATGGTGATCGAGGACTCGCTCGACGGCACCGGCGGGTACTTCATCGGAAACCCCGGCCGGGGCGTGCTCTCGACCATGCTCGACGAGAGCTACACCTACTCGTACCCGGCTCCGCCGGCGGAGCGCACCTTCACCGGCGTGGAGCTGACCGCCAGGAAGCGCTTCTCCAACAACTGGCAGATGGTGGCCAGCTACCTGTGGTCGGAGATGAAGGGCAACTACGACGGCACGTTCCAGGCCTCGACCGGCCAGCTCGACCCGAACCTGAACTCGGCGTTCGACTACGCCGAGTTCACGCTGAGGAACAACGGCAAGCTGTCCAACGACCGCACGCACCAGTTCAAGGTCGACGGCTCGTACACGTTCGACTTCGGCCTGAACCTCGGTGTTTCGGCCTACTTCGCCTCGGGCAGGCCGGTCACGGCGTACGGCTACGACGTCAACTACCGCAACTACGAGTACTACCTCTCCGAGCGCGGCGCCTACGGCCGGATCGACGACGAGTACGAGATGGACCTCCACCTCGGCTACCCGATCAAGCTCGGCGGAATAGAACTCAACGTGCTGGTCGACGTCTTCAACCTTCTCGACGTCCAGGGGGAGACGGACCGCGACATGCGCTTCAACCTCGACCAGACGATCGACGTGATCGACTACGACACTGGCGAGTTCCGCGAACTTCTACCGGGCGGCACGACGTGCGCAAGCCTCGGGCTCGAATCGTGCAATGATAATTTCAATACGAGCAACGACTTCCAGGATCCGCGTTCGATCCGGCTGGGTCTCCGCCTGACCTTCTGAGTCGTTCATCCCTCGAAGCACCCCGGGGGGCCGCACGGCCCCCCGGTTCGTTTCGGGGGCAGGGCGTTCGATCGCAACGCCGGCTCGGCCGGGTCAGGCGAGACGGGCGAGGGCGCGTTCGAGGCCGTCGAGGCCCGGGATGGGTTCCGCGGGAGCGGGAAGGTCGCGCAGGTGTGCTGCGCCGGCGCCGCCGACCCACAGCGGCACGCCGGGGGGCAGCGAGCGGGACAGGCGCCGGACGGCGTCGGCCGCCGGAACTGGCGGGGCCGCCACGCTGACCGACAGGCCGACCGCCGCGGGTTCCATCTCACGTGCCGCCGCGGCGATCTGATCCACCGGGGTGTTCGCTCCGAGCAGCCGCACCGGCCGCCCGGCGAGCGCGGCGGTGAGGGCGGCCATGTGCAGGCCGAGGGTGTGCTCTTCCTCGGGCAGGGTCGCGAGCAGCACCGGGCGTCCCCCGGCGCCCGCCTCCAGGCTCGCCCGCAGGCGGTGCAGCATCTCGACGAGGATCTCGGAGAGGAAGTGTTCGTGGCGGATCTCGAGCCGCCCGTTCCGCCACGCCTCGCCGGTCGCCTCGGCGAGAGGCACCAGCCGCTCGCGCAGGAACTCGCGCGCCCCCCCCGACGCATACGCCTGCTCGAGCAGGGCGACCACGGCGTCGCGGTCGAATGCGCGGGCCCGCTCGAGCACGGTCTCGGTCCAGCCGTGCGCCGGGGCGCTCTCGGCCGCGAGGAGCGTCTCCAGGCGGCCGAGCGGGAGGGGGACGACGTCCCCGGCCCGGTGCCCCGCGGCCAGGGCGCGGGAAATCAGCCTGAGACGCGCGACCTGGTCGGCGGTGTAGCGGCGGTGGCCGGAGGGAAGCCGTTCGGGATCGGGGAAACCGAAGCGACGCTCCCAGGCGCGGAGGGTGTGCTGGCCGATCCCCGTGGCCCGGCTGACCGCGGTCATCGCCCACAGCGCGTGCCCGCGCGCCTCGCCGCTCCGGTGCGAGCCGGCCCTGGCGATCATGGGCGCTGCCCACCTTGGGGTGTTCCGAGCACCGCCCCGGCCCCGGCCGGAGTGCCCCTCCACATGCCGGGGCCGGAAGCGGATCTCTTCGCCATGCCATTGGATCGTCGAGAGCGCACCGCGCTATTCCCGTTTCACGCCGAGCACACGGCTGCCCTGTTGCACGTCAGCGAGCGGCCGGCCCGATGGTCGAGGTGGCGACGGGTCTGGCGGTGGCGCCACGCGAAGAGCCCCTTGAGCACGAGCCGGACGAGGGCGACGCCGGGCCGGTGCCGCAGCCAGGAGGGCGGCGCGAACCACACCACGTCGGTGAGCCTCGACGTGGCCCGAGTGACCTCGGTGACGGTGTGCTGGTGGACCCAGTATGCGAAGGGCCCCTCGATCGCGACGTCGGTGAAGGAACGCCCTGCGTGAACGGCGCCGTGCAGGGCGGACCAGCGCTGGCGCAGCGGCCAGACACCGACCTCGAAGCGGACCACGGAGTCCTCCGCGACGCCCGATCCCGGGTCGAGGACGCGCATCCGCATGGCCCTTGGGGTCAGGAGTCGGAAGGCGTCCGGTCTCATGTGAAACCCCCACAGCCGCGCCGCCGGCTGGCGGAACAGCGACGAGAACTCGAATCGGTGTGCGCGCATGTCGGTCTCCGCGGACGGCCTGACACGCCGTCCTTCCTGTAGTATCGCTCCATATCTATATTTTGTCAAGTATCACTTCGGCCATTGCTACTATGCTAATAATAAGAATCTTAATTGCATTTCAGTGGTTCCCGTTCGGTCTCCGTCGTGTCCGGGAATAGATCTTTTGTCTAGGTTGTAGTGAGAGTCGTGCGCGCCCAAGAGTGCGCGGACTGAAAAGGGGAGATCGATGAACGCACCGAAGATCGCCGCACTGTCCGTCGTTGCCGCATTGACCCTGGTTCCGCTGGCGAACGCAGGCGGCTCGTACGGGGCGCCCAAGGCCAACATCGTCGAGACGGCGATGAGCGCGGGCTCCTTCACCACCCTCGTGACCGCGTTGAAGGCGGCCGGCCTCGACGAGGCTCTCGCCGGCAAGGGTCCGTTCACGGTGTTCGCGCCCACCGACGACGCCTTCAAGAAGCTGCCCGCGGGCACCGTCGAGGGACTGCTCAAGGACATCCCGAAGTTGAAGTCGATCCTGCTCTATCACGTCGTCGCCGGCGAGGTCATGGCCAAGGACGTGGTCACGCTCGACTCGGCGAAGACGCTGCAGGGCACGAACGTGAAGATCGCCACCAAGGGCGCGGCCGTGATGGTCAACGACGCGACGGTGGCCAAGGCCGACATCAAGGCCTCGAACGGCGTCATCCACGTGATCGACACCGTGATCCTGCCCGCCAACTGACCGCCGTCCCGCAACGGCGAGATTTTCTCGAACGTTACGAGCCGCGCGGGGCGAGAATGCCCCGCGCGGCGTGTTCTTTCCGCCCTCGGTTCCGAGGTGTCAGCTCGCCGGCAGTTCGATGACGAAGCGCTCGACCTCGTGGTAGCCGCGCTCCTTCGCCTCCGCGCCCTCGAACACCGCCCACGAAGGCAGCGAGGGGATGTGCTCGCGGGTCATGTCGTGCAGCTCGAGCGCCGAGTTGGCGACGAACAGGTAGAGGACGCGCCGCGCGTTGCGCGGATTGGGCAGCACGAGGAACAGCCCGTCGTCGGGTTCGGCGTAGGTGCGGCCGCGCCAGCGGAAGTGGTTGGCGCCGATCTCGACAGGCAGCGATCCGGCGAGCCGCGCGGCCACGGTGTTCTCGGACGGACCGCCGAGGACGATCAGGTCGTGCGCGGCCATGTCCTCCTCCGACACCTCGCTGTCCTTGACCACCGGCGAAAGCGTCTCGGCGTAGGCGTCCGCGAGCGTCGTCTGGAAGCGCAGCGCGAGCGTGCGGTTCGCCTCGTCCTGGCGGGAGGTGCCGTGCACGATCAGGGCGTGGGCGAAGTCGTCCACGTAGCTCGCCCAGGTGTGGAAGCGCTGGTTGGCCACGGGGACGTCGTTACCGGCGTTGAACTCCAAGCGGGTCGGCCGCTCGTCGAACTCCAGGGCGACGGCGGTGCGCGGGCCGGCGATCTCGACCGGCCGGAGGTGCCGCTTCCCGCCGGCGTCGACTCCCACCGTCGAAAGGAAGTGGTACGCCTCCCCCGGCTGATCGACGACGAGTCGCACCGTCCAGCCCTTCTCGCCCTTCTCGACGGTCGCCGAGGGGCGGGGATCGGGCAGGCCGGTGCGCCCGATCCACTGGCGGACGAACGGCTCGAGATCGCGCTTCGCGACGGCGCCGGCCACGCGAATGAACCCGTCGGAGTCGAGCGTCTTCCCGGCGTACCGCTCGTGGACCCCGTTCATCACCGCCAGGAACGTCTCGTTGCCGAGCAACAGGCGCAGCTGATGGAAGAGGAACGTGCCCTTGATGCGCGACACCCGATAGGGGGCGAAGCGGTCGTAGGCGATGCGCGCCTGCACCGGCGCCACGTCCTCTTCCCTGAAGAGCGTGGCCAGGAGCCGCGCGTTCTGCTCGGCGAGCTGGTCGCGCAGCCAGCCGGCGGCCTTCGTGCCGTTGTCCGGCAGGCCGTCGAGCATCTGCCAGATCGCCGCGTCCCCCGAGACCAGCCACCCCTCGGCGTCGCTTGCCGGGTGGACGGTGTTGCGCCACAGGCGCTTCTTCTCGATCGAGACGATGTCCTTCACCGCCGCGACCTCGAGCGACGGCTCCTTGGGCCGCGGCGCGGCTGAGGCGCGCGCAGCGCGGACCGCCTTGAGGGCGTCGGTGACGAAGATCGGGCTGGCGGTCGAGTAGCCGAGCGACAGGTGCGGGATGGCTCCCGGCAGGTCGGGCATGCGCCGGCTCCCGGCGGTGGGGAACTTCTCGCGCAGCGTCACCTTGCCGTAGTGGGCGAGGAAGACCAGCTTCTCGGCCATCTCGGAGGTAGTGATCTTGCCGTCGCACGCGTGCGCGCGGTTGATCGGCGACGACGCCCACAGGTTGACGCCCGCGATCGAGTCGATGCGCCCCTTGAACTCGCGGTAGAACCGGTTGAACGCCACGTCGCGGTCCCACGGCGTGAAGACGAGGTCGTGCGGCGCGTTGTCGGGGTTGGCGACGTACTCCGAGCGGACGCCCGGGTCGCGGGCGTTGTTGTTCGCCCACAGGAACCCCGGGGTCCCGAACGGCGCGGGTGTGTCGGTGCTCCGCCACAGCCGGTCGCGGTGGGTGCCGAGGAGGTAGACCGCCACCTCGTCGGTCTTGACGTCGGCGATCGGCCAGTCGTTGGTGTACATGCCGTTGTTCTTCTCGCGCAGGATGCGCGTGACGTCGTCGATCGAGCCGGCGTACTGGGCGGCCTTGCGGATGCGGTTGGACTGCGGCGTCCCGCTCGGCTCGAAGGGGGTCTGCGCGACGGTCGTCTCGCCGATCACGATGCCGGCCGAGTTGATGTAGAAGTCGGTCCCGGAGTGGATCCCGCCGGGGAACGTCTGGTAGACGAGCCGGTGGCCCTTTTCCGGTTGCACGTCGAGCAGGACGTTGAAGTGGACCCCGGTGTAGCCGCTCCACATGAAGATCTGGCCGAACACCACCCGGCCGTCCGCGGTGGCCGGGCCGGTCGCGGCGAACGACGAGCACTTGTGGGTGCGCTCGGTGAACGCCTCGGCCTCCTGCGGGGAGAGGAACGTCCGCCCGGACAGCGCGTGAGGCGTGACGCGCAGGCCGCTGCGGAGCTGGCCGAGGTCGATGGCCGAGTTGACGGTCACGATGTCGATCAGGTCCACCGGCCGGCCGTCCACCTTGGCGCCGGCGCCGGCGGCGCCGTCGGCGATGCCCCGCATCTCGGTGAGGAACTCCTCGTCGTAGCCGCGCAGCATCGTGGCGTCGGCGAGCAGGCGCAGCGCGTTCCACCCGCCGGCAGGGTCCTTTGCCGACTGGGCGACGGAGAGCTTGCGGACGTACTCCGCGATCTCCGCGGCGACCAGCTCGCCGAACTGGCGCCCGCGCGCGTACGGCGCGCCCTCGACGTGGACGAAGATCCAACCGCGGTCGTCGTATCGGTACCCCTCGCCGGCCCAGCGCACGGTCTCCCACGGGATCAGTTCGGTGATGTCGTCCACCGCCTCGACGGCGAGGTCGTCGAACCACGCGCTTCCGGTGGCGGTGCCGTTCAGCCCGAGGTGGGCTCGCACCCGGTCGCGGGACTTCGTGGCGATGAACAGCGACTCGACCTTGGTCCAGTCCGCGCTGGCGCCGACCGCGGGCGAGTGGTTGGTGAAGGGGAACGACTCCATCGTCAGCGCGGCGGGGAGCGCGGTCGGGTAGCGGGCGGTGGGGTCGGAGGCGACGCCCTCGGTGCGGATCCACCCGGACAGGCGGTACAGGCGGCCGACCTCGAGCGGCAGGGGTTCGGAGGTCACGGTGACCGCCGCCGGGGCCGGGCTGGCGACGAGCAGGCTGGCGGCCCCGGTGCGGAAGGCCTCGCCGCTTCGCCGGACCGTGGTCGTTGCCGGAGCGGAGACGCTCCACCCGGCAGGCGCCGGCGCGCCCGACTCGAACGACGCGTTGACGAGAACGAGCGGGACGTCCGCGGCGGCGGGTCCCACGAGCGCGATGGACTGGAGTGCGATCGCTGCGGCGACGAAGCGGAAACCCGGCATTCTCCCTCCCCGATCCGACTGCGGGGAGCGATTCTACCGGTCGCGCACCCGGGACCGAAGCAAGGCGCGCGGACGGACGCGGCGCGAGGCCGCCGTCGAGCCCGTTCCGGCCCGCCCGAGCCTCAGTTCAGCCCCTGGAGCAGCGCCGCGAGGACGGCGAGGGTGGCGGCTTCCTGCAGGACGATGCCGAACTTCTCCTCGCCCGTGAGTTTCTCCCACTCCGGTGACCACGGTCCGAGCACGGTCAGTCGGGGCCGACCGTCGGACCCCAGGTCGAGGCCGAGCCCCGACACCGCGAAGAGCGGGGCGCGTTCCGCGAACTCCGGCGGTCCGAGCACGCCGGTGCGCCAGAGCATCCACTGCTGGCGGCCCGACCACGACTCCCACTCGGCGAGGCGGGCCTCGGTGAGGAACGACGACCCGGGTGGGACGAGTTGCCAGAGGTCGAGCGAGTACCCGGCCGGCGTCGCCCCGGCGCCGGTGACCACAGCGCCCGGCGCGAGCGGTTGCGCCGCGGCGGCGGCGCCGAGGCCGAGGCCGAGCTCGCGCGGCTTCCCCTGTTCCTGCGCCGCGCTCGTCAACGGCGCCAGAAGGACCGCCGCGAGGAGTATGCCGATTTGCCGAATCGCGCCGCGCATCGTCGTCCCCTTTCCCGAGAGGATAGACCCGCCGCGGTCAGAGGGCCATTCCGGAACGCACGCGCCCGACCGTGGCATGATCCCGCCACGGGCCGGGTTGTCACGGACGCGGCCGGCCGCGCGACGACTCGGCGCCACGGGGGAGCGATGCACACGGTACCCGCCACTCGGGTGCGGACGGCCAACCGGTCCGCGATCAGGCAGGACGCAGCGTTCGTCCTCTACTGGATGGTCGCCGCGCGTCGCGTCCGATCGAACTTCGCCCTGCAGCACGCCGCGGCGCACGCCGCGGCGCTGGGGCGGCCGCTGGTCGTCCTCGAGGCGCTCCGCTGCGGCTACCGGTGGGCGTCGGACCGGCTGCACCGCTTCGTCATCGAAGGCATGGCCGACAACGAACGCGCCCTCACCGGGCGCGGCGTCACGTATCTGCCCTACGTCGAGCCGGCCCACGGCGAGGGCCAGGGGCTGCTCGAGGCGCTCGCCGCCCACGCCTGCGTCGTGGTCACCGACGCGTACCCCGCCTTCTTCCTGCCGCGCATGATCGAATCGGCGGCTGCCCGGCTCCCGGTCAGCCTCGACGTGGTGGACTCCAACGGCCTGCTGCCGCTCGCCGCCACGGACGTCGCGTTCCCGAGCGCGTACGCTTTCCGCCGCGTCCTACAGGCCAGGCTCCCCGCCCACCTGGACGAGACTCCCGCCCCCGATCCGCTCGAGGGCGTGACGCTCCCTGCGCTCGCGGGACTCCCCGCCGAGGTCCTGCGGAGATGGCCGGCGGCCCCGCTGGGGGGTGGCGTCGGGGAAACTCCCGACCTCGGACGGCTGCCGATCGACCACTCGGTCGCCCCGGTGGAGGGAGTATCCGGGGGATCGCGCGCAGGGCGGCGGGTCCTCGAGCGGTTCGTCGCGCAGCGTTTGCCGCACTACGCGTCACGGCGCAACGACCCCGACCCGGAGCGCGAGGTCGGCAGCGGGCTGTCGCCGTACCTGCACTTCGGCCATGTCGGAGCGCACGAGGTGTTCTCCGCGGTCGCCGCCACCGAAGGGTGGAGCGACGAGCGGCTCGGTCGCTCGGCGGCCGGCAAGCGGGCGGGCTGGTGGGGGATGTCCGAGCCGGCGGAGGCGTTCCTCGACCAGTTGGTGACGTGGCGGGAGCTGGGGTTCACCTTCTGCGCCGCCCGCGACGATCACGAGGAGTACGACTCCTTGCCCCCCTGGGCGCGGGCCACGCTCGAGCGCCACGCCGGCGATCCCAGGCCGCGGTCGTACACGCCGGAGTCCCTCGACGCTGCCGAGACGCACGACCCGATCTGGAACGCGGCGCAGCGCCAGTTGCGCCGGCGGGGGACGATCCACAACTACCTGCGCATGCTGTGGGGAAAGAAGATCCTCGAGTGGTCGCCGTCGCCGCGGGCGGCGCTCGAGACGATGATCGAACTGAACAACCGGTACGCTCTGGACGGCCGCGATCCCAACTCCAGCTCGGGGATTCTCTGGTGCCTGGGTCGCTTCGACCGTCCCTGGGGTCCCGAACGCCCCATCTTCGGCACGGTGCGCTACATGTCGAGCGACAACACGGCGCGCAAGCTCGACCTGCGCGCCTACCTCGAGGCCAACCGCGCGTGAGCGTCCTGCTCTCCCCCTCCGCGCAGAAGCTGCGCTTCACGCTCTTCGCGCCTTTCTACGATTCCTTCGTACGCATGGAGGGACCGCGCCGCCGCTCGCTCGACCGCCTCGCCCTGCGCAGCGGCGAGCGTGTTCTCCTCGTCGGCGCCGGGACGGGGGCCGACCTGCCGCTGCTCCCGCCGGGGGTGCGGGCGGTCGCGACCGACGTCACGCCGGCGATGCTCGCGCGGGCGAGGGGCAAGGCGCGCGGCGACGTGCGATTCGCGGTCATGGACGCGATGGACCTCGACCTGCCCGACGCGGCGTTCGACGCGGCGATACTCCACCTGATCCTCACGTTGCTCCCGGACCCGGCCCGCTGTCTCGCCGAGACGGCCCGGGTGGTGCGTCCGGGCGGACGGATCGCCGTGCTCGACAAGTTCCTCCCGGAGAACGGCAGCGCCGGTCTGCTGCGCCGCGTGGTCAACGCCGGAACTCGCGTCCTGGCCACCGACATCAACCTGCGGGTGGGCGACATCGTCAGAGACTCGCGCGCCCCACTGCGCATCGCTCACGACGAGCCTGCGGCGTTCGCCGGTCTGGTCCGGTCGGTGCTGCTGCGCCGCGAGGGTTAGCATCCCCGGTCGCTTCAGGCTGATACCATGGGAAACAGGGAGTCCACATGGCCAGTCAACCCGGACGTGAGTTCGTGGCCGCGCGCGGCCGCCGGTCGGTGGGAGTGCAGGCGCTGGCGGCGGCGCTGCTCGCCGCGCCGATCCTCTACGGGGCGGTCGCCTTCATGACGGCGCCGCCGCAGGTCGCCTACGATGTCGACTCGGCGTTCATCACCATCCGGACCGCGAAGACGTTCTCCGAAAGGCCGAAGCAGATCCCGATCGGCAGGATCGACAGCATGACCGAGACGGTGCTGCGCACCGGCAGCTTGCGCTTCGGGACCAACTTGCCGGGCTACTGCGTGGGGTTCTTCGAGTACCCGCACCTCGGCGAGGTGTGGCAGGCGACGGACTGCTCGCCCGAGACGATCATCATCGAGGCGGGTGGGGAGACGCACCCGGTTGCCATCGCCCCGGCCGATCGCGAAGCGTTCATGGCGGCGGTTCGCGGGCTCGTCCCGGGGACGTTCCCGACGTCGGCGAAGCCGCTCGGCATCTCGCGGGGGATGCTCGCCGCCCTGGTTGCGGTGTGCTGGCCTCTGGCGGCGGTCTTCGCGTTCGTCGGCGTGATGGCCCCGCGCGGCGTCCGCTACCGGATCGCCGGCGGCAGGCTCGAAGCGGCCGGGATGTTCGCCCGTCACGCCGTGCAGCTCGCCGGGTCTAAAGCGCGCGCGCACCAGCCGCTGGTCGGCGAGCGACTCTCGGGGGTCGGGTTCCCCGGCTACGCGGCCGGGGCGTGGATCATGGACACGGCGCCGACCTCGGTGCTCGGCACGGGCAAGGACGACGGCGTGCTCGTCGAGGGGGACACGCGGCTGTTCGTGACTCCGGCGGATCGCGCGGAGTTCCTCGCGGCGCTGGAAGCGGAAGGCGCGTTCGTCAGGCGGTGAGTCAGCTGCGGAACGCCTTGTAGCGCGCCACGGCCTGGGACTCGCGGGTCTTGACCACGCCGCGCTGGATCAGGCTGCGGATGATCAGCATGTTGTACAGCGCCGCGCCGGGCAGCAGGTTGAGGACCTGGGTCACCGTGTAGGTGCCGTTGATCCGGGAGATGACGAAAGCCTCGTCGGGGCCCGCCTTGATCTCCGTGATCCGGTTGATCGGCACCGCCAGTTCGAGGATCAGATTGGGCGAGAGAGGGTCCTTCTGGAACTCGCGTTCGATCTCGCGTTCCAGCGCCGTCGCCGATTCGAGAGCGCCGGGCGACGACGCGTACTTCTCGCGCAGGCTCTTGAGCAGCCTGTACGCCTCGAGCAGGTCTCCGAGCGAGAGGCTGGTCTCGGCATCCCTGGCCATGTCCTGCCACCCGGCGGAGCGCGCTCCCGGGACCGGCCTCGGGGTGGGAGACGGCGGCAGGATCTCGAAGGCGCCGGCCACGGTGCCCTGGTGGACGAACGAGAGCACGTCGAACTCGGGCAGGCGGCAGTGCAGGGCGAGGTCCTCGATGCTGCGCTCGCCGTCGATGGCGCGGACGATCGCCTGCGCGGACGCGTTGAGCGCGCTCTCGTTCAGGCGCTGGCGCAGTCGGACTCGGTGCGCGGTGCCGGGCACAAGGTCGCGCATGCGCATGCGCTCGTCGGCCTGCCGGGCGCCCTCGAGCAGGAAGTGATCCACGCTGAGCGAAAGTTCCTGGAACGCCCGCCTCGGCTGGGCGTCCTCGACGAAGAAAAACTCTCCCTCCTCCCAGAGCATGAGGTCGTAGATGGCATACTCGGTCTTGTAGAGAACCAGGCGCGACATGTCTTCCCGGCTCATCAGTCCGAGCAGGACGAGAAGTTCGCCGAGCATGACCCGCTTCTCGTGCTGCTGGTCGAGCAGGCTGAGCAGGTCTTCCTCGGTGAGATAGCCCCAGCCGACCAGCAGGTAGCCGAGTTGCTCGCGGGGGTTGTTCGACGCGACCGCGCTGACCAGGCCGTCCCTGAAGAGGATCTTCTTGGTGAACGTCTCGCCGGTGATGACCAGCGTCCCTGTCTTCCGGCTCAGCGAAATCCACTGCATGAGGTCCGGAAACGGCATGGTGCGGAGGTTGCCACTGATCGCCATCGCGTCGCTCTCACGACCTCCCGGCCGACCCGTCGTGCGCTCGCGGCCGGAGTGCAACCATACCTCACATCCTCGGCTTCCGTGCGCCTCCGCGCCGGGGATCCGGACGCCGGCGACTCAGCGGGTCAGCAGCCAGCGAGAGAGCTGTCTGAGCCTCTCCTCGCTCGTGGTCTGGGCCGGCGGCATGCCGATGCCGTAGCTCTCCCTCATCGCCCTGAGCCGGGCGTCGCGCTCCATCACCGGATAGGGGTCGCTGAGAAAGGCGACGAGCGAGTCCTCGGTCCAGTGCCGCGCGAGTCCGGTCAAGGCCGGACCCGTCGCGCCGCCCTGGCCCGCGCTGCCGTGACACCCCGAACAGGCGTCCGCCCGATAGACCGCCTCTCCCGGGTCCGGAGGGGCAGCCGTCGGCGCGGGGGGCGCCGGACACGCCGCGCCGACCAGGAGTACGACCAGCAGGCACATGGGGCAGCCCCGTGACAGTTCCATGACACGAAACTACCACATGCTCGGCGGAATGGGAGTGACCGCTTGAGGGATCTCGCGGGACTCGCCGTACCATGGTCCGGCGCCCCCGCGGCGTCCGACACAGTGACCGACGACCAGCACCTCGAATCGCGCGTGATCCGCCGCCTGTGGCTGCCGCTCGCGGCGACCTGGCTGATGATGGCGGCCGAGGGACCGTTCGTGGCGGCGCTGATCGCCCGCCTGACCGACCCCGAGGTCAACCTCGCCGCGTTCGGCGTCGCACTGTCGATCGGGATGCTCGTCGAGGCGCCGGTGATCATGATGATGAGCGCCGCGACGGCGCTGGTGACCGACCGTCGTGCCTACGCCGGGCTTCGTCGATTCGCCTTCGGGCTCAATCTCGCGGTCACCATCGTCATCCTCGCGATCCTGGTCCCGCCCGTCTTCGACCTTCTCGCGATCGGTGTGATCGGTCTGCCCGAGAGCGTCGCGCGGCTGACCGCCCTCGGAGTGGCCGCGCTGGTGCCCTGGCCCGCCGCGATCGGCTTCCGCCGCTTCTACCAGGGAATCCTCATTCGTCACGGCGCCACGCGCCGGGTCGCCTACGGCACGGTCGTCCGGCTGGCCGGAATGGCAGCGACCGGCGTCCTCCTGGCGGCGGGCGGTGCGGTTCCGGGCGTGGTCGTGGGAACCGCGGCGCTGTCCGCCGGTGTGACGCTCGAGGCGGTGGCCACGCGCTGGATGGCCGCCGCCGCCGTGCGTGCCGTCCGCGAACGCGTCGAGGGGACGGAATCCGCCGAACTCACGTTCCCCGCCATCGTCCGCTTCTACCTGCCGCTGGCGGTCACGTCGCTGCTCACCCTCGGCGCGCACCCGCTGGTGACGCTCTTCGTCGGGCGGAGCCGCCTGGCGCTGGAGTCGCTGGCCGTGTTGCCGGTGCTCAACTCCCTGGTGTTCCTCCATCGCAGTCCCGGCCTGGCGTTCCAGGAAGTGGTGATCGCCCTGCTCGGCTCGACCAGGGACGCGTACCGGTCGCTGCGCCGCTTCGCCGGAGGTCTCGGCCTGGCCTGTTCCGGCGTCCTCGCGGCCGTGGCGTTCACGCCGCTCGCCGGTGTGTGGTTCGAACGTGTCTCCGGGCTGTCGCCCGAACTCTCCGCTCTGGCGCTCGGGCCCGTGCGGATCCTCGCGTTGATGCCGGCGTTCGAGGTGCTGCTCTCCCTGCGCAGGGGCGTCCTCGTCCATACGCGAGCGACCCGGCGGGTCACCGCGGCGACGGCGATCGAGGTCGGTGTACTGCTCGCGGTGCTGGCTGTCGCCGCGGGTCCGCTCTCCATGATCGGCGTGGTGGCGGCGGCGAGCGGTATCGTGGCCGGCCGGGTGGCGGCGCTGGCGTTCCTCCACGGCGCCGCCGCCGGCATGCCGGCCTCGGCACGGAAGGCGGAGTGAAGCGACCTCCGGAACCCGCGCGTTCACGGCGCACCGGCGTCCGTTGACGCAGCTTGTCTGCGCGGAGTCCGCGTCGTAGAGTCCTGTGCGATGGACATTCCGCACGGCAACTCCCGGCGCGTCGCCGCGATCGGACTCGCCCTCGCCGCCGTCTACGTGGTCTGGGGTTCGACCTACCTGGGGATCAGGATCGCGCTCGAAGGTTTCCCGCCGTTCCTCATGGCGGGCGTCCGCTCGCTGGTCGCCGGGGCTCTGCTCTACGGCTTTCTCCGCCTGCGCGGGGCGCCGCGGCCGTCCGCCCTCCAGTGGCGCAGCGCGGCGCTGGTCGGCGGACTGCTCCTTCTCGGCGGAAACGGCGGTGTGGTGTGGGCTGAACAGACGGTGTCGTCCGGGATGGCGGCCGTGGTCGTCTCGACGGTGACGTTGTGGGCGGCGCTGTTCGCCGGCATATGGGGCGAGTGGCCGCACCGAGTCGAGTGGCTCGGCATGCTGCTCGGCTTCACCGGCGTCGTTCTCCTCAACTTCGGCGGCAACCTGAAGGGGAGCCCTGCGGGCGCGGTCGCGCTGGGCATCGCGACCGTCAGTTGGGCGCTGGGTTCGATGTGGAGCCGCAAGCTCGCGCTGCCGGGCGGGATGATGGCGGCGGCCGCCGAGATGCTCGCCGGAGGGGCGCTGCTGCTCGTCGCGAGCGCCGTGGCCGGCGAGAGCGCGCCGCCGTCGCCCTCGTTCCGCGCGGTGCTTGCGCTGCTCTACCTGATCGTGTTCGGCTCGCTGATCGGCTTCACGGCGTACATCTACCTGCTCGGCGCGGTGCGGCCGGCGGTCGCCACGTCGTACGCGTACGTCAACCCCGTGATCGCTCTCCTGCTCGGAATGTGGCTGGCGGGCGAGCGGGTCTCGGCACACGAGTGGCTGGCCATGCCGATCGTCCTCGCCGGTGTCGCACTGGTCGCGCTCGCGCGCGGGCGCAGGGCGTCCCGCTGACCGGCCGTCCGCCTCCGGGGCTCAGATCAGCGCCGCGGCCAGGCCGAGGATGACGCCCATCGAGCCGCCCGCCACCACGTCCGAAGGGTAGTGGACGCCGAGGGCGACCCGCGAGAAGGCGATCACCGCGGCCAACGGCACGAACGCCACCCCGAGGGGCGGCACCGCGACCGACACGGAGGTGGCAGCGAGCGCGGCGTGGAGCGTGTGGCCGCTCGGGAAGCTCCCGGCGTCGGGGAAGTCGACGCGGGGCTCGGGGCCGCCCTCGACCATGCACGGGCGGATGCGGGCAACGGCGGCCTTGAGCGAGAGCTGGACGATCAACCCGACCGCCGAGGCGACGGCGAACCTTCCTGCCGCGATCCCCCCGGCGGTGCCCAGGAGGAGGATCGCAGTCCCGAAGCTCAGGGACCAGTCGCCCAGCCGCGTGGCCGTCCGCAGGGCGGCCAGCGTCGCCGGCCGCCGCACCAGTGCGACGATCTCCCGGCTCAGGACGGCGTCGATCGCCTCGAGACGTCCGCGGGCGAGCGAACGGGCGCGGTCGCGCATAGGTCACGATCACGCGTCGTTGTGGCGAGGACTCGAATGCGCGGTGAAGTGCCGGTGAACGCGGCACGGGCGGCGTTTGGCCGCGCCTCGGGCCGCCGCCCTCAGCCGCGCGGCACCGCCGCCAGCTGTTCGAGGTGCCCGAGGTCGTGCGCCGCCATCAGCGAGACGAGCAGGTCCACGGTCTCGACCCCGCGCTCCGGGTGGTCCATCTCGCGCGCGCGGTCGTCGGGAGAGAGCGACCGGATCAGCTCGAGATTCCACAGGCGCAGCGCGCGGAACAACTCGATCGCGAGCGATGTGTCCCCGGTCCCGGTGGACTTCACCCAGGCGTCCTGATCCATCACCTGTACGGTCGGCTTCGTCTCGGCGAGCGCCAGGCGGAGCCGGAAGCCGTAGACGATCTCGACGTCGGCTAGGTGCGCGAAGAGCTGGCGGGCCGTCCACTTCCCCTCGCCGTAGCTGCGGTCCAGGCCGCGCGGACCGAGCTCCCAGAAGGTGTCCTCGAGTCTCGACGGGGTGGTGGAAAGGACCTCGACCGGGTCGCGACCCGAGAGCCGCGCGAGCGCCTTCGCGACGTATTCGTTCATGGTGCTCCCCCCTGGCCGGCGGACGGCGCGTCGGTTGGGCCGACCGGCACGGCACGAGCACTATACTCGCTCGCGGTGATCGCCGAGTCGTCCCGGCCGCTGCTCGAGTTCGCGCCGGCCCCCGCCCCGTCCGGCTGGCGCCCGGCCTTCGGCGTGGTGGTGACGCTGGTCGCGCTCTCGGCCGCGGCGGTGACCACCTTACTGGTCGTCGTGCCGAGCGCGATCAACTATCGAATCGGCGCCGGTACGCTGACGATCGCGGCCCGCCACGGCGCCTTTCCGACCTCGCGGACCGTCAGGCTGTCCGACATCACGAACGTCGAAGACGTGGTGCTTCGTGACGGGCGGAGAACGGCCGGCACGTCGCTGCCCGGGTTCTGCGCCGGGCACTTCAGGTACGCGGAGATCGGGCCGGTGTGGCAGGCGACGAACTGCGGCCGGAATGTGCTGCTCCTGCGCGCCGCCGGCGCCGAGAAGCCGATCCTCGTCTCGCCGAGAGATCCGCGGGCCTTCCGCGAGGCCCTCGCCACGGGTGGTCCGGGGACCTTCGCTCCCGCGACCGTCGAGCCCCCGCGCGGCTGGTGGGTGTTCACTCTGCTCGTCGCCGCCCCCGTGCTCCTGGCGGTGCTGCTGCCTCTCCTCGTCTTCGTCGCTCCGGGAAAGCTGCGCTACGGCATCGGACCCGGGGTGCTGGAGGTCCGCACGCTGTTCAGGAGGCGGCGATTCGACCTCTCGGCGGCCACGGCGCGCCGGGTCTCGCCGTCGCGCGCGTTCCGTATCGTCGGCAGCGCCATGCCGGGGTACTTCACCGGCACCTTCTGGCTCGAGGGGGCGCGCGCGAGGGTCTACGCCACGTCACTTCGCCACGGCATGCTGGTCGAAACACCGGGTCGCCTGTTCGTCACGCCGGCCGATCTCGACGCCTTCGCCGAGGCGCTCTCGAGCGCCGGCGCGCGGGTCGAATGAGGCGCAACGCCGCGGCACTTGACATCCTCGCCCGGCGCCGTAGGCTCGGACCGGCAGCCTCGGGAGGTTCCCGGTGGACCTGAGCGTCCTCACCCTGGCGCGGGCGCAATTCGCCCTCACTATCATGTTCCACTACATCTTCCCGCCGCTCACCATCGGGCTGGGCGTGCTCATGGTGGCGATGGAGGGTCTGCACCTGCGCACCGGCGACCGGGTGTGGGAGTCGATGGCCCGGTTCTGGACCAGGCTCTTCGCGGTCAACTTCGCCGTCGGCGTCGCGACCGGCATCGTCATGGAGTTCCAGTTCGGTACCAACTGGGCGACCTACTCGCGTTTCGTCGGCGACGTCTTCGGCTCGGCGCTGGCCGCGGAGGGGATCTTCGCCTTCTTCCTCGAGTCCGGGTTTCTCGCCGTTCTGGTCTTCGGCTGGGACAGGGTGTCGCCGCGCATGCACTTCTTCTCGACGATCATGGTCTCCCTCGGTTCGGTCTTCTCGGCGGTCTGGATCGTCGTGGCGAACTCGTGGCAGCAGACCCCCGCGGGTTTCCACGTCGTCGGCGAGGGCGCGAACGCGCGCGCGGAGATCACCGATTTCTGGGCGATGGTCTTCAACCCGTCGAGCGTCGACCGTCTCGTCCACGTCCTGATCGGCGCCGCCATTCTCGGCGCGTTCTTCGTGATGAGCATTTCCTCGTACTACCTCCTGCGCGGGCGTCACCTCGAGGTCGCCCGGCGCAGCCTGACGCTCGGCGTTGTCTTCGGCGCCGTCTTCTCGCTCGCCGCGCTCCTCTCCGGGCACAGCCAGGCCAACACGGTGGCGTCCACGCAACCGGCCAAGCTCGCCGCCTTCGAGGGCCTGTTCGTCACGCCCGAGGGAGGCGCGCCGCTCTACCTCTTCGGCCTGCCCGACGAGGAGACGCAGCGCGTCGATGGCGGTGTGGCGATCCCCGGCATGCTCTCGTTCCTCGTCCACGGCGACTTCACGACGCCGGTCCCCGGGCTCGACCGGATTGCCCCGCAGGATCGCCCGCCGGTGCTCGTCCCGTTCCTCTCCTACCACGTGATGGTCGGGCTCGGCGTCGCCTTCATCGCCCTCACGCTGGCCGGGGCGTTCTTCCTCTGGCGCGGCACGCTCGCGGCCCAGCGGTGGCTGCTCTGGATCTACGTGTTCGCGGTGGTCGGGCCGTTCGCGGCCAACCAGTTGGGCTGGGTGGCCGCCGAGGTCGGACGGCAGCCGTGGGTGGTCTACGGCCTGCTCCGGACCCAGGACGGCGTGTCGAAGGCGGTCGGCGCCAACGCCGTGCTGACCTCGATCGTGATGTTCTCCGTGATCTACCTCATGCTCTTCGCCGTGTGGGTGTTCGTCCTCAACGATAAGATCCACCACGGTCCCGACGACGGCTCCGCGCCGCCGGACCGCACGACCGGGGAGGGGCTGCTCGGCGCCGCCGCGGCGCTCGCCGGGCAGGGCGGCGCGTCGCTGACCGACCAGGGACGCGGTCCGGTCGGGCGGGGGAGGTGAGGCGATGGACCTGAACACCCTGTGGTTCGGTCTGCTCGGCGTCCTGCTCGCCGGTTACGCGATCCTCGACGGTTTCGACCTCGGCGTCGGGATCCTCCACCTCGCGGTGCGCACCGACACCGAGCGGCGGATCGTGATGAACTCGATCGGGCCGCTGTGGGACGGCAACGAGGTGTGGCTGGTGACGTTCGGCGGCGCCCTGTTCGCGGCGTTCCCGCACGCCTACGCGACGGCGTTCTCCGGCTACTACCTGGCGTTCATGCTGCTCCTCTTCGCCCTCATCTTCCGCGCCGTGTCGATGGAATTCCGCTCCAAGCGCGAGGAGCGCGGCTGGCGGCGTTTCTGGGACGGGGCGTTCTTCGCCTCCTCGACGTTGGCGACGTTCCTGTTCGGCGTCGCCGTCGGCGATTCGATCGGAGGGCTGCCGATCGGGCCGGACAAGGAATACGTCGGAACGTTCTTCGACCTGCTCGGCCCGTACCCGCTGCTCGTCGGCTTCCTCGCCGTCGCGACCTTCGCCATGCACGGCTCGATCTACCTGTACCTGAAGACCGAGGGGGAACTTCAGGAGCGAGTGCAGCACTGGATCTGGCGGACCTTCGGCTTCTTCCTCGTGCTCTACATCCTCACGACCATCTTCACCCTCGTCCGCGTCCCGCACGCCACGGCGAACTTCACCGCCTACCCGTGGGCGTGGCTGGTGGTAGTGCTCAACGTGCTGGCGATCGCAAACATCCCACGCGCGATCTACAAGGGAAAGCCGCTGTACGCCTTCGTGTCCTCGGCGTGCACGATCGCGGCGCTGGTGTTCCTCTTCGGTGTCGCGCTGTTCCCGAACCTGATCGTCTCGACGCTCGACCCCACGTACAACTTGACCATCTACAACGCCGCGTCCTCGCAGAAGACACTCGGGATCATGCGCACCATCGCCCTCGCCGGCATGCCGTTCGTCGTCGCCTACACCGCCGTCGTCTACTGGGTGTTCCGCGGCAAGGTCAAACTCGGTACGTTCAGCTACTGAACGGGGCACCCCGGCTCGCGGCCGCGCCGCCGCGCGCACCGTTCGGCGCGCCGCGCGTTTCCCGTGTGGCGGAGGTCACCCTCCGCGCGGACGGTCGGGCCGCACGCCCCGTAGAATAAAACGAGATGCTTGCCGGGCTGGTGATCGCGCTGCTGGCCGCTGCGGATCTGGGCGGCCCGGCCGGGGGCGTGCCGATCGTGTCGGTGCGCGTCGTCCGCTTCAACGTGTTCGACATCTCCGACCCGTCGACCTCGGCGTGGCCGTACCGGGCGGCGAACGCGCTGCACGTGGTGACCCGGGAGCGCTTCATCCGGTCGCTGCTGCTCTTCGAGGAAGGCGACCCTCTCGACCCTGCAGCGCTGAAAGAGAGCGAGCGGCTTCTGCGCGCCACCGGGGTCCTGCAGCCGGTGCGCATCTCCGCCCGCGCCGTGGAGGGCGGGGCGGAAGTGACGGTCGAGACGCACGATCAGTGGACGCTCGAGGCGTCGATCGCGTACGGGCGCTACGGCGACCGCGAGAACGCCGGCTTCACCGTCTCCGACGACAACCTGCTCGGGTGGGGGAAGACGCTCGAACTGGAGTACCGGGATCGCCCCGAGCGGAACACGACGATGCTGCGTTACCTCGACCCGCTGCTCCTTGGCAGCAGGTGGAGGCTGAGCGTGGCCCGCACCGAGGCCAGCGACGGCTCGGAGGACGCTCTTGCCCTGGAGTACCCGTTCTTCGCCTTCGACACACGCAGGGCCGGTGGGGTCGGGTGGTTGCGCGAAAAGCAGACGGACCACCTGTGGAGCCGGGGGAGCAAGGTGGTCTCGGGCGCGGCGCTGCGGCGCGACTTCCGCCTCTGGGCGGGGCGGAGGATCGAGACCGGCGGAGACGCCACCCGCCGGCTGACCCTGGCGGCGTTCGGCGAGGCGGCGCGCTTCGAGGACTGGCGTTGGCAGGACGGGGAGCCCTATCCGAAGCCGCTCGACCGTGACCTGGCCGGTTTCGAGGTCGGCTGGGAGCACCAGACGGAGCGCTGGGAGGTGGTGCAGGGGTTCCGCGCCCTGGTGCGCCAGGAGGACGTCCCGCTCGGCCCGAACTGGCGCGTCGGTCTCGGCGTGTCGCTCCCTGCGTTCGGCGGCGACTTCGAGCGGACGCTGGTGCGCGGCGACGTCGTCAAGGGGTGGTTGACCGGGACGCGCTACACGTGGTTGAAGGCGGACGTCTCCGGCCGGTTCGACCGCTCCGACCCGAACAACGTCCTCGCCCGGTTCGAGGCGGGGACCGCGCAAACCGGTTCCCAGGGGCTGCGGGCGCGCGTCGCGCTCGACCTCGGCCACGACCTCGACGGTGACCGGCAGCTCACCCTCGGAGCCAACGTCGGCCTGCGCGGCTGGGAACCGGACACGTTCGACGGAACGTCGCGCGCGGTGGCGAACCTGGAGTGGCGGCGTCAGATCACGGGAGAGGTGCTCCGCCTGGGCGTCATCGGAATCGAGGCGTTCGCCGACTTCGGAGCCAGTTGGAGAGCCCGGGTCGGGCCGGATTCCGAGGGACTCCGCGCCGACGCCGGTGTCGGCCTCCTGGTGGACAGCACCAGGGCCTCGTTCGTGCGGATCATCCGTCTCGAGGTCGTTCTGCCCGACGACGGGAGCGGCCCGCTGTTCCTGTTGGTCGGGGGCCCGGTCTTCTGAGGGTGGTCGCTACTTGTCGGCGCGCGACACGTACTCGCCGGTCCGCGTGTCGACGATCACCCTGATCCCGGACTCGACGAACTGGGGCACCTGCACGACCAGGCCGGTTTCGAGCTTGGCCGGCTTGGAGCCGCCGGCCGCGGTCGCGCCCTTCATCGGCGGGTCGGTCTCGACGATCGTCAGCACGACGGTGTTGGGCAGTTCGACGGCGATCGGGTTGTTCTCGAAGAAGTCCACCGTGATCACCGTCTCGGCGAGCATGTAGGACAGCGCGTCGCCGAGCGTCTCGTCGTTGAGCGTGACGGTCTCGTAGGTCTCGAGGTTCATGAAGTGGTGACCGGAGGAGTCCGAGTACAGGTACTGCATCTCGTGCGTCTCGAGGCTGGCCTTCTCGACGCGGTCCTCGGACCGGAACCGGTGCTCGAGCTGGTTGCCGGTCTTGATGTTGCGCAACTTGCACTGGACCATGCCGCGCCAGTTTCCCGGCGTGATGTGGGTGACCGTCATCACGCGATGCAGTTGCCCGTTGTGGATGACGATGTAGCCGGGCCGCAACTCCGTAGCCACCAACTGCATTGGGATGTCCTCCAGAGCCGGTGTTCACCGGGGCGGGGAGTATAGCACTTTGCACGGAGCATGTTACGGGCGCGCCCTGCGGTGGCGCGCGGGCAGCCGCGGCGGCGCCGGGCGTGCGCGTTTGCCAGCCCCGGCGGTTGCGGGTATCGTTGAGACGGAGGCACAACATGGATCTGCGCATCCGCGGCAAGCGCGCCCTCGTGACGGGCTCCTCACGGGGCATCGGCCGGGCCATCGCGCTGTCGCTTGCCGACTTCAAGGTGGACGTGGCGATCAACTTCTTCCGCAACCGGTCGGCGGCCGAGGAGGTAGCGGCCGAGATCGAGCAGCGCGGCGCGCGCGCCCTCCTGCTCAAGGGCAACGTCGCCAACGAGGAACACGTCGCGCGCATGTTCGGCGAGATCGAGAGCGCCTGGGGCGGGCTGGAGATCCTGGTCTCCAACGCCGCGTCGGGAGTCCTCAAGTCGGTGCCGGAGCTGACCCTCCACCACTTCCACTGGACCATGGACATCAACGCCTTCGCGCTCCTCCCGCTCGTCCAGCAGATG
>JBFMCD010000132.1:0-6788 GCA_040754885.1 Acidobacteriota bacterium
TACGGGTGTAATGCCCCCGGGGGGGCCCGCGCGCGCCGGCGCCGCGCGGGGGGGGGCGCCCCCCACGCCCAGTCATCCCCGCACTGGGGACGTTTCACCCTCTTCGCCCAGGCCTCTCGCCAGGACATCGGCGACGAGACGCGCGACTTCCGCGAACTGATCTCCACGCTGGCGCTTCACGGCGGCCACCCGGAGCGGTCGGGGCTCGAGTACGCTCTCGAGGGGCGGTTCATCTCCTACCCGTCGAGCGAACGCGACAACGTCCGGTCGCTGTACGACGCCTATCTCGGCTACCGCGCGGAGAGCGGACTCGGATTCCGGGTCGGCCAGATGTGGCTCAACGAACTGGGCGCGCTGGGGTCGGTAGGCGGAGCGATGCTCGAGTGGCGGCAGAAGCGACAGGGCCCGCTCGGGCGGTTCCGGTTCGGCCTGTTCGGCGGTCTGGAGCCCGAGTACTACGACGCCGGCTACGCGGAGGACGTCCGGAAGGCCGGCGCCTACCTGGCGCTCGACGGCAGCGCGGGAAGGCGGCACGTCCTCGGCTATGTGCAGGTGCGCAACCAGGACGTCGTCGAGCGCTCGGTCGTGACGCTGTCCAACTTCATCCCCTCGGGGACGACGTTCTTCCTCTACCAGGCGCTCGAGTACGACCTCGAGGGACCGGGAGGCAACGGCGACGGCGGGTTGAACTACTTCTTCGGCAACGTCCGCTGGGCCCCGGTCCGCGCCTTCGAGGTCCTCGCCACCTACCACCGCGGGCGCTCGATCGACGTCCGGACGATCAGCGACGACATCATCAACGGCCGCCCCGTGGACCCGCGCCAGCTCGAGGGTCTGCTCTTCGAGTCGGTGGGGGCGCGGATCACGGTCACGCCGGTGAAGCGGCTGCGCGTGTGGGGCGGATACGCGCGCGACCGGAACAACCGCGGCGAGCCGGCCGCCGACCGCCTGAACGCCGGCGTGTCGACCAACGACCTGCTCGGTTGGGGGTTCGACATCACCGCCAACGCCTCGCGCATCGACCGCGCGGAGGCCGGCTCCTACACCTCCTGGTACGTGTCCCTCGGCAAGACCTTCGGGTCGCGGGTGTACGTCACCGCCGACTACACCTCGGCCCTGTCGGTGTTCCGGATCCAGCGCAGCGACGACGTGATCGTCGAGACCCGGCCGAGCAACTCCCGGGTCTCGCTGTCGGCGCTGATCAACCTGTCCCGCGTCTTCTCCCTGCAGCTCGGCGGCGAGCGTCTCGACTTCGACGAGGGCAGCGAGGACCGCCTGCTCACCGGCCTGACCGTCCGCTTCTGACCGCGACCGCGGAAGTCGCGGCACCGGCCGGAGCGACCCGCCCGCGACGGCTCCCGGTCAGTGCTGGAGAGACTGCCCGCTCCGGGTGCGAACGGCGACCGCCAGGTCCACGGCGGCGCGGCCGGCGGCGTCGGACGCCCTCGCCTCCGCCTCACCGCCGACGCCGAGGCGGTCGATGCAGGCGCTGACTCGCTCGGGTGTGCCGAGATCGGTCCAGCCGCACGGCGGGACCGGCACCACGCGCAGGCTCTCCCCTGCTCTCTCGAGGATCACCCTCGAGAAGTCGAGGCTGGGCAACGTCTCGTACACCTCCCACAGCGGAGCGCGCCACCACGCGCCCTCGCCGGCGGCGAACGCCAGCGAGAAGCGCTCGACCAGCCAGGGCAGCCGGCGCCGGAACATCTCCCACAGCGCGTCCGCCTGGGCGACGAACGTGAAGCTGTTCCACAGCGCGCCGCGCTCGAGCAGCCGCTCCGCCAGTTCGGCGTCCGGCTTCTCGATGAACGAGACGACCCGCCCCGGAACGCGGCCCGTGTCCCCTTCGGTGCGGATCCAGCCGTAGCCCGTGTCCGGTCCGTCCGGGCTGATGCCGAGCAGGACCAGGTGCTCGCCATCGCGCGTGGCGACGCGCAACGCGCGGCGCATGGCCAGCGTGAACGTCCACTCGTCGTCCACGTGGTGGTCGGACGGGAGCACCGCCACGGCGGCTCCCGCCGCGCGCAGTCGCACGTGTGCGAGCGGCAGGAGCAACCCGCACGCCGTGCCCCGGTTGCACGGCTGCACGACCACGTTCTCGTCGGGCAGGTCCGCGACCTCGTCCCGCCACCAGCGGCGGTGCTGCGCCGCGACCACGACGAGGATGTTCTCGCGTCTCGCCAGGCCGGCCGCCCGATCGAGGGCCCTGCGCAGCAACGACGGCCCGCCGCGGAAGGAACAGTACTGCTTGGGCACCACGGCGCCGTCCGGACCGGCGGTGTAGGGACCCAGTCGGCTGCCGTCGCCGGCGGCCAGGACGATCGCCCACGGTGCGTGTGTCGCCTGCATGTTCCCCCCAGTCCGCCTGTCTCCGCCGGGGGGGATGCGGGCGCGCTCCTGATCGGCTGCACGGACAATCTAGTGCGACGCGGTCGCAGGCGTCAGTGAGTCCGGTCACCCGGCGCCGGGAATGCGAGGGCCGGGTCGCTCCGGACCCGTCGAGGCTCGCTCGCACCGGGTCGCCCCGGATCGGCTCAGAACTGCTCGAGGTACTGCTCCCGCTCCCACTCCGTGACCACGGAGATGTAGCGGTGCCACTCCTCGCGCTTGTTGCGCACGTAGTTGTCGAGGATGTGGTCGCCGAGGGCGGCGCGCAGGACCTTGTCGCGCTCGAGGTGGTCGAGCGCCTCGGAGAGGTTGGCGGGGAGCTGGCGGATGCGCAGGCGGCGCTTCTCGCGCTCGGACATCTCGAAGATGTTGCGGTCGACCGGCGCGCCGCAGTCGAGGCCGCGGGCCACGCCGTCGAGGCCGGAGGCGAGCATCACGGCAATCGCCAGGTACGGGTTGCACGCGGGGTCCGGCACGCGGACCTCGCAGCGCGTCCCGACGCCGCGGCGCGCGGGCACGCGGGCCAGCGGCGAGCGGTTCTTCTCCGACCAGGCCACGTTGACCGGCGCTTCGTACCCGGGCACCAGGCGCTTGTACGAGTTGACCAGGGGGTTGGTCACCGCGACGAACGCCCGGGCGTGCTCGAGGATGCCGGCGATGTAGCCGCGGGCGACCTTGGACAGGCCGTAGGGGCCCTTGGGGTCGTGGAAGACGTTGTGTCCCCTGGCGTCGAACAGGCTCTGGTGGGTGTGCATCCCGGAACCGTTGACGCCGAAGATCGGCTTGGGCATGAACGAGGCGTGCAGGCCGTGGTCCATCGCCACCTTCTTGACCACGAACTTGAACGTCACGATGTTGTCCGCGGTGGCCACCGCGTCGGCGTACTTGAAGTCGATCTCGTGCTGGCCGGGGGCCACCTCGTGGTGCGCCGCCTCGACCTCGAACCCCATCCGTTCGAGCACCTCGACGATGTCCCGTCGCGCCTCCTCCCCGAGGTCCACCGGAGTGAGGTCGAAGTAGCCGCCGATGTCGTGCACCTGGTGGTTCGGCCGCCCGTCCGCGTCGCGCTTGAACAGGAAGAACTCCGCCTCCGGGCCGGCCATCATCGTCCACCCCTTCCTGGCGGCCTGGGCGACGATCCGCTTCAGCGTCTGGCGCGGGCAGCCGGCGAACGGCGTCTCGTCCGGGTTGTAGATGTCGCACACCAGCCGGGCGACCTTCCCGTACGGCGTCGGCCAGGGGTAGACGGCGAAGGTGTCGAGGTCGGGCTTGAGCAGCATGTCCGACTCCTCGATGCGCGTGAACCCCTCGATCGAGGACCCGTCGAACATGATCTGGCCGTCCAGCGCCTTGTCGAACTGCGACGCCGGCACCTCGACGTTCTTGATCACGCCGTCGATGTCCGTGAAGGTGAGACGCATGAAGCGTACACCTTCGGCCTTGCACTTCGCGAGAACGGTCTTCTTGTCCACGGTGCCCTCCAGCGAGCCCAGGTTGCGCGGATTCTGCGCCCGTTCGAGCGCGATGTCAATGCCATTCGTGCGAAGTGACACACATAGGCGTGCAGATTTGCACGTTTCTCCATATCACTCTCGCAGTCGAGCCTCAACCGCGGGCCGGCCGGTCGCTTCGCCGCGCGGGCAAGGCGGCGCCAACGCGACCGGGGCCAGGACGGCCCGGACCACGGCTGCGGGAAGCAGGTCAGCCGGCGCAGGCGCCGGGCGGAGGGTCCTCCAGCCACTCGGTCTGGTAGTCGCGGGAGCTGGGCACCACGCAGATGAACTCGACCTCATCGGCGCCGAGGTTCTCGTAGGCGTGCGCGCACCCGGCGGGGAGGAACACGGCGTCTCCGGCGCGCACGACGCGGCGCTCGCCGTCGAGCGTGATCACCATCTCGCCGCGCACCACGACCTGCTCGTGCTCGATGGTGTCGTGGCGGTGCAGGGGGATCCTCGCCCCCGGGTCGAGCAGGAACCGCCGCGTGATGAAGCGCGGGGCGCCCTCCCGCGCCCCGATCAGCACCGCCATGCGCGCGCCCCGGGCGCGGGCCACCGGCTGCGGCTCCGCCTCGGCCGGAGGGACCACGACGGCTGGAGTTGACGGTCGATCCATGACGCCCTCCCCTCCGCGCCTGCTAGACTCCCCGGCGCACGGAGGTCTTGATGCCGGACGATCGTAAGGTACTCCACGAGTTCAAGCGCAACGCCGAGGAGACGATGCAGGTCTCGCTGTCCACGTTCAAGGGACGGACATACGTGGACTTCCGCCTGTTCTACACCGACGCCAACGAGGAGTTGAAGCCGACCAAGAAGGGCGTCACCGTCACGCCCGAGCTGTGGGACGAGTTCAAGGCCGGCGTGGCCGCCGCCGAGGCGGAGCTGCAGGCGAAGAACCTCTGGCACCCCCACGCCGAGGAGGAGTGACCGGACCCGCGGCCGCACGGACGGGGCGCGCGACGTCCCCGTCCGATAACCTTTCCGCGGCCCGTTCGTATCGCCACACGGAGTGACAACAAGGAGGGCTTTCATGCGCATGACGAGACGATTCGTGATCGCGGCCGGGGTGTGCCTGGCGCTCGGACTGACGGGGGCTGCCGCCTCGTGGGCGGAGCTTCCGCCGCTCATCCCGCGCGAGATCCTGGTCGGCAACCCGGTCAAGGCGACGCCCCGCATCTCCCCCGACGGGACCCGGCTCGCCTACCTGGCGCCGTCCGACAAGGGCGTGATGAACGTGTGGGTGAGGACGATCGGCAAGACCGACGACGTCCAGGTCACCAACGACACGCACCGCGGCATCCGCATCCACTTCTGGGCCGAGGACGGCAACCACCTCTTCTACATGCAGGACTTCGGCGGCGACGAGAACTTCCACGTCTACTCGGTGGACCTGACCAGCAAGGTCGTCCGCGACCTCACGCCGTTCCAGGGGATCAAGGCCGCCAACATCATGACCGACAAGAATTTCCCCAACGAAATCCTGGTCGGCCTGAACCTCCGCGACCGGCGCGTGTTCGACATGCACCGGATCGACCTGACCACCGGCGCGATCGCCCTCGACACGGAGAACCCCGGCGACGTGCTCGGCTGGATCACCGACTCGAAGTTCCAGATCCGCGGCGCGCAGGCGCAGAACCCCAAGGACGCCTCGACGATCCTGCGCGTGCGCGACGGCAAGGACGCCGCCTGGCGCGACCTCGCCGTCTGGCCGTTCGGCGAGAACGGCGGCGGCGCCGACTTCACCGCCGACGGCAAGGCGATCTACGCCGAGACCTCGATCGGCGGCGACACCGCGCGGCTCGTCCTCCTCGACGTCGCCACCGGCAAGGAGCTGAAGGTGATCGCGCAGGACCCGCGCGTGGACGTCGGCGGCGTGATCATCCACCCCGACACCAAGGCGGTCCAGGCCGTCGGCTTCAACTACCTGAAGAACGAGTGGACGGTGCTCGACCCGGCGATCAAGGCCGACTTCGAGGCGATCGCGAAGATCCAGCCCGGCGAGTTCTACCTGTCGGGTCGCGACCGCGCCGACCAGAACTGGATCGTCACCTTTCAGAGCGACAACGGCCCGGTGAACTGGTACGCCTACAACCGCGCCGCGAAGAAGGGCGAGTTCCTCTTCTCCAACCAGCCCGACCTGGCCAAGTACACCCTGGCGCCGATGAAGCCGGTGGTGATCACGGCGCGTGACGGCTTCGAGCTGGTCAGCTACCTGACGCTGCCGGTCGGCGTCGAGGCGAAGAACCTCCCGCTCGTACTCAACGTCCACGGCGGGCCGTGGGCTCGCGACGGTTGGGGTTACGACCCCGAGGCGCAGTGGTTCGCCAACCGCGGCTACGCCACGCTGCAGGTCAACTTCCGCGGCTCGACCGGCTTCGGCAAGAAGTTCCTCAACGCCGGCAACGGCCAGTGGGGCGTCGGCACCATGCAGCACGACCTCACCGACGCGGTGAAGTGGGCGATCGACAAGGGCATCGCCGACGCGAAGAAGGTGTGCATCTACGGCGGCTCGTACGGCGGCTACGCGACGCTCGCCGGCCTGGTGTTCACGCCCGACCTGTACGCGTGCGGCGTGGACATCGTCGGCCCCTCCAATATCAAGACGCTGCTCGCGGCGATCCCGCCGTACTGGGCGCCGATGAAGAGGATGTTCACGCTGCGCGTCGGCGAGGTCGAGACCGACGAGGCGTTCAACCAGAAGATCTCGCCGCTCTTCCACGCCTCGAACATCAAGGTGCCGCTGATCGTGGCGCAGGGCGCCAACGACCCGCGGGTGAACATCCGCGAGGCGGACCAGATCGTCAAGGCGATGCGCGACAAGAAGCTGCCGGTCACCTACGTGGTCTACACCGACGAGGGGCACGGCTTCGCGCGGCCGAACAACCGCCTCGACTTCTACGGCCG
>JBFMCD010000133.1:0-50850 GCA_040754885.1 Acidobacteriota bacterium
GGACCCCGGACCCCGGACCCCGGTCTCTTCGCTCTTCCCTCTCCCCTGCTCTTCTGTCCCCGGACCCCGGACCCCGGACCCCGGACCCCGGTCTCTTCGCTCTTCCCTCTCCCCTTGTTCTTCACTCCTCTTCGGCGGCCTGGATGCCCAGCCTGCGGATCATCTCGTTGAGCGTGGAGGGCCGGACGCGCAGGATCTGGGCGGCGCGCCGTTGCACACCCCCGCAGCGGGCGAGTGACGCCTCGATCAGCGCCCGGGTGTATTGGTTGACCGCGTCGCGCAGGTCGAGCCCGTCGCTCGGGAGCTGGGCCACGCTCGATGGCTGGGGCGCCAGGATCTCGGCGGGGAGCAGGTCCATGCCGAGCGTCGTGCCGGGGGCCAGGACGACCGCGCGCTCGATCGCGTTCTCGAGTTGGCGCACGTTTCCCGGCCAGTGGTAGTTGAGCAGGACGTCGAGCGCCGGTGGGGTGAGGGTGGGCGCCGGCTTGCCGTTCTCCTCGCCGAAGCGGCGCAGGAAGTGCGAGGCCAGCGCCGGGATGTCTTCCTTCCGGGCGCGCAGCGGCGGCAGTTCGATCGAGATCACGTTGAGGCGGTAGTAGAGGTCCTCGCGGAAGGTCCCCTCGGCGACCATCCTGGGCAGGTCGGCGTTGGTCGCGGCGATGATCCGCACGTCCACCTTGACGGTCTGCTCGCTGCCGACCGGGATGAACTCGCGTTCCTGGATGACGCGCAGCAGTTTCGCCTGCGTCTGCGGCGGCACCGTGCCGATCTCGTCGAGGAAGATCGTGCCGCCGTCGGCGACCTCGAACAGGCCGCGCCGCGTCGCGACCGCCCCGGTGAACGCGCCGCGGACATGGCCGAAGAGCGTGGACTCGAGGAGGTCGATCGGCACGGAACTGGTGTTGACGACCACGAACGGCCCCTCGGATCGCGCGGAGAGCTGGTGCAGGGCGCGAGCGAGCAGCTCCTTGCCGGTGCCCGACTCGCCGGTGAGCAGGATGTTGGAACGCGACGGCGCGGCGCGCCGGACCAGCTCGATCACCTGCTCCATCACCGCGCTGCGCCAGACGAAGTTGTCGAGGCCGGCGAGGCGCTGGCGCAGGTCGCGGTTCTCGGTGCGCAGGCGCCGCTGCTCGAGGCCCTTGCGGACGGTGAGGATGACCTCCTGGTTCTTGAACGGTTTGGGGATGTAGTGGAACGCGCCGTCGCGCATCGCGGCGATCGCCGTCTCGACCGACGAGAAGGCGGTGATCACGACCACCACCGTCTCGGGGTCGTGGGCCTTGAGGTCCTTGAGCACGTCGAGCCCGGGTCGATCCGGCAACATCAGGTCGAGGAGGACGAGATCCGGGTCGAGCTCGGCGGCCATGCGCAGCCCGTCGGCCGCGGTGGTCGCCTGCGTGACCTGAAAGCCGTCGCGGCGCAGCAGCGTGCCGAGCACGTCCTGCAGCACCGGTTCGTCGTCGATGATCAGGATGTTCATGCGCCTCCCCCGATGCCGGGCAGCTCGACCAGCATGACGGTGCCGTGCGGTTGGTTCGCGCTGGCCTCGATGGTGCCGCCGTGGGCGGCGACGATGTCGCGCGAGATCGCGAGCCCCAGACCGGTGCCGCCGCGGCCCTCGCGCGTGGTCACGAACGGTTCGAACATCCTCAAGCGCAGTTCCTCGGGTACGCCGGGTCCGGTGTCGGCGACCGCGAGCACGACCGTGCCGTCGCGGCAGCCCACGCTCATGGTCACGACTCCCCCGGCGGGCGTGGCCTGGACCGCGTTGCGGACCAGGTTGTGCACCACCAGTTCGAGCTGCACCCGATTTCCGCTGACCACGGCGGCCTGGTCGGCGCTGGGCCGCAGCTCGATGCCGGCCCGTTCGGCCTCGGCGCGCGTCTGAACGAACTCGTCGCGCACCACCTCGGCGAGGTCGACGTACTGTCGCTCGCCGCCGGAAGGTCGCGCCAGTTCGAGCAGGTTGGAGACGATGCGCGCGACGCGGAACGCCTGCTCCTCGAGCTTCTCGACGAGGGGCGCGCGCGGGTCGGCGGGAAGGGTGAGGTCGCGCAGCATCTGCGAGTACGACGCGATGCCGGTGACCGGCGTGTTGACCTCGTGGGCGAGGCCGGCGGCCAGCCGGCCGAGGGCGGCGAGGCGCTCCTGCTCGGCCAGGCGCTGCTCGAGGCGGAGCTGCTCCGAGATGTCGTCGAGGGCGACGACCCGGCCGTCGAAACGGCCCGGTTCGACCTCGAGCGCCGACGTGGAGAGGAGTCCCGCCCGCACCTCGTCGCCGACCAGGAAGCGGACCTGTACGCTGGACAATCCGGCCGGCAGCGCGCTCCTCCACTCCTGGCGCAGTTCGACGAGCGCGGCGAGCGGCGCGCCGACCAGCTCCTCGTGGGGCAGGCGCAGGAGCTGCGCGGCGCGCTCGTTGGCGCGCAGCACCTTGCCGGAGGCGTCGCAGATCAGCAGCGCGGCGGCGGAGAACTGGAAGATCCTCTCCAGGTAGGCCTCGAGGAGGCGCAGTTCCTCCACCTGCCGGCGCAGGTCGGCGAGCAACAGGGAGTTCTCCAGCGCCAGTGCGGCCTGCGCGACCAGGGCCGAGACGAGCCTGCGCTCGCCGTGACCGAGGGGAAGCTGTCCGTGGCGGCGCCCGCAGTAGACCACCCCGACGATGCGGCCGTCGCGCTCGAGCGGGAAGCGATGCCACAGCCCCTCGTCGCGCAGGACGCGCTCGCGCGCGGTCGGGAAGAGCCCCTGCGCCTGGTCGGCGGCCAGCACCGGATACCTGTCGTCGCGCGGCCAGGGCACCAGCCGGTCGCCTTGCAGCAGGTAGGTGACCACGCGGTCGACGGCGAGGGCGTCGCGCAGCAACTGGCCGAGCCGGACCAGCAGCGCCTCCGGGTCCCGGTGACCCACGGCCTCCTCCGCGAACGTGGTCAGGGCGCGCCGTGCGGACAGACGCTCGCGGTACTGCAGCCGCTCGAACCCCTCGAGCAGGAGCCGCCGCGCCGGCAGCGCGAGCAGGACGAGGAGGACCCCCCCCACGACCGCGACCAGGTTGCGCCACTGGCCGAAGCGGAAGCCGACCTGGGTGAGCGCGAAGTTGAGGAATGCGAACGACAGGCCGCCGAGGAGCACGGCGACGCCGGTGGCGACCACCTGGCGGGCGATGTCCTCGAGGTCCCACAGGCGGAACTCGAGGAGCGACGACGCGACGCCGATCGGCACCAGCGCCAGGGGCAGGAGCGAGACCCAGGAGAGCACCTCCATCTCGGCTCCGGCCCACTGCGGAATCAGCGAAAGCAGCAGGTACGGGGTGAATCCGGCGGCGGCCCCGAGCGCGACCCACTCGACCTGACGGCGGCGGGTCGGGTCGTCGCGGCTGGCGAGGTAGGAGCTGAAGCCGAGCGCGGCCGAGGCGACCACGCCGAGGACGGCGAGCACCGCCGTGGCGCCGTCGAGCGCCTCGGGCACCAACACGCCTCCGGCGACCGGGTCGAGCCACCCGGCGGCCAGCGCCGTGCGCCCCGCCGCGACGGCGAGCGACGGCACGAACGCGAGCCACTGCCACCCTCGCCGCAGCGTGCGGCGCGGGAAGGTGGAGAAGAACATCACGAGCAGCGGCGGAAGGGCGAGCCGGCCGAAGTCGCGCATCAGCAGCAGCCACTGCCAGGAGGCGTCGGGGCTGCGCGGCAGCGGCACCACGACCGCGACGAACAGCGCCTCGGCCAGCGCCAGGAAGCGGCCGGCGTTGCCGGTCGGGTGCCCGAGGTAGACGAGCGCGGCGACGACCAGCGTGAACATCGCCGCGAACGCGACGAGCAGGTAGCGGACGTCGATCCGGGCGACCGGCGCGTAGTACGCGACTTCGCGCACCGCCTCGCCCCGCCTCACTTCGAGAACCGTGACCGGACGGGCGTACAGCGCGCGTTCGAGATTCCCGAGTTGCGACGCCGGCACGCCGTCGACGGCGACGATGAGGTCGCCCCACGTGAGGCCGGCCCGCGCCGCGCCGCTGCGCGGCGCCACGCCGGCGACCTCGAATCCCACCTCCGAGCGGACCGCGTGGAAGTCGAGTCGCTGGAACTCGCCGATCCGTCTGACCACGCCGAACAGGCCGGCGAACAAGGCCACCGCGCCGACGAGCAGGAGGATCACGCTACGCGGACGGTTGTCGTGGCGTTGCCACCACCTCCGACCGGGGAGGACGACCTGGACCGAATCCGGAACGGCGAACGTGCCCGAACGGATATCCATCTCTCCGGATGATATACGACGAACCGGACAGTGAGTTTCCTCCTGTCCGGTCCGCCGGTCGGGTTGCCCGCGTCAGCGCGTGGATTCGGGGATCGACGGCGGAACGGGTGATTCCGGGGCCTCGGGCGGCGCCGGAGCCTCGAGCGGCGCCGGAGCCTCGGTGTCGCCCGTCGCGTGCGCCTCCTCGCCTTCCGGCGCGTCGGAGTGCAGGAGTTCGATGTCCCCCGAGGTCGCGCGCAGTTCGATCGTGGTGGCCGCGGCCGCGGTCGCGGGAAGCTGCAACGACCTTCGCCTGTCCCACGACCCCTTCCAGTCGGACTCGAGCCGCCCCGTCCTCGTCCGGGCGCGCCCTGTCAGCACGGCGGCCGTAGGCAGGTTGAGCGCGATGTCTCCCGAGGTAGTGTTGACTTCGATCCGACCGCCGGCGGGTGGGACCGCCCAGCGTGCCCGGACGTCGCCCGACGTGGTATGGACGGAAAGTTCGCCGCTCAGGTCGGAGAGATCGACCTCGCCGGATGCCGTGTCGACGATCGCCTGGCGGGCGCCGGAGCGGAGCACGACCTCGCCGGAGGCCGTGTCGGCTTCCAACCGATCGAGCGCGCCGGCGTCGATGTCCACGTCTCCGGATGCCGTCCTGACCACGATCTCGCGCGCCCCGCCGCGCACCTCGAGGTCGCCGGACGCCGTGGTCACCCGCACCGCGCCGTCGAGCGGTCCGATGCCGTCGAGCGTGACGTCACCCGACGACGTCTCCACCTCCAACCGGCAAGAGGGAGGGATGGTCAGGCGGACATCGCCGTCGGACCGGAAGTAGCCGACCATGAACGTTCCATGGCTGCGCTTCGGGACCTCGACGACGAGTCTGGACGGGCCGTCGGAATAGGCGGGCCGGTGCGACTCGATCCAGCGCCGCGCGGCGCCGGGCGCGCTCGACCGGGCCTCGAGCGAGACCTCGACACCGATCGAGTCGGTGTCCGCGACGCGTACCTCGAGGTCGAGCGAGCCGAGGTCGAGCCTGACGACCTTACCCGCGGCGACAGGGAACGAGCGCGTCTCGGTGAAGGTCGTGGGCGTGCGTTCACCGTGGCACGCGATGGTGGTGAACAGGATCGAAGCGACGAGGGCTCGGCGCATGTCGGCCTCCCAGTCGTAGAACGAATGCGCGTCGTTGCGGGTTCGCGCGCCGGCGGCGCGGCGCCCTCGCACCACGTCAGGCCTGGATCGCGTCCAGCATGCGAACGGCCAGGCGGAGATAGTCGGTCTCGGTGACGATTCCGAGCAGGTGTCCCTCGCGATCGACCACCGGCAGGCAGCCGAACGCGGTGTCGAGCAGGATCGCGCCGGCGTCGCGTATCGGCGTGTCGGCGGTCACCGTAACGGCGTCGTGCATCAGCTCCTGCACCGGGATGCGGGCGAACAACTGGCGCTCCTCGCGCGCCGGGACCTCGGCGAACACCGAGACCGAGGCCGAGAGCAGGTCGTGGTGCGTCACCAGGCCGACGAGCCTGCCTTCCCGCACCACGGGGAGGTGGTGGATGTTGCCGCGGGTCATCGTGTCACGGGCATCGGCCAGCGTGTCGTCCACGGTCAGCGTGACGACGTTCCGGCTCATGATGTCCGCGACCTTCAACCGGTGAGGCATGATCAGAGTATATAGCCGCGCGTCCAGCGATCGGGGGAGCCGGATGGGGCGATGGCGTGGACCGTGGTCCGTGCGCCGTGGACCGGGAACCCTCAACGGAGCGGCCGTGAAAAGTGCTGGTCCAGTCCCTCCAGGGCCTGACAACGTCAGTACACCAGGCCCCTGTTCCTACCCACGGTCCACGGTCCACAGACTACGCATCTTTCCTCTGCCAACGGGTCTATACTGCAACGTGCTGCGGCGGGTGGGCGGGCGCGGAGGCGCAGCGGTCACGAAAGGGAGGCGACGCATGGCAGCCATCGAGAGCACCCCCGACTTGGTCACGTCCGTTTACACGAAGACGCGCGAACGGCTGGCGGTGGTCCGCCGGCGCCTCGGCCGTCCCCTGACGCTGGCCGAGAAGACGCTGTTCGGTCACCTCGACGATCCCGCCCACGCCGAACTCGACGCGGGCAAGGCATACCTGGCGTTGCGTCCCGACCGGGTCGCGCTGCAGGACGCCACCGCGCAGATGGCGATCCTCCAGTTCATGCTCGCCGGGATGGACCGCGCGGCGGTCCCGACCACGGTGCACTGCGACCATCTGATCATCGCCCGTTCCGGCTCGGCGGCCGACGTCGCCCACGCCATCGAACTGAACAAGGAGGTGTACGCCTTCCTCGAGTCGTCCTCGGCCCGCTACGGCCTCGGCTTCTGGAAGCCCGGCTCGGGGATCATCCACCAGGTGGTGCTGGAGAACTACGCGTTTCCCGGCGGGATGATGATCGGCACCGACTCGCACACCCCGAACGCCGGCGGCCTCGGCATGTTCGCCTCGGGGGTCGGCGGCGCCGACGCGGTCGACGTGATGTCCGGCTTCGCCTGGGAAGTGCTGCAGCCCAAGCTGATCGGCGTCAAGCTCACCGGCGCGCTCAAGGGGTGGACGGCGCCCAAGGACATCATCCTCAAGCTGCTCGACATCCTCACCGTCAAGGGCGGCACCAACGCGGTCGTCGAGTTCTTCGGCCCGGGGTGCGCGTCGATCTCCTGCACCGGCAAGGCGACGGTGACGAACATGGGCGCCGAGCACGGCGCCACCACTTCGATGTTCCCCTACGACGCGCGCATGGAGGCGTACCTTCGCGCCACGCGCAGGGGCGAGATCGCCGACCTGTGCAACGCCAACCGCGACCTGCTCACCGCCGACCCCGAGGTCGAGGCCGCGCCGGAGAAGTTCTACCACCGCGTCGTGCACATCGACCTCGACACGCTGGAGCCGCACCTGGTCGGTCCGCACACGCCCGACCTGGCCCGCCCGCTCTCCGCGGTGCCCGCCGCCGCGCGCGACAACAACTATCCGGTCGAGCTCTCCGCCGCGCTCGTCGGCTCGTGCACCAACTCCTCCTACGAGGACATCGTGCGCGCCGCCTCCGTGGCGCGCGAGGCGCTCGGACAGGGGGTGAAGGCGCGCGTTCCGCTGCTCATCACGCCCGGCTCCGAGCAGGTGTACGCCACGATCGAGAGGGACGGGCTGCTCGCCACGCTGGAGGAGTTCGGCGCGACGGTGCTGGCCAACGCCTGCGGTCCGTGCATCGGCCAGTGGCACCGCGAGGGGTTCTCCAAGGGCACGCCGAACGCGATCGTCTCCTCGTTCAACCGCAACTTCCCGGCGCGCAACGACGGCAACCCCGCGACGTTGTCGTTCATCGGCTCGCCCGAGGTGGTGGTGGCGTACGCCGTGGGCGGCAGTCTCGCGGTCAACCCCGTGGCCGACGAGATCCCGGTGAACGGCAAGAAGGTGCGACTGTCCCCGCCGCCTCCGGCCCCGGAGGTCCCGCCGGCCGGATTCGTGTTCAAGGCCGAGGGGTACCAGGCGCCGCCGGCCAAGGCCGCGGAGGTCGTCGTCCAGGTCAAGGAAGGTTCGGAACGGCTGCAACTGCTCGAGCCGTTCCAGCCGTGGGACGGCAAGGACTTCGTCGAACTGCCGGTGATCATGAAGGCCAGGGGGAAGTGCACCACCGACCACATTTCGCCCGCCGGCTACTGGCTGAAGTTCCGCGGCCACCTCGACAACATCGCCAACAACATGTTCATCGGCGCGGTCAACGCCTTCTCCGGGGAGGCGGGCAAGGGAACGCACCCGCTCACCGGCGAGGTGATGGAGTTCAACAAGATCGCGCGCGACCTCAAGGGGCGCGGCCTGCGTTGGGTGGCGGTCGGCGACGAGAACTACGGCGAGGGCTCCTCGCGCGAGCACGCGGCGATGGAACCGCGCCACCTCGGCGGCGCGGCGATCATCGCGCGCAGCTTCGCGCGCATCCACGAGACCAACCTGAAGAAGCAGGGGCTGCTGCCGCTCCACCTGATCGAACCGGCCGACTACGAGAAGGTGCGCGAGGGCGACCGGGTGTCGATCCTCGGCCTCGAAGACCTGGCGCCGGGCCGGCCGGTGAAGGTCGTGTGCCACCACGCCGACGGCACGACCGACGAGATCTCCTGCCGCCACACCTTCAACGAGGAGCAGGTCGGGTGGTTCAAGGCGGGAAGCGCCCTGAACGTCCTGCGCCAGAAGAAGTAACTTTCCCGCCAACGACGCACTCCGGCCCCGCCCGGCCTGCTCCGGGCGGGGCCGTTCCACGCGCGGGAGGCGGGGTCCGTGCCTCGTCGGCCCAGTCCGAGGAGGTCCGATGTGCGGCCCGCGGTCCACGGCCCGCGGCACACGCCTTCGCCTTTCCCGGGGCGTGGCAGAATGAGCCGGCCACTTACGTCGGAAAGACGCCGGGGCGACTCCCGGCGAGGAGGATCGGATGCGTGAGGCGACCGTTGTAATCGTCCTGATCGTGACGCTCGGACTTTCCGGCTGCGCGAAGCGGGCCGCCGAACCGCCGGCGCCCGCCGCTCCTGTCGTCGCGGCCCCGGTCGCGGCCGAACCCGCTCCGGCGACGCCGGCTCCCCAGCAGGCGGCCGCGGCCGCCGACGACATCCCCGAGCTGCCCTCGTACCCGGGCGCCGAGCGGGTCAAGCGGGAGATCGACGCCTCGGGCGGCGAGTGGGCGCGCAAGGCGAAGGTCGAGCTGCTCAGCAACGCCGGTTTCGACAAGGTCCGCGCCTTCTACCTCGAGGCGATCCGCGCCAACGGCTGGACGGTCACGGGCACGACGGAGGAGAAGGACGAGATCGGCTGGAAGCTGGCCAAGGGCACGAGCGTGGCCGAGGTGGAGCTGGACGGCGAGGGCTTCGGCCGGGTCAAGATCAAGCTCGAGCGCAAGGACCGCTGACCGCTCCGAAGCGCCTTCGGGCCTGTAGAATCCGAGCATGCGTGTGACGCCAGGACCCAACGGCGCGGGGGCCACTCCCGCGTTTCGGAGACGTGAGGGGTGACGTCCGGCGCGCCCGAGCGCGAGCCGATTGCGTCCCTCGTGTCGGCGCTCTCCGCCGCTCCGCTCGATCGCCTCGCGCTGGTCACGGTCCAGGCTCCGCCGGCGCCGCTCGAGGCGCTGTGGGCGGACGACGGGGAGGCGGCGCTGCTCTGGTCGAGTCCCGGCGGCCGGGCGCTGGCCGGCGTTGGCGAGACGTTGGTGGTGGCCGCGGAGGGAGCGGCGCGCTTCGCGCGTGTCGGCGAGGCGGCGAGGGCGCTCGCCGGTGCGCACGCGACACGCCACCCCGACGCGCCGCCGGTCCGGCCCGCCCTCGTCGGCGGTTTCGCCTTCGCGGTCGGTGGGGCGTCCGGCTCCGAGTGGGCTCCGTTCGGGGACGCCCGGTTCGCCCTGCCGCGCTGGACGTACGAGCGTCATCCGGGCGGCGGCGCGACGCTGACGCTGGCGCTCGGACCGGGAGAGAGCCGCGGCCTGGGGACGCTCGGACCCGAACTCGAGGTCATGCTCGGCCGCCTCGAGTCGCCTCGTCCGGGGCCGCGATTCCCACGGATCGAAACGCACGCGGAGCCGTTCGAAGCGTGGAGCGCGATGGTCGGTGGCGCGCTCGCCGAGATCGGCGCCGGGCGGCTGCGCAAGGTGGTGCTGGCGCGCCGCATCGAGGTCCGTTCCGCCGCCCCGCTGCCGGTCCCGGCGATGCTCGCGCGCCAGTGCGCCGAGGCGGAGGACGCGTACCGCTTCGCGTTTCGCGTCGCCGGCCGGACGTTCCTCGGCGCCTCGCCCGAACTGCTCGTGGCGCGGCGCGGAAGGGATCTGGAGAGCGAGGCGCTGGCCGGGACGATTTCGGGAGACGAGTCCGGCGGCGGCCGACTGGCCGAGTTCGTCTCCGACCCCAAGCAGCGCGAGGAGCACGCGATCGTCGTCGAGGCGATCCGCGCGCGCCTCGCGCCGTTGTGCGAGACGCTCTCGGTGCCGGACCGACCGGAGGTGCGCCCGCTGCGCCAGATCGCCCACCTGCGCACGCCGATCGTCGGGAGACTCCGCGGCGACGTGCCGCTCGTCGAGCTCGCCGCGTCGCTGCACCCGACTCCCGCCGTCGGAGGCGAGCCGTCGGCCGAGGCGTGTTCCTGGATCGCACGGCACGAGCCCGCGCCGCGCGGCTGGTACGCGGGACCCGTCGGCCTCGTCGAGGCGGGGGGCGACGGCGTCCTCGCCGTGGCGCTGCGCGGCGCGCTGGTGCACTGCGAGCGCGCGCGCGTTTGGGCGGGGGCGGGGATCGTCGCCGGTTCCACGCCCGGGGGAGAGTACGAGGAGACCGGCATGAAGGCGCGCTCGGCCCTCGCCGCCCTCGGGCTCGGCGACTGACGGGAACGGCCGCCCGGCGGCCTCGGCTTGCCGCTCGCGCCGGCCGGTTGCTACGCTCCACCTTTGGCGCCGATGACGACCTCGCGGCCCGCGGGAATCCCGCCCGGTCGAGGCGCGGCGCCGGAAGGGGTGACGAGTGAACGGAGGCGACCTCAACCTCCTCTGGGCCCACCGCTTCATCGACGGGCTCGCCGCGGCCGGCGTGTCGCGGGTGGTCGTGTCCCCCGGATCGCGCTCGACGCCGCTCGCGCTGGCCGCCTCGCGACACCCGGGCGTGGCGTGCGACGTGATCGTCGACGAGCGGTCGGCGGCGTTCTTCGCCCTCGGCCAGGCGCGCGCCACCTGTCGCCCTTCGGCGCTCGTCTGCACGTCCGGCACCGCCGGTGCGCACTACCTTCCCGCCGTGATCGAGGCGTCGCAGGCGAACCTACCGCTCGTCGCCGTCACCGCCGACCGCCCCCCGGAGCTTCACGAGCGTGGGGCGTTGCAGACGATCGAGCAGGTGCGGCTGTTCGGCGCCCACGTGAGGGCCTTCCTGGATCTCGGCGCACCGTCCGAGGACGAGCCGGCGCTCGCCGGCGTGCGTGCGGCGGCCGCGGTGGCTGTTGCGCGCAGCCTCGACCCGCGTCCCGGGCCGGTGCACGTCAACGCGCCGTTCCGCGCGCCGCTCGCGCCGACCGCCGAGGCGCCCGCCGGCGAGCCCGCGGCGCCGGCGCCGCGCTTCTTCCAGCCGCGCCGCGCCCCGACCGCCGAGGCGATCCGGGCGCTGGCGCAGGCGTGCCTGAAGGCGCGCCGCGGCGTGATCCTCGCCGGCCCCGGGCGGTTGGGCCAGGCCGGCGCGCGTCCCGCGGCGCTGGGCCTGGCGCGACGGCTCGGCTTTCCGCTGCTCGCCGAGGCGGCGAGCCAGCTCCGTTTCGCGGGCGGCGAGTGCGACGTCGTCGGGCTGTTCGAATTGCTCGTGCCCCCGGTGGCCGGCGATCCCTGCCGCCCCGACCTGATCCTCCAGATCGGCGCCGCCCCGACCTCGGCCGCGTGGGGGCGCTGGCTGGAGAGCGACGAGGCGCCCGAGCGGTGGGTGGTGACGCCGCACGGCTGGCACGACCCGTCCAACGCCGCCGCGGGAGTGGTCGCGGCCGAGCCGGACCTCACGCTCCAGGCGTTGCTCGCGGCGCTCGGCGAGGGCGTCCCGGCGGATCCGGGATGGGCGGCGTGGTGGCGGGGCGCCGAGGACGAGGTGCGCGTCGCGCTCGGCGACGCCGAGGCGCGCGAGGCGGCCGCCGGCGAGTTGTCGGAGACGGCCGCGGTTCGCGCGGTGCTGCGCGCCGTGCCGGAGAGTTCGCTGCTGGCGGTCGCGAATTCGCTGGCGATTCGCGAGGTGGACCTGGCGTGCCCGCCGGATCTCGCGCGGGTGGGCGTGCTCGCCCAGCGCGGCGCGAGCGGCATTGACGGCACGATCTCGGCGGCGGCCGGAGCCTCCTCGGTGGCGCGCTCCCCGGTCACCGCCCTGCTCGGCGACCTCGCCTTCCTCCACGACGTCGGAGGGTTGGCCGCGTGCCGGCACGCCGGCGGCCCGCTCGTCCTGGTCGTGCTCGACAACCACGGCGGGCGGATCTTCGACCTGCTCTCCGTCGCCGACGGGCGGGTCGACGCGGAGTCGTACGAGCGGCTGTTCGCCGCCGGTCAGAACGCGGACCCGGCCGCTCTGGCCTCCGCCTTCGGCGTCGCCTGCCGCTCGGCCGCCGACGCGCGCTCGCTCGAGGACGCCGTGGCGGAGGCGCACGCCGCGGGCGGTACGTGGGTCGTCGTCGCGCGTGTCTCCGGTACGCCGGTGCGCCGGCGCCGCCTCGAGCTGCGCGCCGCCGTGCAGGCGCGCCTGCGGGGCGTGCGTCCGTGAAGGAGCGGATCGTCGCGGCCAACGTGCCGTTCGAGGTGCGGCGCGCGGCGGACTCGCCGCCGCTGCTCCTGCTCCACGGGTTCGCCGGCGCGCCCGCCGCGTGGGACGCCGTGGCCGAGGCGATCGGCGAACGGGCGCTGCTCGCCGCGCCGTGGCTGCCCGGCCACGATCCGCTGCCCGGCTGGTTCGGCGGGGGATCGTTCGAGGACGCCGCCGACGCCGTCGCCCGCGCCCTGCCGGAGATCCGCCCGGGGCCGTGGCACTTGGCGGGCTACTCGCTGGGCGGCCGCGTCGCCCTGGCGATGGTCGCCCGCCACCCGGCGTCGTTCGCCTCGGTGTGTCTGATCGGAGCCAGCGCCGGACTGCGCACGGAGGAGGAGAGGCGCGCGCGCCGCGAGTCCGACGCGCGGTGGGTGGAGATCCTGCGCGCGCGCGGCCTGCACGGCTTCCTCGAGACGTGGGAGGCGCAGCCGCTGTTCGCCGGCCAGCGCGCGCTTCCGCCCGCCCTGCTCGACGCGCAGCGGTCGTGGCGCGAGGGGCTCGACGCCGAGGGGCTCGCCCGCTCGCTCGAGTGGCTCGGCCTCGGGGAAATGCCCGACCTGTGGCCGGCGCTTGCCGAAGTGCGCGTGCCGGTGCTGCTCGTCGCCGGCGCCCGGGACGGGAAGTTCGCCTCGCTGGCGGGCGCGATGGCCGCGGAGTTCCCGGACGCCGAGGCGCGGCTCGTCGCCGGCGCCGGGCACAACGTCGTGTTGGAAGCTCCGGAGGCGCTCGCCGGGATGCTCCTCTCGATGATCGGGACCGGAGGCGCGGCACGGGAGGTGGACCGATGAAGATGCCGAAGTGGGTGGAGAAGCCTGGATTCACGGACATCCGCTACGAGACGTGCGCGGAGGGGATCGCGCGCATCACGATCGACCGGCCGCGCGTGCGCAACGCCTTCCGGCCGCTCACCGTCAAGGAGTTGCTCGCCGCGTTCGAGCTGGCGCGCGACGACCGCTCGGTCGGCGTGGTGATCCTCACCGGCGCCGGCGACAAGGCGTTCTGCTCCGGCGGCGACCAGAGCGTGCGCGGCGACGGCGGGTACGTCGGGGACGACGGCGTGCCGCGCCTGAACATCCTCGACGTGCAGCGGCAGATCCGCACACTGCCCAAACCCGTCATCGCGGCGGTGGCCGGGTACGCGATCGGCGGCGGCCATGTCCTGCACCTGGTGTGCGACCTGACGATCGCCGCGGAGAACGCGCGCTTCGGCCAGACCGGTCCGCGCGTCGGCAGCTTCGACGGCGGCTACGGCGCCTCGTACATGGCGCGCGTGATCGGCCAGAAGCGCGCCCGCGAGGTATGGTTCCTGTGCCGCCAGTACGACGCGCGGACGGCGCTGCAGTGGGGGCTGGTCAACGCGGTGGTGCCGGTCGAGCGCCTCGAGGAGGAGACGGTGAAGTGGTGCCGCGAGATCCTCGAGCTGTCCCCGACCGCGCTGCGCCTGCTCAAGGCGGCGTTCAACGCCGACTGCGACGGGCAGGCCGGGCTGCAGCAGCTCGCCGGCGACGCGACGCTGCTCTTCTACCTGACCGAGGAGGCCAGGGAGGGCAAGCGGGCGTTCCTCGAGAAGCGCAAGCCGGACTTCAGGAAGTTCCCTCGCTTCCCATGAAGAAACGAAGGCGGGATCCGGGGTCGGGGGTCCGGGGTCGAGTGCCCGAGGATGCCCCGCCAGGAGCCCGGACCCCGGTCCCCGCTCCCCGAGGACGGGCGGGTGCGTGGGTGCTGGCGGCGAGGCCGAAGACGCTGCCCGCGGCGGCTGCGCCGGTGGTGCTGGGCAGCGCCTGCGCCTTCGCCGCCGGTTCGTTCCGCCTCGGCCCGGCGCTGGCCGCGCTCGCAGGTGCGCTGCTCATCCAGGTCGCGACCAACTTCGCCAACGACGTCGCGGACTTCGAGCGGGGCACCGACACCGAGGCGCGCCTCGGGCCGCTGCGCGTCACGCAGGCCGGGCTGTTGACCGCGCGGCAGGTCAGGCTCGGGGTGGCGGCGGCGTTCCTGCTCGCGTCGCTGGCCGGCGCCTACCTGATCGCGGTCGCCGGCTGGCCGGTGGCGGCGATCGGCGTCGCCTCGATCCTCGCCGGGCTCGCCTACTCCAACGGGCCGTTCCCGCTCTCCCACCACGGCATCGGCGAGCCGTTCGTGATGGCGTTCTTCGGCTTCGCCGCGGTCGCCGGGACGGCGTACGTGCAGGCGCTGTCCGTGCCGATTTCGGCGTGGTGGGGCGGCCTGGTCGCGGGAGCGCTGACCACCGCGATCCTGGTCGTCAACAACACCCGCGATCACGCCACCGACCGCGCCGCCGGGCGGAGCACCCTCCCCGCGCGTCTCGGCCGGCGCGCCGGCGTCGCGGAGTTCGCGGCGTTCCTCGTCCTCGGCCACGCCGGCACGCTGGCGATGGTCGCGACCGGCGCGGCGCCCCTCTGGTCGCTCGCCGCGCTGCTCACCGCGCCGCTCGCCTGGCGGCTGTGGAGCGCGCTCGCGCGCAGCGACGACGGTCCGACCGGCAACCGCGTGCTCGCGGGAACCGGTGCGCTGCTGCTCCTGCACTGCCTGCTCGTCTCGGCCGGGCTGGCGGCGGGGAGGCTCGCGGCGCCGTGAGGGTCGTCCGCCACCGCCTGCGCCGCGTCGGCGGCGAAGTCCCCGGGGAGGTCGGCAACCGCGCCTCGACGTGGCGCGAGCGCCACGGCGTGCTCCTCGAAGTCGAGGACGACGGCGGGGCGCGCGGGGTCGGCGAGGCCTCGCCGCTGCCGGGATACTCCCCCGACACGCTCGAAGCGTGCGAGGCGGCGCTGGCGGCGTGGGGCGCGCGCCTGCCGATCGAGATCGGCGGGAATGGGCCGCCGCTCGAGCGGGTCGAAGCGTCCTCGTCCTCGGCGCCCGACGACGCGCCCGCGGCGCGCATGGCGGTGGAGACCGCGCTGCTCGACCTGATCGGGAGGCGATCGGGCGTGCCGGTGTCCGAGCTGCTCTCCGGATCCCGGCCGACCGCCGCGGTTCCGTTGTGCGCCCTGCTCTCGGGCCGGGACGGCGCGGCGCGCGCCGCCGAGGTGCGCGAGGGCCTGGCATCCGGTGTCCGCTGCTTCAAGCTCAAGGTCGGGGGGCCTGACTTCGCCGGCGAACTCGAGGCGATTCGCTCGCTGCGCCGCGATTGTCCGGGCCCGTGGCTCCTGCGCCTCGACGCCAACGGCGCGTGGTCGCCGGAGGAGGCCCGGCGCAACCTCGCGGCGCTCGCCGGGCTCGGCGTCGAACTGGTCGAGCAGCCGGTCGCGGGCGACGCGCTGTTCGACCTGACCGGCTCGCCGGTGCTGCTCGCCGCCGACGAGGCGATGCGCCTGCCCGGCGCCGTCGGACGGCTGCGCGCCTCGCGGGCGTGCGCCGCGGTGGTGCTCAAGCCGATGGTGCTCGGCGGGCTCGTCCGTTGCCTGCGCCTCGGCCGGAGCGCGCGCGAGGCCAGGCTCGGCGTGATCGTCACGCACTCGTTCGACGGACCGGTGGCGCTGGCGGCCGCCTGCGAGCTGGCCCTCGCGCTCGCCACGCCGCTGCCGTGCGGCCTCGCGCCGCACCCCGCGCTCGCCGCCTACGGCCCGGCGCTGCCGGCGGCGCTCCGGCCGGATCGGATCGCACCTCACGCGCGACCTGGCCTGGGGCTGGCGGACGTGTCGTGAGCCTCTCCCTGCTCGCCGCAGCGCGCGAGGCGCCCGAGTCCGTCGCGCTCGTGGAAACCGGCCGCGCGTGGACGTTCGCCGAACTGGCGCCGGCCGTGGCCGCCGAGGCCGCGGCGCTCGCGCGCTCCGCCGGAGGCGGCAGGCCGTTCCTCCTGCTCGACGCCAACGTGTCGCTCGAAACGCTGGTGCGGCTGTTCGCGGCGTTCGAGGCCGGTATCCCCACAGCGCTGCTGCACCCGCGCTGGACGGGTGCGGAGCGGAGCCGCGCCGCGGCCGCGGTGCCGGGGGCGACCGAGAGCGACGCCGTCGCGCGCGACGGTCGGGTGCTTCCCTGGAACGCGCCTCCTCCCCCCGACGACGACCGGCCGCTCGCCGTCGTCTTCACCTCGGGCAGCACCGCGGCGCCGAAGGGGGTGGTCCTGTCGCGCGCCGCGATGGCGGCCTCGGCGGCGGCCTCGGCGGAGCGGCTGGGCTGGCGCGACGACGACCGCTGGGTGCTCTCGCTGTCTCCGGCGCACGTCGGCGGCCTGTCGATCGTCACCCGCTGCCTGCTCGCGCGCCGGACGATCGTCCTGCAGCCCGCCGAGGGCGCCGCCGCGCTGCTCGACGCGATCCGCGCCGAGCGCGTCACGCTCCTCTCGCTGGTCGCCGCGCAACTGCGCCGCCTGCTCGACGCCGCGGGAGGCGACGCGCCCGCGTCGCTACGCGCCGTGCTGGTCGGCGGGGGACCGTGCCCGCTCGCGCTGCTCGACGAGGCGTGGCGCCGCGGCTGGCCGGTGCTGCCGACGTACGGAATGACCGAGGCGTGCTCGCAGGTCGCCACCGCCGCGCCCGGGTGGACGCCGGAAGACGGACTCGCGGTGCCGCCCCTCCCGGGCGTCGAGGTGCGCGTCGTCGAGGGCGAGATCCAGGTCCGCGGCCCGATCGTGTCCGCCTCGCTCCTCCCCGAGGACGCCCACCCCTCGCCGCTCACGACCGACGGGTGGCTGCGCACCGGCGACCTCGGCCGTCTCGACGGACGCGGTCGGATCGAGGTCCTCGGCCGGCGGGACACGGTCATCGTCACCGGCGGTGAGAACGTCGGCCCGGAGGAGGTCGAGACGGCGCTGCTCGAATGCCCGGACGTGCGCGAGGCGCTGGTGTTCGGCGTCGAGGACCCGACGTGGGGCGCTTTGGTCGCCGCGGCGGTGGTCCCGGCTCCGGGAACGGCGCTCGACGCCGCGGCCCTGCGCGCCGGACTGACGGAGCGGCTCGCGTCGTTCAAGCTGCCGCGCCTCCTCGCCGTCGTCGACGAACTGCCGCGCCTGGCCGGCGGCAAGCCCGACCGGCGCGGCGCGTCCGCCGCGCTCGCCCATGCCCTGCGCCGGTTCCGGTGACGGCGCCCGTGGCGGCGAGGCGGGTGTGAGCCGGCGGCCTGTACACTCTCGCGGGGGAACGCCGTGGACACGATGACCCTCGTCCTGTTCGTGCTCGGTCTAGGGTTGCTGATCGCCGGCGCGGAGGCGCTGGTGCGCGGCTCCTCCGGACTCGCCGGGCGCTTCGGCATCCCTCCGCTGGTCATCGGCCTGACCGTGGTCGCGTTCGGCACGTCCTCGCCGGAGATGACGGTCAGCGTGCTCTCCGCGCTCGGCGGCAAGGCCGACCTGGCGCTCGGCAACGTGGTCGGCTCGAACGTCCTCAACGTGCTGTTCATCCTCGGCCTGTCCGCGCTGATCACGCCTCTGGTGGTGGCGCGCCAGCTCGTCATCCTCGACGTGCCGGTGATGATCGCCGTCTCCCTGGCCGTGTGGGGGATGGCCGCCGACGGGAGGATCTCCCGCCTCGAGGGCGCGCTGCTGTTCGCCGGAGCGCTGGGCTACACCGCGTTCCTCGTGCGCATGGCGCGCCGCGAACGGTCCGGGTCCGTGCCCGGCGCCGAGCCGGAGGTGCCGCGCGATCCGCTCGCGCTCCAGGCGGTGCTCGTCGTCGCCGGGCTCGGCCTGCTCGTCCTCGGTTCGCGCTGGCTGGTCGACGGCGCGGTCGCCTTCGCCCGCTCGTTCGGTCTCTCCGAGCTGGTCATCGGCCTGACCATCGTCGCCGCCGGGACCTCGCTTCCCGAGGTCGCGTCGTCCGTGGTCGCGGCGCTGCGCGGCCAGCGCGACATCGCGGTCGGCAACGTCGTCGGCTCGAACCTGTTCAACCTCCTCATGGTTCTCGGCGCCAGCGCCCTCGTCGCCCCGGGCGGGGTCGGCGTGTCGGACGCCGCGCTGCGCTTCGACCTGCCGGTGATGGTGGCGGTGGCCGCGGCGTGCCTGCCGATCTTCTTCACCGGGCACCTGATCGCGCGCTGGGAGGGCGGGCTGTTCCTCTTCTACTACCTCGCCTACACCGGCTTCCTCGTCCTCGACGCCCAGGGGCACACGGCCGCGTCCGGCCTCGGGCGGATCGTCCTGCTCTACGTCCTCCCGATCACGGCGCTCACGCTGGTCGTGCTCGGCGCGCGGGCGCTGCGCGCAGCCCGCCGCGACGCGCCCCGGGCGTGATCACGCCCGCCGAACCGGCGCCGCCGTCCGCGCGGCGAGGCTCAGGACGGCCCAACCGAGCAGCCCGGCCAGCACCGACGCGGCGAGGATCCCGACCTTGGCCGCGGCGAGCAGCGCCGCCGAGGGGAAGGCGAGCGCGGCGATGAACAGCGCCATGGTGAAGCCGATCCCGCCCAGGCACGCCACGCCGGAGATCTGCATCCAGGTCGTCCCCTCCGGCCGCTCGGCGAGCCCGGCCCGGACCGCGAGCCACGACAGCGAGACGATCCCCAGCGGCTTGCCCAGCACCAGGCCGAGCATGACGCCGGCGACCACGCGCCCGTCGGCGAGCGGCTCACCGCTCCCGACCACGCGGACGCCGGCGTTGGCCAGCGCGAACACCGGCATGATGAAGAACGACACCCACGGGTGGAGGGCGTGCTCGAGTCGCTGCAGCGGCGTCGCGGCGGCCTCCGCGGCGCGCTCGAGCGACTCCAGCGCGGCGAGCTGTCCGGCGCCGGCGAACGAGGCGCGAGCCGCAGGCGCGGCGGCGGCGAACTCGTCGATGTCGGTCCGCGCCCCGGCGAGGAACGCCTCGCGGTCGATGCGCACCCGCGCGGGAACGGCGAGGGCGACGAGCACGCCGGCTATCGTGGCGTGGACGCCGGAGGTGAGGAAGGCGAGCCACACGCCGAGGCCGACCACCGCGTACACCGCCGGCGCGCGCACGCCCATCCGGTTGGCGGCGAACAGCGCCGCGAGCAGCAGCGCGGCCGCGCCGAGGTTCGCCCAGTGCAGTGCGTCGGTGTAGAAGACGGCGATGACCAGCACCGCGCCGAGGTCGTCGACGATCGCCAGCGCGGTGAGGAACACCTTGAGCGTCACCGGCACCCTGCTGCCGAGCAGCGCCATCACGCCGATGGCGAAGGCGATGTCGGTGGCCATCGGCACGCCCCAACCGCGCGCCGCGTCCCCCGCCGGGTTGAGCACGACGTAGAGCGCGGCCGGCGCCAGCATCCCGCCGAGCGCGCCGGCGATCGGCAGCATCGCCTGGCGCGGCCGGGACAGCTCGCCGGCGACGATCTCGCGCTTGATCTCCAGGCCGACGACGAAGAAGAAGATCGCCATCAGGCCGTCGTTGATCCAGTGGTGCGCCTCCTTGACCAGCGACCACCCCGCCGCCGACACCCCCAGCGGCGTGTGCCACAACGCCTGGTAGGCGTGGTGCCACGGCGAGTTGGCCCACGCCATCGCGCCGACGGCGCAGGCGAGCAGGACCAGTCCGCCCGAGGCCTCGATCGCCGCGAACTCCCTGAACGGGCGGAGCAGGCGGTCCACGGGTGTCGTCGGCGCGCTCGGTCTCATGTCGTCCTCCTCACGGCGTGCGCGCTCCGGCTTCCGCCCACGCCCTGCGCCACTCCCTTTCCTTGACGGATTCCTCGATCTCGGCGGGCTCGATCCCCAACCCGGCGACGGCGTCGAGCAGCAGGTCGTCCAACGCCCGGACCGCGCCGCGGCTTCCCTCGCGCCAACTCGGGTCGAACCGGTCGAGCAGGCGCGCCAGCGTGCGCCCGGCGGCGCGCGCCCGCGCCTCCCCCTCGGCGGCGGGGGCGTCCGAGGCGGGCAGCAGCGCCGCGTCGACCTTCCCCGGCTCCGTGGCCGCCGCGCGCTCGATCTCCCGCTCGCGGGCGACGACGTCCGCGCCGAGCATCGCGTTGCGCGCCCGGCGCGACGACAGCGCCGCCGCCGCCCACCCCGCCGCCTCGGCGTCGTCCGTCGCGGCGACCGCCCGGTCGAGGGCGATCGCCTCCAGCCGGCGCAGCGCCAGCGCCTGCGGCGGCGCGCCGGTGGCGAGCGCGGCGGCGAGCAGCACCGCGCTCACGCCGGCAGCCGGCTCCGGGTGCGGCGGCGCTCGAGCCGGCTCACCGCCAGCGCGGCCAGCCCGGCGAGCAGGAACGCCGGCACCAGTTCGTAGATGACCCGGTCGGAGAGACCGCCGAGCTTCCACGCCACCGTCACGCCGAACCCCGTGACCATCCCCGCGATCGCGCCGTTGCGGGTCAGCAGGTCGGTCCACAGGGCGAGCAGCAGCACCGGCCCGAACGCCGCGCCCAGCCCGGACCAGGCGAAGAGCACGAACCAGAAGACGGCGCGCACCTCCTCGAGGGCGACGAGCAGCGCGGCGGCGCCGAGGGCGAGCACCGCGATCCGCCCGCCGAGCACCGAGGCGCGGCCGCCGCGGGCCAGGCCGAAGGTGTTCTCGAACAGGTCGCGGCTGACCGCCGAGGCGGCGACCAGCAGTTGCGAGGACACCGTGGACATGATCGCGGAGAGGATCGCGGCGAGCATCACGCCGGCGATCAGCGGGTGGAGCATCTGCCGGGAGAGCAGCGGGAAGAGCTGCTCCGGGTCGCCGCCCTGGCCGAGCAGCGGCATCGCCACCCGGCCGGCCAGGCCGAGGATCCCCGAGCCGTAGAACACCAGCACCCCCCAGAGCATGGCGATCACCTGCGTCTGGCGGATCTTCTCGTCGCCGGAGGCGGCCATGTAGCGGGTCAGGACGTGCGGCTGGCCGGGGTAGCCGAGGCCGATGCCGAGCAGGCCGGTGACGAACCCGAACAGCGCGAACCCCGAGTACTTCCCCCACACCGAGACCAGCGCCGGGTCGTTTTCGGCGAGCGCGCGCAGCATCGCACCGTAGCCGCCCACCTCGGCGACCACGAGCAGCGGCATCGCGACCAGCGCCGCCGCCATGATCGCCCCCTGGAAGAAGTCGGTCCACGACACCGCGCGGAACCCGCCCATCAGCGTGTAGACGACGATGATCGCGCCGCCGAACCAGATCCCCTGCGTGTAGGTCAGGCCGAGGATCGCCACCATCGCCTTGCCGGTGGCGGTCATCTGCGCCGCGACGTAGCCGCCCAGGCAGAGCAGGATGATCGCCACCGCCACCGAGCGCACCGCCTTGAACGGGTCGCCGAAGCGGGCGGCGAGCAGGTCGGGGATGGTGAGCGCGCCGGTGCGCTCCGCCTCGCGGCGCAGGCGCGGCGCGACCAGGTAGAGGTTGACCCAGTAGCCGAACAGGCACCCCGGCGCGTACCACAGCGCCGCGACCCCTTCCGTGTACGCCATGCCGACGGTGCCGAGCACGACCCAGCCGCTCTCCGAGGAGGCGGTCGAGGAGATCGCCGTCACCCACGAGCCGAGCGAGCGGTTGGCGAGGAAGAAGTCCTCCGGCGAGCGGGTCAGGCGCGCGGCGGCGAAGCCGATGCCGAGCAGGATCGCCATGTAGACCAGGCACACCGCGAGGATCGTCGCGTCAGGCGTCACGGCGCCCTCCGAGGAGGAACCTGAGCAGCGCCGCCGCGGCGATCAGCGCCGGCACCACCACCAGGAAGACATGCGTGGACAGCGGAATCGGTGCGCTCACCGTGACCTCCGCGCGCATGGTAGCGAAGAAAGGACAGAGGCGTGGACCGGGATCCGGGGTCCGGGGTCCGGGGTCCGGGGGCCGGAACCGAGACGCCGGCGCCCGCTCGCGCTCGTTCCAGCACACGCGCTCGGTGACGTGGAGGCTGGCGAGGAAGTCCGACAGCACCGCGGAGGCCCCCGACGGCGCAAGGCGGTCTAGGCACCTGGACCCGTGGAAGTGTTAGGCGGAACGCGAGTCCGCCCAACATCCTTCGCCCAGGCGCCTCCACGTAGTGCATAATGCTGGAGCAAGTGAACTTTGGAGATGGTCATGGGTCAACGTCCCGTCGGCAGAAAACGACTCCGACTCTCGGTTCGCCGGTCGCTCTTCGCCCCTCTAGTCTGTGTAAGACGGCCAGTAGCGAGGGCCCGAGGTGCGTCTTGATTTCCCGCAGCTCCGCACTCGCGATCGCCGACGCCTACCATGAGCACTTCACCTACTTCACCCGCTCCAGCTACGGGCACGGATCCGATTTCCACTACATGCGCGACGAGATCTACGACTTTCTCTATGTCCACGACTTCGACGGGTGGGTGCTCAACGGTTTCAAAGCTCTCTTTGTTTTAGACTCGCGCTGCCTGAAGGAGTTTGTAATGCGCTTCCACACGGGCGAGTCGCTCTTGACCGCCACACCTTCCTGGACCGGGCAGCAGCGCGCAGCCCTCGGACAACGCCTACTCCGCGAACTCGCACAGTGCCTCATCAGGGATCGCCAGACCAACCCGGAGTTCGAGACTTCTGGCACGACGGACCGCGTTGCAGTTGACAGAATGCAGAAGGCTCTCGAGCTTGATGGGTATGTGTACCGCGAAGGACTCCTCTGGGTTCCGGAAGAGGGAGTAGTCCAAGAAGCCGAAGAACAGGGGGTTCTTGAAGGACTCATGGCCTCGACCGGCCTGCCTGACTCAGCTACGATCAGGCACCATCTCGAACTCTCCGCCCTCCACTACCAAGAAGAGCGCTGGGATGACTCCATCTCAAACTCCCGGAAAGTGCTTGAAGGTGTCTTGGAGCAGGCAGCCCGACTTCATTCACTGAAGGCGAGCGAAACGCCGCTCCCCGAGGCAACCGCGTCCAAGCAGGTTCTGGTCCGGGACTACCTCGAAACGGCTGGCCTGTTGGAGAAGAAGGAGAAGTGCGCCGTCGCAGAGGTCTATGGACTTCTCAGCAATACGGGGGCACATCCCTACGTGGCACACCGCGATCAGGCAAGGCTAATGCGCCACCTCGCGCTCACCTTCACGCAGTTCGTTCTCCTGCGCCTCGAAGGATCACTGCGGTGATGCACGCCTGGCCATCTAACAAGGAGCTGAAGCTGACACGGCTATCGTGCTGCTTGCTTGGCGGCCCTGCTTCCGTTGGCGTGCCGTCGCGCGGCTTGGGCATTCGCCTCCGCCGCGCATTGGAAGGGAACCACCCCTCATCCGCCGTGCAGCTTAGCCTCAGCGAGAGCCCGCAATGGGGTTGAGATGAAGCTCGGAAGGAAGTTCTGGAAGCGCATCACAGGAATCTCTACGCCAGTGGGCGGGCTCTCTTGGGAGCCGAAAAGTAATGAGGCTCCAATAGAGTCCTTCGTTGGCACCGTGTGCATCACACTCGCGGAGAATGACGCGTTCATCAGGTTCTTGGAGCGCAACACAGGGAAGATCGCGTTTGTGGACGCATGGCTCGACTCGAGCGTTGCGATTGAAGAACAATGGAGACGCGCCGAAGAGGAGGGGCTCGATCTCGATGAGTTCAGTTCAGGTCGGCTGAGTGGCGCCACACTCCCCTTGCCGAGCCGAGGTCAGGACATCGTCGGTGCCAAATTTCATCTGCTTGGCGATCGCCTGTTGCATCTGTCGACTGGGGGCACTGGCACGTTGAGGTGCCAGGTCACAGGCTTCTTTCACGTCTCGACGGCCCTACACAGTGGGCCATCGCGGACATTCCACTTGCGGGAAGTTGAGGCGCCAATTGACTTGTGGTCCAGGTTCCAGGGATGAGCGCGGGCCTGCGGGTGATTCACGCAACACCATTCGCGCCTGACCCACGCGCGGGCCAACAAGCGGCTGCACCCGACGGCGGACACGCCGCCGCGCATGCGAGCAGAATCGAGCTCGCGCGGTCGCTGCGGGTGAGCCGCGGGACGTTGCATGCCCCTGCGAGGTCAAACAGTGACAAGAACTGTCCCTACAGACACCGAAATCAGGCAGGCGGTCGCCGACCTTTTCGTGGCGACGGCTACTCTCGATAGGATCGCTCGCTGGAATGCCGTAGTCCCATCCGACCCCGGCATTTCGGCACGCCAAGGCCAGAAACACGTCACGTACGTCCCCAGCTACGAGGCACGCGAACTCGTCGATTTTGTCCTTGACATTGACGAGATCATTGAGGCCGTAGGGGCCGAGTCCCCTCGCGTCATGCGCATCCTCCTCGTCGGATACTGCCACATCATGGAGTCCGAGCTCTCGCCTACACTTATCTGGAACCAACTCCGCCTCCTTAAAGGCCTCGATCCATCCTGGCGTTTCACCCGCACAACTCAAAAGGGGAAGGTGCTTCTCTGTAAGTACCCTGGGGAGAAGTTCGCCGAGATTTCCACGCTGGCGGGGAACGTAGGCCAGTCCATAGGAGATATCGTTCAAGGCCTGTGGGATCGCCGGCTCCGCAACGCCTTCAGCCATTCGCGGTATTGGCTCGCCTCCTCACGCGTCATCCTCTCAGGCGATCTCTCACCCATCTCCCGTGAGGGCAATCCCGGTAGCGCCGCGGGCAGCTACTCGCTCCCCGAGTTGCGTGAGTACTACCGCGGGTCCAGGACCTTCCTTCTGGAGGTCGCCAGCGCTCACGGCGCGGTCTTGAAGGCCCTGAACCAATGAACAATCATGAACAATCCAATCGGTGCCAGACATAACCATCGCACCATTTTGAGGTGGCGTCGGCGGCAGCGCGTCAGCGTGGCTGAGGCGACGCACGGTCGCTGCGCCCCTGCCCCGTCTTGGACGTGGGCGCTCTGGGCGGGCGAAAGCGCAACTCCAGCGCCGCGCCACATGCCTCGGCCCAGCGGCGCATGAGTGCGACGGTCGGGTTCGCGCTCCACCGCTCGGTCTGAGCCACGGCCTGCTGGGAGACCCCCAGTCGTCCGGCCAGCTCCGACTGGGTGAGCCGCGCGTCCTCGCGCAGCGAGCGCAGCAGGTACCCGGCGACCTCCTTCTCCCATGCCGGGAGTTTCTTCCAGCGGCGCAGCGTCCGCCACTCGGCGAAGGCGCGTGGGCGCGAGCGCGTCAGGCGAAGCCCCGCGGGCCGCGACGGCCCCGGCGTACCGCCGGTGTACGTCCTCACGGCCCCTCCTGTGCCCATCGCTCGATCTCCTCGTTCGTGGCGTCCCTGCGCCCCAGCCGGCGCGCCAGTCCACGCAGCGCGCGCAGCGCGGCCTCGGCCCCGACGGCGACGAGAGCTCGCGCCACCGGCGCCGGCACACGCCCAACGAAGTCGAGGTCCCCGGTGACGTACGCGCCGCCGGTGTACAGCTCGACCGCCGCCCCGCCAACCAGGACCGGCACCGCACCGTGAGGGAACAGGCCCTGGACCCAGGCCGCGGGCGCCGCCGTCTTCGTCGGCCCCTCGCCGAGCGCGAGGACTCGATCAAGCTCCATCGCGATACAAGTTATACCTTGTTTCGCGTATTCGCAAGGACCGGAAGGCACAACGAGTCTGACCGGCCCGCAGGCGGGCGTATGGTGGCAGATTTCACCATCCGGCCGATGGCGTGTGACATGGAAGCTGGCGAGGAAGTCCGACGGGAACGCGGACGCCCGCGACGGCGGAAGCCAGCCCAGGCACTGGGCCCTGTGGGTGGATTAGGCGGAACGCGAGTCCGCCTATCGTCCTTGGCCCATGCGGCTCCACATGGTGCATTATGCTGGAGCAAGAGAGCCTTAGAGATGCTCATGGGTGAACGACCAATCGGCAAACAACGACTCCAACTCTCGGTTTGCCGTTTTCCCTTAGTCCCTCTAATCTGTGTTAGACGTATCGGAGAAACATGGCAGAGCTGACGCGAGATGACCTGGTCGAGGCCGCCAAGACCGCGCATGCCGGCGCTGACGGTCCGCTGTCGCGCCCAGACTTCGAGCGAATCACAGGCATCAGCCAGTACCACATCTATCGGCTCTTTCCTGAAGGTGGCTGGTCCGAACTGAAGCGCCTCGCCGGAATCGAAAGGCACCCCAAGGACAATCAGCCCCTCTCGGACGACGACCTGCTCGAAGAGTTCCACTCTGTGGCCACGAAGCTCGGGCGCGTCCCGACATGGGCGCTGTTTGGCCACCATGCGGGCATTTCTGCCGATGTCGTCCGTCGCCGTTTCGGCGGCCTCCAGGGCACTCTGAAACAGTACCGGCTCTGGCTCGAAGGAAATCAGCCCGATTCGCCGCTGCTGGCTGAGCTTCGTACCCAGTCCAGGCACGAAGTGCCGCCGCCACCGCAGGAAGTCACCACGGATGGTCCCGACCGGTCGGTCGCATCGGGCTCGTGGGCGAAGGTGGATGGGCCAGAGTATGGCCCACCCATCGACTTCCGCGGTCTGCGCCATGCCCCGATCAACGAGCAGGGCGTTGTCTTCCTGTTCGGCATGGTGAGCTATGAGCTGGGGTTCATCGTCGAGGCTGTTCACGCCTCCTTTCCCGACTGTGAGGCCAAGCGCTGCATTGACCGGCGAAGCGAGCGCTGGCAGCGTGTGCGAATCGAGTTCGAGTTCCGATGCCGGACCTTCAGGGATCACGGGCACGATCCTGCCGGCTGCGATCTCATCGTCTGCTGGGAGCACAATTGGCCCGAGTGCCCGCTTGAGGTCGTGGAACTCCGAAAGGTCATTGATGAACTTGAGGGCTGAACGTCTAACAACCGGTTGCAGCGGACGGTCCGCTGCGCGGCCCGCCGCTGAACCGGAGCGTTAGCTGGCAAGAACGGCAAGCGCTACCATGACATCGATGGATACCAAGGCCGCGCGATCACTGCTTGAGGGGATTCTCCGCGAGACTGTCGGCGGCGGAATGGCTGCTGTTGACCGATTCCCAGGTCTTCGCGACGTTGATGCAAAGGTACGAGAAGTCAGGACCATTCTCTCGTCCATGCCGGGACTGCCAGGCAGCCTGCTGGCCGATTTCGACAAGGACGGGGACTTCCAGGCAAACAGCCGCAGGGTCCGTCTCGAGGCCCTGGCGAACTACTGCAGGAGCGCCATCAAGCTCATCGATTCTGGGGCCACGGCCCGCCCTCAGATCCAGCTCTCCCGAGCACCCGATCTCGTTAAGCTCACATCACAAATGCCGGGACTCGATGAGGTGATTAACCGTCGGTGGCGGGAAGCACAGATCTGCCAGCACGCGAAGGCGCATCTCTCCGCGGTAGTCCTCATGGGCAGTGTCCTCGAAGCCCTCCTCCTAGCCCGCGCACTCCTTGCGCCATCCGAGGCCTACCGAGCAAGTCATGCGCCGCGCGAGAAGAGCGGAAAGAACCTCGCGATCACCGAATGGAATCTCAACGCACTTATTGACGTGGCTGTCGAGATCGGTTGGCTCAAAGCAGACCGCGGCAAGTTCAGTCATGCCCTACGGGAGTCGCGAAACGTCGTGCACCCGTGGGTCGAGGTAACCAGCAAGGCCAACTTCGATGACTCGACCTGCAAGACCTGCTGGGAAGTGCTTCTTGCGTCCGTTAACGACTTGCTCCGATCCATCTGAGGTCTGGCTTGCCAGCTAACCAGGCGCTAAAGCTGACACGGCTCTCGGGCTGCTTGCTTGGCGGTCCCGGCTTCGGTGGAGGTCTGTCGCGCGGCTCCGGCATTCGCCTTCGCCGCGCGGCGCGAGGGAATCACCCCTTATCCGCCGTGCAGCTTAGCGCCGGCGTTAGGCCGCCCGGCGAGACGGGTGTTAGACTCAACCGTGTCGCCAACGGTCCGCTCGATTGGCCCGTACCGCTTCTTCTTCTTCGCAGGCGACTTGGGCGAACCTCCTCACGTTCACGTCGAGCGCGACCGGGCTACTGCGAAGTTCTGGCTGGAGCCCGTGAGTCTCGCAGGTTCTCGGAGGTTCGCGGCGCACGAGTTGCGGCGACTGGAGGAGTTGGTTTGCGTAAACGCCACTGCGTTCTTGGAGGCCTGGCATGAGTTCCACCGCCGTTAGGTACCAGCCTCTTGCCTACGACGTGCAGGTTACGGACGATGAGCTCATCGTCTCCCTGACCGATGGGCGTCGTGTCTCTGCTCCGCTTGTCTGGTTTCCCCGCCTCCTGAAGGCCTCACCTGCGGTTCGCGCGGACTGGAGGTTCATTGGCGAGGGTGAAGGTGTCCACTGGCCCGGAGCCGACGAGGACATCAGCGTGGAAGGTCTCCTTCTTGGCGTCCCCTCTGTGGAATTCGCGAGACCCCAAGGCGGGCCGGCCTAACCCGCCGTTGAAGCCGACGCGGCTCTGGGTCTGCCTGCTTGGAGGCCGTGCCTCCGTTGACAATCGTGCCGCGCGATGGCCCTGATCGGTGCCAGCTATCACCATCGCACCATTCTGAGGTGGCTTCGGCGGCAGCGGACGTGGATGTCGAGCGGTTCGGGGTGAGACTCAGCTCGCTCCGCTCACCGCGGGAATCGGATTCCGGATGATCGCGGGCATGCCACCGACGATCGTGGACACCCCAACGACGATCGCGGACACGGCACCGGCCACGAGCCCCGAATGTCCGCGTTCGCTCGAATCACTGTCCACGTTCCTCCGGTCCGCTGTCCGCGTTCGCTCGAATTCGTGTCCGCTTTCCGCCGGCCTCCGCATCTCGGCGAGGATTCCGTCGCGGCGGCCTTCTACAAGAGCATCGATCTCCTCCGGTGGACCTGGGTCTGAGACCAAGCTACGGCGAGTGCCGAAGGTCGAGATCGCCGTGCCCCGCCTTCGCTGTCGCCGTCCTGCCCGTCTTCCACTCAACGCGTGGGGCCATCGGACGCCACGACCTTCGTATCCTCGCCGACGTCCAAGGGTCCAGAGTGGCCGACGGGAGGCTTCTTGTGCCGCCTCCCAGATCCTCATCGCGAGCGGCAGCAGCACTGCTCCCCAGCCCGGACCTCACCCCCGCGTGGATTCCAGGAGGGCCTTCCTTTTCTCTGCCGGGAAGCGCTCGATTGCATAACGGACGGTCGTGCGGGGCATGCGAGGGCCTTCGGCTTTGAGGAAGCGCTCCAGGCGGGGCATGTCCTTCTTGCCGGCTTCGCGCAGCATCCAGCCCACGGCCTTGTGCATGAGGTCTTCGCTGTCGTCGAACAGGCGCGTGGCGACGTCGTAGGCCGTGTCGAGGTGGTGCCCGGCTCGCACCAGGGGGATGAATGCCACCGCCGCAGCCCGGCGTAGCCACATGTTGCGCGAGGCCGTCCACCGAACGATCTCGGGGACGAGCTTGGGGTGGCGCTCCAGCAGCGGAGCCAAGACGGAGGGAGCCAGGTTGTCCACGAGGGCCCAGTTGTCGCAGGACTTCTCCAGCCAGCGGCGGACGTCGCCCGCGAGGCTGGCATCGGCATCCTTGGCGAAAGCGGCGAGCACCTGAAAGGCGATCCCTCGCGGCTCGAAGTTGGGATCGCGCACCATGAGGTTGCAGAAGCTCACGGCGTCGGCCACCGTCCACGCTCCCTTGGTCTGGGTGACGAGCTCCTTGACGAGGCGCTTCGCGGTCGCGCCGTCGAGGCCGTAGGAGGCGATGGGTTCCTTGAAGTAGCGCTGGATGCCCGCGGCCCTCTTGGGATCCGCCAGTCGCTTCATCTGCGCCATCGTCTCTTCGGCCAGGCGCTTGGGCGTGGGCGTCTTGCTCGCCGCTTTCGTCATGCAGTCCTCCCGCTTCACTGGTTGAGATGGAAGATCTCCTTGAACTCTCGACGCTCGACGAGCTCGCTGAGCCAGGCCGTCACCTCGGGTGCCGCATACAGAGGCTGCTCGCGGTGGAGGCGGACAAAGTCCGCGTAGATCTCGCTCTCGAAGCGCCTGATCGTATCCCCCACGAGCTGGCGGACCGTGGGCGAGGAGGGTTGGATGAAGTTGTGCTGACCCTCCTTGATGGCCCCCATCTGCAGGAAGCCTGGGACCTTCTTGCGGCAGCGGCAGGGCGCGCCGGGATTGAACACGCCGCAGTTGCCGCTCATGTACTGGTGGAGCCGAGTCCGGGCACGCGAGAGCGTTTGGCGGAAATTGTCGGGGGACATCTCCAGGATCACGGCGCCCAGCGTATCGGTCACGTCGAAGCCAACCGCCAGGATGAACGCGACCCGCTGCGTTCTCTCGAGACAGAGGAGCGTCCCCATGATGCATCCCACCTCGAGGTCCTTCGCCAGCGCGTCCATCTCGGGCGAGGCTTTCGGGTCCTGGTCGGGGACCGCGAGGATGCCGGTGTAGTAGTTCTCCAGGCCGGTCATCGCCGCCTCGTAGCCACGGGTCTTCATGTTGATGACGTGGTTTGCCACGAGGCGGTAGAGCCAGGTTCGGAAGGCCGCCTTGCCGGGGTCGTAGCTCGAGAGCTTGGTGAGGATCTTGATCAGCACCTCCTGGGTCACGTCCTCGGCGTCCTGGGGTGTCATGACCATGCGGAAGGCGATGTTGTAGATCCAGCGCTGGTGCCGGGCAATCAGCTCTTCGAGCGCGGGGCGGCTCCCGCCCAGGGCCTCGGCGACGAGCTGTTCGTCCCGGGGCTGTGTGCGGTCTTCGGCGGCAAAGGGATAGGTGGGGGTGGCAGTCGTGTTCATCTGGTTTCTCCTTCGTCCACCCCTTGATACCCGCGGGCGGCCCGAGTGTGACATGTTCCTTCCGCCGGGAGCGAGGAGGATCGGTGCCAGCTATCACCATCGCACCATTCTGAGGTGGCCGCGGCGACAGCAGACGTGGATGTCGAGCGGTTCGGCGTGAGGATCAGGGAGCCGGCCGGACGCTTCGGAACGCATGCCGGCAGCGCGAGCCACTGAAATCTGCGGCGCTCGCTGCGTTCGCCGCTGATGCCAGACGTCAGACGCCGCTTTCTGGGCCGAGCGCCTTCGCGACGTTCGGAAAGGCCTTGAGCACCGCCCGATCGAGTGTTATCAGCTTCACCTCAAGATCTTGCGCCAACACGACGAACTCGCAGTCATAGGCGGTACAGCCGCTCGCAATGGCGGTTCTCAGCACCTCCCCTGTGGGCACGCCGAAGTCACCGCCTTCCATGAGTTCCTCAGCACTTCCCAATGCCTCGGTCGCCTGCTCGACATTCAGCCAACCGCTCCGCACGCCGGTCGCCAACATGTTGCAGAACTCGCTTCGCCACAGCATCGGCGCCGTCCATTCGCGGTCGCGCTCAAGCAAGGCCATCGCCGCCTTCGTATACTCGCTCGTCGGCAGCACCAATGCCGCGATCACGTTGGTGTCCACGACAATCATGGCCGCCCCTCACGCCTCGCCTCGTCCAGTTGCCTCAGCTTCAGCGTCTTGCCGCCGAAACTCCTGTGCAATCGCCGCAGCCGCTGCAGCAATTCCCCTGCGGGCACCCGGCGCGCCTTCAGGGTTTGCTCAATCCTGCTTATCACCTCGCTGTTGATGCTTCGGTGGTTCGCCTCGGCCGCTGCCTTCAGCCTCCGGTAAAGGTCCTCCGGGATACCTTTCACTGTGATCGTCGTTGGCATACTCTCCTCCCTGCCACAACCACTATGGTTCCACTTCGCAACCACGTCAAGACGCCCAATCGGTGCCAGCTATCACCATCGCACCATGTGAGTGGGGACCCGGCGGCAGCACGCCAGTGCGACCGAGGAAACGCGTGGGGCGGTGTCCGAGGGCGTGTGTGTGGGCGGTGGCTACTGCCACGAGTCCACCAACGACACGTAGAACGAGGATCAGGTCCGCCGAAGACGCGGTATCTTGAAAGGTACGACTATTCGGACCAGGAGGCAGGGCAATGATCGCGTTGATGGTGAGTCTGGCCCTGGCAAGCCACGCCGAGCTGCTGTCGTACCCGGGTGCGACCCTTTCAGGCACCGTGCGGGGGAGTGACGACAGGGAATGCCGCATCGTGCTCTGGGAAGGGATGGCGCCGTACCTTCCGTTGCTCTCCGAGAGCGAACAGAAGCAGTTGGCGGCTGTGCTCAAGGCTGTGGAAGAGGGTTGGTTCGAGGACGAGTCATGGCCGAGACGGGCAGCATTGCTCCGACCTTACCCCCACATGCTCTTCGATCGAGCGAAGGAGTTTCCCTTCCAACGCAGGTCGGTGACGTATCAGCAATTCGCGCTGACGTGCGGCCCCGACATGGTGCGTGGGTCCTTGGCGTTTCTGCCGCCCAAGGGCGCCGGGGGCCTGCTCCTCCTCAAGCACGCGTCACAACCGGAGTATCTGCTACTCGTGGATGTCAACCCCGGGGCTCAGGCACAGATGGAAGAGCTCAGTGCGTTCGTCGCCAGGTACCGTGCCGACCTCGAGGAGGCGGAGAGCCCGGAAGATCTTCCGCGAGGAGTTCAGAAGGAATTCGCCGTGCTGCAGGGGAGAGTCGCGGATGGAGACCCCAAGCGGGTCCAGTTCTGGGATGTGAACGGGATGCTCCTGCCCTCCTGCCCTGGGACCTGTCCGGAGGGCACGCTCTCGTACGCGCTTGCGCATCTCTCCGCCGAAACTCGGCGCGCTTTCGACGTGGCGCTGGGATTGGTCGCGGCGAGGCGCACCCCAGGTGAAAGCGAGCCCGGACCGGGCGGGAGGCTTGTCCGGTTCCTGGATGCGTGGCCGCCCGAGCTGGGTGAAAACCCCTTCCTCGCCGCCCGGGAAGAAGTGAAGAGCCTCCATCGGGAAGTGCTTACATTCGCAGCGCCTGAGGCCGGCCTCACGGAAGAGCTGTGGGGCCGCCGAACTGTTTTGCTGCCAACGTTTGACGGCGACCTCAGCGGGACCATCAAGCGGATCAAGAGGAGCTTCTGAAGCGGCCACCGCCCGCAGCCAATCGGTGCCAGGCATAACCATCGCACCATTCTGACGAGGCTGCGGCGACAGCAGACGTGGATGTCGAGCGGTTCGGGGTGAGGATCAGCGAGCCGGCCGGACGCCTCGGGACGCATGCCGGCAGCGCGAGCCACTGAAATCCGCGGCGCTCGCTACGCGCGCCTGGCCTCCGTTCCGCGCCCCCCTGCTCAGGCCACTCCCCGAAAGGAGCATGCAACCTCGACGACTCTCCCAGCCAAGGGGACACCGCTGGGACACATCGTGCGGGAAAGTGGGTGTCCCCTGACTGCGGGAATCTGGGTGTCCATTGGCAGGGGACGACATCGTCGCGCTGCGACTCCGGCCTCGCGCTGCGGGGGAGTGCGATGATGCTCGGCGGCAGCAACGGAGGGCCCCCGATGCCCGCTCGAATGAGCCGTGCCGTCCTGACCTTTTCGCTCGTCGTCCTCGCGCTCGCGTCGCCGCCGTTCGCGCGCGCCGAGATTCCCGTCGCGGCCGAACCCGAGTCGGTCGGCGTCTCCGCCGAGCGCCTGGCGCGCCTGCGCGCCGGTGTGCGGCGGCTCGTCGAGGAGGGGCGTGTCGCCGGGGTGGTCACGTACGTCGCGCGCGGCGGCCGAGTGGTCGAGCACGGGGCCTACGGTCACGCCGATCGCGAGGCGGGCCGGCCGATGACGACGGACACGATCTTCCGCATCGCCTCGCAGACGAAGGCGTTCACCAGCGTGGCGGTGATGATGCTCGTCGAGGAGGGCAGGATCGGCCTGGCCGATCCCGTGTCGCTCTACCTCCCGGCGTTCGCCAGGACGACGGTCGCGGTGGCGCCGCCCGCCGGGGCGCCGGCGGGGACCCCGCCGAGCGTCGTGCCGGCGAAGCGGGAGATCACGATCCGCGACCTGCTCACGCACACCGCCGGGATCGGCTACGGCGGCGGGGCGGCCGCCGCGCAGTGGAAGGCGGCGGGGATCGAGGGGTGGTACCTCGCCGACCGCGACGAACCGGTAGCGGCGGTGGTCGAGCGGATGGCCGCCCTGCCGATGGAGGCGCAGCCGGGCGAGATGTTCGTCTACGGGTACTCGGCCGACATCCTCGGCGTCGTAGTCGAGAAGGTCGGCGGACGTTCGCTGGCCGACTTCATCGAGGAGCGCATCGCCGGGCCGCTCGGCCTGCGGGACACGCGCTTCTACCTGCCGCCGGAGCAGGAGGCGCGCCTCGCCGCGGTGTACGCCGCGCGCCCCGACGACTCGATCGAGCGGGCCACCGACCCACGCACGGGGCAGGGGCACTACGTGCGCGGCCCGCGCGCGGCGTTCTCGGGCGGCGCCGGCCTGCTCTCGACCGCGCGCGACTACGGCCGCTTCCTGCAGATGCTGCTCGACGGCGGCGAGCTGGAGGGCGTGCGGCTGCTCGGCCCGAAGACGGTCGAGCTGATGACCGCCAACCACGTCGGTTCGCTCTACGCCGAGGCGTGGCCGTCGAATACGGGCGCGGGGTTCGGGCTCGGCTTCGAGGTCGTCGAGGACGTCGGCCGCAACGGGCGCCACGGCTCCGCGGGCGCCTTCGGCTGGGGCGGGGCCTACCACACGAACTTCTGGGTGGACCCGGAGGAGGATCTCGTGGCGGTGGTCCTCGCGCAGCTTCTCCCCGCGGGGGATTCGGAGCTGCATCGCCGCTTCCGCGCCCTCGTCTACCAGTCGATCGTCGCGCCGCCGCCGGAGGCGCGAGGACGGCGGTAGTTTCGCTTCGGAAGGAAGGGGAGAGGGGAGAGCGAAGAGACCGGGGTCCGGGGTCCGGGGACAGAAGGAAAGGGGAGAGGGGAGAGTAAGAGCAAAGAGCAAGAGCAAGGAGCAGAGAGCGGCTGCTAGATCACCCGCCACCACGGTGTCGCAAGGACATCGGGCGCCAGCCACTGGGTCTCCGTTCCCGCGTGCAGGAGCAGTCCCGCCCGCGCCCTGTCGCCGTACTCGGAGCGGAAGGTGCGCAGGCGCGCGGCGTCGCCGAGTCGAGGCCGCGTGGTGGCCTTGACCTCTACCGGCAGCAGCACGTCGCCCACCTCGACGACGAGGTCCACTTCCTCTCCCGTCGCCGTACGCCAGTAGAAGACCTCGGCTCGCTCGAGTCGCGCATCCCGCCAGGCGAGCAGGTCGCAGAGGACGAGGTTCTCGAGGTGTTCGCCGCGCGGCTCGCCGCCCCCGGCGAGGTGGAGCGCGATGCCGGTGTCGCCCCAAAACAGCTTGGGGGACTTGATCAATCGCTTGGTGCGGTTGACGGCGTAGGCGGGGAGGCGCACGAGAAGGTACGAGGTCTCCAGCAGGTTGAGCCAGCGGTGGACGGTCGGTTGCGCGAGCGCCGCGTCGCGACCCAGCTCCGCCTGGTTGACGATCTGGCCCAGCCGCGCGCACGCGGCGCGCATCAGGCGGCGGACGTCGGGCAGCGCGGAGATGGACGAGAGGTCCTGGAGGTCGCGCTCGAGGTAGGTGCGCACGTAGCTGTCGAACCAGATCGCGCGATCCTGCGCGCTCTTCAGGTGCAGCGCCGGGGTGGGGAACCCGCCTCGGCGCGCGACCGCCCGCCAGTCGTCCGGCTCGAGATCCTGCGCGGCGAGTAGCACCGGCCACTCCCGGTCCTTCGCCGCGAGGAGTTCGTCCCAGAGGCCGCAGCGTCCGAGCCCCATCCGTTCCCGCCTCGTCATCGGCCAGAGGGTCAGGTAGGCTGCGCGACCCGCCAGCGACTCGGAGACGTGACGCATGAGCAGAAGATTCGCCGAGCCGGTCAGGAGGAAGCGTCCAGGGGCACGACGCTCGTCGATGGCGCACTTGACGGCGCTGAGCAGGGCCGGCTCGCGCTGCACCTCGTCGAGCGTCACAGGCGATGCGCCCTCTACCAGCACGCTGGGATCGCGGCGGGCGGCGTCGAGCACGTCGAGGTCGTCGAGCGAGAGGTAGCGCCGCTCGCGGGGGGCGAGGTGCTTTGCAAGGGTGGTCTTGCCCGCCTGACGAGCGCCGGTCACGACCACGGCGGGCATCACCCGCAGCCGCGCGGCGAGGCCGGGGCCGACGAGTCTCGGGAGATCGTGAGCATTCATGTCATGCATGATAATCATTCACACCATGAATGACACCTCGCAGGCCCGGGGATCGAGCCATGCACTCGAGACCGGGGCTCCCACCCATTCCCTCGTTCGGCACATCCGACGCCTCGTCGCTTCGCCCGTCGTCGGTTCTCGGCTGCCCGGTCATCGCCCTGCGGACTGCCGGAATTCACCTGAGGTTCGATGACTTCTCTCCCCGGACCCCGGACCCCGGACCCCGGACCCCGGACCCCGGACCCCGGACCCCGGACCCCGGACCCAGACTACCTTCCCGCGCGCAGCTCCGAGAGGATGCCGGCGGCGACGGTACGGGCGTCGTGGGTGCCGGCGTGCCACACCGTGGGGCGCAGCGCCGCCCAGCGCTGTCCGATCGCGGCGACCAGTTCCTCGCGCACGACGAGCAGCAGCGTGGCCCGGCCCGCGCGCAGGGCGTCGAGTTGCGCGGCGTACCCCTCGCCGGACAGCTCCCACGGGCCGACTTCGTCCACCGCGACCACCTCGGCGGAGTCCGCGAGCGCGCGGTCGAGCGCGCCGCGTGCGAACGCCAGCCCCTCGGGATCAACGCGAAACGGCCCGATCACCGGCCACGACTCCGGACCGTCGCGGCGTCCGAGAGGCCTCCGCTCACCGGTGGCGAGATCCACGACGTCGAACGACCAGCGAGCGCCGTCGCGCACCTCGCCCGGGGCGTGCACCCCCGCGACCTTCACGCCTTCGGCGCGCAGGCGCTCGACCACCGCGGCGAGCAGCGTGCTCTTCCCCGCGCCGCGCGCCCCGGCGATGACGTGCACCGTTCCGGGCGCCGAGGCGCGAGCAGCCGCGGCCTCGACCCAGCCGTCGAGGTGAGGGAGCAGCGACGCCAGCGCCTGGCGGGGCCGGCGCGCCAGTTCGGCGGCGGGCGGCAGGGCGGCGAGCACCGCCGGGAGCGTGGCGAAGCCGAGTTCGAGCGCGGCGAGGAAGCGACCGCCGCCACGCCGCCCCAGCCAGGCCACGAGACCGGGGTGCGACAACTCGCGGGCCAGGGCGGCGAAGCAGACGATGACGAACACGGCGCGCAGGCTCATCGCGACGCCGGCGAGGAGGCCGGCGACGCGGTCGCCGTCGGGTCCGAGGAGCAGACCGGAGGCGACGGTGAGGACGAGCAGTGCGACCCACAGGCCCGGGCGGGCCAGTCGGCGCAGCGCTCCCCGGTAGCGCCACGCGCAGGCGGCGGAGAACGCGGCGACGAGGGCGACGGCCGCCGGCAGCGGCACCCGCCCGAGGCCGAGGAGCCCGGCGGGGAGGAGGACGGCGAGGGCGACGAGCCAGACGAGGCTGTGTCGGAAACGGAGCGCGCCCGCGTCGTGGCGTCGAGCGGCGATCGCCGGGAGTTCCGGGCGGCGCGCGGACTCGCCTTCGGCGTTGCCGGCCGCGCTCCACCCGACCAGCGCCGCCGCCGCCCCGGCGGCGAGGTTGAGCGCGGCGAGGGCGGCGATCGGCCCCCAGGGGCCGAGCGGCACGTCGCCGACCACCCGCTCGGCGGCGCGCAGCGCCCCGGCGTAGAGACGGGCGAGGTCGGTGCCGTAGGTGATCAGGAGGGAGACGATCTGGTGGGCGAAGGTCCACGACATGGCGAGCGCCCCGCCGAGCGCGAGCCCGGCGCGCCTGCGGCCGAGCAGCGCGGCGCCGGCCTCCATCGCCGCCCCCTCGACCGCGATCGCCACCATCGGCCCGAGGAGCATGGCGCTCGGCGAGACCGACTTCATCGCCGCCGCCAGCAGCCCCGCCCGCCAGAGCAGTCCGCGCTGCGGCCACGCCCGCGTCCCCGCGGCGAGCAGCGCGATCCCCAGCGCCGTCATCAGGTGCCCGCGCAGCGGCATGCGCAGGTTGTGCAGGAAGCTGCCCAGGACGATCTCGGCCGCCGCCCACAGGCTGCCCAGCACGGCGGCGCGCAGCCAGCGCTGGTCAGGGCCGGCCGGCGCCGTCGTCACGTTCCTCGCGGTTGAGGTCGGCCAGACTCGCCTCGCCGGGTTGCAGCTCCCCCTCCTCGGGGAGGCCGGACGGCGGCAGCGGCGGGGAGAGCGGAAGCATGAACGGCACGCGCCGGGCATAGGCGTCGTGGCGCGCCCCGAAGCGGATGCGCAGGTTGTGGTCCTCGCGGCGGGCGCGCTCGAGGGTGAGGCGAGCCGTAGGGATGAGCAGCGCGACCGCGGGCAGCGAGCGCAGGACGACGATCGCGCCGGCGAGCAGGAGCAGCACGGCGAGCGAGTAGGGGTGGCGGATCCAGCGGTACGGCCCGGTGGTGACCAGCTCGGTGGAGCGGCCGAGGGCGCGCACCGAGGAGAGGGCGAGGAGGATCCCCGGGATGAGGAACACGGTGCCGAGCGCCGCCGACTCCGGCGTGCGGCCGCCGGCCCACCACGGCCGCTGCGAGAACCACTGCGGCCACGGGATCAGCCAGGTGGTCAGCCAGGCGCCGAGGGCGCAGGCGGCGACCGCGAGCGTCCAGGCGAGCTTCAACTCCTCGACTGGCTCGCGGGGGTCGGCGGCCGGCTGGCGGAACCCGAGCACGGCTCAGACCGCGCGCGCCACCGCAGGGCGCCGCGCCCGGTACCGCTCGAGGCCCTCGAGGAACACCTTCATCGCCCGCTTGAGCTTGCCCACTTCCAGGACGTAGGCCATCCGCACCTCGTCGCGGCCGAGCCCGGGCGTGGCGTAGAAGCCGCCGGCGGGCGCGACCAGCACCGTCTCGCCCTCGCTCTGGTGCTCGCGGAGCAGCCACGCGGCGAAGTCGTCGGAGTCCTCCACGCCGGTCATCTTGACGATCACGTAGAAGGCGCCGCGCGGCCGGCGCAGGAGGATCCCCGGGTCGGCGGTCAGGCGATCCACGACCACGTCGCGGCGGCGCTGGTACTCGGTGCGCACGGCCTCGAAGTACTCCTCGCCGAGCCGGTAGGCGGCGACCGCTCCGAGCTGCTCGAGCGTCGGGGGGCACAGGCGGGCCTGGCCGAACTTGAGGATCGAGGCCATCACCTCCCGGTTGCGGGTGATCACCGCCCCGACGCGGGCGCCGCACGCAGAGAAGCGCTTGGAAATCGAGTCGACGACGATCACGCGCTCGCCCATGTCGGGCAGCTCGAGTAGCGAGCGGTGGCGCCGGCCGTCGTAGGTGAACTCCTTGTACACCTCGTCGCCGATGAGGAACAGGTCGTGGCGGCGGGCGAACGCCGCCAGCCGCTCCAGCTCCTCCCAGGCGAGGACGGTCCCGGTCGGGTTGTTCGGCGAGCACACCAGCACCGCCCTGGTGCGCTTCGAGACCGCCGCCTCGAGCGCCTCGTCCGGGGGCAGGTGGAAGCCGTCCTCGGCCCTGGCCCGCACCGGGACGACGCGCACGTTGGCCATCTCCGCGTAGCCGTTGTAGTTGGTGTAGAACGGCTCGGGGATGACGATCTCCTCGCCATCGTCGGCGACGACGTTGAAGGCGAACAGGATCGCCTCGGAGCCGCCGTTGGTGATGAGCACCTCGGAGGGGTCGAGGGCGATCTCGTAACGCGCGAAGTAGTCGCACATCGCCTCGCGCAGGGCGGGCAGGCCGTCGGAAGGCCCGTAGGCGAGCACCGGGTCGCTGAACGCTGCGATCGCCCTGAGAAACTCCGGAGGGGTGGCGACGTCGGGCTGGCCGATGTTGAGGTTGAAGATCCGCACGCCCCGCTCGCGCGCCGCCTGGGCGAGCGGCGCGAGCTTGCGGATCGGGGACTCCTGGATCGCCGCGGCCCGCTGCGAGATCCTCATCCGGCCCTCCAGGCCCGGCCGAGCCGAGCGGGTCGAGCGTAGCCACCCCACGATCAAAACTCAAGCACGCGAGGGCGCTATGCTGGTCCCGAGGCGGGACCATGGCGCTCATCGCGGTGCGCGGGCTCGACGCCCAGGGGACGCCGTTCTCGGCGCGCGCGGAGGCGCGTGACGAGAGCGTGCTGCGCGCGGTGCTCGAGCGCGAGGGCGTGACGGTGTTGTCGGCCCGCACGCTCCCGCTCACGCGCTGGCCGTTCGCCGGTCAGGGGTGGCCGATCCTGGCGTGGCCGCTGGCCGGGTTCTTCCTCATGTCGAGCGTCGTGGTGGTCGTGCGCGCCCTCCTCGACGGGAGCGCGCTGCGCGTGCCGTGGGCGTTCGCCGTCGCGCTGGGGTCGGCCGCGGGTTTCGGCTGGTTCGTCGGCAACACCCTCGGCCGACTCGGCACGCACTGGCTGCTCGACGAGGCGCGCGGCGTGTGGCTGTACACGCGGGGGCTGGAGCGCCCGGCGTTGCGCTCGGACCTCGACGACAATGGCCCGCCGAACTGAACTCGGGCGCCGCACCCTCCGCGAGAACCCCGACCCGGCAGGTGCGTATCGGAACCGGAGCCGCACCGAGACCGGCTCCTGGAGGCGGAGATGCCGCAGCTGCAGGACATGTTGTTCGGCGTGGGGGCGTTCGTGGCCGTGGCCGGCCTGCTCGCGATCGCCGCGCCCGGACGGGCGGAGGAGGACGTGAGTTCCCTGGTGATCCGGCTCGAGCGCGCGTGCCTGGACCGGTGGGGGAAGGGCGACCCGTTGGGGTTCGTCGAGACCGCCGCGCCGCAGATCACCTACTTCGATCCCTACGCGGAGAAGCGCGTCGACGGGATCGAGGCGTTCCGGGCGCTGATGGAGTCGATCAAGGGGAAGGTCAGCATGGACGGGTACGAGGTGCTCAACCCCACGGTCGAGGTCTCGGGCGACATCGCGGTGCTGAGCTTCAACTACACGTCGTGGGGCGTCACGGACGGCAAGGCGTGGCGGAGCAACTGGAACTCGACCGAGGTGTACCGCCGGCTGCCCGAGGGGTGGCGGATCGTCCACTCGCACTGGTCGCGCACCCAGGCGGACAAGGCCGGGCCGCTTCCGGACGGGGTGTAGCGGCGGGCTGACGAAACCTGTCGAGCGGCGGCCGAACTCGCGCTCCTATCGGTGCGCGAGGCGGAAGGCGAAGTGCCGCCCCTGACTGCCCACCGTGGCGAGGTGGATCCACAGCACCGCGAGCGACTCCAGCAGTCCGGCGTTGCGTAGGCCGCCGGCCGCGATCGGCGAGAAGCCGGCGCGTAGCGCGATCCGCCCCACCGCCTCGAGGGCGAGACCGTCGTCGCCGGCGAGCAGCACCTCGGCGGGGGCGCCGCCGAGCGCGGGATCGGCGTGGATCTCCGCGCCGAAGGTGTTGAACGCCTTGACCGGCCGCGCCCCGGGCAGCGCCGCCGCGAGCGCCGCCGTCACCGAACCCTCGGGGGGTGGCGCCCACACGGGGCCGTTGTCCCAACGCACCGGGTTGGTGCAGTCCACCACCACCTTGCCCGTCACGTCGCCGCACTCGCGCGCCGCCTCCAGCGCCGCGGCCGCCGGCACGGCGAGGAACACCGCGCTCGCCCACGCCGCGGCGTCCGCAACCGACGCCGCCTGGGCCAGGCCGTGACAGCGGGCGAGCAGCGCCGCGACGTCCGAGCCCGGACGGACGCCGATCCGCACCGGCAGGCCGGCCCGGGTAAACGTCACCGCCAGCGCGCCGCCGACTCTTCCCGCGCCCACGATCGCGATCCGGTCGTCCATGTCGCCCCCCCGTCTTCGGGTGGAACCCGACGGCAGTGTATCCGAGCCGCCACGATCGGCCGGGCTGCCGGACGTTGCACGTGCGAGTCATCTCGCCTATGGTTGTCCGCAACAACGAACGCGGCACGTCACCCGCGACAGCAACGCCCGCCGTGCCCTCGGAGATGCGAGGGGCGTCGGCAGATGGAGGCGCAGATGGACCAGCGGAGCCTGCTCGACCTGTTCCGGATCGACGTGTCCCACCCGAGGGACGGCCATTTCCTCCACTTCTTCAAGGGAGGATCGCGGAGCCTCTCGACCAGGGAGTTCCTGACGGCGACCACCGCCCTCGCCGACAGCCTGGAGAAGCTCGGGATCGCGCGCGGCGAGCGGATCGGCCTGATCTCGGACAACCGCCCCGAGTGGCACGTCGTCGACCTGGCGGCGCTCGACCTCGGCGCGGCCGACGTGCCGCTCTACCCGACCTCGACGCCGGCGCAGATCGCCTATCAGCTCCGCGACTCGGGGGCGGTGGCGATCGTCACGGAGAACCCGGAACAGACCGCCAAGGTCGTGCAGATCCGCGCGGAGTGCCCGCAGCTCAAGCACGTCATCCAGATCGAGGGCGCGACGCCCGCCGGCGTGACGCCGCTGTCCGAGCTGACCGGGGCGCCCACGCCGGGCGCCGAGGAGCGCTTCTGGCAGCGGACCGCCTCGCACTCTCCCGAGGACCTGGCGACGATCATCTACACCTCGGGAACCACCGGCGAACCCAAGGGGGCGATGCTCACCCACGGCAACTTCCTCCACAACGTCGAGGCGATCATCAAGCTGGTGCCGATCGGCGGCGTCAACCTGGCGCTCGAGTTCCTGCCCCTGTGCCACGTCTTCGAGCGCTGCGCCGGGTACTTCTACATGGCCCTGAAGTGGGACAAGGCGTACTGCGCGACCGCCGTCGTCGGCGAGCTGATCGCGACGATCCGGCCGACCAACTTCTGCGCCGCGCCGCGGGTGTTCGAGAAGGTCCACGAGAAGGTGCAGGCCAAGGTCGCCGCTGCGCCGCCGCTGCGGCGCAAGCTGTTCACCTGGGCCGTCGCCGTGGGTCACGACGTCGCCATGCGCCGGCTCGAGTGCCGGCCGGTTGGAGCGGGGCTCGCCTTCAAGCACGGGATCGCCGACCGGCTCGTCCTGTCCAAGGTGCGCCAGGCGCTCGGCGGCCGCGTGCGGGCGTGCATCTCCGGGGCGGCGCCGCTGCCCCGCTACGTCAACGAGTTCTTCCACTCCATCGGGGTGCCGATCCAGGAGGGGTACGGCCTGACCGAGACCTCGCCCGGCATCTGCATCAACGGCTACACGCCGGGGTCGAACCGCCTCGGCACCGTCGGTCAGGCGCTGTTCAACGTCGAGGTCAAGCTCGCCGCCGACGGCGAGCTGCTCGTGCGCGGGCCGAGCGTGTTCTCGGCGTACTGGAACAAGCCGGAGCAGACCGCCGAGGCGTTCGACGAGGAGGGGTACTTCCGCACCGGCGACATCGCGTCGATCGACGCCGACGGCTTCATCTCCATCACCGACCGGAAGAAGGACCTGATCGTCACCGCGGGCGGCAAGAACGTCGCGCCGCAGCCGATCGAGAACCGCCTCAAGCAGTCTCCGTACATCGACGCGGCGGTGCTGGTCGGTGATCGCCGGCCGTACATCGTGGCGCTCCTCTCGCCCAGTCTGGAAGCGCTCGACGCCTGGGCGAAGGGCAGGGGCGTGGCGGTGTCGAGCGTCGCCGAACTGCTCGCCCGGCCGGAGACGATCCGCCTGTTCGAGGAAGCGGTCGACGGCGTCAACGCCGACCTGGCGCGCTACGAGCAGGTGAAGAAGTTCCGCGTCCTGCCGCGCCCGCTGACCGTCGCGGACGGCGACCTGACCCCGACGCTCAAGGTCAAGCGCCGCGTCGTCGAGAAGGTCTTCGCGCCGCTCATCGACGAGATGTACGCCGCCACCGCCTCCGGCGCCGACTGACGGCCGTAGAGGAGAGAGGGGAGAGCGGAGAGGCCGGGGTCTGGGGTCAGGGGTCTGGGGTCCGGGGACAGAAGGACAGAGGAAAGGGGATAGGGGAGAGCGGAGAGACCGGGGTCTGGGGTCCGGGGTCCGGGGACAGAAGAACAGGGGAGAGGGGACAGCGGAGAGGCCGGGGTCTGGGGTCAGGGGTCTGGGGTCCGGGGACGGAAGAACAGTGGAGAGGGGTGAGGGGAGAGGCCCCCGCCCACACCTTTCTTCGTTGCTCTTTGCTTGTGCTCTCTGCTCCGACTCTCCCCTCTTCCCTCTATCCTCTCCCCTGTCTTTCAGTACGCCTGCTCGCCGCGCAGCATCTCGAGCGTGACCGGGTCGGCGAACTTGCGGTACACCCACGCCTGGTAGCCGATCACGAGCGGCATGAACACCAGCACGACGCCGAGCATGATCGACAGCGTGAGGTGGCTCGACGCGGTGTTGAACGCGGTGCGCGAGAACGCCGGGTCGAGGCTCGAAGGCAACAGGTTGGGGAACAGCCCGGCGACGCCGAACGCGGTGGCGCCGAGGATCGTCGCACCGGAGGCCAGCCACGCCGGCCACGCGGCGCCGCGGGCGAGGTAGATCCTGATCCCGAGCAATCCGGCCACGGCAACCGCCGGGAAGATCAGCAGCACCGGCCAGCGCAGGTGGTTGGCCCACAGCGGCGTGGCAAAGGCGGTCGCGACCAGGAACGCCACCGCGACCAGGAGCAACGCCGGCCACAGGCGCTTCGCCATCGTCACCGCGCGCTCGCGCAGCGCCCCCTCGGCCTTGGTCGCCAGCCAGTTGGCGCCGTGCACGGCGAAGAGCAGGACGAACAGCGCGCCGCCGAGCAATCCGTAAGGATTGAGCAGCGTCAGCAGGTTGCCCTGGAGGATCCCCTCCTTGTCGATCGGCACGCCGGAGAAGATGTTGGCAAACGCCACGCCGAGCAGGAGGGCGGGCAGGAAGCTGCCCGCCACGAGGCACGCGTCCCAGGTCGTGCGCCACCACGCCGCGTCCTCCTTGCCGCGGAACTCGAAGGAGATGCCGCGCAGGATCAGCGCGAAGAGGAGCAGCATCAGCGGCGTGTACAGCGAGGAGAACATCACCGCGTAGGTGGAGGGGAAGGCCGCGAACGTCGCGCCGCCGGCGGTGATCAGCCACACCTCGTTGCCGTCCCAGAACGGCCCCATGGCGTTGACGATCACCCGCCGGTCGGTCTCGTCCCTGGCCAGGAACGGCATCAGTGTGCCGAGTCCGAGGTCGAAGCCGTCGAGCATGAAGTACACCGCCCACAGGACGCCCCACAGGATGAACCAGATGGTCTCGAGCATGGTCCTACCTCCTCACGCCGTCTTCGGGCCCTGGCGGGCGAACTTGAACAGCAGGTAGAAGTCGGCGAGTCCGAGCAGCGTGTAGACGACGACGAAGGCGAGCGCGGAGATCGCCACCTGGGACGTGGCCAGCGGCGACACGGCGTCGGAGGTGCGCATGATCCCGTACACGATCCACGGCTGGCGGCCGACCTCCGCGACCGTCCAGCCCAGTTCGTTGGCCAGGTACGGCAGCGGGATCGCCCACGGCAGGACCTTGAGGAGCAGCGGGCTGTCGGTCGGGGCGTGCCGCCTGATCACCGCCCACGCCGACAGCGCGATGAACAGGAAGGCGAGGCCGACCATGGCGCGGAACGACAGGAACGTCGCCAGCACCGGCGGCCGGTCCTCCTTCGGCACCGACTTCAGCCCGACCACCTCGGCGCCGGCGTCGTAGTGGGCGAGCAGCGAGAGCGCCTTGGGCACCGCCAGCGCCTGGACGGCGTTGCGCTCGTTCTCCTCGTCCGGCCACTGGACGAGGTTCATCGGCGCGCCGGACTGCGTCTCCCACTGCGCCTCCATGGCGGCGAGCTTGATCGGTTGCTTGCTGCCGAGGATCTCGGCGTTCATGTGGCCCTGGGCGACCTCGAAGAGGGAGAACACCAGCGCCCACACGGCGGCGAGCCGGAACGACTTGGTGAAGAACGCCACGTGCCGTTTGCGCAGCAGGTGCCAGGCGGAGATGCCGAGGACGAAGAAGCCGGCGGTGATGTAGGCGCCGCCCAGGGTGTGGACGAACTCGAGCATCGCGAACTTCTGCGTGATCACGGCGAAGAAGTCGGTCAGCTCGGCGCGGCCGTTGCGGATCGTGTAGCCGACCGGGCTCTGCATCCAGGCGTTGGCCACCAGGATCCAGAACGCCGAGAGGTTGGAGGCGATCGCCACGAGCCAGATCGACGCGAGGTGCGCCTTCTTCGACAAGCGCTCCCAGCCGAAGAACCACACGGCGATGAACGTCGACTCGAGGAAGAACGCCGCGGTCGCCTCGATCGCCAGCAACGAGCCGAAGATGTCGCCGACGAAGGCGGAGTAGCGCGACCAGTTGGTGCCGAACTGGAACTCCAGCGTGATCCCGGTGACCACGCCGATGGCGAAGTTGATGAGGAACAGCTTGCCCCAGAACTTCGTCATCCGCTTGTAGTCCTCGTCGCCGGTGCGATACCAGACGGTCTGCATGATGGCGACCAGCATCGAGAGCCCCAGCGTGAGGGGAACGAACAGGAAGTGGAAGTAGGTCGCGACCGCGAACTGCAGTCTGGACAGGGTCAGGACGTCCAAGGTTCCTCCCTTCAGCGCCGCCGGTCCGGGCCCGCGGCGCGCGTGCTGCGTGAGGTCGCCTCGGCCCGCCGGTATCCGGCGTGGGCGACTCGGTGTTCGAGTGGATCGGCGAGTCGGTCGAAGCGGACCGCCGCGAGATCGGCTTCCAGCGAGCGCGTCGCGGCCGCCCACGCCCGGTTCACCGGGCACGACCGGGCGAGCGGGCACGACTTCGGTGTGTCGACGCAGGCGTTGAGCGTGACGCCACCCTCCATGGCGCGGAGAACGTCGAGCAGCGAGATCTCGGCGGGCGTGCGGGCGAGGGCGACGCCTCCGCCCGCGCCGCGGCTCGTGCGCAGGATCCCGGCCGCGGCCAGCCGACCGACGATCCGGCGGATGAACGGGGGAGGCAACAGGCGCTGGCGGGCGATCTCGGCTGCGGTGACCCGCGCGCCCGCCGGCAGGCACGCCAGGTGGAGCACGATGCGCGCGGCGTAGTCGGTGTGCCGGCCGATGCCGATCATGTCGCGAGCCCGCCAAATGAGACCATGACGGTAATGTTACGAAGTACATCGCATTTGTCAATCCTCGAAGAGCGCGGTCCGTGGGCGGTGCGCCAATAGAATGGGAAGAGGGAAGCGGGCAGAGGGAAGAGGGTGTTGCTTCTCACCGGACCCCGGACCCCGGACCCCGGACCCCGGTTTCTTCGCTCTCCCCTCTTTCCTCTCCCTTGCTCCTGCCGCCGGGATGCGGAGCGAGGGAGCCGTCCAGGCAGGTGTCACGCGGGCGTCGCGCATCGGGCACCGGGTTTCGCTAGACTGCCGCGCCGTGGAGTGGAGGCTGATCCTCGACGGTCCCGCCCCGGGGGCCTGGAACATGGCGGCGGACGAGGCGCTCGCCGAGTCGGTGGACCGCGGCGCGTCGCCGTCGACTCTGCGCGTGTACCGCTGGCGGCCGCCGTGCCTCTCGCTCGGGTTCGCCCAGCCGCACGGGGCGGCGGACGCCGCGTTCTGCGTGGCCAACGGCGTGGACGTCGTGCGGCGTCCGACCGGCGGCCGCGCCGTGCTCCACCACCTCGAGACGACGTACGCGGTGGTCGCGCCGCTCGGGCGGGGACCGTTCTCCTTCGACCTGCAGGCGACGTACGCCGCGCTCTGCGCCGGCCTGGTCGCCGGGCTGCGCCGGCTCGGCGTCGAGGCCGAGCTGTCCGGAGGCCCAAGTGGCGCCATGATCCGGCCCACCGAGGCGATCCCGTGTTTCGTCGGGCCGGCCTCGGGCGAGGTCGTGGCGGGCGGCCGGAAGCTGGTCGGTTCGGCGATGCGGCGGATCGGGGACACGGTCCTTCAGCACGGCGCGCTGCTCGAGGACTGGGACGGCCGCCTGCAGTCCGGTTGCCTGGGCCTGCCGGACGACGAGTCGCTGCGGCCGGCGGTGATCACCCTGCGTGACCTGCTCGGCGCGGTCCCGCCGTACGAGTCAGTGGCGCGCGCACTGGCGGCCGGATTCGAGGAGACGTTCGTCGCACGGTTGAGCGAAGGCGCGCTCTCCGATTGCGAGCGGGAGCGGGCGCGAGAGCTCGAGCGAGGGCGATACGCCCACGAGCGCTGGACCGTACGCCGCGACCGCTCGCTGGACTGACCCGCGGTTCCGGTGGTCGTCATGGCGGCGCACCCTCGGGGAGTTTTTCGGCCGGATCGCGCCGGCCGCCGTGCGCCGCTTGCCTCCGGGTCGCGGAGGCGGCACACTGACCAGCCATGCGCACCGGGTTCGATGACGCGACGAGACTGATGATCCTCTCGGCCGCCCTTGTCGCCGTGGCGGCGTGCACGACCACCGCTCCCGAAAATGCGCCGGCCGCTCCGGAGCCGCCGCCGGTCGTCACCGAGGCTCCAGTTGCCGCCGCCCCGACAGCGGCCCAGACCCGGGTGCGGGTGACGGCGGGCACGCTCAACGTCCGTTCCGGGCCTTCGACGAAGGACGCGGTGGTCACCAAGGTCAGGCGGGGCCAGGCCTTGACCGTCCTCGACAGCCGCGACGCCTGGCTCGAAGTCAAGGCGCCTGGCGGCCAGGTCGGGTGGGTCCACTCGAAGTACACCGCCGCCGACCAGCCGTGCCTGCCGGACAAGGAGACCGCGGAGGTGCTCTCGGCGCCGCCGCTGTCGTTCTCCGAGCTGTCCGCGCGCGGTACCGTCCGCGTCGAGGCGGAGGTCAATGCGGACGGCACGGTCGAGAAGACAACGGTGGCGGCCAACACCACTGGGAGCGAGGACGCCGCGCTTCTCGCCGAGGCCGAGGTGCGGCAGATGAAGTTCGCCCCGCCGGTCCGGCGTTGCCGTCCGGTGCGCTTCATCTACGTCTACACGCGGACGTTCTAGACCGTTTCGGGAACACCACGCGGCTCCAGCCGTTCTCGGGTGGGGGGCCGGGCTCTGACCATGAGCGAGACGTCGATCCTGCGGCTCGAAGGGGCGAGCAAGCACTACCTGCGCGGCGCGGAGCGCGTCGAGGCGCTGCGCGACGTGTCGTTCGACGTCGCCGCGGGCAGGATGGTGGCGCTCGTCGGTCCCTCGGGGTGCGGCAAGTCCACCACGCTCAATCTGGCCGGCGGCGTGGACCGCCCCGACGGCGGGCGGGTGACGGTGTGCGGCGTGGACATCGGCGCCGCCGGCGAAGGCGAGCTGGCCCGCCTGCGCCGCCGGCGCATCGGCGTGGTGTTCCAGGCGTTCCACCTGATGCCCCAGCTCACCGCCGAGGAGAACGTCGCCCTGCCGCTCGCGCTCGACGGCGTGCGTGACCGCGCGCGGGTGCGCGAGCTGCTGCGCCGCGTCGGCCTCGAGCACAGGCGCGGCCACTTCCCGGGCGAACTCTCGGGCGGCGAGCAGCAGCGCACGGCGGTGGCCCGCGCCCTGGTGCACCGGCCGGCGCTGGTGCTCGCCGACGAACCGACCGGGAACCTCGACTCGGCCGCCGGCGAGACCGTCCTGCTCCTGCTCGAGGAGCTGCGGCGTGAAGAGGGGGCGGCCCTCCTGCTCGCGACGCACGACGCTCGGATCGCGGCGCGGGCCGACCGGGTGATCAGGATGCGCGACGGCGCCATCGAGGGGATCGGCTGAGCATGCTGGTGCGCGCCCTGTTCCTGCGCCCGGCGCGGCGGAAGCCGTGGCGCGCGGCCCTGACCGTGCTCGGGGTCGCCGCCGGCGTCGGCGCCGTGGTCGCGACGGTGGCCGCCAGCCGGGCCGCGGTGGCGTCGCTCGAGGAAGGCGTCGAGGAGATCGCCGGCCGGGCACGGCTCGAGGTCACCGCCGCGGGAGGGATCGACGAGTCGCTGCTCGGACGACTGCGGCCCGCCGCCGCGGACGCCGTGCTGGCGCCTGTGATCGAGGAGGTCGCGCTGCTCCCGCAACTCGGGGACACGGTCCGCGTGCTCGGCGTGGACCCGCTCGTCGACCTCGCCGCCAGGGATCTCGAACTGGTGCCCGGACCGGGGGGCGGGCCGGAGGTCTTCGAGCGCCTGCTCCGCGGCGAGGGGGTGCTCCTCCCCGAACCGCTGGCGTCTCGCCTCGGCGGAGCGAACGCTCTCGTCCTCTCGGTTCGCGCCCGTCCGGAAGCGCTGCCCGTTCTCGGCGTGCTCAGGCCGCGCGCGCTGTCGGCCGCCTGGGACCGTGTCGTGATCGCCGACGTCGCCCTGGCGCAGGAGCTCTTCGGTCGCCACGGCCGGCTCGACCGTATCGAGGTGGTGCCGCGCCCGGGCGTCTCGGAGGCCGAGGTCCGCGCGCGGTTGTCGGCGCTGCTTCCGGGCGGCGTCCGTGTCGAGGAACCGGCCGCGCGGGGCGCCCGCGCGGGCCGCATGGTGCGCGCCCTCGAGTTCAATCTGACCGCGTTGTCCGGCGTCTCGCTGTTCGTCGGCGCTGTGCTGGTCGCGACCACTTTGGCCACCGCCGTCGTCCAGCGCCGCTACCTGATCGCGCTGGCGGTGTCGCTCGGCGCGCAACGACGCCAGATCGCCCGGGTCGTGCTCGCGGAGGCGCTGCTCATCGGTCTCGCGGGCGGAGCACTCGGGGTTCTCGCCGGCAGGTTCGGCGCGCAGGCGGCGCTGTCGAGCGTGCGCGCGACGGTCGCCACGGTGGCCGCCGACGCGACCGCCGCCTCGATCGAGCTGCCCCCGTGGCTGGCGCTGCTCGGCGTGGTGCTGGGCGTGGGGGTGTCCGTGGCGGCGGCCTCGCTGCCTCTCTCCGAGGCGGTGCGCACGCCCCCGCTGCAGAACCTGCGCGCGGAGCGTCCGTGGGCGCTCGGCCGGCGGGCGCGACGCCGCGCGGTCGCGCTCTCCGCGGCGTGCGCGGCGGGGGCGTTCGGCCTGACCCGCTTGCCCCCGCTGAACGACCTGCCCGTGGC
>JBFMCD010000134.1:0-7245 GCA_040754885.1 Acidobacteriota bacterium
CGCGCCTCGCGCGGCGGCGCCCCGACGCTCGCGAATCGCTCGAAGTCGCAGCCGTTGCGGACCACGGTCACGCGCGTCGCGCGGCGGCGTGCCTCGACCTCGAGCGGCGACGAGGACACCACGACCGTGTCCGCTCCGCCGAGCACGTCGTCTTCCTGCGCCGTCATCTCGGGCCGGTTGGTCGAGAAACCGGCGTGGAGGTCCATGCAGTCGTAGATGACCGGCCACGCCCAGCGCTCACGCGCCAGCCGGGCGAGCGGCCACCAGAACGGGAGTTGCACGACCTGCGCCACGGCGTCCAACCCCACGTCGCGGCGAAGCGCGTCGAGGGCGGCGATCATCTCGTCCGCCGCCGGACCGTCGAGCGCGTCGCCGTACACGTTCAGAGCCGGTCCGCGAAGCGAGACCTCGAACAGGCGCGGGGCCTTCTCGGTGAGCACGTACGGCGGGCCGTCGCTCCTGAGACGCTGCGCCACGTAGAACACCCTGTGTCCGGCGGCGGCGAAGCGCGACATCAGCTGCTGGGGTCGCTGCCAGCGGAAGTCCCAGTCGATGATCGGGAGGCAGAGGACGTCGTGGGGGGCCGTCGTTTCGCCTCCCAGCGCGCCGTCCGTCGGGCCCGCCTCGACTGAACCGCCGGGCTCGTGAGTCCACCCAGGGGTGGGCACCGGACCCGGCAGCGCGTCCCGCCGCGCGCGACCCCCGCTCCGGTCCCGCCCGCCGAGCACGATCTCGCGCAGCCGCCAGTAGTGCGATCCCAACCGCCACAGCCTGGACGAGTGGATCGCGAAGAGCTCGTTGCGGGCCCCTAGCAACTGTCCGCCGAGTCGCTGCGCTTCGGCCCGGGACCTCGCCAGGTCCTCCTCGAGTCGCGCCGCCCGCTTGCCGGCGGCGGCCAGGCTTTCTCGAGTGCGGACCAGCTCTGCCGATGTCCGCTTCAGCTCCTCGGCGGTCCGCCCCAGCACCTCGCCCTGCTCTCTGGCCACGTCGTACGCCCGCTGCAGCTCGTCGAAGCGACGGTCGTGCTCCGAGCGCAGGCGGCCGAAGGACTCGAACTGCGCCCGCAATGCGAGGCCGGCGAGCGCCATGCACTCGGGACCCGGCTTCCGCGGCGCGCCGCTCGGCCGATCGAGCAGGTCCGCCGCCGCGTGCAGGTCCTTCCCGGCCAGGTCCCGCAGTTCGCGACACATCGCCCGGACGCTCTCCCGCCTGGCATCGAGGATCGCCGTCGCCCGTTCGAGCTTCCCGGCGACCGCGGCGGCGGAGATCGCGCCGACCGGGATTCCGAGCTCCGCAAGTCCGACCCGGTCGAGCACCGACAGCACCTTCGGGTCGTAGCCGAGACCCACGACCGGGATATCGAGCATGAGGGCAAGCTCCACCGCGTGCAGCCTCATCCCGAGGACGAGATCGCACCCGGCGAGCCCTCCCACCGACGCGGAGGCGCCGGGGGCATCGAGGAGCTCGCACCGGCCCTGTCCGTTGTGCAGTCGGGAGATCACCCTCCGGCACACGGCGACGTCGTCCTCGTGACTCCGGGACGAGACGTGAAAGGGCAGGAAGCGGAGCCTGACCGAACCCCCGGCGACGATCTGGTCGAGAGCCGCGGCGACCTCGTCCTCCCATCGCTCCTGCTCGACGCCGAACGACCACGGACGGAGCGAGACGCCGACCAGGCGTTCGGCGCGCTCGCCTGTGGTCCGCCGCGCCGCCGGATCAGGCACGGAGGAACCGAAGACGGCGTCGGCTCCCACCGTCACGTGTTCCCCGGACACGCCGGCCTCGACGAGCGCGTCGCGCGAGGCGCGATCGCGCACGCTCAGGACGCTCGCCGCCTCGCCGACCGCGCGCAGGAGCCGCCGCCCGGCCTCGGACACCACCGGACCGACTCCGACTCCGATCACCGCGGCCGGCTTGCCGAACACCGCGGCAAGAACCAGCGGCGCGGCGTAGAAGGTCATGCTGCCGTGCCTCTCGGTCATGAACGTCGTGAGGTCGGCCTCCCAGTACTCCTGGAACAACCCGCCGCCGCCGACCAGGACCAGATCGGCCGCCTGCACGGCCGCGGCGATCCCGGGCACGTCCTGCCAGCGGACGACCGCCACGTCGTGCCGGGAGGCGGTGCCCTCCGGGTCACCGGTCACCACCGTGACGCCCAGGCCGGGACGGCGTTCGCGCAGACCGGAGAGGAGGGCCTCCAGGATCAGTTCGTCGCCGGTGTTGCCGAATCCGTAGTAGCCGCACAGCAACACGTTTCGAGCGCGGAGAGGAATTGTCGCGTTCATACGGGCGGCCGTCATTCTAGCGCGGCCGGGCCGACCGGCGCAGCACCGCTCAGCGTCCCCACTTTTCGAGGAAGGCGGCGCGGTTGCGCTCGAACAGCTCCTGATACGCCTGCTCGCCGAGCAGTCGGAACGAGGCTCTCTGCCAGTGGTGGACGAAGCTGCCGCGCACGCAGCGAAGGCCGTACCCGGACTGGCGGATCCGCCGGCAGAAATCGTCGTCCTCGAACATGCCGATGCCGAAACGCTCGTCGAGGCCGCCGACGCGCTCCCACACGTCGCGGCGCAGCGCCGCGCAGAACAGGGCGAGCATCGGGATATCGAACGCCTCGTCGCGATGCTCGGCCATGAAGCCCGCCGCCCACGCCGGCATCGTCTCGACGTCGGCGTAGCCGACGGCGATCTGGGCCTGGTTTCCGATCTTGTTGGTCACCGGCCCGACCAAGCCGAGCCCGGGGTCGCGGCGCAGCGCTCGGACCAGGGGGGACAGCCAGCCGGGCGGCACGACCGTGTCGTTATTGAGCAGGCACAGGATGTCGCCGCGGGCCTCCGCGACGGCCTGGTTGTTGGCGGCCGCGAAGCCGCGGTTGTCGGCGTTCTCGATCAGCCGCAGCTCAGATCGGGCGGCGGTCGCCTCGCGCAGCGCCTCGACCGTCCCGTCGGTCGAGCCGTTGTCGACGACGATCGCCTCCCATCGGGGGTATTCCGTGTGCGCGAACAGGCTGTCAAGGCACATGCGCGTGAGCGGGAGGTTGTTGTACGTGACCACGACCACCGAGACGAGCGGGAAGCGCTCGACGATCGCCGTCTCGAGACGGGAGACGCGCTCGTCCCACGACGAGGCCCGGGCGAACGCGCGGCGCGCTTCGACGACCTCGGAGGCCGGGGCGGCGCGCAGAGCGGCCTCGATCGCCGCGACGAACGCCTCCGCGCCGCCGGCGACGCGGACCAGGCCACGCAGCGCGACCACCTCGGGCAATGGCGTGGCGACAACTTCGAGGCCGAGCGCGAGCATCTCGTACACCTTCACCGGATCGGTGGCCCGGGTCAGGGGCGTGTCGCGGAAGGGGATGATGCCGGCGTCGAATCCCGCGGCGATCCCCGGCAGGAGTTCGTACGGCTGCTCCCCGAGGAGGTGCACGTTGGGCAGCCCGCGCAGCCGCGCGACGTCGCCGCCGTACGTCGAACCGACGAGCACGAGCGACCACTCCGGCCGGCGGAGGGCAATCTCGGCGACGAGATCCGCGTCGAACCACTCGGCGATCGCACCGAAGTAGCCGATCACCGGCCGGCCCACGCCGGGGGGAAGCGGACGCGCCTCGACGTTCGACCAGTGCTTCACGTCGCAGCCGTTCGGAACGCGAACGAGGGCGCGCGCCGTTGCTTTCGCGGAGCGTTCCAGCGCGGACGACGTGGCGACGACCAGGTCCGCCTCGGCGACCAGTCTCTCTTCCTCGGCGACCATCGCCGCCGCGTTGGTCTCGAAACCGCCGTGCAGGTCGAGCAGGTCGTAGACGACGGTGGCGCCCAGGCGCTCCCGCAACCGGGCAGCGAGCGGACGCCAGAACGGCAGCTGGCACAACACGACCAGTTCCTGCACGCGCCGCTCGGCGAAGAACGCCTCGAGCCCGGACACCATCAGGTCTCGGGAACGCACGTCGAGCACCTCACGATACGGGTCGATCTCCCGGATCGACGGCAGTGAAAGCTCGCGTACGCCCCCGTCGAGCGCCTCGCCCGCTTCCGCCCGGCGCGCGCCGGATGCGGGCTTCATCGCCGCGTACCACACGGGCCAGCCCCGGGCGGCCAGACGGGTGAGCAGGTGCTGCGGTCGCTGGCGGCGGAACCGCCACTCGATCACCGGCAGGCAGAGGATCGCCGGTCTGGTTGGAACCGCTGCGGACTCCTCGGCCGGCCGGCGCGACACGGCCTCCCCCCAGCCCCCGTCGCGGGCCTCGGTCCGCCGCAGCGGCGCGAGTACGGCGAGGAGGCGCAGGCGCAGCCGCGGAGGGAGGACACGCGGCGCCTCGGCGCGCAGTGAGTCGAGCGGGTGGAGCACCCAGCGCAGTCGGGAGAGCCACCACGCGCGCCAGCGCCAGTACGTCGCCGCCGCACGCCACCAGCGCGAGGCATGGACCCTGGACAGCTCGGCCACGGACAGTTCGAGCGCCCGTTCGAGCGAGAGGACGCGCCGCTCGAGTTCGGCCACGCGTCCCGTGTCGTCCACGGTCACCGCGTCCGCCGCGCCGCCGCCCGGGGGCGCCACGGTCCCGTTCTCGACTCGCGCTGGCATGCGGTGCATTGTAGCGTGCGCCCGCGCCGCGCCGGCGCGGGACTTCACTCCAGGGCGTGCTCCAGCCAGCGTTCGAGGTCGTCCGCGTCGAGCGGTTCATCCGGTCTGAACGTCCCGTCGTCGAACGGGGTCGCGGCGCCGTCGCGGATCAGCTGCTCCACGTGCGCCGCCGCCCAGTGCGAGCGGGGAACGTCTCGTACCGAACCCTCGGCGCGAGGCGGAACGAAACCGCGCCCGTGGCGCGCCAGGACGACGAAGACCGCCATCTGGGCGCGCGTCACCGCGTCGCCGGGACGAAAACTCCCGTCCGAGAAGCCGTGCGTGATCCCCAGCCGGTTCAGCTCCTCGGCGTACGGAGCATCGGGGTGGTCGGGCGGGAGGTCCCCGAACACGCCGGACGCGGGGGGGGGCTCATAGTCGCCGCCGTGGACCGAGCCGACCAGCGCAGCCGCGACTCCCGCTCGCGACGTGCGCCAGGCAGGGTCGCGCGCGACGCCCGCGGCGATGGCGGCCTCCGCGCCGCGCCGCCGGCCCAGGGCACGTATCTCCTTGCGGTAACGGCTCACGACCTCTCCGACCGGGCCCGAGGCGATCACCCGTCCCTCGTCGAGGAGCAGCGCCCTGGTGCAGAATCGTTCGATCGTGGCGAGGTCGTGCGAAACGAGCACCACCGTCGTTCCCGCCCTCCGAAAGGCGTCGATCCGCTTGCGGCATCGGCGGCGGAAAAGCTCGTCGCCGACCGAGAGGATCTCGTCGAGGAGAAGCACCTCGGCGTCCACCGAGATGGCCACGGCGAACGCCAGCCGCGCCACCATCCCCGTGGAGTAGGTGCGCAACGGGGCGTCGATGTGTCTGGCGAGTCCTGAGAACGCGACGATCTCCTCGAAGCGCCGCTCCATTTCCACGCGCGAACGGCCGAGCAGCGCGCCGTTGAAGAGCACGTTCTCGCGGCCGGTGAGGTCGCCGTCGAAACCGGTGCCCAGCTCGATCAGCGGCGCGACCCGCCCGCGCACGGTGGCGACTCCGCCCGACGGCTGGAGGATGCCGGCGGCGACGCGCAGCAGCGTGGACTTCCCCGCACCGTTGGCGCCGATCACGCCGAGACTCTCGCCGTGCTGCAGCTCGAACGAGACCTCGCTGAGCGCTTCGCGGTCTTCGTAGGCCAGCCCCGAGGTCAGCTTACGGATCGCCCACTCCTTGAGCGTCGAAGCGCCCCTCCGCGCCACCCGGAAGCGGATCGTCACGTCGTCGAAGCGGATCGCGGGGAGCGCCATGGTCAGAGGTGGAGGTAGAAGCCTGGCGACAGGCGCCGGAACGTCAACCAGCCGACGAGCAGCGCCGCCAGTGCGATCGCTGAGGCCAAGACGAGGGCGGGCAGGTCGGGCAGGACGCCGTGGTAGATCGGCTGCCGCGCCAGTTCGAACAGATGGGTGAGCGGGTTGGCGCGGATCAGCCACTGATAGCGTTCCGGGACGATCGACATCGGGTACATGATCGGCGTCAGGTACATCAGGGCCGTGATCGCCACCTGGACCATCTGCGCCACGTCGTCGAAGTACACGGACACCGCGGAGAGCGCCAGCGACACCCCGAGCGTGAACACCGCGATGATCGCGAAGCTGAACGGCAGGAAGAGCATCGCCGGTCGGATCGGGGCTCCCGCCAGCGCCATGATGACGAGCAGCGGAAGACACGCCAGGAAGAGGTTGGCCAGCCCCGACGCCGTGGTCGAGACCGCGAACACCGCCTTCGGCACGCGCACCCGTTTCATCAGGGCGCCGTTCCACTCGAGGCTGGTCATCGCCGCCACCGTGCTCTGGGCGAAGAAGTTCCAGACCAGGTACTCGGAGAGGAAGTACGTCTCGTAGTGCTCGACCGCGAAGCGGAAGATCGTCGAGAACACGACGGTGAAGATGATCATGAGCAGCAAGGGGTTGAGCATCGTCCACAGAAACCCGAGGACCGATCGCTTGTAGCGTACGGTCAGGTCGCGGCGGACCAGGTTCGCCAGCAGGTGACCGTGCGCGACGATCTCGCGGAGATCCTCGATCGGCGACGGGCGGCTCCCAGCGGCGTTGACCAGCACCGGCACCGAGGGGTCGTGGGGCACCCGCGGAGTATAGCCTCCGCCCCCTCCCGTCACGTTCCCGTCATGCTCTTGGTCCAGGCTCGGCCTTCCGCTAGACTGCGCCGACATGCCCGGAGACCCGGGGGAGGAACGATGATCCGCACCACTCGAGGCTCGGTTGTGGCGATCGCGGCGCTGGCGGTGGCGTTGGGCGCCGTGGCGGCGCACGGACAGGCTCAGGGGTGGACCGCCAAGGTCGACCCCTGGGTGCTCGGCACCGCCCGCGAGGGGGATACCGAGTTCCTGGTGTTCATGGTCGAACAGGCGGACGTGTCGGTCGCCGAGGCCCTGGCGACCAGGGACGAGAAGGCGGCGTTCGTCGCGCGGCGGCTGCGCGAGGTCGCGACGCGCACCCAGGGCGGCGTGCTCGCAGAACTCGCCGCGCTCGGCGTGGAGCACCGCCCGTACTGGGTGGCCAACATGGTCTGGGTGCGGGGAGGCATGGAGGTCGTCAGGGCGATGGCCGGCCGCGCCGACGTCGCCCGCGTCTCGGCCAACCCCTCGGTTCCTCTCGACCTGGCGCCGCAGGATCCCTCGGTCGG
>JBFMCD010000135.1:0-3370 GCA_040754885.1 Acidobacteriota bacterium
TCTCCGCACGATCCACCGACCACGGCCCTCGTCCCCGCCCTTTCGCGCGATCAGCTGTCTTCTTCCGGCGGATACAGCTCCGGCTCGGGGCTCGGGCCGCCCGGATCGAAACACGTGCGGCACCGCGCCTCGTAGACGCCGGACGCGCCGACGACCACCTGCTCCTGGGCCGTGGTCAGCCGCTGCGTGTACGAGGCCTCGGCGCCGCAGCGGGCGCAGATGGCGTGCATCTTCTCGACCTCCTCGGCGATCGCGAGCAGTTCGGGCATCGGGCCGAACGGCTGGCCGCGGAAGTCCATGTCCAGGCCGGCGACGATGACGCGCTTGCCGAGGTCGGCGATGTGGCTGCACACCCGCACCAGATCCGCGTCGAAGAACTGCGCCTCGTCCACGCCGACCACCTCGGTGCGGGGGTCGAGCGCGGACTCGATGTCCGCCGCCCTCGCGACGCTCTGCGCCTCCAGCCGCCACTTCGAGTGAGACACGACCTGGGCATTGGCGAAGCGGTCGTCGAGGGCCGGCTTGAAAACCTGCACGCGCTGGCGGGCGATGATCGCCCGGCGCAGGCGTCGGATCAGTTCCTCGGACTTGCCGGAGAACATGCTGCCGGTGACGACTTCGATCCAGCCGGCTCGGGGGTTGCGGGGCTGCATCAGTGTTCCTCCATCCAGGCCGCGGCGTTGTACCACGGCGCGAGGGCGGCGATCACGGCCAGGGCGAACGCGTCCGACCTGGTGACCAGATCGCGGGTGAGGACGCCGAACGCCCCCTGGCGGGAGCGCACGTCGTTCTGGCGGGCGAAGCCGTCGATGGCGGCCGCCAGATCCTCGCCGCCGAGCACCGCGCCGGCCAGCGCCTCCGGCAGCTGGACCGCCGGACCGGCGCCCACGCCTTCCCTCGCGCCGTCCCAGGCCACGGCCCAGTTGCGCAGGACGACCGCGCGAGGCACGCCGTCGACGACTGCGACGCCGCCTTCCAGGCCGATGCCGAGTCCGGCGCCTTCGACCGCGTCGAGCGCCGAGCGCGCGCGCCGCCGGGCTCCGGCCAGCATGGCTTCGTCGCCGACCGGGGTGTCGGCCTCGCCGCTGGGAACCTGGACGCCGACCACCTCGACCTGAGCGCCTGGCCACCCGAGAGACGCCACGCGGTCGAGCGCCAGGCGAACAGCGGCGAGCTTGGGGGCGCGCGTCGAGCCGACCGCGAACCTCACACGCCGATCCTCGGGCATGAGGAGGCGAGGGGACACGCGTTGCAGAGGGGCCGCCGCGCGGTGCACACGCGCCGCCCATGGAGGATGAGGGCGTGTCCGAGGGCGACCCATCGCTCGCGCGGGAAGAGCCGCACCAGGTCGAGTTCGATTCTCCCGGGGTCGTCGTGGCGGGTCAGGCCGAGGCGCGTCGACAGCCGGGCGACGTGCGTGTCGACGACGAAGCCGGCGGCGATTCCGAAGGCGGTGCCGAGGATGACGTTGGCGGTCTTGCGCCCGACACCGGGAAGCGCGGTGAGCGCCTCCATGTCGGCGGGGATCTCACCGCCATGGCGCTCGACGACCGTCCGGGCCATAGCGATCAGCGCCTTCGCCTTGTTGCGGAAGAAACCGGTGCTGCGGACCAGTTCCTCCACCTCCTCCTGAAATGCGGCCGCCATGTCGCGGACGTGCGGAAAGCGCGCGAACAGTGCGGGAGTGACCTGGTTGACGCGCGCGTCGGTGCACTGCGCGGAGAGGATGGTGGCGACGAGGAGCTGGTACGGGTTGAGAAAGTCCAGCTCGCAGCGGGCCTCCGGGTAGGCGGCCGCGAGCGCGACGTCGAGGGCGGCGGCGCATGGCGAGGCGCTGGCGCCCACGGTCACGGCAGCCGATCCGGAGAAGCCGGCTTTCCCCAGATGCGGTCAGGGTCGGGAGCGACCAGTCCGCCGGAGATGACCATCCGTGCGGCCTCCTCGATCGAGAGCGACGAGTTGCGCACGAGGCGCGCCGGGTAGATGAGATAGAAGCCCGTGGTCGGGTTGGGTGTCGTCGGCATGAACACGGCGACCATACGCTCGCGGCCAAGCGGGCCGTCGGCGTCGAACTCGGCGGTGACGAAGCCGACGACGTGGGCCTCCGAGCTGCCGAAGGGAACGAGCACGACGCGACGGAAGTTTTTGGTCCGGTCGCCGCTGAACGCCTTGGTCACCTCGCGAGCGCCGGTGTAGATCGCCGAGATCACCGGGATGCGCGACGCGACCCGGTCGCCGAAACGGATCAGCCTGCGCCCCAGGACGTTGTGCGCGAGCATGCCGAGGACCATGACCAGGACGACCGCGACGGCGGCGCCGACGCCGACGAACTGCCGCTCGAACAGGCGGATCATGATCGGGTCCACCCAGCGGTCGAGCAGGTTGAACATGAACCGCGCGAAGAACAGCGTCACCACGATCGGGAAGGCGACCAGGGTGCCGGTGATCAGTCGGGAGCGGAGGTAGCCCATCGGAGTCTGCTTCTGCCCCGGTTCGGGTCGCTTGAGCGGAATTCCGATCGTGTCATGGGAAGGCGAGGAACCGTGTTCCATGGGTGTGCATTCTAATCGTTCGGAGCGGGGGTGTTCCATGGCGAAGCAACCCGGATCCGAAACGGGGAGCAGCCGAGCGGAAACACGAGGGGCCCGCCGCTCCGGCGGGCCCCTGAAAGTTCGCGAGGTGTCCTCAGGTCCTGGCCGGAGCCTGACCCTTGTTCTTCCCGCAGCACGAAGCGGCCTTTGCCCCGCCGCAGCCGGAGCCGGAGGTCATCGAAGCGGCATGAGCCTGGAGGCTCTTGACCGTGTCGGCGTTGGCGCTCGTCGCCGTTACGACCACCCCGCTGGCGGTCTTCTCCACGGTGCGAGTGACGCCCTCCGCGTGCATGGGGCAGGCCCGACAATCCTCGGCCGGGCCGGCGGCGACCCTCTCCTGGAGCGCCGCGATCGCCTTCGCGTCGTTCGCGTTCATCGTGACCCGCACGCCGTTTTCCAGGTTGGCGACGGACCGCTCGACGCCCTCCATGGCGGCCGGACACGATGCCTTGGCGGCCGCGGCCTTGGCGCACCCGGCGAGCGCGTTGTCGGAAGCCAGCGGGAGCGCCGCCAGCACCATCGTCACGGCGAGGACGGTGAGTCTCTTCATCGGTTTCCCCCCAGCGCGGTTCCCGTGAACGGGAGGGCGCTACCGAGATGATATCTCAACCGTGCGGTCGAGGCCAGGTGTCGCGTGTCACAGACTGGGACAGTTGCCGGTTGTCCGGTCTCCGTCGTTCGCAAGGAGAGGACCGACGGCGTGGGTCGTGGACCGTGTGCCGTGGGCCGCGGTCGACGACGGTGCGGGGGCTGGGAGGAGGGGCGGTCGGGTCGTGGTG
>JBFMCD010000136.1:0-2155 GCA_040754885.1 Acidobacteriota bacterium
TGCTGGAGGTCGCGCGGCGCCGCCCGGACTGGAGCTTCCTGTTGATCGGGCCGATGTACGACGACAGCCTGCGCGGCAACGCGGTTCTGCGCCGCCCGAACGTGGCGTGGCTCGGCCCACGCCCGTACCCGACGCTGCCGGGATACCTCTCGACCTTCACGGTCGCGATGATCCCGTTCGTGATCAACGACATCACCGCGGCGACCTCGCCGCTCAAGCTCTACGAGTTCTTCGCGGCGGGCAAGCCGGTGATCTCGACGCCCATGCCCGAGTGCGCGGCGTTCGAGGAGGTGCTCGTGGTTCGCACCGCCGAGGAGTTCGCCGATGCTCTCGACGCGAGCCGCCGCGTGAGCACAGATCCGGACTTCGTGGCCCGGCTGCGCGCCGTCGCCCGGGGCAACTCCTGGGCGGGCAGGGTGGAGGCCGTGCTCCGCCACGTGCCGGACGCGCCGGTCGGGAAGGGTAAGGGGTACTGAGCGACGGGCGAATTGCTCGTCGAGGAGCGCGCACGATGGCCAGGAGAATCATCGTCGTCGCCGTGGTCGCGTTCGTGCTCAGGCTGGCGGTCACCCTCTCCCTCCCGTCCCGACCGTTCTCCGATTTCGCGACCTACTTGAGCATGGCCGAAGCGCTCGCCGACAGCGGCTCGCTCAGGTGGATCCCTCCCATGCACCCGCCAGGGTATCCGGCCGCGCTCGCGTCGGTCTTCGCCCTCGTTCCCGATGCCGATCGGCTCCTGGTCGCCAAGCTGGCGAACTGCGTGCTCGGGGGCGCGACGGTGCTGATCGGTGCGGGCCTCGCGCGGCGGCTCTGGGGCGAGCGAGCCGGGCTCATCGCAGCGGTCGTCCTCGCGCTGTTCCCGCGGCAGCTGCTGATGCCGAGCCTGATCGCCTCCGAGAACCTGTTCACACCGTTGCTGTTCGTCTTCGTCTGGCTGGTCGCCGGCGCCTGGAACGAGGACACCTCGGTGCGGCGGTCGGCGGCGACGGGAGCGGTCCTCGGTGGTATGGCGCTGACGCGCACGGTGGCGTATTTCGCCGGCATCGTGTGGGTCGCGGCGGCCTGGGCCGGGGGCAGGAAGTGGCGCGACATCGTGCGGGAGTTCGCGGTGCTGCTCCTCGTTCAGCATGCGGTGATGCTGCCGTGGGCGGTAGGTAACCACCTGCACCACGGTCGCTTCACCTTCCTGACCTGCAGCGGAGGGATGGGGCTGTTCATCGGCAACAGCGAGCACGCCACGGGGATGTGGTATCCGGGCTGGAAGGGGGACCTCGAGGCGCTCCGCCCCGGGGTCGACGGGCGGCCGGAGTTCGAGGTGGACGACGCCGCGCGAGCCGAGGCGGTGCGCTGGATTCTCGACAACCCGGGCCGAGCGGCTCGACTCTATCTCGCGAAACTGAAGTGGATCTTCACCGAGGACAAGGACGCCGTGGACTGGGCGACCAACGACGCCTACTGGAACCGGGGCATTTCGACCTCAACCGGGACAGGATCGGTCACGGGCAGCGACTCCTGGTTGATTCGAAACCGCCTCCAGATCATGACCGCGACCCGTGCGTGCGGTTGGTTGGTCATCGTGACCGGTGCGCTGGGCGTCATTCTCGCTGTACGACGGCACAGGCGGTCCGCATCGGCGATGAGTGCGGCGGCGTTGACCTCCGTCCTCGGAGTCACCGCGTACGTCCCCCTCGTGTCGGCGCTGATCGCGGTCAACGGGCGATACCGCTGGCCGGTCGAGGACCTCGCGGTCCTCTTCATGTCGCTCGCGGTCGCGACGCTCGCGGTGAATCGCGGCGCACACGAGTGGGCCGGCCGGACGCAGGCTTCGGGAAACCCGCGCCGTCCGCAACGGGGAGGACAACTCGGTTGCGTGATGAGCCGGTGCGGCTGGGAAGGCCTGGCGAAGGGGGGTGCCGGTTGAGAAGAGGCGTCCTCATCGTCGCGGTGCTCGCGCTGCTGCTCCGCCTCGCCGTCACGTTCGCCCTTCCGTCACGCCCCTTCTCGGATTTTCGCAGCTACCTCGTCAAAGCCGAGGCCCTGGCGGACAGGGGCAACCTCGAGGGGATGTCTGCCATGCACCCGCCGGGCTACCCGGCGGTTCTGGCCGTGGTGTTCCTGCTCGTCCCGGGAGTGGATCGACTGTTGCTGGCCAAGC
>JBFMCD010000137.1:0-11408 GCA_040754885.1 Acidobacteriota bacterium
CGTATCTGTGGAAGATGCTGCGCTGACGAGATAGGGAGGCGGGCCTCGGAGGCCCGGGTGCCGTGCGGCGAGAGGGTGCCGTGCGGCTGCAGCCTGAGCGGCTGCGTGCTTCTGCGAAGCATGTTCTTGTGTTGCCCGCGGGCCACGCGGCGAGTCGGGTCTCGCTCGTCCCCACTCGCTCGACCCGACGTTCCACCGGCCGCGACCGGACCTGCGCGCCTCGCCTCGGGGCCCCTCGCCGTTCCGCGCCGCTCCTCCCTCCCTCCCGGCGCGGCCGGCGTTTCCCCGCGCCGATTCGCGCGTCCGGTACCCGCGGCCTCCGGAACGTATTGCCGCTTCGGCCCGCGGGCGGATGTTCCCCCCGCCCGCGCTTCCCCCTCCCGTCCCCCGCCCGATCGCGATCGGTCCACGGTCCACAATCCATGCCCTCGCCTGCCGTGACGGACCCCGGATCCCGGACCCCTGACCCCGGACCCCGTCTTTGTCTTTCCGGTTCACGGTCCACGCCTTTTCGCGCTCCGCCGGAGTCGGGGAGCGCCGAACCCGCATCGGCCGAGGGCAGGGGAGGCGCTAGAGGTGGTCCCTGATCGCGCGGTGGAAGTGCTTCGCCATGCGCGCGTACCCCTCGCCGTTGGGGTGGATGGTGTCGCTCATCAGCTCCGGGTGGCCCATGATGCCGTCGAAGACGTCGGGCACGAGCAGCGCGCCGGTGCGCTCGGCGAGGTCCTCGTAGGCCGAGCCGAAGCCGCGGCCGAAGAGGGGAATGTCGATGCCGCCCACGACGACCAGCGCGCCGGTCGCCTGGATGCGCCGGACGATCGTCTCCAGCGCGGCGAACGCCTCCTCGCGCGGCACGCCGTTCTTAAGGTCGTTGCCGCCGAGCGTCAGACAGACGATGCGCGGCGAGCGCGAGAGCACGTCGCGCTCGAGCCGTTCGAGGGCGGCGGCGGAGGTGTCCCCGGGCACGCCGGCGTTGACCACCGGGCGTCCGATCAGTCGGGACAGGTGGTCGGGGTAGCCGGCGCCGGGCGCGGCGCCCGTCCCGGCGGTGAGCGAGTCGCCGAAGCAGATGACGTTCTCGCCACTCGGGCGCGCGTTGGTGATCCGCGGGCGCGACACGCAGGTGCGGAACACCAGGGCGAGCGCGATCAGGGCGGCGGCCGCGAGCAGGATCCGGCGCATGGGCGGAGTGTAGCCCCGTCCGGGGAGTGGTAGGCTCAGAACATGCGGTCGGCCCCGCGCGATCCCGACTCCACGGTGGCGGCGTGAATCCGGTCGACCGCCTCGGCGCAGCGGTTCTCTCGGGCGGGCGTCACGTCCTCTACCTCCTCGGCCTCGTCTATCTGGCGGCCAAGACCACCTGGCTACTGCGCCGGCAGGGGAGGCGCGAGTTCCGGAGGGAGATCCTCCTGCAGGTCTACTTCACCGGCGTGCAGGCGATCGGTCCGGTGGTCACGCTGGCGGCGCTGGCGGGGACGGTCGTGGTCGCCGAGGGGCTGGCGCTGTTCGGCACGCTCTCCGGCGCGGAGGCGCTCGGACGCGAGGTGACGGTGCTGCTGCTGCGCGAGGTCGGCCCGCTGCTCGTCGCCGGCGTGGTGATCGCGCGCTCGGTCACCGCGATTGCCGCCGAACTCGGGACGATGCGCGTGCAACGGGAGATCGAGGCGCTCGAGGTGATGGGTGTGTCGCCGATCCGCCTCCTCGTCGCCCCACGGTTGCTCGGCGGGGTGATGGCGCTTCTCGGACTGAACGTGGTGTTCGGCGTCGCGGCCCTGGCGCTGGGTTTCGCGTCGGCGCGGGCGATCGCCGCGATCCCGGCGAGCCTGTTCCTCTCCGCTGTTCTCTCGGCGGTCTCCGCGGCCGGCCTGCTGGCGGTGGCGGTCAAGATCGTCGTCGGCGGACTGGGCATCATGGCGATCGCCTGCTACCACGGCTTCGACGTCCGGGGAGCGCCGACCGAGGTGCCGGTCGCCGTGTCGCGCGCCGCGCTCAACGCGCTCGTGTTCCTCGTCATCCTCCACGCATCGATCACCCTCCTCGCCTTCCTCGTCGGGGGGGCACCCTCGCCGATGGCGGTGATCCGATGAGCGTCGCGCCCGTCCTGGTGGTTTCGGGTCGCGTCTCGGTCGTGGCGGAAGGGGAGCGCTGGAGCCTGGGCCCCGTGACGGTGCGCCCCGGCGACATGCTGGCGCTTCGGCCGGCGGCAGACCGGCCCGTTCCGGAGGCCGCGCTGGCGTTCGCGCGCGTGCTGGCGACGCTGGCGTCCCCGTCGTCCGGAAGGGTCGAGCTGTTCGGGAGCGATCCCGCGGCGCTGCCGTACCTCTCCCTGCAGCGCGTGCGCTTCAGGCTCGCGCTGGTGCAGGAATCCGGCGGCCTGCTCTCCAACCGCACCGTCGCGGAGAACGTGGCGCTGCCGCTGCGCGCGAGGGGCGACGCCGGCGACGACGCGGTCGAGGCGGAGGTCGGGGCCGTGCTCGGGCGGTTCGGGCTCTCGGACCTCGCGACGCGCCGGCCGCACGGCCTCGGCGCGGCGGCGGCGTTCGGCGTGCGCGCGGCGCGCGCGTTGGTCGCGCGACCGGAGTGGGTGGTGGTCGAGGGGGTCGGGGACTGGGAGGCCAGCCGGGGCGGCTCGCGGTCCTGGGAGCTGATCGACGCTGCCCGCGAGGCGAGCGGCACGGCGTGCGCGGTGTGTCTGCCCGGCGCGCACTCGGAGTTCGAGGCGTGGCTGGCCGGACGCGGAGGCCGGGTGGAGACGTTCGCCGCCGATACGCGAGCGCCGGGCGGCGCGGAAGGGGGTCGGGACGCGTGAAGATCCTGCTCAGCTCTCGGGAACGTGCCGCCGGCGTGTTCGTCCTCGCCACGCTTGCGGTGATCGTCGTGGCCGTGGTCGCCGCCGCGGTGCACAACCGGTGGTTCGCCTCGCGGGTCGCCTACCGCACCGAGGTCGCTCAGGGCGACGGCCTGCGCGGCGGCGCGCCGGTGCTGCTGGCGGGCGTGGAGGTCGGCCGGATCGGGGCGGTCCGCCTCACCGACGACACGCGGATCGAGGTCGAACTGGAGATCCTCGCCGAGCACGCCGATCGCCTGAAGGCGGGAACCAGGGTGGTCGTTCGGCGGGCGCTTGGGATCGGCGAGAAGCGGCTGCAGCTCGTGCCTCCGGCGCAGCCGGGAGAGCCGCTGCCGCAGGGCGCGACGCTGCCGGCCGACGAGCCGATCGACCTGCTCGACGCGGTGACGGCGATCGACCTGGGCCGCCACTTGCAGACCGTGGACCGGATGGTCACCGCGATCGACGGTCTGCTGTCGAGGATGGGGGAGCCGGAGCAGCGCGACCGCGTCTTCTCGGCGATCGCGAGACTCGACGGCACGCTCTCCCGCCTCGACCGGCTGCTCGCCGATGTCCACGAGCCGCTGGTCGGGATGGTGCGCGACCCGAGCCTGCCCCGCGCCGTCCGCGGCGCGGACGCGCTGCTCAACGACCCGGCGACACGCGACGCGATCGGTCGCGTCTCCGCCGCGCTCGAACCCGGACGACTCGACGCCCTGCTGGCGCGAAGCGAGTCGCTGCTCGCCCGGCTCGACGCCCTGCTCGCCGACGACGGCGCCATCGCTTCGGCCGCCGCCGGGGCCGGGCGCCTGGTCAACGACCCGCGCACCGAGCGGCTGCTCGCCTCGCTCGACAGCATGGCGGACGAGGAGAAGATGGCTCGGCTGGTGGACAACATGTCGGTGCTCGCCGAGCAGATGGCGCGCATCGGCCCGGAGATCCCGGTGCTCTCCCGCGAGATGCTGGTGACGATGCGCGAGGCGGTCGTGGTGTTGCGCGCGCTGCAGGAGTCGTGGCTGCTCGAGGGAGCGGCGCGCAGGGCGCGCGAGAGCGCTCCGACGCCTGCGCCGTAGGGACAGGGGAGAGGGAAGAGGGGAGAGGGGAGAGCAGGGACAGAAGAGCAGAGAGGAGTGGTCGGGTCTCTCCCCGCGGCCCGAGCCCCGGGACCCGCGCCTGTCGTGTGTCGCCGGCAGCGGAGGACGGACAACCGGAGACGTAAGGCAACGAGGACCGGGGCTGTGACGGCCCCGGTCCTCGCCGCGACTGTCAACGGGATCGGTTCGTTACGGCTTGAACCCCAGCCTGTCCCACACCGACTCGCCCTCGCCGATCGTCGGCGCCTTCAGCTTTGGATACGTCGAGAACAGGAAGTACGCCAGCGGCACGACGCCGAGTACGATGATCATCAGGTCCGGGATCGCGCGCACGGTACCGATGAACTGGAGGAACGGCCGCTCGAAGAACGACGCGTCGCGAGCGGCCCACAGGCCGTCCTTGAACGCCACCCAGGTCTGCAGGATCCCGACCGGGAACAGCGTGCCGATGGTCATCAGGAACAGGCCGACGTTGAGGCCCCAGAACGACACCTTGAGCGGCTTCTCGTTCCACGCGCCGCGTTCGACCAGTCCGCGCCAGGAGAACAGCAGCAGCGCGATCGACAGCATGCCGTAGGTGCCGAACAGCGCTCCGTGGCCGTGGTTCATGGTCAGGTACGTGCCGTGCTCGAAGTAGTTGACGATCGGCAGGTTGATCAGGAAGCCGAAGACGCCGGCGCCGAGGAAGTTCCAGAACGACGAAGCGACCAGGAAGAAGAGCGGCCAGCGGTAGGGGAAGTCGTGCCCCTCCTTGCGGATCGAGCGGTACTCCATCATCCCGCGCACGACCAGGCCGAACAGCGGCACCGGTTCCATCGACGAGAACACCGAGCCGACCGCCAGCCAGTAGCTCGGACCGCCGTACCAGAAGTAGTGGTGGGCGGTGCCGAGGATCCCGGCCAGGAAGGTGATCGCGGCGGTGAAGTACGCGACGCGCAGCGCCGCCTTCGCCGAGACCAGGCCCATGGCGACCATGAGCAGGGCGATCACCGCGACGCCGAAGAACTCGAAGATGCTCTCCACCCAGATGTGGACGACGAACCAGCGCCAGTAGTCGGCCACGGTCAGGTGCGTCCCGCGGCCGTAGAGCAGGCCGAAGCCGAAGAACGCCACGACGAGGATGGCGGAGAAGACGTAGAAGGCGATCAGCGCCCTGAAGTCGCTCGGCTGGCCGCGCTTGAGCAGGTGGGACACGGCGCGATAGACGATGCCCAGCCAGACGATCAGGCCGACGAAGAGCAGGATCTGCCACAAGCGGCCCAGCTCCAGGTACTCCCAGCCCTGGTGTCCGAGCCAGAACCACGCGTCGCCGAGCATCCCCTTGATTCCGGCGACCTGCCCCACGAGGCTGCCGACCGCGACCACGAGGATCGCGGCGAAAAGCACCTGCACGAGCAGGCCCTGTTTCTTCGGCTCCCGGCCGCCGATCACGGGCGCGAGGTAGATCGCCGAGGCGACCCAGGTGGTGGCGATCCAGAAGATCGCCAGCTGCAGGTGCCAGCTCTTGGCCCAGCTGTACGGGATGAAGCCGGCGATCTCCTCGACGTAGAAACTCCCCGGGTGCACGGTGTAGTGGGCGAGCAGACCGCCGAACGAGGTCTGCACCAGGAAAAGCAGGATCACGACGAGGAAGAACTTGGCCGCGCGTAGCTGGCTCGCGGTCAGCGGCGAGTCGATCAGCTTCTGTCCGAGGGGCACGCCCTGCGCCGGTCCGTACCACAGCTCGTAGGAGTGCACGTAGTAGATGAACAGGCCGAGCACGAGGAACAGGGAGAGCACGCCGCCCAGCGTCCAGATGTACGTCTCCGGGGTCGCGGTGTTCCCGACCAGCGCGTCAGGCGGCCAGTTGTTGGTGAACGAGTACGCCTCACCCGGGCGGTTGGCCACGGCCGCCCACGCGGTCCAGGCGAAGAAGCGGCCGATCTGCTCCCGCTCCGCCGCGGTCGGGATCGTGTTGGGAAGGAAGCCGTAGCGCTCGTCGCCGGCCCCGAGGGAGCGCTCCCACACGGCGAGCACCGCGGGCAGCGCCTCGGCCTGGGCGGTCGTGAGCCTCAACGTGTCCGTCGCGGCGTCGTAGCGGTTGGCTTTCATCTCGGCGGCGGTCGAGGCCTCGACCGCCCGTTGCTCCTCGCTCGGCAGTTCGGCGAACGGGCGTCCGTGGCGCGAGCGCGCGATCACGTCGCGCACTCCGGTCCCCCAGACGTGCAGCGACACGGCCGAGAACTCCGTGCCGCGCTGCGACCCGTGACCCCACACCGAGCCGTGGTCCATCAGGCCGTAGCGCTGATAGACGTCCTGGCCGGCCAGGATGTCGCCCTTGGTGAACAGCACCGCGCCGGTGTCGTTCGTCACCTGACCCGGGTACGGCGCGAGCCGCTCCCGGATGCCCGCGCCGCCGAGCAGCAACCCGCCCATGGCGACGACGAAGCAGATGATTGCCGCCCACTTCAGTCGCTCCGTGGTCATCCCTCGTCCTCCCTCCGTGATTGGGGAACCGGGGAGCCGACCCGGCGGGCGGTGCCGCCGTCGTCGATCGAACCACCCGGCCCTCTCGCGTCGAGTGTTGGGCAAGCAGGCTTGTCTCACCTTGACTTGCATCAAAACCAGACGCCGCGACGACGCGCGTCAAACGGGCGGACGAGCGCAGCTCGACCTCCCGCCGTCGAGGCGGGAGAGGAAAGGGCATCCCTGGCGCGTACGCAAGTGCTCGGCGGGGAAAGCTTCGCCCCGCCGGTGCTCTCGCGAACCGGATGCCCCGCTGCCCTTACCGGGAGCGTGTGTGGGTCGGGCTCAGTAGGAGTTGCGGCCGCGGCCCGAGCCGCCCCGGCCACCACGTCCGCCGGAGTCGCCGTACCCGCCGCCGTACCCGCCACCGAAGCCGCCGCCGTAGCCGCCACCGCCTCCGCGGGGGCCACGGCGCTCGCCGCCGCCGGCGCCCTGCGCGCGCGCCTCGTTGACCACCAGCGCGCGACCCTTCCAGTCGCGGCCGTTGAGCGCGGTGACAGCAGCCTTGGCCTGCTCGGAGTCCTCGTACTCGACGAAACCGAAGCCGCGGGAGCGCCCGCTTTCCTTGTCCATCACCACGTTCGCCCGGGAAACCTCACCGTACTGGGCGAACAGCTCGCGCAACTCCTCGTCCCTTGCGCTGAACGGGAGATTGCCGACATAGAGCTTCATCACCGATTCCTCCTCGCCGGCTCACTCCCGCGCGGTTTGACCTCGATGGCCCCCGCGCGTGCCCGCCGACCGAACTCCGAGGCGCGAATAGTAGCAGGTTCCCGGCTCCAACGCGAGGCAAGAGGCCGACGGGTGCCCGCGGCGCGCTGTCGGATGGGGTCCGCTACCCGGGCCGCCTCTCGACCATGATCGGGAAGGTGAGGGTGTACCGTGGCCAGACCGAGGGCACGCCCGCCACCCGCAGCCGCCACCGGACCTGGGGGTCGGCGCCGGACGACGGCATGGCGTCCTCGGGAACCTCCAGCATCGTCTGGAGCTCGATCGGCGAGGTCGGGCCCGCGGTGGCGGGGCCGCACCGCGCCACCACCTCGTCGTGGAGGACGCGCACGTCCGGCGAACTCTTCGGGCGCGCCGTGAGTTCCTCCCCGACCAGCGCCAGCGCGATCGAGCGCATCCGCACCGGCCCGGGCTGCCTGACCAGGATCTGCGCACTCTCCCCCGGGGCGAGCGAGCGCCTGTCGATCTCGACGATCACCCGCGGGATCCTGGACGCGAACGCCGACACGACCGAGATCCACAGGAAGAGCAGACCGAGTCCGCCGAAGACGAGGACGAACACCCACGGCAGCCAGGCCACCGTGCCGTCCTGCCACGCGCTCCACGCCGCGTAGCCGGCGATCCCGGCGACGAAGAGCAGAGCCGTGGTGATCACCGCCGCGCCGCACGACTGGCTGGCCGGGTCCGAGTCGGCCTCGAGCCGCACGGCGAGACGGCGGGCGATCCGGGGATCGTCGGGGTGTTCGCCTTCAGGCGCGGGTTGCCGAGGTCCGCCGGAGGGCTTCGAGAGAGCGGCCATCAGGCCGAGGGCGCCCAGCACCGTGAGCGCGATCGGGAGCAGAGCCAGGACGTAGAGCGGCCGGATCCGCCGGACCAGCACCGCGTGCGACGGCTCGGCGGGGTCGACCCAGCACGGGAAGGTGCCGCCCACCGGGAAGCGGTCGAGAACGCGTTGGTAGTACGCCAAGCTGCCCCCGCCGTAGTCGCCCCAGACCGCCCACGCGTCCCAACCAATGCAGCGGAACGGACGGCCACCGAACTCGTACGAGTAGGTGATCTCGGGCCGATACGAGGTCGATCCCCGCGAGCCGCTCGAGCTGCGCCGCGAACCGATCGTCGCCTCGACGACCGTGCAGGTGGCCGGTTGCCACACCGTGAACACCCTCACGTCCCGCCAGGCGCGGATGCCCACAAGGGCCAGGCCGCCGAGGCCGACGACGAGGAACAGCGCCGCCATCGTCACGCAACCCGCGCCTCGGCTCCCGGCCGCGGGCCTGGTTTCGATCGGGTCGTCTGTCATGGAATCAGCATACCGCCGGGACGCGCTCCGGGACGCGGCGCCGGGCCGGCCGGTGCGCGCCTAGAATGCGTGGCGCGGCCGGGACCGGCCGTCCGGGCGATGAAGAGGATCATCCACCTCAGCGATCTGCACGTCGGCTTTCCTGGGCTGGCCACCCGCTTCGAGAGACTCGTCGCCGGGATCGTCCGTCGCGCCGCCCCGGCCTCCGATTTCGTCGTGCTCGTCACCGGCGACCTGGTCGAGTCCGCCTTCGACGCGGCGGCCCGGCGGTTCGCGCGGCGCAGGTTGCGAACTCTCGAGCAGGCGGGCTTCGCATTGCTCGTGGTGCCCGGCAACCACGACGTCGGCGACGGAGCCTTCGGCCTCAAGCGCTACGCGAGAAGCTTCAAGCGCTCGTACTTCGGCGAGCGGCCGGTTGTCTACCCGAAGCTCGACGTCGTCGACGGCGTGGCGTTCGTCGGCCTCGACTCGATGGCGGCGGAGCTGCACTGGTACGACACGCTGGGGGCCGACGGCGAGCTGGGAGAACGGCAACTCCGGCGTCTCGCGGCGCTTCTCGCCGGTCCCGAGGTCGCGGCCTGCGTGAAGACCGTGGTCTACCTCCACCACCATCCGTTCGACCCGGAGTTCCTCCACGAGCTGAAGGACGCCGCCGCCCTCGGCGAGGTCCTGCGTGGAGCGCCCAGGCCCGTGGACGCGCTCCTCTACGGCCACAACCACCACGCCCGCGCGCACAACGGGGCGTGGGGCATCCCGAGGTGTTACGACGGCGGCAGCGCGACCGGCAAGGAGGGGTCCCGGGTCGTGCACCGTGTCATCGACCTCTCGCTCGGTCCCTCCGCGGACGTCATCGACAACTTCCTCGCCGACTGCTGAGACCGTTGTCCGTTTTCTGTTCTCGGTTTTCCGTGAAGCACTCTGGGGAATTCCCAACACGGCACGAGGTTCCCCTTGCCGTACCCCGTACCCCGTACCCCGTACCCCGTACCCCGTACCCCGGACCCCGGACTCCGGACCCCGGACCCCGGACCCCGGACCCCGGCCTGCTCAGGGTGCGAGCGACTCCCAGAAGTCGCACTGAGCCGTGCGCACACCCTCCCCAGCCTCGATCGGGACGCCGAGGTCGAGGTAGGGGTCCGCGCCGGCCTCGGCCGGCGGCCAGATCGGGCCCTCGGCGGGGCTCGGAGAACCTGTCGCGGCGAGCGCCCGCCACGACGCCACGATCGCGTCGCGCAGCGCCAGCTCGCCCGCGGTGGGCCGGTACCCCTCGATGGTGAGGTGGTCGAAAACATGGGCCAGCTCGATGCCGTGGAACGCCCCGAGCGCCTCGAGCAGGACGCCTCCGTTGCTCCAGGGGTGGGTGAAGAAGTAGCGGTACACGGGGTGCGCCTGGCCGCCCAGCGCCGCCCTCGCCGTCTTGCGCGCGGGGCAGATGAAACTGACGTCGGAGGTCAGGGCCGTGAACGCCAGCCGGGGACTGCCGCCGTACTCCGCGACCGGATAGCGGTCGAGGATCACGTCGGCGAGGAGCTGGCTGCCGCCGGCCAGCGCGAGCACCGCTTCCCGGTACTGCGCCTCGGTGACGATCGCGACCGACTCGCGGGCGGTCTCGTCGGCGTTGGCCCCGACCACGAGCGGCACGCGGTTGTGACGGCCGGAGGCGATCACGTCGAGCGGCGCGTCGGGGATCACCACACCGTCCACGTTCGGCTGGTAGCCGGTCTGGCGGGTGATCGTCGAGACGTCCATCGGCAGGGCGCGCAGCAGGTCCCAGGCGGGGATCGCGCGCAGGCAGCCGGCGGTGTCCGCCGACGCGGCGCAGCCGGTGGCCGAGGCGAGGTCCTCGGCGACCTGCGCGGCCTTGACGGCGCCGTTGGCGACGCACCCCCCCGACTGCATGAGCGCCGCCGAGAAGAGTCCGGCGGCCCTCGGAGAGACGAGGAGCATGCACGTCTCGACCGCGCCGGCGGACTCGCCGAAGATCATCACCCGGCTCGGGTCCCCGCCGAAACGGGCGACGTTCCGCTCCACCCACTCGAGTGCGGCGACGAGGTCGAGCGTGCCGTAGTTGCCGGCGACCCCCTCGGGACTCTCCGCGGCGAACGCGGGGTGCGCGACGAAACCGAGCGGGCCCAGCCTGTACTGCGCGGTGACGACCACCGCTCCCGCCCTCGCGGCGAGGTTCCCACCGTCGTACAGGTACGTGCCGTCGCCGGCACGTTGCGAGGCCGAGCCCTTGACGTGACCGCCGCCGTGGATGAAGAACAGCACGGGCAGGCGCGAGCCTGTCGACGCGCCGGTGGGTGCCCAGAGGTTGAGTTGGAGGCAATCCTCCCCGCCGACCGGGTTGGCGTCGTCGTCGAATTGCGGGCACCTCGGGCCGAATGCGGTCGCGTCGCGCACCCCGGCCCACGGCTCGACCGGCGCGGGGGGGCGCCAGCGATTCTCGCCGAGCGGCGGCGCGGCAAAGGGGATCGCGCGGAACGCGAGCGCCGCTCCCTCGCGCGCGCCGCGGATCACCCCGCCCTCGACCGCGACCACGTCGCCGAGCGAGCGCTGCAGGTGGCGCCGGGGTGTCGCCGCTTCGCTCGTCCAGGTCGTGCAGAGGGCCGCCGCCAACGCGACCCCGATGCTCCTCGCGAACGTCACCATCGCACCTCCGCCCTCTCACGATAGACGAGCGGCGCCGGCGCCGGCATACACGGTGGGCCGGAGTCGGCACGCGGGTTGAGGGAGGAGCGGAGAGCGAGAGCGTGAAGCGGCGAGGAGGGTGCCGTGCGGCTGCAGCCTGAGCCGCGCTTTGCTTCTGCGGAGCATGTCTTCGTATTGCCCGCGGGCCGCGCGGCGAGCAGGATGCCGTGCGGCTGCAGCCTGAGCGGTTTGAGTGCTTCTGCGAAGCATGGCTTCTTGATGCCCCCGGACCGAGCGGCTGTGGTCGGCCCTGGCGCGCCCC
>JBFMCD010000138.1:0-9988 GCA_040754885.1 Acidobacteriota bacterium
GTACCACGACGCCAACCCCTCCTCGCTCCACCCCTTCGCCACGCCTGCGGCCGGGGCCGGCTTCGATGCCGGGGTCCGCGACGTCGCACATCCGGCGAGCGCCGCCACGAGGAGAAGAGGGAAGAGGGGAGAGGGAAGAGGGGAGAGCGAGACACGACCACCGGGGCGGTGCTTCTGGCCCTTCCCTCTCCCCTCTCCCCTCTCCCCTGCCTTTCTCACACGCGTGGTTCCTCGACCGCGCCCGCGGCCGGATGGCGCGACAGCCACGGCTCGACCGTCTCGGCGAGGAACTCGTCCACCTGCTCGGCGGCGCGGCCGGTGTAGCGGCCGGGCTCGAGCAGGCCGTCGAGCGCCGCGCGGTCGAGCCCGAACGAGGGGTCCGCCGCGACCAGTTCGAGCAGCGGGTTGCGCCGCCCCTCCAGCTTGACCGCGGCCGCGGCCTGGCGCGAGAGCACGCGCAGCCGTTCGTGCAGGCGCTGCCGGTCGCCGCCGCGGGCGGCGGCGGCGAGGAGGATCTCCTCGCTGGCCATGAACGGCAGTTCGTGGTCGAGGTTGCGCCGGATCATCGCCGGGTAGACCTCGAGCCCCGCGGCCACCGAGCGCCACAGGATGAGGATCGCGTCCGCGGCGAGGAACGCCTCGGCGAGCGCGATCCGGCGGTTGGCGGAATCGTCGAGTGTGCGCTCGAGCCACTGCGACGCGGCCGTCCACGCCGCGTTGGGCTCGAGGGAGATGAGCGCGCGGGCGAGGGAGCAGATCCGCTCGCAGCGCATCGGGTTGCGCTTGTAGGGCATGGCCGAGGAGCCGACCTGCTGCTCGCCGGAGGGCTCGTCGAGTTCCTTCAGCCGGGACAGCAGGCGAACGTCGGTGGCGAACTTGTGCGCCGACTGGGCCACGCCGGAGAGACCGGCGAGGAGGTAGAACTCGGGCTTGCGCGGCGAGGTCTGGCCGGTCACCGGGTAGCTCCCGGGGAAGCCGAACGCCGCCGCGACGCGCCGGTCCAACTCGCGGACCTTGGCGCCGTCGCCGAGGAGCTGGAGGAACGAGGCCTGCGTCCCGGTGGTCCCCTTGGCGCCGCGCAGCATCAGCCGGTCGCGCTCGAATTCGAGCCGCTCGAGGTCGAGGAGCAAGTCTTGCAGCCACAGCGTCGCGCGCTTGCCGACCGTGGTCGGTTGCGCGGGCTGGAAGTGGGTGTGGCCGAGGCACGGCAGGTCGCGCCACCGGCGCGAGAACGCCGCGAGCGCCGCGACCGCGCCGGCCGCCTGGCGCGCCACCAGGTCCGAGGCCTCGCGCAGCACGATGAGGTCGGTGTTGTCGCCGACGTACGCCGAGGTGGCGCCGAGGTGCAGCCACGGCCCGGCCGCCGGCGCGACCTCGGCGAGCGCGCGAACGTGGGCCATGACGTCGTGGCGCGTCTCGTGCTCGAGTTCGTCGGCGCGGGCCAGCTCCGCCTCGGTCGGGTCGAGGCGCGCGGCGAGCTGCTCGACCGCCTCGACCGGAATCGCCACGCCCAGGTCGCGCTCGGCGCGCATCAGCTCGAGCCAGAGCCGGCGCCACAGGCCGAACTTCCTGGCCGGCGAGAACAGCTCGCGCATCGCCCGGGAGGCGTAGCGGGTCGTCAGGGGGTGGACGAACTCGCGCATGGCGGCATTCTAGCGGTTCGGGCGGAGGGCGCCGGTCCGCCGCGTTCCTTGACTCCGCTTGTGATCTCGCCGCACAATCCTCTCTCCGCCGGGCACTCCCCGGCGGCTCGGAGGAGACAGTGAGCAGCGAAGGGCAGCGGCGGCCGGTGGCGGTCATCGCCTTCGGCGGCAACGCGCTTCTGCGGCCGCAGGACCACGGCACCCAGGAGGAGCAGTTCACCCTCGCCTGGAAGGCCACCCGCTGGCTGGTCGAGATCATCCACCGCGGCTACGAGCTGGCCATCGTCCACGGCAACGGCCCGCAGGTCGGCAACATCATGATCCAGGTCGAGGAGGCGATCACCAAGATCCCGCCGCAGAGCCTGGACGTGTGCGTCGCCCAGACCGGGGGCTCGATGGGGTTCATGCTCCAGAACCAGCTGCGCAACCGGCTCAACGAGGAGCAGCTCGCCAAGCCGGTCGTCACCACCCTGACCGAGGTCGAGGTGGCGCGCGACGACGCGGCGTTCGACAACCCGTCCAAACCGGTCGGGCCGTACTTCACCGCCTACCGCGCCAACCTGCTCATGCAGGACCAGGGGTGGCAGATGGTCGAGGATGCCGGCCGCGGCTGGCGCAAGGTGGTGGCCTCGCCTCCGCCGACCAGGATCCTCGACGTCGAGGTGGTCCGCCGCCTGATCGATGCCGGCGCCGTGGTGGTCGCGGCCGGCGGGGGCGGCATCCCGGTGTACCAGGACGTCGGCGGCTACTACCGCGGCGTCGAGGCGGTGATCGACAAGGACTACACGGCCGCGCTGCTCGCCAAGGAACTCGACGCCGACCTGTTCATCGTCCTCACCCAGGTGCCGCAGGTGGCGGAGAACTTCGGCCGGCCGAACCAGCGCTGGCTCGCGGAGCTGCCGGTCTCGCGAGCGCGCGAGCTGCTCGAGCACAATCAGTTCCCGCCCGGCTCGATGGGGCCGAAGATCCGCGCCGCGATCGACTTCGTCGAGAGCAAGGGCAAGGAAGTGCTGATCACCGACGCCGAGCACCTCAAGGACGCGCTGGCGCGCAAGGCCGGCACCTACGTCGTCCCCGACGTCGCGAAGGAGGGGTGAGATGTTCAAGACGCCGTGGCACCGTCACAAGGACCTGGTTTCCATCCACGACCTCAGCGCCGAGGACGTCGAGGCGCTGTTCCAGCTCGCCACCAACGTGAAGTCGCGCCCCGACCGGTACCGGACGGCGCTGGCCGGACAGTCCCTGGCGATGATCTTCGAGAAGTCCTCGACCCGCACCAGGGTGTCGTTCGAGATGGGCATGTTCCAGCTCGGCGGGATCGCGACCTTCCTCTCCAGCCGCGACATCCAGATCGGGCGCGGCGAGCCGATCTCCGACACCGCCAAGGTGCTGTCGCGCTACGTCAACGGGATCATGGCGCGGACCTTCGCGCACGAGACCGTCACCGAGCTGGCCAAACACGCCACGGTGCCGGTGATCAACGGCCTGACCGACCTGCTCCACCCGTGCCAGGCGCTGACCGACTACTTCACCATGCGCGAGAGGTTCGGGCACACGCGCGGCCTGACCATGGCCTACGTCGGCGACGGCAACAACATGTGCCACTCGCTGATGTTCGGCGGCCCGAAGTGCGGCGCCCACGTGCGCGTCGCCACCCCGCAGGGCTACCGGCCGAAGCCGGAGGTCGTGGCCGCGGCGTCCGCCGACGCCAAGGCCGCGGGCTCGACGCTCGAGGTCGTCACCCAACCCGAGGACGCGGTCAGGGGCGCCCACGTGGTCTACACCGACGTGTGGGCGTCGATGGGTCAGGAGGCCGAGGCCAAGCAGCGCCTCGAGGCGTTCCAGGGGTACATGGTCACGCCTGCGCTCATGGCCCTGGCGGACAAGGACGCGGTGTTCATGCACTGCCTTCCCGCGCACCGCGGCGAGGAGGTCTCCGCCGAGGTGGCCGACGGCGCGCAGTCTGTGATCTTCGACGAGGCGGAGAACCGGCTGCACGTCCAGAAGGCGATCATGCTGATGCTGATGAACCGCTGAGTCCGGGCACGGGCCTCTCGCCGCGCCACGGCTTCGCTCGCACGCCCCTTGCGTCGGTCCTCATGGCGGCTGCGCCGGTCCGCGCGTCGGTTCCGACGGAGGCCGGATCGGTGTCAGGTCGTGGGCGGCGCCTGCAGGCGGACGGCCTTCTCGAGGTCGGCGGCGAACTTCGGGTTCGGCTTCACCCCGCCCGCGACCGCCGCGTCGAGGTGCTCCTTGGCGTCGAGGACCTGGCCGCCGGTGAACAGCGCCACGGCGAGGTTGTAGTGCGCGAGGGCGTGCGCGGGGTCGAGGGCGAGGCAGAGCGTCAGCTCCGCGACGCCGTTCTCGCGCTGGCCGGTGCGCAGGTAGGCGAGGCCCTCGAGGTAGAAGACCTGCGGCGGTATGGCGCTGAAAGCCTCTTCCTGCCACCCCCGCTTGGCCAGGTAGTCCTCGGTGGCGACGCGGGTGGCGGCCAGGGTGGTCAGACTCTGCGCCGGGCCGGCCTGCGCCGGGCTGGCCGGCGCCTTCTGCTGCTGCTGGCGCTGCAGGTCCTTGAACTCCCTGGTGCGCTGCGCGGTGTCCTGGCGCGCCTGCAGTTCGGTCTCGCGGCTCTTCTGCTCCCAGGCGATGAAGCGGTCCTTGGCCTGCTCGAGCGCGGTGACGGCCTCGGCGTAGCGTTGCTGTCCGACCAGAGCCGCCCCCAGGCCGACGTGGGCCCCGGGGTACGTCGGCTCGTTCGCGATCGCGTCTCTGAAGGCCTTCTCGGCGTCGGTGAGCTTCTCCTTGGCGAGGAGCTTCTCGCCCTTCGCCGTCGCGGTGCGGGCCAGCGCCAGTCGGCCGGCGTCCTGGGCCGCCACGTGCGACGCGACCACGAGCGAAAGGAGAGCGGGCGTGAGTCGCATGGCTGCCTCCTGGGGGCAGTCTACGCCCCGCCCGCGCCGGCGGAGCGACGCGCCCCACAACGGGGGGGCGCCACGATGGCGCGCCACACCGGCAGGCGAGGGGTTTTCCACGGCCGCGACCGTGCTGTAAACTGGCAAACCGATTGCTACGGTGACCCTGCGCGGTGCCCCCTGCAGGGCGGCGGCGCGCCGGAGCCCATGCGACATCTCGGAGGTGCGACGTGATCGAAGTGGAAGGCCTGACGAAACGGTTCGTCGACCGCGACGCCGTGTCCAACGTGTCGTTCTTCGTGCCGGAGGGGGAGGTGCTCGGCTTCCTCGGACCCAACGGCGCGGGCAAGACGACGACCATGCGGATGATCACCGGCTACCTTCCGGCGACCGCCGGCCGGGTGCGTGTCGCCGGCCTCGACCTCGCCGCCGACCCGCTCGGCGTGCGCGCCCGGATCGGCTACCTGCCGGAGAACATCGCGCTCTACCCGGAGATGCGCGTCGAGGAGTACCTGCGCTTCCGCGCCGCGATCGAGGGCGTGGCGCGCGCCGACGTGCGCGCCCGTCTCGAGGAGGTGTCGGAGCGCTGCATGCTCGGCGACGTGCGCCGCCAGCTCATCGGCACGCTGTCGAAGGGCTATCGGCAGCGCGTCGGCCTCGCCGGGGCGTTGATCCACAAGCCGCCGGTGCTGATCCTCGACGAACCGACCGTCGGCCTCGATCCGCGCCAGATCGTCAAGATCCGCGAGCTGATCGCCGAGCTCGGCCGCGACCACACGGTCATCCTCTCCACCCACATCCTTCCCGAGGTCGAACAGGTGTGCCGCAGGGTGCTGATCATCGACGGCGGCACGCTGGTCGCCGACGGCACGCCGGAGCAGTTGCGCGCCGGCGTCTCCGGAGCGACAGAGCTGGACGTCGAGTTCGAGGCTCCGGAGGCCGAGGCGCGCGCCGCCCTGGAGGCGCTGCCCGGCGCGGCGGCGGTCCGCAGCGAGGGGGACGGGCGTTACCGGGTCAGGGCAGAGGGGCGCGCCGACCTGCGGCGGGCGGTGTTCGCCCTCGCCGTCGAGCGGCGCTGGGTGATGCTCGGCTTGCGCCAGACCGTCCCGACGCTCGAGGACGTGTTCCTCCGACTGACCACCCGCGATGCCGCCGGCGAGGCAGAGGCGGCGCTGGAGGAGGCGGCCAATGCGTAAGACGCTCGCGCTGATCGGCCGCGAGCTGGTGGCGTACTTCTCGTCGCCGCTCGCCTACGTGATCCTCACCGCGTTCCTGTTCGTCAACGGCTACGTGTTCTGGCTGGTGCTCTCCTACCTCAACAGCCCGAGCGCCCCGCCGATGGCGGCGTTCAAGCTGCTCTTCGGCGGCACGATCTTCTTCTGGCTGATGCTGCTCTTCGTGCTGCCGGTGATCACCATGCGGCTGCTCGCCGAGGAGCGGCGCAGCGGGACGCTCGAGGTGCTGCTCACCTCGCCCGTCTCCGAGGGCCAGGTGGTGATCGCGAAGTTCCTCGCCGCCCTGGTGTTCTACCTGTTCCTCTGGCTGCCGACGGTGATCTACGTGGCGATCCTGGCGAGGCACTCGGCGATCGACCCGGGGCCGGTGCTGGCCGGCTACCTGGGCATCGCCATGCTCGGCCTGCTCTTCCTCGCCATCGGCATCTTCACCTCGGCGCTGGTCAGGAATCAGATCGTCGCCGCGGTGTTCGCCTTCGCGCTCCTGCTCGTGGTGTTCTCGCTCGGCCTGGTCGAGAACCTCACCACCACGCCGTGGCTGAAGGGCGCGCTCGGCTACATGAACCTGTGGGACCACATGGACGACTTCGCCAAGGGACTGGTGGACACCCGCCACCTGGTCTACCAGGGGAGCCTCGGGGTGCTGTTCCTGTTTCTCGCCACCAAGGCGCTCGAAGCGAGCAGGGGGAGGTGAGCCATGCGCCGTGACCGTATCGTCGCCGCCTCGTCCGCCACGCTCGCCGTCGCGCTCGCCGTCGCGCTCGCGGTGATGGTCAACTGGCTCGGCTACCGCCACTGGGTGCGGGCCGACTGGACCAAGAGCCAGCTGTACTCGCTGTCCGAGAAGACCGTCAACGTGCTCAAGAGCATCGCCGAGGACGTCAACGTCGTCGTCTTCATGACCCCGTCGACGCCGCTGTTCGCCGAGACCAAGGAGCTGCTCACCCGCTACCAGGCCGAGAACCCGAGGATCAAGGTCGAGTTCATCGACCCCGACCGCGACCCGCTGCGGACCACGACGCTGGCCCAGGAGTTCGGAGTCAAGGTCGCCAACACCGTGGTGTTCGCCTACGGCGAGCGCAAGAAGCACGTGACCTCTGACCAGCTCGCCGAGTACGACTACTCCGGGATGCAGATGGGCCAGGCGCCCAGGATGAAGGCGTTCAAGGGCGAGGAGCAGTTCACCTCCGCGATCCTCGGCGTGGTCAACCCCAAGGTGCCGAAGGTCGTCTTCACCACCGGCCACGGCGAGGCCGACCCGGACGGGTTCGGCGCCGAGGGGATGTCCGGGTTCCGCGACGCTCTCAAGCGGGACAACCTCGAGATCGTCAAGGCGTCGCTGCTGACCGGTTCGGTGCCCGAGCAGTGCGACCTCCTCGTCATCGCCGGGCCGCAGGCGCCGTTCGCCGAGATCGAGGTGAACGCGGTCAAGGGATTCCTCGACAAGGGCGGCAGGCTGCTCGTCCTGCTCGACCCGGTGCTCGGCGAGCGCTCGCGCCCCTCCGGCCTCGAACCGCTGCTCCAGGGCTACGGCATTCTGTTCGGCAACGACCTGGTCGTCGATCCCGCGCGCAAGCTGCCGTTCTTCGACTACTCCTCGGTGTACGTCACCGACTTCCGCTCGCACCCGATGGTGGACGGCCTGCAGGGCCTGGCCGTGCTGCTGCCGGTGGCGCGCTCGGTGACCACCACGACGGCGGCCGGGGCGTCCTCGACGATCCTGCTCACCACCTCCGAGGAGGGGTGGGGCGAGACAAACCTCGAGCAGCTGATCCGCGCCGGCCAGGCCGGGAAGGACGCGGGCGACACGCAGGCGCCGGTGTCGCTGGGCGTGGTCTCCGAGTCGGAGCAGGATAAGGAGACGGGGTGGCGGATCGCGGCGTTCGGCAACTCGCTGTTCCTAACCTCCGGACAGATCAGCAACGCGGGCAACCTCAACCTCGGGTTGAACGCGGTCAACTGGCTGGTCAAGCGCGACGAGGTGCTCGGCATCGCGCCGCGCCAGCCCGAGCAGGTGCAGCTGTTCCTCAACGCGTCGCAGATGCGCTGGATCACCATTCTCACGTTGCTCGTCATGCCCGGCGCCGCGATCGCCCTCGGCATCGCGGTGTGGTGGCGGCGGCGCCGGTAGGAGGTCGCGATGCGTCCCTGGCGTCTGGTCGTCCTCGCGGTCGTGGTGCTGGCGCTCGGCGGCTACATCTGGTTCGTCGAGCGCCACCAGCCGACCACCGAGGAGAGGCAGGAACGGGCCGACAAGGTCTTCCCCGAGTTCAAGCAGGACAAGGTGCGCCGGGTGGAGCTGACCACGGCGCGCGGACGATTCGAGCTGGTCAAGGAGAAGGACGACTGGAAGCTGCTCGCGCCGCTCGCCGACGACGCCAACTCCGGCGCCGTCTCGAGCCTACTCGCCACGCTGTCGAACCTCAAGGCCGACCGCGTGCTCGAAGCCGAGAACCTCAAGCTCGCCGACTACGGACTCGAGTCGCCGGCCCTGGCGGTGGCGGTCGAGGAGGAGAGCGGCGCGCGCTGGGCGCTCGAGCTGGGCGCCGAGTTGCCGCTCGGCAACACCCGGGCGGCGCGCGTGCCGGGCGGCGGGAAGGTCTACGTGATCAGCAAGTGGCTGGCCAGCGACGTGGACCGCGACCTGTCGGCGTGGCGCTCGACGGAACTGGCGCGCGTGATGGCGGCCGATGTCGCGTCGGTGGCGATCCGCGGCCCGGCGGGACGCGTCGCGCTCGCCCACGCGGGCGGGGTGTGGACGCTCACCGAGCCGTTCGCCGACCTCGCCGACCGCGACCGCGCCGAGGGCCTGATCGGCGACGTCAACGCGGCGCGGATCAAGGAGTTTCTCGATCAGCCCGGCGACCTCGCCGGGCTCGGGCTGGATCCGGCGGCGGCCGAGGTGACGGTCGTGCGCAAGGAAGGCGCGCCGGTACAGCTCTTCTTCGGGTCCCAGCGCGAGAAGGACGGCGCGAAGGAGATCGCGTGCAAGCGCGGGGAGCGCGTGTTCTGGGTGGAGGCGACTCCGCTCGGCCGCCTGGAGGCGCCGCCCGTGGAGTGGCGCTCGAAGCGGCTGGTCGCGCTCGACACCTGGAGCGCGGACACCCTCGACGTCGAGGCGGGCGGGGCCGGGGCTGCGCTGAAGCGCGAGGAGGGCGTGTGGAAGGCGGGCGGCGTCGAGGTGGATTTCGACGCCGTGTCGAGGCGGCTGCGGGCGCTCGCCGACCTCGAGGTGCAGCGCTTCGACGCGCCGAAGCCGGAGGGCGCCGCGCTGGGGACGGTGAAGGCCGTGCAGACCGGAGGCGGGATCGCCGAGGCCACCTTCTTCGCCGGCGCCGGCGAGGGCGAGGCGGTGGCGGCGGTGCCGGGGCGGAGCGGTTTCCTCGTCGTCGACGACGTGCGCGCTCGCGAGGTGCTCGCCGATCCGGCGGCGCTGGCCGCGCCGAAACCGACTCCCACTCCCGAGCCTTCTCCGGTTCCCGAGGCGTCCCCGACGAACGAGTAGTCCGCCGCCGAAATGGACCGGGCGCGACGTCCGTTGTCGGTGGACGTGGAGCCTCCCCCCCGGTTCCGCCGGAGGACGCCGTGCCCATTCCCATCGACTTCTCCAAGCTCGGGCCGCAGGACGTGCTCGATCTCGCGTCGTTCATCGAACACGAGGCCGAGGAGCGCTATCTGACCTTCGCCGCCCACCTCGAGGTGCACGGCGACACCGACGGGTCCTCGTTCTTCCGCAGGATGGCCGCGCTTGAAGGCGGGCACGGCGCGCAGATCGAGGGGCGTCGCGTGGCCCGCTTCGCCGACCTGCCCGGCCGTGTGCGCGACGCCGTCGAGTGGGACGTGGAGGGTCCACGTCTGGACCGCTCGCGCACCTCGCTCGCCGTGGACGAGGCGTTCGTGATGGCGCTCGCCTCGGAGGTCCGGGCGCGCGACTTCTTCGCCGCGGCGCTCGAACACATGACCGAGGCGCGAACCGCCGCGATGCTCGCCGAGTTGCACGCGGACGAGGTCGGCCACGTGCGCATGATCGAGGAGGAGATGTCCCGTCGCGGCCTGCGGCCCGTCAGCGCTCGGGCCTGATACCACTTCCACGTCGACCGTGGAGCGTACGCATGGTGGCAGGACGAAGCGCCCTGCCTCCGGCAGGGCTTGCGGTGTGCGGGGCGCGCTCGCAGCGCACGCCTACCCCCCGGCCTCC
>JBFMCD010000139.1:0-24243 GCA_040754885.1 Acidobacteriota bacterium
CGGGCGCCGGGGTGGAGGCCGCTCCGCCCGACGCCGCGGGGTGCAAGGACAGCGCGTTCTTCCCCACGCGCATGCCGGAGTACCGCATCGAGGCGTGCAAGGTGGAGCCGTTCGGCGCCTACGAGTTCTGGTCCGTCAAGGGGCCGAAGGCACGCGTCGAGGGCAAGTTCACCTTCATCACCTACGCGTTCACCGGCTCGCGCGACGCCGAGCCGAGCGGCGTCGCCGTGGTGCGCAACTACGAGAACGCCATACGCGACGCCGGTGGTACGGTCCGGCAGAGCGTCCCCCAGTGGTGGGTCAACGGGACCCTCGCCGCCGACGGGCGCGAGGTGTGGGCGCAGGCGGAGAAGGGGAACGGCAAGATCTGGCTGCGCGTCGTCGAGAAGGAGGCGATGGAGCAGCACGTCGTCGCCGACGCCGCGGCGTTCTCGAAGGACATCCGAACCACCGGCCACGCCGCGGTGTACGGCGTCTTCTTCGACACCGGCAAGGCCGACATCAAGCCGGAGTCGGCGCAGGCGATCGGCGAGATCGCGGCGTTGCTCAAGGGCGACCCCACCCTGAGGCTGTTCGTCGTCGGGCACACCGACAACCACGGCTCCGTCGAGGGCAACGTCACCCTGTCGCAGGCGAGGGCGGATTCGGTGCTGCAGGCGTTGGTCCGCGATCACGGCATCGCGGCGGCCCGCCTGCGCGCGTACGGCTGCGGCCAGTTCGCGCCGGTGGCCTCCAACGACACGGAGGAGGGCCGGGCCAGGAACCGGCGCGTCGAACTGGTCCAGCAGTAGCCGGGCCGAGAGCCCGCGGGGTGTCCGAGGGCGCGAGCAACCCAGCCGACCTCTTCGGCGTACCGATGGCTAAGCGTCGTGGCGCTATACTGTTCCGCCGCGACCACGGGAGGCTGCCATGCCGCGCGCGGTGAACATCGAGTCATGCTTCGGAATGTTCGACGACACGTTCTCCCCGAAGATCGTCGGTGAACTCAACGGTCAACACGTCAAGCTGGTGCGCCTGGAGGGCGACAGGGTCCCGTGGCACTCGCACGAGGGCGAGGACGAGCTGTTCTGGGTGCTGGACGGCGCGCTCGAGGTGCACCAACGAGACGGAGCGACCACGCTGCGGGCGGGCGAGTTCTGCATCGTCGGGCGGGGCGTCGAGCACCGGGTCATACCCGTGGGGCATGTCAAGTTGGTTCTCTTCGAACCCGCCGGTATCGCCCACACGGGCACCGTGAGGTCGGAAATCACCAGGGATCGTTTCGACCGGTTGATCCCCTGACATTCGCGGCGGGCTCCGGACGCGGCCTTCACCGGCTCCGACGGACCTCCAACGTCAGGGAGATTCCTCACCGATCTGGATCGTCTCGTCGTCGACTTTCCAGGCGCCGTCCTCGAGGACGAGGAGGGCCTCGCCGAACACGGCGCCCAGGAGTTCGTGCTCGCCCGTCATCAGGACGTTGGCCCGACCGTCGCGTACGAGAGCCCGCTTCACCGTTACGGTCTTCGGGCGGTCGCTCCTGATCGCGGCGAACCAGTCGTCTCCCCTGCCTGCGTGCTCCGCCTTCAGCCACTTCGACAACCACGCCTGGCTCAGGACTCCCTTGAGCGCCGCGGCGTTCCCGTCGGCGAGCGCGGTGTGGAAGACCTGGTACGCCCTGCCCGCCTCCCCGCCGCCGGGTCCCTGGTCCAGCCCGAAGTCGTCGGTGGCGATCGGGACGTCGAGCTCGATGTCGAACGACACGTTCTCCGCCTTCTTGACGACCTTCCCCCGCAGGCGGCCGTCCAGCGATTTCACGGTGGACGTCACCTCGCCACCGCCGCAGAAACCGCATCCGTCGCCCGACCCGAAGTAGTAGGAGTAGCCGCTGTACGACCCGTCGAGTCCGAACTCGAGGTAGACGACCTGCGTCTGCTCATCGATGAAGTACGTGTCGATCAAGTACTTCCGGTACCAGCACGAGTCCAGGTACGCACTGCCGAACGGGCCGTTCGAGACCGCCACCAGGATCGCCCGGCCCTCTCCGAGCGACGCGCTGTGGTGGAAGGCGTACGCGTCCACCGCCGGAAGCTTGGCCCGTGTGCTCTGGAAGTACCCGGCGGCGGCGTCCCCGGCTCGTGCCTGGGGCGCCGGCGCCAGTACGAGCGACGCGGTGATCAGTCCGATGCCGATCGTGCGATGTCCGACCCGACCGAAGCGCGTGGCGGCCATTGTTCCTCCTCCGGAGCGCCCTCCGAGCGGCCATGGGCCCTCGCATGGTTCAACGTCGTGGGCCGCGAGATCGCACGCCGAGGCACTTCGACCTTGACGGCCGCGGCATGGCCGAACATGTGCCGTGGGCGTGGCGGGTGCCGTCGCTGCCCGTCCCGCAGGCACGATGGCCCCGGCCCCCGACGCCGCCCGTGACCAGAAGTGCACACAGTGCAGCGCACGCCCGGCGTAGTTCGGCTTCCGCCGGCAAGGCGCGTTGTGCCGAGGACGCGGAAGACGGAACCACCACGCCGGGCGTTCGTAGGACGTGGGAGAGCGGCGGCCAACGCCGCGCGCCGCCCGTGGCGAGGGCGCCGGGCGGACAGGGGAGGGTACCAGTGGACAAACTTCGCGAGATCGAGCGCAAGAGGAAGGAGGCCTACACCTGGTTCATGCGGCACCGGTCGAAGGGCTACAAGGCGGTGTGCGACATGGAGGCGGCGATCTTCCCGGACGGCGCACTGAGCAGGAAGCACAAGGAGCTGATCGCCGTCGGCATCTCCGTGGTGACGCAGTGCGAGTCGTGCATGCAGTGGCACGTCGAGAAGGCGATCGAACACGGCGCGACCGTCGAGGAGCTGGTCGAGACCCTGGACGTCGCGATCGAGATGGGGAGCGGCGCCGCCAGCGTGTCGGCGCGCTTCGCCGTGGAGGTGATCAAGGACGTCCTCGGCCAGGAGGCGTGACGCGTGCCGAGCGCGGGCGCCGGAGGCGTTGTCGGCGACCCGCTGCGAGCTGGTGTCACGCCCCCTTGAGACTGGCCAGGTCGATGACGAATCGGTAGCGCACGTCCCCCTTGAGCATGCGCTCGTAGGCCTCGTTGACCCGTTCCGCGGGGATGATCTCGACGTCGGAGACGATGTTGCGCGAACCGCAGTAGTCGAGCATCTCCTGGGTCTCGGCGATGCCGCCGATCAGCGAGCCGGCGAGCCGCTTGTTGCCGAAGATCAGGGAGAACGCCGACACCGGCGTGGCCTCGGGAGGCGCTCCGACCAGCACCATCGTGCCCTGTGGCCGGAGCAGGCCGAGGTAGGCGTTGGTGTCGTGCGGCGCCGAGATCGTGTTGATGATCAGATCGAAACGGCCCGCCAGCGTCTTGAACGTGTCCGGATCGCTGGTCAGCGCGAATCCGGTGGCCCCGAGCCGCCTGGCGTCGGCCTCCTTGGCCCGGCTGGTGCTGAGCATGGTGACGTCGGCGCCCATCGAGGCGGCGAGCTTCACCGCCATGTGGCCGAGGCCGCCCAGGCCGACGACGCCCACGTGGTCGCCCTTCTTGCAGTTCCACTGGCGCAGCGGCGAGTAGGTGGTGATCCCGGCGCAGAGCAGCGGCGCGGCGCCGGCCGGGTCGAGGTTCTCCGGCACCTTGAGGACGAACGCCTCGTCCACGACCACCATCGTCGAGTAGCCTCCGAAGGTGGGGGTGGCGCGGTCCATCTCGGTCCCGTTGTAGGTGTAGGCCGCACCCTTGTGGCAGAACTGTTCGAGGTCGCGGGCGCAGTTCTCGCACGTGCGGCACGAATCCACCATGCACCCCACACCGACCAGGTCGCCGACCTTGAAGCGCGCCACCGAGGCGCCGATCCGCGTCACCCTGCCGACGATCTCGTGGCCCGGCACCATCGGGTACATCGAGCCGCCCCACTCGTCGCGAACCTGGTGGATGTCGGAGTGGCAGATCCCGCAGAAGAGGATGTCGATCTCGACATCGTTGCGCCCCGGGTCGCGGCGCTCGACGGCGTGCGGCTTCAGGGGTTCCGTGGAAGAGAAGGCGGCGTAGGCGCGGGCGACGGTCATGGCGGCTCCTGACAAGGCTCGTACGTTGGCCTCTGCGCTCTCGGAACCGCCGCTTGATTGCGCCGCATTCCCCGGCGCCGGCTCGGGCCGTCTCGACGTGCGGGCCGGGACCGGGTCCGTCCACACGGAGTCCGTCGGGAGGCAGCGCGAAGCGAGGCCAGGGAGTGCGTATCCGGCATCGGCGCGAGCTGGCGGCGGGACGGCAGGGCGTTGCGGGCGTCGGATCAGACGGAGGTCGAGATCGCCCGGTCGATCGGTCCGGCGGGGAGTGGACCCTCCGCGAAGATCAAGGGAATTTCGCCTCGTCACTCGGAGTTTCCCGGTCGGTTCTGTCCGGATTCGAAACAAGGGAGGACGTGATGTCGAAGAGGCTGGGTGCGGAGTTCTTCGGGACGGCGTGGCTGGTTTTCGGCGGGTGCGGCAGCGCGGTGCTGGCCGCGGCGTTCCCGCAGCTCGGGATCGGTTTCGCCGGCGTGGCGCTGGCGTTCGGGTTGACCGTGGTGACGATGGCCTACGCGGTCGGTCACATCTCGGGCGGCCACTTCAACCCGGCGGTGACGATCGGACTGTGGGCGGGCGGGCGATTCCCGGCGCGCGAGATCGCGCCGTACGTCGTCGCGCAGGTGATCGGCGGCGCGGTCGGGGCGTTCGTGCTCTCCGTGATCGCGAAGGGCAGGGCCGGCTTCGACCTGGTGGCGAGCGGGTTCGCCGCCAACGGCTACGCCGAACACTCGCCGGGCGGCTACTCCCTGGCCGCCGGGTTCACCGCCGAGGTCGTGCTCACGTTCTTCTTCCTGCTCGTGATCCTCGGCGTCACCGACAAGCGGGCGCCGGCCGGCTTCGCGCCCCTCGCAGTCGGCCTGGCACTGACACTGATCCACCTGGTCGGCATCCCGGTCACCAACACCTCGGTCAACCCCGCGCGCAGCACCGCTCCGGCGCTGTTCGTCGGCGGCTGGGCGATCTCCCAGCTGTGGCTGTTCTGGGTCGCGCCGATCCTCGGCGGCGTGCTCGCAGGCGCCGCGCACAAACGGCTGTCCTCGAACACGCGGTAAGCGGAGCGACGTCCTCGAACGGCCGGTCAGGTGGCCGGCTCCGCCGGCGTCGCGCGATCGGGCGCGGGGCGAAGGGGAGACGTCCTCCGATGGAGGGACATTGTTGAGGAGCGGATCCGGGCTAGGGGCGTGGGCAGCGGCGGCGATCGTGATTCTCGCGGCCGGATGCCGTTCGGCGGCGCCGCGGGCGGCGGTCAGCGGCACGGCCACGTACCGCGAGCGGATCGCCCCGCCTCCGGGAGCCGTGTTCGAGGCGGTGATCGAGGACGTCTCGCGCGCCGACGCGCCGGCCACGGTGGTCGGGACGACGCGGATCGACAACGCGGGCAGCCCGCCTTACGCCTTCTCGATCCCGTACGACCCGGCGACGATCGACGAGCGCGGCATGTACTCCGTGCGGGCGCGAATCCTGGCCGGCGACCGACTGCTGTTCACCACCGACCGGATCACGCCCGTGATCACCCGAGGCAATCCGGCGACGGTCACTCTCCTGATGCGCTCCGCGGGGGCTCCGCCGGCGCCGCCCGCTCGCTCGCCGGAAGGCCCGACCTGGACGCTGACTCGCCTGGGCGGAACGCCGGTAACGGTCGCCGACGGGCAGCAGGCGCCCGATCTCACCCTCGACGCGCCGGCGACACGGGCGGCCGGGTCCTCGGGGTGCAACCGCTTCACGGGCGGTTACCGCCTGGAAGCGGACCGGTTGACGTTCGGCGCGCTCGCCACGACGCGGCGCATGTGTCCGGAGGGGATGGATCTCGAGCAGCGTTACCTCGCCGCGCTCGGCCGGGTTGCGACGTGGTACCTCGAGGATGGGCGGCTGCTGCTGCGCGATGCCCTGGGAACGACGGTTGCCGAATTCACGCGGCGCGAGGGCCGCTGAGGTCCGCGCGTCCATCGAGGGCGAGAGCGTAGAATCGCAACGCAGACTGGCGTCGAAGGAAGGGGGTCCGTGATGCGCCGTGCCTCGTATTTCGTTTGGTTCGTCGCGCTGGTGTTCCTGTCGCCCTCGTGCAAGCAGGTCCGGGAGAAGTACTACGACGGCCTCGAGAAGGTGGGCATCGAGCGACGCGAACTGCTCGTCACCCGGGTCGACAAGGCGCGCGAGGCCCAGGTCGAGGCGCAGGAGCAGTTCAAGGACGCGCTCGAGGAGTTCCAGGCGCTCGTCGGATATCAGGGCGGCGACCTGGAGAAGATGTACTCCAAACTCTCCTCGGAGTTCGAGGCGAGCGAGAAGAAGGCCGCCGAAGTGCGCGAGCGGATCGCGAAGATCGAGCAGGTGGCGCAGTCGCTGTTCGAGGAGTGGCAACGCGAGATCGGCCAGTACCAGAACCAGCAGTACCGGCGCGAGAGCGAGCGCGACCTGGCCGCGACGAAGAAGCGAACCGCCGAGGTGGTCTCCGCGCTCAAACGCTCGGCCAAGACGATGGACCCGGTGCTGCTCAAGTTCCGCGACCAGGTGATGTTCCTCAAGCACAACCTCAACGCGCGGGCGCTCGGGTCGCTGTCGGGGACGGCGAAGAGCCTGGAGCTCGAGGTCTCCGGGCTGATCCAGCAGATGCAGGGCTCGATCGCGGAGGCCGAGGCGTTCATCAAGGAGATGAAGGGGACCTCGGAGAAGAAGTAGGAACTGCTCGATTCGACGGACAGGAAGACGCGGACCCTGGCGGGTCCGCGTCTCGACGTCGAGTCCTGGTGATCTTCAGAAGGTGAAGCGGACGCCCAGGCTGAACAGGTCGTGGTTGAAGTCCTCGCTGCTGTCGTAGCGCTCGTACTCGCCGAGGACCGAGACCCTGCCGAAGTTGAGCCGCAACCCAGCGCCGTAGAACGGGTCCTGCCCGTCTTCCGAAAGCTCGCCGATGACGTCACCCGGGTCGCCCTCGATGTCCAGTTCCGAGTCCCAGAAGAAGTAGCCGACCTTGCCGTAGACGGTCACCAGCTTCCCGATCGGGACGCGCCCGGTGAGGGCGGCGGTCCAGCCGTTGCTGTTGAACTGCCCCCTGGATCCTTCGAACCCCTCGAACTCGCCGACGTCGTAGTCGCCGAACTCGACGTACCCGGCCTCGATGCCGAGAATGGCCGGGAACTCGTAGCCGAGAAAGGCCTTGTACCCGTTGGCGTTGTCGTCGATGAGGTCGGCGTTCACGTCCTCGATGTCGGTCGTCGCCCAGCTGTAGGCGCCGCCGATGTACAGCCCCTGCGCACTGGCCGCACCCGCGAGTGCGACCGTTCCGAGCAGGACTCCAATGACCACGATTGCGCGAACCGCATGTGATTGCATGTTCCCTCCAAATCGAGACAGGTGGTCCATCCCGCTATTTCAGCGGAACGGGGCCGCTCGGTCCTGGATTCCCGGAAGCGTGGGAGGCGATGCGGGCGACAGCCAGCGAGCGACGACGCGTCGCGCGGCGCATGTCCAGCAGCCGAGGTGTGCTAGCTTGAACGAAACGGCCCGGAAGGAGGGAACCCATGCGCGCCATCCGGATCGCAGGCATCGCCTTGTTGTACGTCGCGGTCGTCACCGCTGCCCCGGCCACGAGCGCCACGCTGCCGGCGGGCGAGGTCGGGACAGCCGAGGCGTTGCGCCTGCTCGACGCCTGGGTCGAGGCGCGCGTCGCGTACGAGGACATCCCCGGCGCGTCGGTGGGCGTCGTCGTGGACCAGGAGCTGGTGTGGAGCAAGGGGTACGGCTGGGCCGACGTCGCCGCGAGAGCGCCCGCGACGCCGGACACGGTGTACGGAATCTGCTCGATTTCGAAGCTCTTCACCTCGATCGCCGTGATGATGGAGCGTGACGCCGGGCGGCTGCGCCTCGACGACCAGGTGGCCGCGCACCTCCAGCACTTCACGCTCGACGCGACGATGCCTGGAGCGCCGCCGGTGACCATCCGCGACCTGCTCACCCACTCGGGCGGCGTGCCGCGCGAGGCGAACCGCCCCTACTGGGCGGCCCCCGACTTCCCCTTCCCGACCAGGGAGGAGATCGTCGAGGGACTGGCGCGCCAGCGCATGCTCTACGCGCCGGAGCGCTACTTCCAGTACTCGAACCTCGGAATGGCGCTGCTCGGTCAGGTCGTCGAGAAGACCTCGGGAAGGCCGTACGAGCGGTACGTCGAGGAACGCATCCTCGCGCCGCTCGCGCTCGCGCGCACGACGACGCGGCTGCCCGAGGGCGATCGGGCCCGAGAACTCGCCGTCGGCTACGGCACGCGTTCGCGCGCCGGCGAGCGCGCGGCGATGCCTCGCTACGACGCCAGGGGAATCACGCCGGCCGCCGGCTTCGCCTCGACTGTGCGCGACCTCGCCGCCTTCGCGTCGTGGCAGTTTCGCCTGCTCGGATCGGGGCGGGACGAGGTGCTGAGAGCCTCGACGCTGCGCGAGATGCAGCGCCCTCACTGGGTGGATCCCGACTGGAAGACCACGTGGGGACTCGGCTTCTCGGTGTGGCGGGACGGCGACACGACGTATGTCTCGCACGGCGGGTCCTGCCCCGGCTATCGCACCACGATCCGCCTCGAGCCCCGGAGCAAGCTCGCCGTGATCGTGATGCTCAACGCCATGGGAGAGAGCCCCGAGGCGATCGCGACCCAGGCGTTCAAGATCGTCGCCCCGGCGCTCAAGGAGAAGGACGGGGCGAAACCAGCTTCGCCGGGCGCGGATCTGGAGCGGTTTACCGGCCTGTACGCGTCGGCGTGGGGCGAGACCGCCGTGGTGCCGTGGCGTGGCGGTCTCGCCGCCCTCGGCCTGCCGAGCGAGAACGCGATGGACGCGCTGACGCGGCTGAGGTTCATCGAGGGGAACACGTTCCGCCGTATCCGCGAGGACGGCGACGACCTCGGCGAGGAGGTGATCTTCGAGGCCGACGCACGCGGTTCGGTCACCGGCCTGGTCTGGCACGGCAACCCCTCCCGCAAGGTGCGCTGAACGAGTCCGTCACGGCTGGCGTGACGATCCGCGCGTTCTGAGTCGGTTCCCGGCCGGCGGTGGCCGGCCATTCTCGCCCCCAGCGGCAGATACGCGCGTGCGCCTGTCATGCGCGCCGCCCGGCGCGATCGCTCCTCGGCGTGTTGTGCGGTTCTGGTGGGCCCGGGCGTTTGAGTCGATGAAAGGGGCTGTCACCGGGTCGCCCCGAGCGAACCGAAGCGAAATGACCGCGAGACTGAGGAGGACGTGAACATGAAGAGCCTGGTCACAGTTGTTTTCACCTTGATTCTGGCCGCCTCGGCAGGCGGGCAGACGGTGACCGTGGTCGCGCCGAACGGCGGTGAGTCGTGGGCGCTCGGGTCGGTCCAGAACATCAGGTGGGTGGGGGGAACCGAACCCGGCTCCGAGTCCACGGTGACGCTGCTGCTGGTCCAGGGGACGAACACGACAGTGACGATCGCCGAAGGCCTGCAGGTCGCGTCGCAGTCCTTCTCCTGGACGGTCGGCCAGTACCTGGGTGGGACGGCGCAGCCCGGGAGCAACTACAAGGTCCGGGTTCAGTACACGTCGGGTGCCGGGGCGGACACGTCGAACGGCTACTTCAGCATCGTCTCGACGCCGACCGCGACACCGACGCCGACCCCGACGCGCACGCCGACGCGCACGCCGACGCCCCCAGCGTCAGCCTCGCTTAGGGTCACCTCGCCGAACGGAGGGGAGTCGTGGCGGATCGGCACGGAGCGGACGATCTCGTGGACCGCGACTGGCGTGACCGGGAAGGTGAGAGTGGAACTGATCCGCCACCCGAACTACCCGTCCGGAACGGTCGGCTACGCCGAGGCAGTGGACGGTCACATGACCTGGAAGGCCGGCGAGACGACAGGTGGTCCCATCCCGGCCGGGCAGTACCGCGTGCGCGTGAAGAGCGAGTTGCAGCCCTCCGTCAGCGACACCAGCGACCAGTGGTTCAGCCTGACCAGCCTCCAGACGCACCGCGAGGTGCAGAGACACGCCCTCAAGCCGGAGGTCGTCAGCATTCCCTCGGTCAACAAGAACTGGTCGAACCACGACTCCTTCCCGGGCGGTTTGAGCGTGCTGCCGTGGGACATTCTCCAGGCTCGGACCGGTTGTAACTCCGGCGTCAACCAGAGGGCTCAGGTCGGCCGCGACTGGTTCGACTGGAACTACGTCAGCGTCGCCGAGCTGTATCGGTCGCAGGTGGTCTTCAACGTCAGTCCGCACAAGCCCAAGGCGGCCGACATGAACACCGCGAAGCTGCGCTTCAAGCAGGCAGACGTCAAGCGGATCAACACGACCAAGGTCACCGCCCTGAGCGCCATCTGCGAACTCGGCGCGCCATGGACCACATTCACGCCGAGCGCGTGCGGGAACTGGCGGCACCCGAACCCCTCCACCGAGGAGTTCACGGTGGACGTGACCGACACGGTTCGCAAGTGGCTCGACGGTTCCCTGCCCAACAACGGGCTGCTGCTGTGGGCCAGCGAGGCGCCGATGAGCAAGAAGTGGACAATCATCTCCTGCTACGACGTGACTCTCGAATTGGAGTTCTGAGGCGGCGGGAAACCGGTGCGCGCCTGGCCGGCCGTCAGAGCAGCCAGGCGCGCAGGTGGGGCGAGCGGCCGGTGAGGAGCTGCCACAGCTCCGTGAAGGCACGCTCGCGGTGGCGCATCAGCTCGACCCACTCGACCGGCGGCTCGCGGCCGTCGGCGTGGAAGCGGACGCCCCACAGGGGAGCGAACCCTCCGGTGGCGAGCGAATAGCGCATGTCGGCGAGCGCGGTCGGGTCGGCGGGGTCGCGGGCGACGAGGCCGTCGGCGAACCAGGCAAATCGGGCGAAGTCGCGCGCGAACCGCTCGCGCAGCCCAGTGTCGGCCGGCGGTTCGGGCGGCGAGGTAACGAGAGGTACCCGCTCGCCCGCGGCGAAGGCGCGAGCCCCGAAGGGTGTGACACGGACGGCGTCGGCGTGAATCTCGCCGCCGGCGACGTAGGCCGAGCGCCACACCACGACGTTGCCCAGCGTCGGCATCACCCGCCCGTGTTCGATCGCATGGCCGCGCGAGCGGGCGAGGCCGGCCTGGACCGACGAGGCGTGGTGGTGCAGGAGCCCGCCGAGCGCGACGTAGGCGAGCGCGAAGACGGCCGCGGCGCGCGCGAGGCGCGCGCTCGACCGGGCCCTGGCGAGCAGGGCGAGGGCGAGCAGCGGCACCGTGAACAGCGGGTCGACGATCGACATCCAGTCGAGCTCGAGGCGGGTCCGGCTGAACGGCCACAACCACAGCGTGCCGTACGAGGTGAGGACGTCGAGCGGCGCGTGGGACAGCCACCCGAGTGTGCACGCGGCGAAGATCTCGCGCCATCGGGCGCGGTTTCCCTCGACGAGGAGGAACGGCAGCGCGGCGATCAGGCCGCCGAGCGGCACGAACGCCAGGGAGTGGGTGAAGTGGCGGTGCATCTCGACGGCGAGTAGCGGGTCGGCGGAGGAGCGGATCAGGACGTCGAGGTCGGGGAGCACGCCGCCGACCGCGCCGCAGGCGAACGCCCTCCTGCCCAGCCGTCCGGTCAGGACGGTCTGTGCTGCGACGGCACCGACGACGGCCTGGCTGACCGGGTCCACGGGTGGCTCCTCGTCCCCTCGACTCCTGCGCCACGAAGGGGACGCCCGTCGTGAACAGCCCAGGCGGGGGGCGCAATTCCTGCGCCGCGGGGCGACTGATGCGACTATCCTGGACCGGGTCAGCGGCGAACTCGAGGGGAATGGCTCGTCATCGGCGAGAGTTGCGTCGCTCGCCCGGATACATCCGGGGAGGAGATCGGTGGACACGCGCGTCGCCGTGACAGGCAGGTGGGCGTCGGGGTTCGGTGGCGCGTGAGCGCCGAGCGCATGTCGCCACGCGTGCTCGTCGCGTACGCCGCTCCGGCGCTGCCTCTGGCGCTGCTCGGGATCACGTTCTACGTCTTCCTGCCCAAGTTCTACGCCGACGTGGTCGGCGTGGATCTCGGCGTTCTGGGCGCCGTCGTCCTCGCCTCGCGGATGTGGGACGCGGTCACCGACCCTCTGCTCGGAGGCCTCTCCGATCGGACCGCGACGCGATGGGGCAGGCGCCGCCCCTGGATGGCGGCGTCGATCGTACCGCTCGCGGCGGCGTTCGCGCTCCTGCTCACGCCGCCGGAGACGACCCACGCGGCGGTGGCCCGGCTGACCGTGCTGACGGTGGTGTTCTTCCTGGCGTGGACCGTGCTGGCGGTGCCGTACGAGGCGCTGGGCGCGGAGATCTCGATGGCCTACGACGAACGCACGAGACTGCTCGGCGCGCGCGAGGGCACCGTGGTCCTGGGCACGATGCTCGCGGCGCTGGTCCCGGTCGCGCTCGCGACCGCGGCGGGGTACGGCGCAGACGCGCCGGGTCAGCGCGCGATGCTCGCCTCGCTGGCGTGGGGATACGGAGCGGTGCTGGTGGCGGCCGTGGCGTGGTGCCTGGTCGCCGTGCCGGAACGACCGTGGTCGGCGGCGCAACGGCCGTCGGGAAAGTTCGTCGGACAGTACAGGGAACTGCTCGGCAACGGGCCGTTCCGAACGCTGCTCGTCGCCTACACGGTGTCGTCGTTCGGGGCGACGCTCCCGGCGACGCTGATCTTCTTCTACACCGAGCATGTGCTCGGGTCGGACCGCGGCCCGCTCTTCCTCGTCGAGTACCTCGCCGTCGGCTTCGCGCTCCTGCCGGCGTGGGTGTGGCTGGCGCGCAGGTGGGACAAGCGCAACGCCTGGCTGGCCGCGGTGGCGGTCAACTCCGGCGCGTTCGCCGGGGTGCTGGCGCTCGGCCGGGGCGACGAGGCCATGTTCGCCGTGCTCACGGCGGCCTCGGCGGTGGGCCTGGGCGGGACGGTCGCGCTGCCGCCGGCGATGCAGGCGGACGTGATCGACCTCGACGAACTGCAGCACGGCGTGCGGCGGGAGGGGGCGTTCGTCGGCTTCTGGTCGGTGGCGAAGAAGCTGGCCGCCGCGCTTGGCGCCGGCGTGGCGTTGCCGATCGTGGACGCGGCCGGGTATGTCCCGGGCGGGCCGCAGCCGGCCTCGGCGGTGACCGCGTTGATCGTGCTGTACGCCGGCGTGCCGTGTCTGTGCAACGCCGCGGCGTTCCTCATCGCGATGCGCTACACGCTGGACCGCGTGGAGCACGCGCGCATCCGCGCCGCGATCGACGCCCGCGCGGCGGAAAGGACGTGAACCGTGAGCGTGTTCGTGGTGATCCTGATCGGCTGGGTCGCGGTGGCGGCGCTGCAGGTCGCCTTGTGGCTGGTGCAGCGGGCGAGACGCGACGCCGGTTGGGTGGACGTCGGCTGGGCGTACGGGATCGGCGTGCTCGCGGTGCTGTTCGCAGCGTTGCTCGAGGGCGACCCGGCTCGGCGCTGGCTGGTCGCGGCGCTCGGCGCGACGTGGTCGGTGCGCCTCGGGTCGTACCTCCTGGTCAATCGGGTACTGGGAAAGCCGGAAGACGGCCGCTACCAGGCGCTGCGCGCGTCGTGGGGCGAACGCGCCCAGCCGTACTTCTTTCTCTTCTTCCAGTTCCAGGCGCTGCTCGACGTGCTGTTCGCGCTGCCCCTGCTGGTCGCGATGCGCCACCCGGGTGGGCCGCTCGGCGTCGCCGGCTGGCTGGGCGTCGCCGTGTGGGTGGTGGCGGTGGGCGGTGAGACGCTCGCCGACGCGCAGCTCGCCCGATTCCGCGCCGATCCGGCGAACCGAGGGCGCACGTGCCAGGTCGGGCTGTGGCGGTACTCCCGTCACCCGAACTACTTCTTCGAGTTTCTTCACTGGTGGGCCTATGTGCTCCTGGCCTTCGGCGCGCCACTGTGGTGGCTCACGCTCCTCGGTCCGGCGGTGATGCTGTTCTTCCTCGCCACGTTCACCGGCATTCCCGCCACCGAGGCGCAAGCGCTGCGCACCCGCGCCGACTACGCCGAGTACCAGAGGACGACCAGCGCGTTCATCCCGTGGCCGAGGAAGAAGGGGAGAGGCTAGAGGGTAGAGGGGAGAAGGGGAACGCAGGTGGAAAGGACAGGGGGGAGGGACCTGCCGTGAGGCGGAGAGCGCGCACCGCGTTCGAGTGGGCGGTGGAGCAGGCCGAGCTGGGTCGCGTTCCGGACGTCGTGATCCGCACGGCGATCCGGCGGCTCCTGGCCGCGCGCCTCGCGGAGAGCGCGCGGGGCGGCGTGGAGGCGCAGCGCGAGCGCGAGGAGGCGCTGGTCGAGGCGATGCGCGGCGGCCCGATCGCGCCCGCGCCAGACGAGGCGAACGAGCAACACTACGAACTTCCCGCGGAGCTGTTCGAGATCGTGCTCGGTCCCCGCCTGAAGTACTCGGCGTGCCTCTGGCCGGAGGGGGTGTCGACGCTGGCGGCTGCCGAGGAAGCCGCGCTGGCGCTGACCTGCGAGCGCGCCGAACTACGCGATGGGCAGACCATCCTGGAACTGGGCTGCGGGTGGGGCTCGCTCTCGCTGTGGATGGCCGAGCGCTACCCGTCATCGCGCGTCCTCGCGGTGTCGAACTCCACGGCGCAGCGGGCGTTCATCGAGGCCCGCCGCGACGCGCGCGGGCTCGCCAACCTCGACGTCGTGACCGCCGACATGAACGCTTTCGCGACCGAAGCCCGCTTCGACCGCATCGTGTCGGTGGAGATGTTCGAGCACATGCGCAACTGGGACGCGCTGTGCGGGCGCATCGCCGGGTGGCTGGCGCCGGGCGGGAAGCTCTTCGTGCACGTCTTCTGCCACCGCGCGTGGCCGTACCTGTTCGAGACGGCCGGCGCCACGGACTGGATGGGGCGGCACTTCTTCACCGGGGGCCTGATGCCCTGCGACGACCTGCTGCCGCGCGCCAGCGGCGGTTTGCGCCTCGAGCGGCGCTGGGCGGTCGACGGCCGCCACTACGCGCGCACGCTCCTCGCCTGGCTCGCCAATCTCAATGCCGCCCGCGATCGGCTCCGGCCGATTCTCGCCCGGACGTACGGCCCCGCCGAGGAGCGCCGGTGGTTCGGACGCTGGCGCCTGTTCTTCCTGGCGTGCGCCGAGATGTTCGCGTGGCGCGGGGGCTCGGAGTGGTACGTCGCCCACTACCGCCTGTCGCGGTAGCGATGTCCCGAGACAGGCGGCGCGCGGGTGGCGGGAATGCGCGGGGCGCGGCGGGTGCTGGAGGTGAAAGGCTCGCGACCGGGGCCCATGGGAGAGACGATGCGAGGAGTTTCCAGGTTCCTGGGTGTCGCCGCGGTACTCGCGGCGCTCGGGGATGCGAACGCCGCCGGCGCCGAGGGGCTCCGCTTCGACCTCGAGGCGGGGGCTGTGTGGCAGGCGCGTAACGACTTCGCCGTGCCGGGCGACGGCGGAACGCTGGTGCGCCTCGCGGACCGCGGGCCGGAGTCTGCGTTCCGCGCCACGCTGCTGTGGGATCTCGGGCCGCGCTGGACGCTGCGCGTGCTGGCCGCGCCGCTGCGCCTGAGCCAGGACACCGTCCCGGCCGGCGAGGTCAGCTTCGAGGAAGCCACCTTCCCGGCCGCCGAGAGGATCCGCGTCGACTACCGCTTCGACTCCTACCGGGCCTCACTGGTGCGTCGGTTCGACGACGGCGACGGGCTGTCGTACCGCCTGGGCGCGACGCTGAAGGTGCGCAGCGCGGAGATCGCGCTGGCGGGCAGCGGGGCGAGGGCGTCGAAGACCGACCTCGGCGTCGTGCCGCTGCTCTACGGCGGCGTGCGCTGGCAGGGGAAGAACGGCGTGGCGGTCGACGCCGAGTTCGACGGTCTCGCCGCGCCCCAGGGCAGGGCGGTCGACGCCTCGGTGCGTGTCGAGGCGCCGCTCGGTCGCGGCGTGCGCGGCTTCGCCGGGGCGCGCGTGCTCGACGGCGGCGCCGACAACGACGATGTGTTCAGCTTCGCGACGTTCGGATACGGCTTCGCCGGCGTGCGGCTGTCGTTCTGACCTCGACCGCCGACGCGGTCGGGGCCGGGCCGGCGGTCGAGATCGCCGAGGGCAGGCCGAACCCGCGACTGTCGGGACGTCGCGGGCGCTACTGGGGACGTCTCGGGATTCCGGCGAAGGGAACGTCGAGGATCGGGTACTCGCGCCACTCGCGGTAGTCGTAATGCCACCACTCCGCCGGGTAGGCGGCGAACCCCTCGGCTTCCATTGCCTGCCGGAGCAGGTCGCGGTGCCCGCGCTGCTCGGCCGTGCCGCCGCCGTAGTCGACGTGCGACCGCTCGGTCATCTCGTCGTAGCCGCTCGGCATCTCGACCGTTGAGCCGTCGCCGAGGCGAACGAGCCCGACGTCGACGGCGCACCCGCGATTGTGCCGCGAGCCCTGCGCGGGATCGGCGACGAACTCCCTCAGGCGCGCGGGAGTCGCTTCCCAGAACACCCAGGTGACCGACCACGGACGGTACCCGTCGTAGACCAGGATCCCGTAGCCGCGGCGGGAGAGGGCGCGGTTGGCGCGCACGAGCGCCTCGGCCGCCGGCCGCTGCAGGAACGCGCGCGCCTGCTCGTACACCGGGGCACCGAGGAAGTTCTCGGAGGTGGCGTAGCGGATGTCGAGGCGGATGGTCGGGTCGAGAGCGGTGAGCTCGACCAGTTCCGGTTCGCGAAGGCCCGGCGGCTGTGCCGGGGGCGATGCGCGTCGGGCCTCGGCGAGCAGGACGGCGACCGGACGCGCCGGTTCGATTTGGAACGGCGGCGGGGCGAGCGCCGGCCGGCGGTCCGCGTGACAGGCGCCCAACGCGAGCGCGGCGACAAGGAGGACCGGCGCGGCGCGGCGTTGCCTGAGGATCATCGGAGGTTCCTTCCGCCTTCGAGGGTACCAGGGAACCCGGGTGGCCAACGTGGCGGCGGAATCACGGCGTGGCGGCGGTGTACGTCCGGCCGAAGCGGTCGGTGGCCTCGACGACGATCGCACGGGCGCCCGCCGAGGCCGGCACCTCGAAGAGGTGGTCGGTCGGATAAGGCTCGACCCAGGTGCGGCGCGCCGGCCTGTCGGGCCCGGTGTGCAGTTCGACGCTCAGCGGATCGTGGCCGCGGAAGCGCACCGCCTCGCCCCGGGACGCGCCGTCCTCGTACCAACGGACCCTCCACGCCGGGTCCCAGTCCCAGACGTTCGCGATGAGGGCGTCTCGTCTCGCCGGGTCGGACGCGCGCGGGTGAACGCGGATCTGATGGCCCGCCTCGTGCCCGGTGCTCTTGTACCGCCAGCGCACGTCCTCCCCGTCGACCTCGTAGACGGCGTAGCCCTTGGGCGTGCCGTCGGCGCAGATCGGTCCGCTCCACCACGTGCCGCACACCGCGCCAACGACGTGTTCGTGGCGGTTGCCGTCGAACAGGTGCTCGCTCTCGTGCATGTGGCCGGACAGAATGTGCACGCGATACGGCTCGAGCAGCCGATAGAGCAGATCCCGGTTCATCACCGCTTCCGCCGGGTTGGGGCGCTTTTCGCCGAGCCGGAGGTGCTGGCTGCCCAGCGTCGGGATGTGCAGGCAGACGACGACGGTGCGGCCCGGCTCGATCCGCGCCAGGTCCCCGGCCAACCAGGCGAGCTGCCCCGCGTCGAGGTATCCGATGTAGCCGCTGCCGTGCCAGAACGTGTCGTCGAGGACGACGTAGTGCACGGCGCCGCGATCGAACGAGTAGTGCCGGGGTCCGAAGTGCCGCTCGAAGGTGCGGGTCGAACTCTCGTCGACGTCCTCGGACTGGTCGAGGTCGTGGTTGCCGACGACCTGGAAGAACGGCGCGCCGACGCTCCGCACGCCCCGCTCGTACTCGGGGTAGAGCGAAAGGTCGTCGTACATGATGTCGCCGACGGCGATGCCGACCGTCTCGACGTCGCCGAGCGCGCGCCGCGTCGCGACGAGGTCGGCGACGGTCTGCTCGTGGAACCAGCCGGTCTCGTCGCGGTTCTGCGTCTGCACGTCGCCGAGGACGAGCACGGCGTGGCGCGCGCCGCCGCCGGGCAGCGGTTCGAGGTCGAAGCGCACCGACGCCTCGCCGTGCCGATCGGGCGCGATCGGAGCGTGGAAGCGGGCCGTGCCGACCGGCGACACCGGAATCCGACAGCCGGCGGGAACGGACACCCACACCCGAGGTCGGTCCGAAGCTGTGACGAGTGAGAAGGTGCCGTCGGCCGCGGTTTCCACCGTGGCGAGGCCGTCGCTCACCGCGATCCCGGCGAGGCTCTGGCCGGCGGAGCGCACGACGCCGGAGACGCGGACCGGCGCGGCGTGCGCGGCCGGAGCGATCGCGGTCTCGACGGCCGCCGTGAGCCAGCGCGGCACGGCGGCGGTCGCACCCAGCACCCCTGCGGAGCGGAGAAAGTGTCGGCGGTCCATGCACATGCCCCTCCCGGGCGGCACTCTACCGCACGGACGAGAGGGCCAGGTGAAGTCTTGCCGCCCGCTACCGAGTCGAGGTCCGCCCGGTCTCTCATAATGCGGGCACCCGGCGTATCGGTTCTCCGCTCGGCGATGTTGCTCGCGCCGTCCATGCGTGACGTCGGCACAGCAACAACGAAAACGGAATGAAGCGGCGCGCAGGCAGGGTATCGTGCACCGAACGCGGCTTGAGGCAGTCGGCCGGATCGGCGCCGCATGACGTACCGGAGGAGGAGAATGAACCTGGTCAAGCTCGACGCCGTGCCGGCGGTTGTCTTCATCTGCGGCCAACTGGCCGCGTTCGCGGCGGAGGGAGCGGTCGTTCCCGCCGCCGGAGAACAGGGGAAGGTGGAGGCGAGAGGCTCCGGGGCGACTCCAGCGGCCCCGACGACCATCGGCGCCCACGGGCTCACGTTGCCCGCGACGTTCCGCGGCGACCTGCCCTGCGCGGACTGCGCGGGGATCCGCTACCACCTGGATCTGTGGCCCGACCAGGTCTTTCACCTGCGCCGCACCTGGCTCGGCAGGGACCTCGTGCGCGACGACATCGGGCGGTGGCGCGTGGACCCGACGCGAGGCGCGCTGGTGCTTCACGGCGGCGGCGAGATGCCCCTGCAGTTCGAGATAGCGGGGCAGGACCGCCTCCGGGCTCTCGACATGCAGGGCAGGCCGGCCGAGTCGAAGCTTCCCTACGACCTGAGCAGCGACGGCACGCTGACGCCGACCGAGGTGTCGTTGCTTCTCGGCGGCGAGATGACCTTCATGGCGGACGCCGCGCGTTTCACCGAGTGCCTCACCGGACGCTCCTACCCGATCGCGCAGGAGGCGGATCTCGTGGCGTTGCAGGAGTTGTACCGGCAAGGGGTCAAGGAACCCGGCGCGCCTCTGTACGTGACGCTCGAGGGGTCGATCGTCGATCGCCCGAGGATGGAGGGCGAGGGCGTCGAGCGCAGCGTCGTCGTCAGAAGGGCGATCAACGCGTGGCCGAGCGAAACGTGCGAGCGGTCTCGCGCCGACGCGGCGCTGACCAACACCTACTGGCGGATCGTCAGCCTGGTTGGCGCGGCGGTGAAGGCCGAGGCGGATCGGCGTGAGCCGTTCCTCCTGGTGCGGGACCTGGAGGGGAAGCCGGGGTACTCGGCCAGCGTGGGGTGCAACCAGATGCTCGGCGGTGTGACGATCGAAGGGTCGGCGATCCGCTTCTCGCCGGGGGCGACCACGCTGATGGCGTGTCCCCCGCCACTCGAAGCCCTGGAGCGGGCGCTCGCCGAGACGCTGGGCAAGGCCCGTGGCTGGCGCATCGTCGGCAACACCCTGGAACTGGTGGACGAGGCGGGCACCCCGGTCGGCCTGTTCCAGGCCGTGCACTTCTGATTCGCCCCGGCGCTTCGATCACGGGCGGTGGGTCGCGACCGTCGGCCTCAGCGTGACTGGGCGAACAGCCACTCGACCAGCGCCGGCTCCGTGTACGCCCACATGAAGACGTTGTGCCCGACGCCCGGGTACTCGGTGTGGAGCGGTCTTCCGCCGACCTTGCGGAGCGCCTCGATCGTCACCCGCGATGTGGCGACAGGCTCGATCTCGTCGGCGTCGCCGTGGAAGTTCCAGATCGGCACGTCCTTCAACGTCGCCGCCATCGCGGGGTCGGGGTGGCCGCACACGGGGGCGCCGGCGGCGAAGAAGGCGGGGCGATGGTACAGCATGTGCCACGTGCCCGCGCCCCCCATCGAGTGGCCGGTCACGTAGATCCGGTTCCGGTCGATTGGCAGCGTGGCCAGCAGCGCGTCGATGAGTTCGAACGCCAGCTTCTCGCCCGCCCCCAGCATCTCGAGCGGACAGGGTGTCAGGTCGGCCGGCTTGCGCGCCTGCTTGTTCGGGTCGGGGATGATGCAGGCCCAGCTCGCGTCCGTCTCCGGCGCGAGGACGTACGCGGGGTGGCGCTTCTGGTTCTCCGGCAACGTCCAGATCAACGCGCCGAACATGTTCGCCCTCTGCAGTTGCCTGGCGTTGTCGGCGCCGGCGCCGCCCGAACCGTGGAGGAAGACCACGAGGGGGTAGCGCGCTCCCTGGACGAGCGGGGTGGGCGTGTACAGGCGATAGGGCATCGTCGCGCCCGCGTCGTTGGTGTGGACCTTCGCCGCGAACGCCTCCGCCAGCGAAGGCCCCTGGGCCTTGAGCGCCTCGATCGGGACGCCACGCTCCTCCGTCCGCGGCCCCGCGGAGAGGAGAGCCGGGGGGTTCTGAGCCGGAGCGGGTGTTGCCAGTAACAGCAACACGGCGAATCCGGAGGGTATCGTCATCGCTCGGACTCCTCGTGAGGGGTTGGTGTGCTCGGCATTCTACGCGGCGGGAGGCGAGGGTTCGCTCGCCTGGAATGCCGACGAAGCGCCTGCCTCGGGGCCGGTTGGTCGGTCGCCTGCGAGGCTCTCACCCCTGAACGGCGCGGGGAGGTCGCTCGCGCCGGAGCAACGGCAGGGCGGACAGCGAGCCGATCAGCGCGCAGGCGACCAGGATCCCGAGGGTGAGCACGATCGGAAGGCGCCCGCCTCGGCACACAGGGACCTCCAGGCGCACGGAAACCCCACGGCTCATCTACGATGGGTACGTGGCGCGTCTCGCTCCCGCGACGATCGTGCGAACCCCTTCCGGGGCGCTCGAGGCACGGAACGGCGGCGGCTGTCTCGTGCTCTTCGGGTTGCCCTTCGCCACCTTCGGCGCCTACGGGTTCGGCACCACCGCGCTCAAGGTGGTTCGCCTGCTGCCCGCATTCGAACTCGACCAACTGCTGCTGCTGCCGTTCACGCTCGTCTTCCTCGTGGTCGGTGTGGCTTTGATGGTCGGTCGCTGGGGAACGGCCGTGGATCGGGGAGCCGGCGCGGCCGTGTCGTGGTGGTCGGTAGGGCCGTTCGGCCGGAGGAACGAGACGCCGCTTTCGTCGTTCACCCGGGTGTGTCTCGCCGAGGACCGGAGCGGCGACTCGACCAGCCACGTCGCGCGCCTCGAGGGCTCAGGGGTGAAGCCCTTCACGATCGTGAACTCGGGAGACGACAGCGAGGTGCGCAGGGTGGCCGAGCGCGTGGCGGACGAACTCGCGCTGCCGCTCGCCGACGCCAGCCACGGCGTCGAGGTGGTGCGCGAACCGGGGCGGTTCGACGAGCCGCTGGTCGAGAGGCTGCGCCGCACCGGAGCGCTGCCGTCGCCGCCGTCACCGCCGCCCGGGCTCCGCTCCCGCGTCGTTCCCGATGCCGCGGGCGTGCGTATCGAGATTGCGCCGGAGGGGTTGGCCGCGGCGCGCGCGCTGCGCCTGGGGTGCGGCGCGGTGTCGCTCGCGATGATGGGGATCTTCGCGGCGCCTTTCGTCGGCTGGCTGCTCGACCATACCTGGGGTCAGGCCGTGATCGCGGCCCTGATCGCAGCGGTTCTGCTGCCGCCGCTGCTCGGCTCGCTTCCCGGCCTCGGCCGGCGGACGGTCGTCACCGCCACGCGCGGCGGACTCTGCGTCGAAACGCGCACGCCGCTCGCGCGCCGTCTGGTCGAGATCCCGGCCGAGGAACTGGAAGAACTGGTCGCGCCGTCCGTGGCCGTGCTGCTCGACCAGGCCGGCGCCCGTGACCCCGAGACGGCCGGCGCGCTGCGTCAGGTGACGGGGCCGGGGAGAGAGCCGCCGCGCTGGCTCGCGGCGGTCGCCAGGCTGGCCCGATACAAGGGGTTGACGGCGATCTCCGACCGGACCTCGGTGACGTTCGGGCAGGGTCTGCCGGAGACCGAACTGAGGTATCTCGCCGACCTGATCGTCAGCACGATGGCGTAGTTCACCTTCACCAAACGTCGAGCATGCGAATCGCCGGCCCGGGCTTCGGGCTTCGACAACCTCGCCACTTTTCATCCGGATATAATGCGCCCAGCTGCGCATGAACGCGGTCGGGAGGTAAGGAATGGAAGCCGGGGATCGATCCACCTGCACGGCGTTCGTCGGTTCGCTCCGGATCGCTTCGGGAACGCCCGCCGAGGTCGCCCGGGCGGTCAGACAATCCACTTGCCGGCCAGATACCGAACCCGTGCTCCTGTTCGACGATGCGACCGGCGAACAGATCGACCTGAGACCTGACGGCTCCGAACCCACGGAGCAGAGGGCCGGTCAGGAGGAGGGTCCAGAGCAGCGCGGTCCGGGGAGGCCGCGTCTCGGCGTGGTCGCGCGGGAGGTCACCTTGTTGCCCCGCCACTGGGAGTGGCTGGCCGGGCAGCCGGGCGGGGCGTCGGCGGCGTTGCGCAGGCTCGTCGAGCTGGCGCGCAGGGACAACGCCGAGAAGGACCGCCGGCGCCGCGCCCAGGAAGCGGCGTACCGATTCATGTCGGCGCTGGCGGGGAACCTCCCTGACTACGAGGAGGCCCTGCGCGCGTTGTTCGCCGGCGACCGGGCCCGGTTCGACGCGTTCACCGAGTCGTGGCCGCCCGACGTGAGCGAGTACGCGCGCTCCCTCGCCTTGCCCGCCCTGGGCGGATAACCGAGACCTCGCGCCGGGCGTACTCATCTGGAGAGGCGCGGGGAGGGGCACGTGAGGGGAATCGATCTGGTCCTGGCGGGCGTCGTGGGCTGGGCGGCGCTTCCGGCGAACGAGGTGCCCGGGTCATCGCCGCCATCCGCGGTTCCCCGGCCCGCGCCGCGGGCTTCAGCCGCTGCAGCGAGATCCGCGGGGCTCGACCAGGCGGTCAGGCCCGCGGAAGCCGTGATCTGGTACCTGGGCCACTGCGGCTACGCGGTGCGAACGGCGGGCCACCTGCTCGTGTTCGACTATATCGAACTCGAGGAGCGTCCGACGTCGCGCGGCCTGGGCCGCGGATTCGTCGACCCGGCGGAGATCCGGGACCTGCCGGTGCGCGTCTTCGTCTCGCACTCGCACATCGACCACTTCGACCCGGTGATCCTGGAGTGGAGGGAGTCGATCCCCGACATCCTCTACTTCTTCGGGTGGCAGGCGAGGAAGGGGGAGCGCACCCACGACCTGGCCGGCCCGCGCGCGACACGGGCCGTGCCCGGACTGAACATCCTGACCGTGAACTCACGCCACGCCGGTGTGGACGAGGCGACGTTCCTCGTCGAGCTGGACGGTCTGGTCGTGTTCCACGGAGGCGACTACCAGGGGATCATGGCCGAGGGCGCGCCGTCGAACGCGGCGGAGGACATGCGCTACCTGCGCGGGAAGGCGCGCACACCCGACCTGATGTTCCTCGGGGCGTGGACGGGCGATCCGTACCTCGACATCGTCCGCGGCCTCGAGCCCGCGGTCATCTTTCCCGGTCACTGGCGCAAGAACCCGTCGAAGTACGCGGAGTTCGCGGATGACCTGTCTCGGCTCGGGTTCGACATCCCGGTGCCGTGTCCGACGCGGCGTGGCGACCGTTTCGAGTACCGCGCCGGGAAGGCGATCGCAGCGAAACCGTGACGCCTCCAGCGGCGCCTTCGCGGCCGACTCGACCTCGGTCGCTGCGCCCGCGCGGTGGTATCGTGGTGACGGGGAGGGGCGAGCGATGGTCGAGACGGAAGCCAGGCGCCCGGGTCGCAACGACCCGTGCCACTGCGGATCCGGCAAGAAGTACAAGCATTGCTGTCTGGCCAAGGACGAGGAGGCCGACCTGGCCGCTGTGGCGAAGCAGCAGGCGGCCGCGCCGCTTCCCGCGCCGCCCGACGAGGGACATGTCCAGCGGGCGACCCTGCCGAGGGCTCAGGACCAGCCGTGGAAGCGGTCGGCACGGACCGCTCCCGGGACAAGGAGGATCACCACGCCGCGCAAGGCGGG
>JBFMCD010000140.1:0-13673 GCA_040754885.1 Acidobacteriota bacterium
CGTCCTGCCACACGCGGCGTGAAGCCCCCCACCCCTCCACCCTGCGCAGCCGGCAGCGGACCTCTCGCTGCGTTACGCTTCGCTCGCTCGCTCCTCACGTACGAGGAGTACGCTGCGTCGCGGCTTCGCTCGCGCGCCTTGCGAGTGGCCCACTGGCGGCTGCGCCACGCCGCGTTTCCTCTCCGACGGATGTCGAATCGGTATCAGACGTCGAGGACCAGGACCGCGGAGCGTCTCCGGCCCGCGACGCGCGGCTGCAACGCGTGGAACGTCGCCGCCTTGATCTCGCGCTCCGGTTCGACGCCCGCGGCCAGGCCGAGCGCGCCGAGCGAGACGTGTCCTTCGCTCCACGCCACGGCGACGGTGACCTCGCGCCTGGAGTAGAGCAGGAAGAGCGCCTCGTTGACGGTCGCGACCAGGGTCGAGGCGAGATCCCTGACCCGCCCGCGCACGCGCCGCCAGGCGATCGGGAGGCCGCTCACGTCGCGGTCGAGCGCCAGCCGCATGGCGCCGGCGACCGCGTGGGCGAGGAGTTCCTGCTCGGTGTCGCCCCAGACCAGGAGGCGGACGTCCGCGGTGTGCGCGGTGATCCGGAAGCGGGGACGCGCCATGAGGCGATTATGGCCGAGCCGCGCGCGTGGCGCCGTCCCGGCGGCGTCCGATACACTGGCCCAAGCGATGCCCCGACCGTCCACCTTCCTGCGCGCGCTCGCCGCGGTGTGCCTCGTGGGCGTGGCGGCCGACGCCCTCAGGCGCGAGGAGGCGGGTCCGGTCGATCCCGTGTCGGTGGCGTGGGCCGGGCTCGCCGCGCTGGGCTTTCAACCCATCGGTGAACCGGAGCTGGTCCTCGAGGCCGATCAGCCGCTGGCGTGGTCGCTCGAGCGTTCGCGTCCCGGCGAGGATGGCGTCCGGCTGGCGCGGTCCGAGGGCGGGGCGCTGCGGCAGCGAGTGCGTTTCTCGGGCGGAGGCGAGGTCGTGGTCACGGCGGGGGGGCTGCTGTGGTCGGTGCGCCGTCCTGTGCCCACCGATCCGGGCCCGGACCCCTTCCCGCTTCAGGCCCAGGAACGACTGGAGGAGTCGTTGCGGGCGCTCGTCGGCGACCCCTCCGCGTGGAACCTGGTGCGGGTCGAGAGCTGGCGCGAGTCGGGAAGTCTGTGGTACCGGGCGCGCTTCGCCGGAGGCCCGGGAGAGCTTCCCCCCGGCTGGCGGCGGGAGGTCGAGATCGAACGCGCCGGCTCGACGGTGGTGGCGTGGAAGCAGGCGGTCCATCCGCTCGGAACCGACGTGGGCGTGGTGATGGGGCGGATCGCGGAACTGCGCGTCTTGAGACGTCCGGCGCTCGCCGCCATCGCTCTGGCCGTGATCGGGTTGGTCCTGGCCGGAGCCGAGGCGCACGCCTTTCACCAGCGCATCGGGCTGGGGCGTGGGGCGGCGGCGGGTATCGTCGCCGCGGCCCTCGCGTGGCTTGCCCGTGCGCCGAGCGCGGAAGCGGTGGGCATGGCGATCGTGTGTGCGCTCGCCGCGGCGCTGCGGCCGATCTGGACGTCGGTGCCGAAGCGACGGTTCGCCGCGGGCGCCCCGTTCGGAGCGCTGCTGTTCCTCGGTCTGGCATCGCTGCCGCTGCTCGTGCAGCGACTGGGCGGGTGGATGCCGATGACGCCGGCCTCGACCGTGGACCTCTCGCCGCAGCACCTCCTCGGCACCTCGTGGTTCCCCGCCGTCGCCGAGGAACCGGTGTTGCGCGGTGCGTTCCCGGGACTGGCGGCCCCGGTCTTCGGGTGGTGGGGCGGCGCCCTGATCGGGGCCGTGGTCGGCGCCTTGCTGCACCCCCTGCCCTCCGTACCCCTGGTCGCGGGACTCGGCCGGGAGTTGCTCGTGCAGCTCGGGATGGTGGGCGCCTGCCGGGTCGGAGGCGTCGGCGCCGCGATCCTCGCTCGCGGTACGTGCGAAGCGCTGCTCCGGCGGCCGCTGTACCCGTCAGGACTCGTGTGGGATCTCGTCGCCCTCGCGCCGCTCGCCGTGGGTGTCGTGCTGCTGCTTCGCGAGAGGCGGGCCGCGTGAGGGCACCGATGGTGTTCGTGGCGGGGGCCGTCGGCGCAGCGTTGCTGGTGCCCGTGACGCCCTCGCGAACGCGCCTGGCTCACGCGCCGACTCTCGCCGCGGCGCGGGCCGAGCGCGAGGTGCCCGGACTCGGCCTGGGGTGGGGGAAGCTGCGCGGCTGGAACGTCGTCGAGGACGGCTGGCTCCTCACCTGGCAGCCGACACACGGGGCGTGGCTGGTCCGGGCGTGGGTCCCGGACGGCCCGGGGGATGTTCGGTGGCGCCTGGACGCCGCGCCCTGGCTGCCCGGGGCCCGGCTGTCGAGGACGGCGGCCGCCGGGCGGATCGGGCACGGCCAGTCGGAGGTCGTGGCGCGGGAGCGTCTCGGGCGACGCGACTGGCAGGGCGGAGAACGCAGGCTGGTCGGCGCCCTCGACGCCGGGGGTGCGCTTCCCCAGGTTCCGCCGGTCGGCGGCGCGCCGTGGGCCGCGGCGTTCGCCGGGCTGCTCCTCGCCGGGGCGCTGGCGCGGACCGCGTTCCCGGGGGTGATCTCCCGCGGCTGGCGGTCGATGTCGCTGTGGGCGACGCTCGCCGGCGTCGCGCTGCTTCCGGTGTCGCTGCCGCTGGCGGCGCGCAGCATGACCGTCGGGGTCCGCCCGTGGGTCGCGGAGCTCGCTCTGGTGGCGACCGGCGCCACCGTGCTGGTCGCGCTGGCCGTCGGCGCGTATCGCCTGCCGGCGAAGTCGGGATGTCCTCCGTTGGCGTGGGCGGGTTCCGCACTCGCGGCCGGGCTCCTCGCCGGTCGGCTGCACGCGCCCGACTGGCTGGTCAACGTTGCCGGGCTGTCGTGGCGCCCGGGGGTGTGGATCGTCACGGCGATCCTCGGCGGCTGGCTCGCGGGAATGGCGGGCGAGGGCCTGCGTGAACTCCTCGAACCCGTGTACCGGGTCCGGGCGGTGATCCTGGCGGCGCTGGCGGCATTCGCCACCTGGACGGCGGGCGCCTGGCTCGGCCCGGTGGTGGCCGTCGTGCTGGCGGCCGGAGGAGAACGAGGGCACTCCTCGTGGCTCGCCACCGCCGCGATGTGGGGGTGGGTCGTGGGCGCCGTCATCGAGAGCTGCGGCTGGGTTTCGCCGCTCCGCGATGCGCTCCTCGTGCTCGGCCTGGGCGTGGCCTCCCTGGCGGCGGCGAGGGGGCCCGCGGACGGCGGGAGGGACGAGCCGGCGTGATCGGCCGAATCCCTCGGCCCGGCCACTCCGGAGGGTAGAATCGCCCGGTGAAGCTGGCCCTGTTTCTCGCGGCGCGCCTGCTGCGCCGGCGCGGCAGCGCTCTGCTGCGCACCAGCGCCGCGGCGGCGCTGGCCGCGGTGGCGCTCGGCACCGCGGCGCTGGTCGTGACGCTGGCGCTGATGACCGGATACTCGCGGGCGTTGCGCGAAGGCATCCTCGCCGCCGGGGGACACATCGTCGCGCTCGCGCCCGGCGGTGGAACGGACCGCGCCCGGCTCGATAAGCTGGCCGCGCTCGAGGGCGTCGAGCGGGTCTCCGACGTCTCGTACCTTCCCGGCGTCCTGATCGCCGAGGGCGGCGGCTCGGAGGTCGTGCTGGTCAAGGCCGCCGCGGTCCTTCCGGGTTTCGCCGAACTGCCCGCCGCCGTCGCCGGCCGGCCCCTGCCGATCGCGATCGGCGAGGGCGTGGCGCGACGCCTCGGAGTCGCGCCCGGAGCCAGGCTTTCGCTCCAGGTGGCGACCGGATCGCGGGGCGTCGCCACGACGGTGGTGGCCGCGCACCGGACGGTGCACACCGGCTTCTCCGAGATCGACGACCGGTGGGTGCTCGCCGCGCTCGGCGATCTGACCGGACGCGCCGCCGGCGTGTCCGCGCACGGCGTGGAGGTGTGGCTCGCCGATCCGGAGCGCGCGGCGGACGCGGCCGTCGACGTCGAGAACGCGCTCGGCGGGCGGTCGCTGGTGACGACGTGGCAGGACGCGAACCGCAACCTCTTCGCGGCGCTGCGCTGGCAGAAGCTCTCGCTCGCCGTGGTGCTTTCGCTCGTTCTCGGTGTCGGGGCGTTCGAGGTTGCGTCGGCGCTCGTCGTGCTGGTCACCGAGAAGCGCCGCGCGCTCGGAGTCCTGCTCGCGATCGGCGGAAGGCCGACGCTGTTGCGCTGGACCCTCGTGCTCGCCGGCGGCACGCTCGGGGCGGTCGGCGTGCTCGGCGGAGTCGCGCTGGGGCTGGGGCTGGCGGCGGCGCTCTCGGCCCTGGGTGTGCCGACGTTCCCCGCCGAGATCGCGGCGATCTACGGCGTCGACCACATCCCGCTGTCGGTGAACCCGGCGGACGTCCTCGCCGTGGTCGGGTTGGGCCTGGCCGAGGTCACGCTCGCCGCGCTTCTGCCCGCCCACCGCGCGGCGCGGCGCGAACCGGTGGAGATCCTCCGGTGGATCTAGGCAGCGAGCCGCTCTGGGAACTGCAGTACCTCCCCGGTTCGGGCGGTCGCGTGCGACGCATCGTCGTCACCAGGCGCGGGCTGCGCCGGATCGCCGCCGCGCTCGTCCTGGCGGCGCTGCTGATCCTGGCGATACTCGGGGTCCTTCCGGTCGGGCTGCACGGCATCTTCGCCCGCTTCTCCGTCGACACCGTGAGGCGCGAGAACCGCCAGTTGCGTTCCGAGGGCGAAATCGTCGTGGAACGGGCCGCGGCCGTCGCGGCGCAGACGGACGGGCTTCTCAAGCGGGCGAAGCGGCTGGCGTGGGTCGTCGGCGCCAGGGGTCAGGCGCTGTCCGCGGTTGAGGATCCGCCCGTCGCCGGAGGCGGTGACGCCGCGCTGGCATCGTGGCTGGAGGCGCGCCTGCCCGAGGTCGACGCTCTCGCCGAGACGCTCGCCCGTCCGGGCGCCGCGCCGCCGTGTCCGCTCGCCGCGCTGCCGACCGGACCGCCGGTCGCCGCCGGGCGCGCGGTTCCGGTCTCGGTGTTCGGCTGGCGGGTATCGCCGTTCACGGGGAAGCGGGAAGCGCACCACGGCGTCACCCTGGCCGCGCCCGAGGGCGAAGCCGTGCTCGCCACGGGAGACGGAAGGATCGCGTACGCGGGCGCCTCGCGCGAACGGCGCGCCAACGAGTGGAGCCCGTTCGGCAACCTCGTCGTCGTCGACCACGGGGGCGGCGTCTACTCGCTGTACGGGCACCTCAAGGAGCTGGCGGTGAAGCGCGGCCAGGCCGTGAGTCGAGGTGGCCGGCTGGGGCGGGTCGGTCAGTCCGGATGGACGCGGGTTCCCGCGCTCTACTTCGAGGTGAGGTGGCCGCTCCAGGGTGGCAGTCGACCCGTCGACCCGGCCCTGTTCGTGCTGTCGCTGCCGGTCGCTGATCTCGCGGGGCTGCTGGCCGATCCGACCGCGGGTCTGCCCGCCGACTTCGCCGTCCTCGGTCACATCGGCGTCAGGTGAACGTGCCGCCCGCGCGGCGCTTTTCGCCACGCCCGAGCCCTCGGGTGTGCTAGCCTTCGCGAGCGGCGCGCGGGCGCCGGGAAGGTGGGACGACCCGCATGGATCTCAAGCGCACTCCGTTGTTTTCGTGCCACGTCGAGGCCGGCGGCCGGATCGTTCCGTTCGCCGGGTGGGAGATGCCGGTGCAGTACCGCGGCGTGATCGAGGAGCACCGCGCGGTCAGGACCGGCGTCGGGCTGTTCGACGTCTCCCACATGGGCGAGATCGAGGTCACCGGCGGCCGGGCGCTGGAGTTCCTCCAGCACGTGACGTGCAACGACGTCGCGAAGCTCGTCGCGGGTCGGGCGCACTATTCGGGCCTGATGACCCCCCGCGGCACCTTCGTGGACGATCTCCTCGTCCACAAGATGTCGGACGACCGGTACTTCCTGGTCGTCAACGCCGCCAACACCGAGAAGGACTACGCCTACCTGTGCGCCCAGGTCAACGGCTTCGGCGACGCCGATGTCCGCGATGCCTCGGCCGACTGGGCGCAGATCGCCGTCCAGGGGCCCAGGGCGCTGGAACTCGGGCAGCGCTTCACCTCCGCCCGCCTCGCGGAGATCAAGTACTACCGGTTCGTCGAGGACGACTTCGGCGGGGCGCGGGCCATCATCGCCCGCACCGGCTACACCGGCGAGGACGGCCTCGAGGTGTACGTGGCCCCTGACGCGGCCGCGGGCCTGTGGCGGGAGCTGCTCCGCGTCGGTGCCGACCTCGGCGTCGCCCCGTGCGGCCTCGGCGCCCGCGACACGCTCCGGTTCGAGGCGTGCATGGCGCTGTACGGCAACGACATCGACGACACGACCACACCTCTCGAGGCGGGCCTGGAGTGGATCGTGAAGACCGACAAGGGGCCGTTCCTGGGCCGGGACGCGCTGCTCCGCCAACAGGAGCAGGGCATCCCGCGAACGCTGATCGGCTTCGAGGTCACCGGGCGCGGCATCGCCCGCCACGGCTACCCGATCTGGGCCGGGGGCCGGCACGCCGGCGTCGTCACCTCGGGGACCCACGCGCCGACGCTCAACAAGCCGCTCGGCCTCGGGTATGTTCCTCTCGAGTTCGCGGCCGAGGGCACGCCACTCGAAATCGAGATCCGCGGCCAGCGGGTCGGAGCGGTCGTCGTCCCGACCCCGTTCTACCGCCGGCCGCGCTGAGAAAGGAAGCGCACCATGGCTTATCCCAAGGAGTTCCGCTATTCGCGCACCCACGAGTGGGTCAAGATGGACGGCGACGTCGCCACGATCGGGATCACGCAGTTCGCCCAGGAGCAGCTCGGCGACGTCGTGTTCGTCGAGGCGCCGGCGGTCGGGAAGAAGCTCGGCGCCGGCGACTCGTCCGGCAACATCGAATCGGTCAAGGCGGTTTCCGAGATCTTCGCCCCGATCGCGGGCGAGGTGGTGGAGGTCAACGCGGAGCTGCAGGCGCACCCCGAGCTGATCAACCAGGACCCGCACGGGCGCGGGTGGCTGATGCGCCTCAAGGTCGCGGGCGCCGGGGAGGAGCTGCTCGACGCCGCCGCCTACGAGGCGTTCCTCGCCGAGGAGGGCGCGCACTGATGCACCGCTATCACGCCGGCGAGCGCGATCGTCTGGCGATGCTCGAGTCGATCGGCGCGGCGTCGGTCGACGAGCTCTTCGCGACCATCCCGCCCGAGGTCCGCTGCGGTCCCCTCGACCTGCCCCCCGCGCGCTCCGAGGAGGAGGTGCGCAGGGAGTTCTGGTCGTACGCGACGAAGAACGCCGAGCCCGAGTGCTTCGCCAGCTTCCTCGGCGCCGGCGTGTACCGGCACGTCGTCCCCTCCGTGGCCGACGCCCTGATCCAGCGGGGCGAGTTCTTCACCGCCTACACGCCGTACCAGCCCGAGGTCAGCCAGGGCACGCTGCAGGCGATCTTCGAGTTCCAGACCTACGTCTGCCAGCTCACCGAACTCGACGTCGCCAACGCCTCCCTCTACGACGGCGCCACGGCGGTGGTCGAGGCCGTGCTCATGGCCCAGCGCATGCTGCCCGCCCGCGGCCGGGTCGTGGTGGCCGGCGCGCTCCACCCCGAGTTCCGCGCCGTTCTCGACACCTACGCCGCGCCGATGGGGATGTCGGTCACCGCCGTCGCGACGGGCGCCGACGGACGGGTCGACGCGGCCGGTCTGGCCGCCGCGCTCGGCCCCGACGTGTGCGCCGTCGTCGTGCAGTCGCCCAACTTCCTCGGCGTGATCGAGGACCTGCCGGCGATCGGCGCCGCGGCGAAGTCGGCCGGAGCCCTCGCGATCCACGCCGTCGCCGAGGCGACCTCTCTCGGCATCCTCGCGCCGGGCGGCCGGTTCGGCTTCGACGTCGTGTGCGGAGAGCTGCAGGCGTTCGGCATCCCGCCCTCGTTCGGCGGGCCGCACCTCGGCTTCTTCGCGACGCGGCAGGACAACCTGCGCCAGTTGCCGGGCCGGCTGTGCGGCCAGACCGTGGACACCCAGGGGCGGCGGGCGTTCGTGCTCACGCTCTCCACCCGCGAGCAGCACATCCGCCGCGGCCGCGCCACCTCCAACATCTGCACCAACCATGGGCTGATCGCCCTGTTCGCCACCATCGTGCTGTCGCTGCTGGGCAAGAGGGGAGTGCGCGAGGTGGCGACGGCGTCGCACTCGACCGCGGAGTACCTGAAGGCCGGGGTCAGGAGCCTGGGGTCCGGGGTCCGGTTGGCGTTCCCCGACACTCCGACCTACAACGAGTTCCTCCTCCTCCACGACGACCCCGACGGGCTGCTCGCCCGCCTGCAGAGCGAGGGCGTCCTCGGCGGGGTCTCGACCACGGCGTTCCCCGGCGCGCTTCCGCGCGGCATCCTGGTCGCCGCGACCGAGAAGAACTCCAGACAGGAGTGCGACCGGCTGCTCGACGCGCTGCGGAGGCTGTCATGAGCGAGAAGAGCCTGCGCGAACGCGAGTCCCTGATCTTCGAGCGGTCCTCGGGCGGCAGGGTCGGCTACCAGCTTCCGGCGCTCGAGGTCCCGGCGGCCGATCCCGCGGCGACCATCCCGTCCGGTCTGCTGCGCGGCGAGATCGACGACCTCCCGGAAGTCAGCGAGGTGGACGTCGTCCGCCACTTCACCCGTCTCTCCAAGTGGAACTACTCGGTGGACGAGGGGCTGTACCCGCTCGGCTCGTGCACCATGAAGTACAACCCGCGCATCAACGAGGAGCTGGCCCGTCTGCCGGGGTTGGCGCAGGTCCACCCGCTGCAGCCCGTCGATCAGGTGCAGGGCGCCCTGGCCCTGATGTGGCAGCTCGAGCAGGCGCTGATCGCCGTGACCGGCATGGCCCGGGTGACGCTCCAGCCGGCCGCCGGCGCCCACGGCGAGCTTGCCGGCATGCTGATGATCCGCAAGGCGCTCGAGGCGCGCGGCGAGCGGCGCAAGACCGTGCTCATCCCCGACTCGGCGCACGGCACCAACCCGGCCTCGGCGGTGTTCGCCGGGTTCGACGTGGTCGAGGTCGCCTCGACCGCCGAGGGCACCCTGGACCTGCCCGCCGTGGCGCGCCACCTCGAGGGCGGCGACGTCGCCGCGCTGATGATCACCGTGCCCAACACCCTCGGGGTGTTCGAGCCGGACATCGTCCGCGCCGCCGCCATGCTCCACGACAGGGGCGGCTACCTGTACATGGACGGCGCCAACCTCAACGCCTTCGTCGGCGTGGCGCAGCCCGGGAAGATGGGCGTCGACGCCCTGCACATCAACCTGCACAAGACGTTCTCGACGCCGCACGGCGGCGGCGGCCCGGGCGCCGGGCCGGTGGCGGTCTCCGCGGCGCTGGTGCCCCACCTGCCGGTGCCGACGGTCGAACGGGTCGGCGACCGCTTCGAACTCTCCTCCGACCGCCCGGGAACGATCGGCAAGGTGCGCGGCTTCTACGGCAACTTCGGCATGCTCGTGCGCGCGCTCGCCTACATCCGCTCGCTCGGTCGCGACGGGCTGCGCCGGATGGCCGACGGGGCCGTGCTCAACGCCAACTACGTCCGCAAGGCGCTCGAGGCCGACTACCACCTGGCGTACACGGGGCCGAGCCTCCACGAGGTGGTGTTCGACGACACGGCGCAGGCCGCGGCCGGGATCAAGAACGTCGACATCGCCAAGCGGCTCCTCGACTACGGGTTCCACCCGCCGACCATGTCGTTCCCGCTCATCGTCCACGGCGCGCTGATGATCGAGCCGGGCGAGAGCGACGGCGTCGAGGAGCTGGATGCCTTCATCTCCGCGATGAAGGCGATCGCCCGCGAGGCGCGGGAGGACCCCGCGTTGCTCAAGGGGGCGCCGACCACCACGCCGGTGTCGCGGCTCGACGAGGTGCGCGCGGCGCGCCAGCCGGTGCTACGCTGGAGGCGCGCGCCGTGAGCGCGTGACGTCCCCGGCCGCGGGGCCGGGGGGATGGTCCGGGGGGTGCATGATGCAGCGCGTTCATGTCTTCGTCGACTATTGGAACTTCCAATTGCGCTGGAACGAACGTGCCGGGGAGGCGCGCTGCAACTGGGCCCAGCTTCCGCTGGTGCTGATGGAGCGCCTCAAGACACTGCCGCTGTCCGGCGCGTTCGACTACCAGGGGATGCGCGTCTACGCGTCGTGCGACCCGGACGACGAGAACCTGCGCCGATGGCTGGAGAACTTTCTCGAGCGCCAGCCCGGCACCGGCGTATCCATCCTCGAGCGGCGCCGGCGCTTCGACCACATCCGCTGCCGCTCGTGCGGCTACGAGACCGGCGCCTGCCCATCGTGCGCCCAGCCCCTCGTGTGGTCGGCGGAGAAGGGCGTCGAGTCGGCGCTGATCACCGACATGTACGAGCTGGCGTGGAACGAGGGACTGGACATCGGCGTGCTCGTCTCGTCGGACTCGGACTTCACCTACCCGGTCGAGCAGATCCAGGAGCGCGGCGTGAAGATCATCAACGGCGCCTGGCGCGGCGCGGGTCAGGAACTCTCGCGGGCGTGCTGGGGTCAGCTCGATCTCGACGAGATGATCCCGGCGCTGGTGCGCGAGGACTCCGGACCGCGACGGACGCGCGAGACACATCCGGCGACGTGATCGTCTGTGGCCCACGCCCGAGCCGTGCGAGTGGCCCACTGGCGGCTGCGCCACGCCGCGCTGCCTTCCCGGCGGATGTCGAGTTGGAAATCGGTTCGGCCCCGTGGCACTCGTGAAGCGAGACGGGCAGGGGTGACGAGGGAAGGTGTTGTTGGGTTCGGACTTCCCTTCCCGGACCCCGGACCCCGGACCCCGGGCCCCGGACCCCGGACCCCGTATTGGTCGCTTCGGACCACGGTCCACGCCCCACGTCGTCAGGCTCGATGCGACAACGGCGGTTCCGCCCTCGGGACGACCTTCAGGCGGCGCGTTCCGGCTGAGTCCGCGGTTCGCGCGGCGGCAGCAGCCACAGGATCACGGCCGCCGCCAGCATCGGCAGGTCGCGCAGCACGAGCAGCCACGCGTTCTGCGCGTCCTGCGCGGACGTCGAGAAGCACCCGCACGCGACGTTGATCCCCCGCACGGCGTTGATCGCCAGCGCGACGGTGAACATCGCGAGCAGACCCGTGGTGAGCATCGCCGCTGCCCGCCGCTTGAAACCGGTGAGCATCGCCACTCCGACGAGCAGCTCCAGCCACGGCATGTAGATCGCCATCGGATTGATCGGACCGGGCGGGAGCAGGCGGTAGCCCCAGATGATCGTCACCAGGGGGCGGGGGTCGAGCACCTTGTCGTGCGCCGCGTAGAGGAACACCGCGCCGAGCGCCGCGCCGAGGATGCGATGCGTCCAGGGGTGGCGGAGGAGGCTCATGACGACCGCTCCCGGTCGGCTTCCAGGCCGGACGCTTCCCACGCCGGGAACCCCCCCGCCAGGACCCACGGGGGCGCCATGCCGCGCAGCCGGAGCTGCTGGGCAAGCAACTGCTCGACGTCGGTCTCCTCGGCGGCGCCGTAGATCACCACGGCGTCGGCGTTGCGCAGCCGGTGCGTCAGCTCCGGCGTGAGCAGGCGATCGACCTCGGGCAGCGGCAGCGACACCGCGCCGGGCACGCGCGCCGCCCGGACCTCGGGTTCAGGACGTGTGTCGATGAACACCACGGTCGGCAGCGACAGGCGCATCGCGTCGGCCGAGGCCGGGTCGATGAGCTGGAAGTCAACGCCGGCGGCCGGCGGCTCGATTCCGTGCCCCCACCACTCCACGTGCCGTCCCGGTGCGAGGTTGAAGGCGGTTCCGAGCACCAGCGTGGCCGCCACGAAGAGCGCCGCGTCGCGGATGATCCTCATGCTCACGGCCGGTCAGGGTACCATACCCGCGTGCCGCGCCGCCTTCGTCCGGCCGCCCTCCTCGCCGCGGCGGCGGTCGTCGCTCTCGCTCTGTGGGCGAGCGCCGACCGGGCGCCGAAGATGCCCGCAGACGCCGACCATCGTCTTGCGGATGCGGAGACCCGTTGCCTGGAGTGCCACCGCCGCGACGCCCGCCACCCGCGTCCGGCCGACCACCCCCTGCGCGACGACTGCCACTCCTGCCACCGCGACGCCTCGGGCGTCCTCCATCCGCGCAAGGGCGCGCCCACCGAGCTGCCCGGAGGGTGGCGCGACGATCCGCTGCTGCGCCCGCGCTGAGTCCGGTCGGGGAGAGGCCGCGGTCACTTCCGTCGCTCCATCCGGCGTGGTACCTTCCGCGCCATGAGACACAGTTCGAGCTTGATTGCGGCCGCCACGGCGGCGCTCGCCGCGATCGGAGCGGCCGCCGCGGAGACTCCGACTCCACGCTTCCCGGGCGCAGGAACCACGGTCGCGGTCGAACGCGCGAGCGGGCGCGTCGTGGTCGCGACCGACGGCGTCGTGCGCGTCCTCGACTCGGTCGACGCCGGCGAACCCTCCTCGACCTTCGAGCTGCCGAACGCGGCGGCGCGCCTGCTCGACTTCCGCGGCAACGTCGTGTCCTTCACCTTCAAGCTGCCGCGCGAGGAAGCGTGGCAGTTCATGGCCGTCGGCACCGACGGACTCGAGCGCCTGCTCTGGCCGAACGACGGCATCGGCGCGCACTTTCCCACCGCGGAGAGCCGGCTGACCGGCGACGGCCGCGGCCTCCTCGGCGTGCTCGAACTCGACGGCGAGGTCCGCCGGGAACTCGGCGTCCCCGCCGAGGCGCCGGACGGCGCCGGAGTGGTCGTTACCTACTCCTTCACCACCGAGCGCATGCTGATCCGCTTCTCCGAGGCGTTCCACGACGCCCTCGCGCTCGCCTGCGACGACCTGCTCATCTCCTGGCGCAACGGCTCGATGATCCGCTACCGCTCCCCGGGCGGCGTCGAGTGGAAGCGCGACAGGGTGACCGGCGAGAAGCCGCGGATCCTCGACGTCGAGCCGGTCGCCGGCACGGCGCTGCTCCTCGACGAGACCGGGACGCTCGCGGCGGTCGACGTGGGGAGCGGCGAGAAGAAGTGGGGCCGCCCGGCCGGAGGGGCCGCCGTGCGCGACGCGCGCGTGCTGCGCGACGGCCGGGGCCTGTTGTTGCTCGCCGACCCGGAGTCTCCGCTTGCCGTGTTCGATCCGGACAGGCCAAAGGCCGCGCCGCGTCCGCTGGCCGAACTGCTCGAGCCGCAGGGCCTCTCGGCGGTCGCCGTCTACGCCGCCTCCGGCAGCGAGACTCTGACCGGCGTCCGCGAGGTCACCCCCACGAGCGGCCCGCGCCTGCTCCTGCGCGGCCCGACCGGCTGGCACCTGGCGAAGCTGCCCTAGCCTCCGCCCGCCCCGTTGCCGGTTGTCCGTTTTCCGAGGTCCGCGGAGGCAGAGCGGCGTGAGCCGTGGACCGTGAACCGTGGCCGCACGCGGCACGTATCGTGCCGGAGCGTGGGGCATGGTATACAGGAGGACGCCGTGCAGAGGAGTTGAGTCGAAGCGCATGAGTCGGGCAACAGGCTGACGGGTGTTGGATCGGACAGGGCGTCCTCATGCGGAGGCCGCACATGCGCAACGGGCACACAGGTCGCAGCGCCGAATTCTCTCGGTTGGCGCCGTCTCGGCCCGACGGTCAGAAGTGCGCGGTATGAAAAGCAACCAGGACCCCCCCGGCCCAGGCCCCTGGGCGCACAGCGCCAACGCGAACGGCGAGTGGCACGACCTTCGCGAGCACCTGGAG
>JBFMCD010000141.1:0-4088 GCA_040754885.1 Acidobacteriota bacterium
GCAGCTGAAGGCGCTCCAGGTGCGACGGGATTCTTCGCTCGCCTGCGGCTCGCTCAGAATGACAGCGGGTGGGGGCGTAGGTGAAGGCGCTCCAGGCGCGCCGGGATTCCTCGCTGCGGAATGACCGAGTGACTGGAGACGCACGGGAAGAGCAAAGACACGCTTTGCAGAAGCAGAACGCCGCTCAGGCTGCAGGGCCTCCCGAGCCGACCTGATCAACCCCGGCAACGGGAAACGAGTAAGATGGAACCTCGCCGTCAGGCGAAAAAGGACGATGTACGAAGAGTTCTACGGCCTGCGCGCCCAGCCCTTCAACCCCACGCCGGACCCGCGCTTCCTGTTCCTCTCGACCCGGCATCGCGAGGCGCTCGACCACCTGCTCTTCGGCATCCGCCAGCGCAAGGGGTTCATCCTCATCTCCGGAGACGTCGGCGCGGGCAAGACGACGCTGTGCCGGGCGGCGCTCGAGCAGCTCGGCGGGCAGGCCGAGACGGCGCTGATCCTCAACCCCATGCTCTCCGGCATCCAGCTCCTGCGCGCCATCCTCCACGAACTGCACCTCGACGACCGCGGCAACGACCGGCTGCGCCTCAACCAGCGGCTCAACGAGTACCTGCTCGAGCGCGCCCGCGAGAGCCGCGACGTCGTCCTGTTCGTCGACGAGGCGCAGGACCTCTCGCCGGAGTCGCTCGAGGAGGTGCGGCTGCTCTCCAACCTCGAGACCGACGACCGCAAGCTGCTGCAGATCGTCCTGCTCGGCCAGCCGGAGCTGCGCGAGACCCTGGAGCGGCGCGAGCTGCGCCAGCTTCGCCAGCGCATCACCGTCGTCTACCACCTCGGTCCGCTCGACCGCGCCGAGACCGAGGCGTACGTCGCGCACCGCCTGGAGGTGGCGGGGGCCAACGGAAGGCCTACGTTCACCCCCGCGGCGATGCGCGCGATCCACTTCCACTCGCGGGGCGTGCCGCGGCTGATCAACGCGATCTGCGACCGCACGCTGCTCGCCGGCTTCGTCGAGGGACGCGACGTGCTCGGCTTCTGGCAGGTGCGGCGCGCGATGCGCGAGCTGGGCGGCAACCCGTGAGCCTGATCGGCGAGGCGCTGCGCAAGGCGCGGGCCGAGGCCGCACGCCGCGAGGCGCAGCGCGACGGCGTGACGATCCCGCCGACGATCGTCGGGGCGACGCGACGGCCCCGCGGGGCGCTGAGCCCGGTCGCGGTCGCGGCGATCGCGCTGGCGACCGCTCTCGCGGGCGCGGCGCTGGCGTGGGTGCTGGCGCGGGGCGACCGCAGCCCCGCGGCGTCCCCAACGATGGCCGCCGAAACCTCGGCCGTTGCCGGGGAGCGGGACGAGCAGCGGTCAGGAGTGACACCGCCGACACCGGTTCCGGCATCCACCGCGCGCGAGCTACCGCAGACCGCCACGCCGCCGGATGTGACGGCCAGCGCGGCGAAAGCGCAGGCCCCGGCGACAACGGAAAGAACCGAACCGATCGCTTCGGGCCGGGCCTCGACGCCGGAGAGCGCGCCGCCGGCCCCGGCCAACCCGGAGGAACAGCCGGCGCCGGGCGCCGAGCGCGCGTTCGTCCTGCGCGCGGAACTCGGTTACGCCACGCTGGAGCTGGACTACCTCGTGTACCGGCCGGGCTCGCCGTTCGGGCGGGTCAACGGGCAGGACATCGTCACCGGGTCGACCGTTGCCGGGTTCACGGTCGAGGAGATCGGCCGGGACTTCATCCGCCTGCGCGACGCGCGCGGGCCGCTCGTCCTCAAGGTGCGTTGAGCCGAGCCCGGCTCAGGACTTCTCCGCCGGCAGGCGCCTGAGCACCTTGACCGGGTCGTGATCGAACGTCTCCTTGCAGTGCGCCGAACAGAGGTGAAGCGCGTAGCCGGCGTGCACCGAGGTGAATTCGGGCGATCCGTCCATGCCCAGCTTGCACACGGCGCACTTGCCAACCACCCTGTCCTCCGCGCCGTCGGCGCGGTCCGCCGCCGCCAGCACCGACGCCCCGTCAAACGGCTTCTCGCCGACCGCGGCCGGCGCCTGCGGTCCGGCTCCGCACGCTGGCAGAAAAAGGAGCACGCCCACGATCAGCACTGTTCCACGCATCGCCGCTCCCTCCGGCCGGCTCCCGAGCGGGGTCCGACCTTCCACTCAACGCCCGCGGGCGCCGGCGTAATCCGGCGCCGACCGCCCTCACATCGAGGCGTCCTGGACGATCACCCAGCGCCCTCCCTGGCGGTGGAAGACGATCAGCGTCGTTCCGGTCGACTCGGCGCCGTCGGCCTTGCGCAGCGTCCAGCGCGCGGCCACCGACACGCCGTGCGTTCGCGAAGGTAGGGCGTCGCCGAACGGCGAGACCTCGTTCCCCCACGCCTCGCGCACCTCGATCGGCTCGAGGGTGAGCGTGCCCATCGCGGCGGCGTCAGGGTAGCGCGTGCGGTAGCGGTCGAGGACGGCCCGGCGCCCCCGTGTCACGCCGTTCGGCGTGACGAACAGGGCGTCCTCGGCGTAGATCGAGCAGAAACCCTCGATGTCGCCGCGGCTCCACGCCGCGCTCTGCTCGGCCAGCGCCGCGGCCACCGCGGCGCGCGCCTTTTCGCTGTGCCGCTCGCGCTGCACGCGGTGCCACAGCGAGCCGCCGTAGGCGTTGACGAAGCGGTGCGCCGGGGCGAGGGCGGGGTCGGCGAGGACCTCGTCGGCGGTCGCGAAGCGGTAACCCCGCGAGGAAAGCCACGAGAACAGCGCGTCCCACTGCGCCGCGCCGACCTCGTTGGCGTGGAGGAGCAGCACCTGCGGCACCGGCCGGCCGAACAGCTCGTCGCCGAGGTCGGTCTGCGCCACGATCTCGGCGCGCAGCGCCCGCTGGTAGTCGTCCGCGACCCGCGCCCGCGCCGCCGCGTCGCCGGCGCGGCGCGCCTCCACCCACGGGCGCTCGAACTCCCAGTCCTGGTTGTCGATCGTCACCGGCACGGCGCGCTGCCCGGAGCGCTCGAGGTAGGCGCGCATGCCGTCGAGCTTCTCCAGGGTGTCCCCCTCGCGCAGATACGGGAAGCGGAACAGTCGCCCGCCACGCCCGCGCCCGGCGAGCCACCCCGCGAGCCCGGCTCGCCCCGCCTCGACGTCGGCGACGTAGGCATCGAGGTTCGTGCGGGTGAAGTCGGGGTGACCGTTCGAGTGGTTGCCCAGTTCGTGTCCCGCCGCCAACCAACGCTCGAGGATGGCGCGATCGGCGTCGGAGCGGACGTTCCCCCAGATGACGAAGCCGACCGCGGGAACCCGGTGTTTCGCCAGCACCGCGAGCAGGTCGGCGGTGATCCGCGCGCGTTCCGCCGGGTCGTCGTGCAGGCGCCCCGCCGCCACCGGCAGGTCGTCCACCGTCACCAGCAACGGCCGCCCGTCGGGAGTTCCGGCGGATTCCGCTCCGGCCGCAGCGCACACGGCCAGCGCGAAAGCGATCAACGATGCGAGCCGCGTCATGTCGCCTCCCGCCCGGACGGTACCACGGCCGTCTCGGGACGAAACGCCGAGACTCCCCGCGCGGCACAGGCGCTACACTCGCGGGTGGAGGCTCCATGAGCAGGACCGTTCTGGCCGGCGCTGCGCTGCTCGCCGCTGCTCTTCACGTCCCGGCCGGCGCCAGCGAGCGCGCTGCCATCGTGGCGCGCGAGGTGAGCGCCGCGGTCCCCGGACTCACCGCCCTGTACCGGGAGTTGCACGCAGCGCCGGAGCTGCCGTTCCAGGAGGTCGCCACCGCCGCGAAGCTCGCCGCGCGCATGTGCGCGCTCGGCTTCGAGGTGACCGAGAAGGTCGGGCGCACCGGCGTGGTCGCGGTGCTGCGCAACGGCGAGGGCCCGGTGGTGCTGCTGCGCACCGACCTCGACGCGCTGCCGATCCTGGAGGCGTCGGGGCTGCCGTACGCCAGCACGGCGACCGGTACGGGCCCCTCCGGCGAGCCTGTGCCGGCGATGCACGCCTGCGGCCACGACGTGCACATGACCTCGTGGCTGGGAGCCGCCACGGCGCTCGCGGCGCTCAGGGACCGCTGGCGCGGCACCGTGGTGATGATCGGCCAGCCCGCCGAGGAG
>JBFMCD010000142.1:0-9814 GCA_040754885.1 Acidobacteriota bacterium
CTGGCTGGCCACCCGCTTCTACCACGGCCCCTCCGCGCTCGAGGTCCCCTCCCGCGTCGCCCGCGCCTGGCCCCGCGCCTACGCCGCCGTCGCCAACAAGTACTACGTCGACGAACTCTACGACGCGACGGTGATCGACGGGACGATGAAGCTGGCCAACGGATCCTGGGAGTTCGACGCGCGGGTGGTGGACGGGGCGGTGAACGGGACCAGGCACATGACCGTGGGATCGTCGTTCTTCTCCGGGATCTTCGACCTGAACGTGGTCGACGGGCTGGTCAACCTGGTGGCCAAGGCGTACGAGGTCGCCAGCCGGATCCTGCGGCGCGTGCAGTGGGGAGTGGTTCAGGGCTACGCCCTGGTGATGGTGGCGGGGTTCGCGCTGATGGTCGCCGCCGCCCTGTGGTTGGGCCGATGATCACCGGCCGCGTCTGGTGCGTGTCGCGGCAACGGCGCTGTGAGCCGTCTGTTCCGAGTTCTCGTTGAGGGGGATGCGATGGCGTTCTTCACCAACCTGCTGAACCTGATCTGCTACCTGCCGCTGCTCGGCGCCCTGGTGATCGTCTTCCTGCTCAAGCGCGAGCAGACGCGCGCGATCAAGGTCGTGGCGACGGTGACCGCCGGTCTCGACCTGATCGTCTCGCTGCCCCTGTGGTTCCTCTACGAGCCGCACGGCGAGGCGTTCCAGTTCGTCTACAAGGCCGAGTGGATTCCCTCGGTGGGGGCGAAGTACTTCTTCGGCGTCGACGGGATCTCCGTCCTGCTCATCCTGCTCACGACGCTGCTCGGCTTCATCTCGGTGTACTCGTCGTTCACCGCCATCACCCACCGGGAGAAGGAGTACTACGTCTTCCTCCTCGTCCTGCAGACCGGCATGCTCGGCGTCTTCATGGCGCTCGACTTCGTGCTCTTCTACGTGTTCTGGGAAGTGATGCTGGTGCCGATGTACTTCCTGATCGGCGTCTGGGGCGGGCCGAGGAAGCTGTACGCGGCGATCAAGTTCTTCCTCTACACGCTGTTCGGTTCGGTGCTCATGCTCGTCGGCATCCTCGCCCTGTACTTCTACAACTCGACCGGCCTGGCGGCGATCGGGCTGAAGGGCCTCGGCAACGCGCCGACCTTCGACGTGACCGAGTTGTACGCGATCGCGCCGCAGATCGCGCACGGCCTGCAGTTCTGGATCTTCCTCGCCTTCTTCATCGGCTTCGCGATCAAGGTGCCGATGTTCCCGTTCCACACCTGGCTGCCGGACGCCCACGTCGAGGCGCCCACCGCCGGTTCGGTGATCCTGGCCGGTGTCCTGCTGAAGATGGGAACCTACGGATTCATCCGCTTCTCCCTGCCGTTGTTGCCCAACGCCACGGTCGAGGCCGTGCCCTGGGTCGCCGGACTGGCGATCGTCGGGATCATCTACGGGGCGCTGGTGGCGATGGCGCAGAAGGACATGAAGAAGCTGGTCGCGTATTCGTCGGTCTCGCACCTCGGCTTCGTGATGCTCGGCATGTTCGCCCTCAACCCGCACGGCCTGGCCGGCTCGGTGCTGCAGATGATCAACCACGGCCTGTCGACGGGCGGCTTGTTCTTGCTCGTCGGCATCGTCTACGAGCGCCGGCACACGCGGATGATCGCCGAGTACGGCGGCCTCGCGAAGGTCATGCCGGTGTACGCGATGATGTTCATGATCATCACCATGGCGTCGATCGGCCTGCCCACGCTCAACGGCTTCATCGGCGAGTTCACGATTCTGATCGGCGCCTTCAACCGCTCCACGATGTGGGCCGTGCTCGCCGCGACCGGCATCGTCCTCGGCGCGGCCTACATGCTCTGGCTGTACCAGCGCGTGTTCTTCGGCGAGATCACCGTCGAGGAGAACCGGGGCCTGAAGGACGCCACCGCGCGCGAACAGTGGACGCTCATCCCGCTGATCATCCTGTGCTTCTGGATCGGCCTCTACCCGAAGCCGTTCTTCCGCATCATCGAGCCGTCGATCGAGCGCATCGTCCGCGTCGTGGATCCGGGATACCTGCAGCGGCCGATCGTGGCGCCGGCGGCGCAGGAACCGGCGGCCGCGGCCGGCGAGCACCACGGCGGACACTGAGGAGCGCGCCATGCGGGCCGACCTTTTCGCCTTTCTGCCGGAGCTGGTCCTCGTGGGTCTGGGCATGGCCCTGCTGCTGGCCGGTTTCGCCTTCAAGCGGGGCAGCCACCGGCTGCTCGGCGCCGGGACGATGGCCGCGCTGGTCGCCGCCGCGGTGGCGCTGTGGATCGCGAGCGAAGGCACCGCCCCGGGGCAGGAGTACTTCTTCGGCATGTTCGTCCTCGACCACTTCGCGGTGTTCTTCAAGGTGCTGTTCCTGCTCGCGACGGGTCTCTCCGTGCTCCTGTCGCTGGACTACCTGGAGCGCCACGACCAGCGTCCCGCGGAGTACCTGTCGTTGATGCTCTTCGCCGCGGTGGGCATGATGGTGATGGCCTCGGGCACCAACCTGGCGGTGATCTACGTCGGGCTGGAACTGATGGCGATGTCCACCTACGTCCTCGCCGGCTACTTCCGCCGCGAGGTCAAGTCGCACGAGGCCGCGACCAAGTACCTCGTGCTCGGGGCGCTGTCCTCGGGGATCCTGCTTTACGGCCTGTCGCTCCTCTACGGCAGCGCCGGGACGCTCGACCTGGCCCGGCTCGCGCAGTCGTTCTCTGGAACGCCGGGGGCGTCGACGCTGGTCGGTCTGGCCCTGCTCACCTGCGGGTTCCTGTTCAAGGTCGCCGCCGTGCCGTTTCACGTCTGGACCCCCGACGTCTACGAGGGGGCTCCGACCCCGATCACCGCGTTCATGTCTGTCGGGCCGAAGGCCGCCGCGTTCGCGATGTTCCTGCGCGTGTACATGGGCGGGCTCGAAGGTTTGACCGAGCAGTGGCGCTGGTTGGTTGGCGGCGCGGCGGCGCTGACCATGGTGTGGGGGAACGTCGCCGCGCTGACGCAGGACAACGTCAAGCGCATGCTCGCCTATTCGTCGATCGCCCACGCCGGCTACGCGCTGCTCGGTCTGGTCGCCGGAACCGACGGCGGACTGCAGAGCGTGATGTTCTACATGCTGGTCTACACCGTGACCAACCTCGGCGCGTTCGGTTTCGTCATCCTGCTCGAGTCGCGCGGCTTCGCCGGCGAGACGGTCGCCGATTACGCCGGGCTGGCCGGCAAGCACCCGCTGGCGGCGTTCGGCATGTTGCTGTTCCTGCTCTCGTTGGGCGGCATTCCTCCGACCGCAGGCTTCATGGGTAAGCTCTACCTGTTCGCGGCGGCGGTGCAGGCCGGCTACGTGGTGCTCGTCGTGATCGCCGTGGTCATGTCGGCGGTGTCGATGTACTACTACCTGCGCATCGTCCTGCAGATGTACCTGCGCGACGGGGCCGATGCCTCGCCGGCGCCGCTCGTCGCCGCACCCTGGGCGGAGCGAGCGATCGCCGTGTGCGCCCTTGCCGTCCTGGTGATCGGCGTGCTGCCAGGGCCGTTCGGCGAGGCGGCGCGCACGACGATCGCGCTCCTGGCCGGCAGGTGAGCGGCGAGGGCGGCGGGGGCGGCCGTTCGGCGCGCCGCATCGGCGACGCCTATCTGATCGCGACCATCCTCCCGCTCTCCGTCCTGATCGGCTACGGCATGGGCTGGCTGCTCGACTGGTTCTTCGGTACGAAGCCGTGGTGCACGTACGCCTTCAGCGGCCTCGGGGTGGTCGCGGGATTTCGCGAGGCGATCCGGACGGCGCTGCGGGTGGGACGCGAAGAGGACACGGCGGCGCGCGGAGACAGGGGTGATCGCTAGGCGGGCGGGGTGGATCGGCTTGGCCCTGGCAGCCGGGGCCGGCGTGGCCCTGGTGGCGCTGGACAAGCCCGTGACGGCGTTCGTCTTGACCTTCACCGCGGCGGTCGGTATCATCAACTCGCTCTGGTTGGAGAGGCTGTTTCTCAATGTCCTGCAGCCAGGGCGGCCCAGAGTCTCACGACGGGCGCTCGTGCTCCTGATCGCCCGCCTGGGTCTCTGGGGCTTGCTGTTCGCGGTGTTGGTGGCCGTCCGTGACCGTGTCGAACTGTGGGCGGTGGCGGCGGGGATGGGTTGCTTCCTGGTGGCGTTGGCATGTGCCGGCCTGAAGCACGCCGATCCCGGGGAGGAGTGAAGGCTCCGTGCATCACGAGTACTCGTTCCTGTTCCACCCGATCAACGCGCTCCTGCTCGCTCTCTTCGGCCCCCCGTCGGACGGCTGGCGCAACGCGATGGGCCTCGCCGAAACGCCCGAGGCGTGGCTGCCGGACCACGTGATCATGGCCATGCTGGTCGTGGTCGTGGTGGCCGTGCTGCTGGTCGCGGCGCGGCGCGGTTACTCCGTGGACCGGCCCGGCGGGCTGCAGCAGGTGCTCGAACTTCTGCTCTCGGCGCTGCGCAACCTCGCCGAGGACGTGGTCGGCCACGGACACGGCAGGGCGTTCGTGCCGATCATCGCCGGGTTGGCCTTCTTCATCTTCCTGTCCAACATCTTCGGTCTGGTCTTCTTCCTCCAGCCGCCGACCGGCAACCCGAGCACGACGTTCGCCCTTTCGATCACCGCATTTCTCTTCTACAACATCGTGGGCATCGTCAAGCTGGGCCCGATCAAGTACGCCGCGCACTTCGTCGGCCCGGTGTGGTGGCTGTTTCCGCTGATGATCCCCCTGGAGATCATCTCGCACCTCGCGCGTGTCCTTTCGCTGGCGCTCCGTCTGTTCGGCAACATCTTCGGCGAGCACACCGCGACGGGGATCTTCATGGGCCTGGTGCCTTTCGTGATTCCCTGGCCGATGATGGGCCTGGGGATCCTGGGAGCCACCATCCAGACGTTCATCTTCATCATGCTCACGGCGGTTTACATCTCCGGCGCCGTGGCGGAGGAACACTGATCTCGCGTACACCCCACCCGAAGGAGGGAGGTTGCATGAAGAAGCGGATGTTGCTCGTGGTCGTCGGACTGGTGTTGATCTCGATGGCGGCTCCCGCCCTGGCCGCCGAGGAGGCCGGAGCCACCGGCGCGTACCAGCGTGACGTCGGGAAGTTCCTCGGCGCCGCGCTCGTGCTCGGCCTGGCCGCCTTCGCCGGAGCGTTCGGTCAGGCCAAGGCCATCGCGGCCGCCTGCACCAGCATGGGTCGCAACCCCGGTGCGGCGGGTCCGGTCCGCATCACCATGATCATCGGCGTCGCGTTCATCGAGTCGCTGGTGATCTACGCGCTGCTGATCGCTTTTATCATCCTCGGTAAATAGGACTAACAGCTCCATCGATACTCTGTTGACCCGGCCGGCAGGTCGTCCTGCCGGCCGGTCGTCTCTTTCGTAAGTATTTCTTCAAAAAGCGTTTGTCTGTCTCTGTGAGGGCCGTCACGGCGAAGCTCATGCGGTCGGTCAGGATTTATCGAGGATCTTGACATCGCGTCTCTAGATCATTTATAGTCGATTCCGATGAGGAGGCTGTCATGAGCCAGTCAGGTGTCTGGAACTTCGACTCCGGCGAGCTTCCCTACCGCGATCAGCTGTACAAGACCGCGTTGCGGTTGACCCGCAACTCCGAGGACGCAGAGGACCTGCTCCAGGAGACGTTCCTCAAGGCCTATCGCCACTACGCGAGCTTCGAGCCCGGAACCAACCTCAAGGCGTGGTTGTTCAAGATTCTCAAGAACACCTTCATCAACGAGTACCGCCGGCGCAAGCTGGTCCCGCCCCAGGTCGACTTCGCCGACGTCGAGGAGACGTTCGAGACGGTGCTGCTGAACAACGATCCGGCCAAGCACCGGACCCCGGAAGACGACTTGCTCGAGGCCACGCTGGACGCCGAAGTGCGCAACGCCCTCCGCGCGCTGCCGCACAACTACAAGGTTGTCGTGCTGCTCGCCGACATCGAAGGCTACGCGTACAAGGAGATCGCCGACATCCTGGCGATTCCGGTCGGCACGGTGATGTCGCGGCTCTACCGCGGCCGCCGGCTGCTCGAGCAGTCGCTCCTCTCGTTCGGTGTTCGCTACAACTACCTGCGCCAGCGCCCGCAACGCCTGCGTTCCGAGAACCTCGACGTCGAGACCTACTTCTCGCGGGAATCGGCCGAAGCACAGCAGCACGTCCACTGAGGGTCGGGGAGATGCGCGAGCGGCCGGCGGGGCTCCCCGCCGGCCGTTTCCCTTCCCGGTCGTCCCGCCCGCCTTTGCTACCATCGCACCATGTCATGGGCGTTCGCGCTCGCGCTGGGCCTGCAGGCCGCGGCCGTGGAACCGCTGACCACGATCTCGGGACAGCCGATCGCGCTCCGGGAGCTTTTCGCCGGAGGCCCGGTCGTGCTCGTCTTGTGGAACTCCTGGCTCCCCGACTCGGCCGAGTTCGGACCCCAGATCGTCAGCGCGGCCGCAGCGGCCAGGGCGGCCGAGGCGAGGTGCGTCGTCGTCGTGTTCCAGGATGAGCCGGAGGCGGCCCGCGGTCTTCCCGACGGGGACGCTCCGGTCCTGGTTGCGCTCGATCGTCACGGCGAGCTGCTGCGACGTTTCAAGGTGACTCGCGCGCCGGCTGTCCTGGTCGTCGGCGCCGACGGCGCGGTCCGTTCGCGTGGCGGGCCCGGGGCGGACGAGGTCGCGGCCGCGCTGCGATCGCTGGAGAAGCCGTGAGGGCATCGGACCGGGGTTTTCTCGCCGTCGCCGCGGGCATGGTGCTGGGTGCGCTGGTGGCCGGTGCCGACGCACCCGTCCCGACCCAGGCGCTCCTCAGGCCGCTGGTCGCGGTCCCGAGTCTCCCGCCTCCGGAGGTTGTTCAACGGGGAACGCTCCGTGCCGGTGAGACGATCACCGGACTCCTGCTCCGCCTGGACGTGCCGCCCGCGCAGGTCGGAGCCCATGTGGCGGCGGTCGCCAGCCACCTGGAGGTCCGCGCGTTGCCGGTCGGCCTGCTCGCGGAGACGGTGGTCGATCGCCACGGTTCGCTGCGGGCGGTACGGCTGACGCCGGATTGGCGGTCGACACTGGTCCTCGAGACCTCCGGCGGGAAGGTGCACGCGAGGCGGGAGGCGAGGCCGGTCGAGAGGGAAATGGTGGTGGTCCAGGGTTCGGTGCGTTCGAGCCTTTTCGAGGCGGTCAAGGCGACCGGGGAAGAGGAGATCCTGGCACTCCAACTCGCCGAGCTGTTCCAGTGGGACGTCGATTTTCACCGCGAGGTGCGAGCCGGGGACTGGTTCGCCTTCCTGGTCGAGAGGATCCGCACCGACGGCAGGACCGTGGCGTACGGCCCGATCGTGGCGGGCGCCTACGTCAACGCAGGTCGCCGTCTCGACGCGGTCCGCTACGCCATCGTCGGCGGAAACGCCGGATACTACGATCCTTCCGGACGCCCGCTGCGCAAGCAGTTTCTCCGCTCACCCCTGCGCTTCTCGCGCGTCACCTCTCGCTTCTCCATGAAACGGCTGCATCCGGTGCTCGGTCGCCGCATTCCGCACTACGGCGTCGACTACGGCGCTCCGACCGGCACGCCGGTGATGGCGACCGGCGACGGCGTCGTCGCCTACACCGGTTGGCGCGGGGGAGGCGGGAACACGGTCGAGCTTCGACACCCCGGAGGGATATCGACCGCCTACCTGCACCTGTCGCGGTTCGCCTCCGGCGTACGCCCGGGCGTCCGTGTCACGCAGGGGCAGGTAATCGGCTACGTCGGCTCGACCGGGCTTTCGACCGGACCGCACGTGGACTACCGGGTGAAGCGCAACGGCGGGTTCGTCAACCCGATGTCGCTCGGCGGCGAGCCCGCGCCTCCGCTCCCGAGCAAGGAACTGCCGCGCTTCGAAGCGTGGCGGGGCATCGTGCTGCCGATGCTGGCCAGACCGGGGACGCTCCCGCGGAGTTCGGTCGAGGCTTTGGCCGCAGCCGCGCCTGTCTCGATCACCTCGTGAACCCGCCTCGCCGAAGGCCGCGCCCGGCCACGGCCCGGGACGCGCTACGATAGCTTCGCGCAGCGGGCGCGGTGGAGGGTGAGCGATGTCCGGTCCACGCGAAGTCCGGGCCCCTCGGGGACGGCAGATCTCGTGCAAGGGGTGGGCACAGGAAGCCGCCCTGCGAATGTTGATGAACAACCTCGACCCCGAGGTCGGCGAACGGCCGGCGGAACTGGTCGTCTACGGCGGATCGGGCAAGGCCGCGCGCAACTGGGACTGCTTCGACGCCATCGTGCGCACGCTCCGCCAGCTGGGCGACGACGAGACGCTGCTGGTCCAGTCGGGAAAGCCGGTCGGCGTCTTCCGCACGCACGCGGACGCCCCCAGGGTCCTGATCGCGAACGCCAACCTCGTGCCGCACTGGGCGACCGCCGACGAGTTCCGCCGCCTGGAGGGGCTCGGCCTGACCATGTTCGGTCAGATGACCGCGGGGTCGTGGATCTACATCGGGACGCAGGGCATCCTCCAGGGCACCTACGAGTGCTTCGCCGCCGCGGCGCGCAGGCACTTCGCCGGCACCTTGCGCCACCGACTGGTCGTCACCGCCGGGCTCGGCGGAATGGGCGGCGCCCAGCCGCTCGCGGCGACGATGAACGAGGCGACGTTCCTCGCCGCCGAGGTCGACGGGGGGAGGATCGACAAGCGCCTCGCCACCGGTTACCTCGACGAGAAGCTCGCCGACCTCGACGAGGCGATCGACCGGGCCCTGTACCTGCGCGAGCGGGGCGAAGCCCGCTCGATCGGCGTGGTCGCCAACGCGGTGGACCTCCTGCACAGACTGATCGAGCGAGGCGTGGTGCCGGACGTCCTCACCGACCAGACGTCGGCCCACGACGAACTCAACGGCTACGTTCCCAACCGGATGACGCTGGGCGAGGCGATGGCGCTGCGCGTCTCCGATCCGGCCGGGTACACGGCCGAGGCGTATCGGGCGATGGCCGAGCACATGCGCGCGATGCTCGAGCTGCAGCGACGCGGCTCGGTCACCTTCGACTACGGCAACAACCTGCGCGGCCAGGCGATCAAGGCCGGTGTGGCGGATGCGTTCGATGTCGTCGGCTTCGTCCCACTCTACGTGCGGCCGCTCTTCTGCGAGGGCAAGGGACCGTTCCGCTGGGCCGCGCTTTCGGGAGATCCCGAGGACATCTACCGTACCGACCGCGCCATCGTCGATGCGTTCCCGGGAGACGAAGCGCTGGCACGGTGGTTGCGGATGGCCCGCGAACGGGTTCACTTCCAGGGCCTGCCGGCGCGGATCTGCTGGCTCGGCTACGGCGAACGGGCGAAGGCCGGCCTGATCTTCAACGACCTGGTGGCCAGTGGCGAGGTCTCGGCGCCGATCGTCATCGGCCGCGACCACCTTGACGCGGGTTCGGTGGCCTCGCCCAACCGCGAGACCGAGGGAATGAGAGACGGGTCCGACGCCATCGCCGACTGGCCGATTCTCAACGCGTTGCTCAACACCGCTGCGGGCGCGACATGGGTCTCGTTCCATCACGGCGGCGGCGTCGGCATCGGGTACGCGCTCCACGCCGGCGTGGTGGTCGTCGCCGACGGTACGCCCGAGGCCGCCAGGCGGCTCGGGCGCGTGCTGACCACGGATCCAGGCACGGGTGTGATGCGACACGTGGATGCCGGGTATCAGGAGGCGATCGACTGCGCGAAGAGCCGGGGCGTGAAGATCCCGATGCTGGGAAGCTGAGCCCGGTCGGCCTGGCCGCCGCCGTCGCCGCCGCGCTGGCGGCGGGTCCGTGGCCCGAGCTGGCCGTGACCTCCCTGGCGTGGCGGCTGCCGATCGTGGCCGCGTCGTGCTGGGTGGCTGGCCGGGGCC
>JBFMCD010000143.1:0-2094 GCA_040754885.1 Acidobacteriota bacterium
AGGGCCGAAGGATCTCACCGCACCTGGAGCGCCGCCAGCACGAGCCGTTCCAACCTCGAATACCACGAGGTCCTTCAGTCGCCGCTGCGCGGCTCCCTCAGGATGACATTCACACCCCTGTCATCCTGAGGCCCGGAGGGCCGAAGGATCTCACCGCGCCCAAAGCGCCGCCAGCACGAGCAGTTCCAACCTCGAATACCACGAGGTCCTTCAGTCGCCGCTGCGCGGCTCCCTCAGGATGACATTCACACCCCTGTCATCCTGAGGCCCGAAGGGCCGAAGGATCCGGGCGCGCCTGGAGCGCGCTCGATCCTGCGTCTTGTGGGCGGCGCGCCCCGCCCAGTCGATCCGAGCGGCGGGGACGGGGAACAGGGGGACAGCGAAGACCGGAGAACGGACCTCCTTCCAAGCGGCACGTACCGTGCCGCAACCGGTCCTACCGTGTGCGCAGAGAGACGAGCGATGCGAGCCGATTCGACACACTCGTGGCGTCAGATCGCGCGGTGCGGATTCCACGCCGCCGGGTGGGCCGGCGCGGCGCTGCTGCTCGTCCGGTCGGCATCGCCGCTGCTCGCCGGCGAGCCGTCGGACATCGTCCCGCACCTCGCCTTCTTCGCCGGAGTCTTCGCCACCGGCGCGATCTTGCGGCGCTGGTCGTTCGCCCTTCGCCTCCTGACGGCGTGCGTCCTGCTCGGCTGGGTCGCGTGGCGGCCGGAGGATCTCTCCGATGGCCGACTCGCGCTCGCGCTACCCCCCGCGACGGACGCCGCGCTCCTCGCTCTCGCCTGCGACCGGCTGCTCGTCGCCGCGACGTCGTTCGGTCCGACGCGCGCGGGGCGCGCCCTGCGCGCCGCCACCGCCCTCGCTGCCGCTGCCTTCGTCGCGCTCGCCGCGACCGGGCGGCTCGACGGCCGGAAGGAGGCGCAGCACGCCAACGCCTACCAGCAGCGCTCCAGGCTGACCACCACGGTCCTCGATCACCTCAGGGTCCGCTCCGCGGCCGTCGAGCGGTACTTCGGAAGCTTCGCGGATCTCGAGGAGCGCTACGCCGACCGGCTGTCCGCACTCAACTCGGCCTGCGATCCCGACAGCGCCTGCCTCGACTACTACCGCGCGCTCCGCGACATGCTCGCCGAGCTGAACGACGGCCACACGGCCGTGACCATCCCGGGCGAGACCACGGCCCCGCCCGTCTGGATCGAACCGATCGGCGGCGAACCGGTAATCGTCGGCTGGGACGAGGACCCGCCCCATGGCGTCACCGGGCTGCGGCGGGGCCTCGCGGTCGAAACCGTGGACGGCCGGCCGGTCCGCGAGGTGCTGGAGGATCGCCCGGCGTGGATGCTCGCATCCGCCTCTCCGCACGGGCGCGTCGTTTCTGCACACTACACCTTGCTCGCCGGCATGCCGGGCAGCGAGGTGCGTCTCGGCGTGCGCGACCCCGTCGGACATCGCCGCGAGGTCACCCTCCGCCGGCCCGAGCGCGCCGACACCGTCGGCGGCGGCGCGCCCCCGGAGGTCGCCAACCTCGCTCAGAACGAGGACGAGGAGGAGAGCGCCCTCGAGGTCATCCTGCCGCGCAAGGAGGGCGAGCCTGCCGTCATCCGCATCGAGGGGTTCAGGGGCTCGGAACTCCACCCTCGCTTCAGCCGGGCGCTGCACGCGCACCTCGGCGCGCCCGGCCTGGTGCTCGACGTCCGCGGCAACCCCGGCGGCTGGAAACAGAATGCCGTGGCGATTGCGGGACACTTCTTCCGCCTCGCGTGGAAGTCCGGCGAGTCGCTCTCCTTCGACCGGTCCCGCCCCGCGGCCGAGGGTGTCGAGAGACGGGACGTCGTCGTCGCGCCCCGCCTGCCGATCTACGACGGCCCCATCGCGGTCCTCCTCGACCACGACACCGCCAGCGCCGCGGACGAGTTCTCGTACATGCTGTGCCGCAGCGGCCGCGCGCGCTGTTTCGGCCGGACCAGCGCCGGCGAGGTACACAGCGTCCGGCGCGACTGGGTGGGCGGCGTGACGATCGGGATCGCCGAGCGCGCCTTCCGCCCCTCGCTCCCCGGCCGGCTGCACGGCTTCGGCGTCGTCCCGCACGAG
>JBFMCD010000144.1:0-5044 GCA_040754885.1 Acidobacteriota bacterium
CGCACCAACTCGGATCCAGAGAAGATCACGAGGGCCCTCGTCACGCGACTGGAAAAACAGGGCTTCACCGTAACACTCAAGCGAGAAAACGCAGCGTAGTCGGGAAGACTTTCTAGGCAATGACTACGTGTTGCCCTGGAGGCCGGAGCGGCATGCCGCGTTCGAGCGGCGGGCACTTTTCGCTGGAGGAGAGCCATCAGCGCCACCAAGCCTACCACCCGCCGGCAGCCTGCGTCCGCATGACCGAGGTAGGAAAGGTTGCGGACCTGGTCCGCCTCTTCCTGTCACATCGACTTCTGGCTGACACAGGAGCGACGAGCATGCGCACCGAGGAGGCTGCCGCCCCGCTCCGACGGCCCACAGGGAGCTGGCCTCAGGTCACCTTCCCTCGACCTCGGGCATGGTGGACATCCACTCGCTGGAGTTCGACGAATTGGCCCTGTCCCGCACGGTTCCTGGGAAACCAGGGGAGAGACCCCTCGGAGGCCCTTGGGGCGCCAATCCTGTCCTTGTCCCCCCGGACCTGGAATTCGACGTGGGACGTGCCACGATCCCGGCACGGAATCGTGAACTGTAAGCCATGTCTCATTGGGTGACACCTCGCTGTGATGGAAGCGAAGGCCTTTGCGGAGTAGGATGAGAGAGCAGCAACGATTCGATCAGCAGGGCACTTTGAGCAGGAGTCGGGCTCTCGGCCTCGAAACACGTCGGGCCTGAGTTGACGTCCTGTTTGGGCCCAAGGAGGAGTCCATGCCAGCGAACCCCAAGCGCGCCGCGAGACGCTCGGCGGCCAGCAGCACGGAACGTCCTCGCACCGCCCCCTTTGAGGCACCGTCGCCCAGAAAGACCCGCCGGAGGCCTGAGTGGTCGTGGGCCGCCTTCCGCACGTCGCTGACTTCCGTCATGGCGGCCCTCGAGAACACGGAATGTCTGATTCTGGAGCACTCAAGCGATCGCAACTTCATCCAGGTCACGGCCCATGGCTCCGCGCGGCTCCGAGCGATAGTCGTCCCGAACCACCACTCTCGGGGCACGCGGCCGCTCCACCCAGAGCAGACTGCCATCCTCACGAGGTTCGGCTGGAAGCGGCCCCGTCAGCCTGCTTCAACGGCCGTCGCGGTCGGACGTTCGGCCGGCTCTGCGGCCTACGTTCTGGACTGGAAGAGAGATCAGCCGCTCGCTGAACTCGTAGAGCTGATCATCACGGCGCTGCGGAGGGTTCTTGGGGCCGGCGGACCCGGCGATCTCAGATACAGAGCGTTCAGGGTCGGTGGCGGCGAGATCCTCCTCCCGACGCTCGGGATCGAAAGGCGGCGATCGGCAAGACAACGAGCGGCGGGGGAGGCCAAGGAAAGAGCCGTCGACATCGACACTCATGCGAGCCTGGTCCGGGAGGTCAGGGAGGCGCTGAAAGCGGTGGGGCGGCGCGGCGATCCCGAACCTGACACCGACGGCGACTTCCCCTGCCGGACACAGGCCGGCATCGTGTTCGTTAGGGTTCTCGAGGACAAGCCGGTCGTGCGTCTCTTCTCAATCCTCGCCGAAGGTTGTGACTGCAGCGAGGCGTTTCTCACCGAGGTCAACCGCCTGAACCTCGAGCACCTGTTTGCCGCCTTCGCCCTCAGCCAGGGAGCGCTCGTGATGAGGGTCGACGTCCGCTGTGACCCGTTCCTGCCGGAGTCCTTCACGCGACTCTTCGCCGGTTTTTGCGCCCTGCGCGACGAGATCGGCGATTCACTTGGACGGGAATGGGGCAGCGGCGACGAGACAGCCGGGGACGATCCTCTCCTCGACGTCAACCAGTCCGCGCGGCGCGCAACGGCGGCCTGGCTCACCGGGGAAGGCCTCGCGTTGGCAGTCGAGACGATGCGAGCCTCCGTCTCGGAGGAGCGGATCGCCGCACCCGAGTTCGAGGGCTGGCGCTCGCGGCTCGTCGAGGCCACAACCGCCGCTTGCCGTTCGGCCGATGCGGTGCTCGACGCCGTCAACAACGAGGCACCTCTCAGCGAGGAGGAGGTGAAGGCCGAGATGGCACACGCGGATCGACAGGCCACCCTTGCGGAGCGCAGTTGCCGAGCGATCGCCCAACTGGCGCTCGGGGTCACGAGCCACACCGCATGGACCGACGAGACCGCACGGCTCGAGCGAGCCGCGACGCTCGTTCTGTACGATGCCGGAGTTGATATCGAAGACGAAGACATCGTGTTCCTCGCCAGAGATCACGAAGGCCTGGTGACCGAATTGGCCGGCCTGATCTGTCGCATGCTGACGCAGCAAGACTGCACGTGGACCATTCGCGCGCCCGGAGTCGGCGCGACGGGCATCGAGCTGCTGGCCGACGCCAGCTCGAACCTCGTGGTGCGCCACGCCGGCGTGGAGCGCTGCTGGTCGGCCCCTGTCAGAGTTCGCGAGCCGGCAACCTACGTTGCGGAGCTTCTGTCCCTGCACGGCTCCTTACCGACGGATGCGTAGGCGCCAGAGGCCGCGACTTCCCAGCCTCGGCCACCGCGCGAAAAGGTGGCAGCCGTGGTCCGCCGCTCCTCCGCTCTCTCCTCCACGTCGCGGACGACGGGCAGCCGGCGACGGTCAACGGTTTTCGAGTTCCGCGCGCGCGGCGCGCAACAGCGCCTCGGCCGAGATCGGAGCGCCGACTGCTTGACGCATCCACAGGTCGGGGGTGACCCGGCCGATGCGCGCCATCCGTTCGAACTCGGATCCGAACTTGGACCCGCGCAGGCGCTCGCCGACCTGGTAGTCGACGATGTGCCCGAGCGCGTAGTGCGAGAGGTAGAGCGGGTACGAGACCATGTGCGAGTAGATCGCCAGGATATCGCTGTCCCGCCCGCCGAACACGTCGGCGAAGTGGGCGTTCCACACCTCGCGCGCGGCCGCGAGCACCGCCTCGCGCAGCTCGGCCGGGGTCGCCCGCGGGTGCGCGTACAGCCAGCGCCACGTCTCGATGTCGACCAGCGACACGGCGCCGATCTCGGCGGTGTCCCACAGCGCGGAGAGCGCCTCGGTCCCGGCGGCGCCGCCGCCGCCCAGGCCGAGCAGCTCCAGGTCGCGGCGTTGGAAGGAGTAGGCGAGCGCCTCGGTGAATGCGTTGTTGGGCACGCCGGAGAGCGCCCAGCGGTCGATGCCGTGCAGCGAGAACACCTGCTCGACGTTGTGGCCGAACTCGTGGACGGCGATGTTGTACCCCTTGTAGTCCATGCCGCCGGCGGGGATGCGGGTGCGCAGGTGGGCGCGATCCTCGCGCCGCGCGGCGCCCATCGCGTGCCCGACGCCGCGCGACGGATCGACGACGACCCGCTCGGCGAGCCACGCGGCCTTCTCCGGCGCGAAGCCGAGCCCGGTGAGGATGCGCGGCAGGTCGGCCTGGAACGCCGCCACGTCGGGGTAGCGCGCGCGCACCGCCGCGTCGAGCTCCGCCTCCGCGCGGCCGGCGCGCGAGGCGAACGGCGCGTACCAGATGTCGAACGGCTCGAGCGACCGCCCGAGGCGCTTCGCCGCGCGGCGGGCCAGCTCCTTGAACTCCGGCGAAGCGATCGCGGCGGTGAGCTGCCGGACCACCTCGGCCTCGGGGATCTGGCGCTCGCGCTCGAAGGCGCGCGCCAGCGCGGTCGGGGCGGTCGGGACGTACGGGTCGACGCCGCGCATGGCGCGAAACACGTCGAGCCAACGCGCGTAGCGGGTGTCCGGCTCGCGCGCCGCGCGCGCGTCCCCGGCGGGGAGCGGCGTCCCGTCCAGGGTGGACACGGCGTTGGTCTCCGGCGCCCAGAGCAGGTCGGGGTTGTCGATCACGGCGGCGGGGATCTCCTGGCGGACGATCCGCTCCATCACCGTGGCGATCAGGCGCTGGCGCTCCAGGCCGCCCGGCTGGCCGTAGTGGGAGCGCAGCTCGTCGCGCAGCCCCCAGTGCGAGATCAGGCGCAACCCGTCGGGAAAGAGCTGCCTGCCGTCGGAGGTGCGCAGGCGGTCGAGGCGGATGTTCGTGGCGGCGACGTACTGGTCGGCGGCGGCGGTCGCCTTGGTCACCGCCTGCGCGATCTCGGCCGGCACGCGCTCGGCGAAGGCGTCCATCAGCGCCGAGCGCGCCCACGTCTCGCGGTCCCACGACGCGCCGCGCTCGAGCCGCTCCGCCAGGGTGTGAACCGGGAAGTTGAGCAGCGCGAGGAACGCGACCCTGGTGCGGAACAGGTCGGGGTTGACGTGGGCGCCGAGGTCGAAGCCCGAGAGCAGCTCGTCCACCGGACGGACCGGGCCGCGGTCGAGGTCGAGGGGGGTGAGCAGCTCGCGGCGCACCTCGTGGAGGTGGCCGTAGACCTGCTCGAGGACGGTCTCGAGGCGGGCGGCGAGCGCGGTCAGCTCCGCCTCGTCGGCGAGGAAGTGGGATTCGCAGAATTCTGAGAACGCCCGGGCGTCGCCGTCCTCCGCCCACCAGCGCTGCGCGACCTGGGTCACGCCCCGTTCGACGCGCCCGGCTTGCGCGCTCCCGGCCCTGGCGACGAGCGCCTTCACGGTTTCCCGGACCGTCTCCTCGCCGATCGCCGGGCGCGGAGTCTGGGCGAGCGTCACGAGCGGGATGGCGAGAAGTCCGGAGCAGGCGAGAGCGAGCAGCAGGGCGCGCATGGGCACACCTCCGCCGCGAGTATAGGATCCGTGGCCCGTCGTCCGTTGCCCGTTGTCAGTTGGCAAGGGCAATGACGTGGGCCGTGGACCGTGAACCGCGGGCGGGTCGCGTTCCCGGGCCAAGGCGTACGGCCCACGCCTTCTTTCGCGCTTACCGGTCCCCGGACCCCTGACCCCGGACCCCGTTCTTCCTTGACTTTGCCGCCGCGCGAACCCACAGTTTCCGCGGGGGACCGATGCCGTCGCTGCGCGCCGCCGCGCTCCCGTCGCTGTTGTTGCTGCCGCTCGCGGCGATCGCCGCGTGGCTGGTCGTGCGCGCCGGCGTCACGCGCGACGACCCCGCGGACGTGCTCGCCGCGCTGCGCGCCGCGCACGGTCCGGTGCTGCCGGGCGCGCAGGCGATCGGCGCCGC
>JBFMCD010000145.1:0-11946 GCA_040754885.1 Acidobacteriota bacterium
CACGGCCCCCCACCGCACGGCCATGCCTGGCCGGTCCTTTGCCCATTAGACACCGGCGCGAGGCGAATGGAACCGGAGGAAGGGGAAAGGGAAGACAAGGACGGGGTCTGGGGTCCGGGATCCGGGGTCCGGGGACAGAAGAACAGGGGAGAGGGAAGAGGGGAGAGGGGAGAGCGAAGAGACCGGGGTCCGGGGTCACGGGGTCCGGGGACAGGAGAACAGGGGAGAGGGAAGAGGGGAGAGCAAAGGCAGGAGAACGAAAACCAGAGACAGGAGAACGAAGTGCGGGAGGGGTGGGCGGGTCTGCTCCCCCCTCCGGGAGGGGGGTGGAGGGTCTCCTCTTCCCTATGTCTTTCGGTCCACGGCCCACCGACCACGGTTCACGCCGTGAGCCGGATCGGACACGTCGAGGTGCCGCGCCATCGAATCCGGCGAGAATGGAGGAGTCTTCGCTACATCCCCTCCGGGTCGAGCACGACGACCCGGATCGTGTCCATCCAGTCGGCCGAGCCGGGCAGCGCGATCGTCGCCCGGCCGGTCCCGTCACGGTACAGGCGGTCGAAAAGGTGACCGCGCGCCGACTGGACGAGGTCTCCCTGCCTGAAGCCCGACACCTCGAACCACACCTCGAGCGGTTCGAGGTCCCTGCCGCAGCGGTTCTCGGTCACGATCTCCACCAGCACCTGGGTAGGCGTGCCCTGCCGCGACGTCCACGCAACGCCGAGGCAGCGCGGGATCGCCGGTGTCTCGGTCGGCCGCGCCCGCGCGGGGGCGGCGGCGACCGCGGTCGCCGTGGCGGTCGGCTCGGGGCGCCATGTGAGCGTCACCGAGGAGGACTGGATCGACGGTGTGACGGTCGGCGAGGTGGTCGGTGACGGGGCGGCGGGGGAGCGGCGCACGGCCGGTGTCACGGCGCGCCCTTCGACAGCAGGCGCCGCGCCCGAGGTCCGAGCATCGGGGCGGCGCCTTCCCACCTCGATCACCGCAAGTGCGCCGAGCGCCACCGCGACCGCCACGACCAGCACCACCAGTGCCCTGCGGGCGACCCCGCCGGCGCGCGCTGCGTCCTTGCCCACGGCCGGATGATACGCGGCGCGGGCCTCAGTTGAGCGTGAACGTCACGGTGATGGTCATCAGCACGGCGACCCTGCGCCCCTGGAACTCGGCCGGTTCGTAGCGCCAGTGCCCCACGGCGCGCTCGACGGCCTCGAAGGCGCCGAATCCGACCCCGTCGCGCAGCAGCGTGACGCCCGCGACCCGGCCGTCCCGGTCGATCGTCGCCTGCACGATCACGATCCCCTGGCGGCGCAGCTGGCGCGCGGCCTCCGGGTAGAGGGGCTCGACACGGTGGAGCAGCCTCGGCGCGGCGATCTCCCCGCCGACGAGCAACGGCGGATCGTCCGCCGGCTCGGCCGGTCCCGTGTCGCCGATCCCCGCTCCGCCCGTGCCGTTTCCGTCGCCGTCGCCGGATCCGGTCCCGGGCTCTCGGGGCAGGTCGCCCGGGACCAGCCCGGCGTCGTCGAGCCGATCGTCCTTCTGCGGCTCGGGCCGCAGTTCGTTGACCGTCGTCGGCTGCACGCTTCTCGGGACTGGGGCACGTCCGTGTTCCGGCCGTGGCTTCGGTCTCTCCGGTCCGGGCCCTCCCGCGGGCGGCGGCCCGGCCGTTACCCAGATGACCTGTTGCCACACGGCCGGAATCTCCTCCACGGCCCAGAGCTGCACCCCAGCGACCAGCGCAAGCACCGCCACGTGCGCCGCCACCGCGGCCGGGAGGGAGAGCAGCCGCCGCCGCGGCCTGTCCTGACGCCTCGATTCGATCAACCCTGACTCGAACATGTCGGCCTCCTTTCGCCCACGGCGTCGCTTCTGCCCCTTGGACACGCCTGACGCGCGAAACGAAACCGGCCGTGCCGATCCGCGCGCCGAGGAGTAGGCTTGCCTGGGAGGCGCCGATGCTGCCGAGGGAACTCGATGCGGTCGAGATCAGGGTGCTCGGGTGTCTGCTGGAGAAGGAACAGACGACGCCGGAGTACTACCCGCTGACGCTCAACGCCCTCGTCGCCGCGTGCAACCAGACCTCCAACCGCGACCCGGTGATGGCGCTCGAAGCGGCCGACGTGCAGGGCGCGCTCGACCGCCTGCACGCCGAGATGCTTGCGTGGCCGCGCGAGGGCGGGCGGGCCCGGCGCTGGGAGCACGCGCTCGACCGCCGGCTCGGCCTCGATCCGAAGGGCAAGGCGCTCCTCGGCGCGCTCTTCCTGCGCGGCGCGCAGACCGTCGGAGAGCTGCGCGCGAGGACGGAACGGGTCGTCGCGTGGACGTCGCTGGGCGAGGTCGAGGGCGCATTGCGCGCGCTGGCGACGGGGGAGGAGAGGCTGGTCGTCGAGGTGTCCCGGCGCCCGGGTCAGAAGGAGGGGCGGTGGGTGCACACCGCCGGCGGCCCACCGGTGGCGGAAGCCGCGGAGCCTCCCGCCGCCGAGCCGCTCGGGGAGCGGATCGCCCGGCTCGAGGACCGCGTTTCGGAGTTGTCGGCGAAGCTCGCGGCGCTGCTCGAGCGCTTCGGCGAGACGTGATCAGCCCGCGACGGCGAGGACGATCTTGCCGAAGTGCTCCGACGCGGCCATCGTCCGGTGCGCTCGGGCGACCGCCTCCAGGGGCAGCACGCGGTCGATCACCGGTCGCAGCCGGCCGTCGCAGAACATCGGCAGGAAGCGTCGCGAGAACTCCTCGACGAGCGCGGCCTTCTCCTCGACCGACCGGGATCGGAGCGTCGAGCCGATGACCGACGCGCGCAGCCGCATCAACCTGGCCAGGTCGAGCTCGCCCCGGTGGCCGCCCATCGTGGCGATCACCACCAGCCGTCCGCCCGGCGCCAGCGCCTCGAGGTTGGGCCCGAGGTACGGCGCCCCGATGGAGTCGAGGACCACGTCCACGCCGCGGCCGCCGGTGACGTCGCGGGCGACCGGCGCGAAGTCGCCCGCCCGGTAGTCGATCGCCCGCTCGGCGCCGAGCGCCTCGCAGCGCCGGCACTTCTCCACCGACCCGGCGGTGACCAGGACCCGCGCGCCGGCGGCGCGCGCCATCTGGATCGCCGCGGTGCCTATGCCGCTGCCGCCGCCGTGGACGAGCAGCGTCTCGCCCGGGCGCAGCCCGGCGAGCCGGAAGACGGTCAGGTGGACGGTGAGGAACGCCTCCGGCACGGCGGCCGCCTCGACCAGCGACAGGTTCCCGGGGACGGGGAGGCAACACCCGGCGGGCGCGACGGTCTCCTCGGCATACCCGCCGCCGGCGAGCAACGCCATCACCCGGTCGCCGACCCCGAGCGTTCGAACGCCCTCGCCGAGGGCGGAGACGACGCCGGCGCACTCGAGACCGAGGATCGCCGAGGCGCCCGGCGGGGGCGGGTACTTCCCCTGGCGCTGAAGCAGGTCGGCGCGGTTGAGGGCCGTGGCCGCGACCGAGATCCTGACCTCGCCGGGGCCCGGCACGGGGACGGGCGCCTCGCCGAGACGCAGCACGGTCTCGTCCCCGGGGCGGTCGAAGAGCGCGGCTCGCACGACCGGCAGGCTAGCACCCTGCCCCGAGCTCGGCGATGTTCGTGTACTCTCGCAGCCAGAGCTGTCGCTCGGAGGAGGAGAGGATGAAGGGTCTCGTGCTTCGCTGGCTGATCGCGGCCGCCGCGCTGTTCGTCGCCGCGAAACTGGTGCCGGGCATCACGGTCGAGGGGAACTCGTGGGCCGCGTTCGCCGTCATGGCCCTCGTCCTCGGACTGGTCAACGCGGTGGTCAGGCCGCTGCTCAAGCTGCTCACCTGCCCGCTGATCCTGCTCACGCTCGGCCTGTTCCTGTTGGTGATCAACGCCCTCATGCTGCTGCTCGCCTCGTGGCTCGCGCAGGCGGTCGGCTTCGGGTTCCACGTCAGCGGCTTCTGGCCCGCGTTCTGGGGCGCGCTGATCGTCAGCGTCGTGACCATGGTGCTGTCGGTGTTCGTCAAGGACGAGAAGGACAAGAAGTAGTGCAATCGCCGGGGTCCGAAGGCGTTCGCCCCGGACCCCGGTCCTGTTCTCCGTGGCGCGGCCGAGGTCGCCTCGGCCCGCGCCCGAGCGGTTTCACCACTTCGCGATCCTGACCGTTGCCTCTTCACTGTCCACGGAGAGCAGTTGGCCGCGCTCCGCGGCGGCCAGGAAGTCCACCGCCATCTGCGGGTCGATGTCGCGCCAGTCCCAGCGCGCGAGGATGCGGTGCGCGGCCTCGATGGGCAGGACGGCGTGGACCCGGGCCTCCTCGTGATCGACGTCCAGCACCAGCCGGCCTCGCTCCTTGGCCAGCCGCACCGTCCCTTCCCGGGAGCGGACCGAGAGGAAGACGGTGTCGGGACTGGACTCGAGGGCGCGAAAGGCGGCGAGTACCGACTCCCGCTGCGCGGCCACCTCGGCGGGGAGCGTGGCGTCGACCTCGTCCGCCGGAACGAACCACAGTGCCGTGCGCACCACGGCGAGCGGCACCGGCAGCTTGATGCGGACGTTGTCCGGCGGCGCGGTGCGGACATCGACGACGATCCAGTTCATGAACAGCGGGGCGACGAGAATGGCCGCGATCGCCGCGAGGACGACGGTCGTGCCGGCGCTGGCAAAGCCTCTTTCGCGCATGGCTGCCTCCGTTCCGCCGTGCCCGCCGTCACTCGACCCAGACGCGCACGTCGGCCTCGTCACTGGCGACGGTGATCAGGTCGCCGACGGGCACGCTCTCGAGCTCGACCAGCAGGGCCCTGATGTCGAGGCGGCCGTCGTCTTCGACGCGAAACGCCGCGAGCAGCGACTCGGGGAAGCGCACCTTCACCTTGGCGTGCTCGCCGCCCCGTTCGTCGACGTCGATGCGCACCATCCCCGCCTGCTTGCTCATCGAGACGTCGGCCTCGCCGTCCTTCACCGTGACGTACTGCCCGTCGGGCGCGGCGTCGAGCTCGCGCAGGATGCGCGGCCAGTCGATCTCGCACCCCTCGACGTGGAGCCGGAGACGGCCGCCGCTCAGCTCGTCCGAGCGCACGGCCTCGACCACGGCGAGCACCAGGTTGAAGGGCACGTGGAGCGAGACCTCGGTCCCCTCCGCGCGCTCCTGCACGTGCACGTTGAGCCAGCGGGTGCCGGAAGCGCACAGCGCCAGACTGGCAACCAGGGACGCCGCCACCGCGAGAACCACCGACCTGGCCTTCACGAGTCACCTCCCGACCGCTCTGCCTCCTAGAACGCAGAATCCGGGCGAAGGTTCTCGACTCCCCAGAGGGCAGAGCCGGCGCGGAAGCCCGATCCGCGGCCGGTACAATCGGTCCATGTCCTCCGCCCCGTCCGGAATGCCGGTCCGCCGGCGCGAGATCTTCGGCTGGGCGATGTTCGACTTCGCCAACTCGAGCTACACCACGATCATCGTCACCGTGGCGTTCTCGCTGTTCTTCACCCGGCTGGTGGCGCCGGCCGACAGCGCCGACGTGCTGTGGGGGATCGCGATCCTGATCTCCAACGCGATCGTCGTCGTGCTCTCGCCGCTGGTCGGGGCGGTGGCCGACGACTCGGGGCGCAAGAAGCTGTTCCTGTTCGCCAGCTACGCGTGTTGCGTGACCGGGACGGCGGCCCTCGCGCTCGCCGGTCCGGGGAGCGTCGCCCTGGCGATGGCGCTGTTCGTCGTCTCCAACCTCGCGTTCTCGTTCGGCGAGAACTTCGCCGGCGCCTTCCTCCCCGAGCTGTCCACGCCCGCGACGATCGGCCGCATCTCCGGCCTCGGTTGGGGGCTCGGCTACTTCGGCGGCCTCGCCTCGCTCCTCCTCGTCCGGCCCCTGCTCGCCGGCGGGTTCGTCGAGGCCAACATCGCCAACCTCCGCAAGGTCTGGCTGCTCACGGCGGCGTTCTTTCTCGTCGCCGCCCTGCCGACGTTCCTGCTCCTGCGCGAGCGGGCGGCGCGCGGGCCGCGCCGCGGCGCGCTCGAGTACGCGCGGGTCGGCTTCATGAGGGTGGCGGCGACCGCCCGGGCGATCGGGGAGTTTCGCGAGCTGGTCCGCTTCCTAGGCTGTTTCTTCCTGTTCACGGCGGGGTTGACCACGGTGATCTCGTTCGCCGCCATCTACGCCGAGCGCACCCTCGCCTTCACCCCGGGCGAACTGGTGCGGCTGTTCATCCTCCTGCAGGTCTCGGCGGCGGGCGGCGCGCTGGCTTTCGGGTTCGTCCAGGACACGCTGGGAGCCGCGCGCACCGTGCGCGTGACGCTCCTGCTCTGGGTCGCCGTGTGCGCCGCCGCCTGGGCGGTGACGACGAAATCGGCGTTCTGGTGGGTGGCGATGGCGGCCGGACTCGGGATGGGCTCGCTGCAGTCGGCGTCGCGCGCGATGGTCGGTCTGTTCTCGCCGCGCAGCAAGGAAGGGGAGTTCTTCGGGTTCTGGGGGCTGGCCGGCAAGGCCGCGTACGCGGTCGGGCCGCCCGTTTTCGGAGCGGTCGCCTCGGGCACCGGTTCGCAGCGGGTTGCGATCCTCACCACCGGGTTGTTCTTCGTGCTCGGTCTCGCCGGGATGCGCTTCGTGGACGAGGGGCGCGGCCGGGCGGCGGCCGAAGCGTGGCGGGAGGAGCAGGGTCGGGCAGGCGGGTGAGCGTGGCGGCGCCGGGCTTCGCAGCGCTGGTCCCCGCGGCGTGCCGCCTGTTGTTGCGCGTGTTCTTCCGCCGCGTCGAGGTCTCCGGCCTCGATCGCGTCCCGGCGGGCGGGCCGGTGCTGTTCGTCGCCAATCACGTCAACAGCCTGATCGACCCCATGCTGTTGCTCGCCACGCTGCCGCGCCGCGTGCGCTTCCTGGCCAAGAGCACGCTGTGGGATGCGGCGCACACGCGCCTGCTCGTCGAGCTGGCGGGAGCGATCCCCGTCCAGCGGCGCGTCGACGCGGGCGGCGCGCCGGTGTCCAACGAACAGGCGTTCGAGAGCTGCCGGGAGGAACTCGGGCGGGACGCCGCGATCGCTCTCTTCCCCGAGGGCGTCAGCCACAGCCGGCCTCACCTGGTCGAGATGCGCACCGGCGCCGCGCGCATCGCGTTGACCGCCGAGGCGCCGGTGACGGTCGTGCCGGTCGGCCTGGTGTTCGACGAGCGGGAGTCGTTCCGTTCCCGGGCGCTGGTCGAGGTCGGCGAACCGCTCGACACCGGCGTGGAGCTGGCCGCGCGGCCCTCGGACCCGGAGGGTGCGGTGCGCCGCCTCACCGGGAGGATCAGCGAGGCCCTCGCGGCGGTGACGCTGAACTTCTCGACCTGGGAGGAGGCGCGGCTCGTGGAGCGCGCCGCCGCGCTGCTCGAGACCGGGGCGGCGCGCGACGTACCCGGCAGGCCAGCGCTGCGCGAGCGGGTCGGACTGCGGCGCGAGCTGGTCCGGAGCTCCACGGCGCTGCGCGGCGCCTTTCCCGGAGAAGTGGCGGCGGTGGCGGCGCGGGTCAGGCGCTACGATCGGCTGCTGCGCGCGGCGGGGTTGCGCGACGACCAACTCGCCGCCCGCTACCCCGGGCGGCTCGTCGCGCGTTTCGTCGCGCGCGCGGCGGCGAGCCTGTTCCTCGCGCTGCCGGCGGCGCTGGTCGGCCTCGCCCTCAACGCGGCGCCCTATAGGCTGACCTCCGCGCTGGCGTCCCGGCCGGGGCTGGAGCCGGACGTGCGCGCGACGTGGAAGCTCCTTGGCGGGGCCGCCGTGTACCTCGGCGTGTGGGCAATCGAGGCGGGGCTCGCGTGGGTGTGGCTCGGACCGTGGGCGGCCCTGGCGGTGCTGGTCGCGGCGCCGGCGACCGGGTGGGCGGCGCTGCGCTTCCTCGAGCAGCGCGACGAACTCGTCCAGGAAAGCCGGGCGTGGCTGCTGCTGCGCCTCCGGTCGGACGTGGCCGGCGAGCTGCGTAGGCGTCGCGACGAGGTGGCCGCGGCGCTCGACGAGCTGGCGGCGAAGTGGAGCGAGATGGGTGTGCGGGAACGCTGACGGCCTTCGTGGCTGCTACCCTCGCACGATGAAGCCCGAGAAGCCGCCCACCGTCCCGCTGAACTACGAACGGTTCTCGCTCGAGGAGATGGAACTGCGAGCGGCGGCGTTCGCCGCCTCGATGGCCACGCGCCGCTCGGTGCGGGAGTTCAGCACCCGCCCCGTGCCGCGCCGCCTGATCGAGCTGGCGATCGCCGCGGCGCACTCGGCGCCGTCGGGGGCGAACCGGCAACCGTGGCGGTTCGTCGCCGTGTCCGACCCGGCGGTGAAGCGCGAGGTACGCGCCGCGGTCGAGGCCGAGGAGCGTGACTTCTACGAAGGGGGAAGGACCCCGCAGGCGTGGCTCGAGGCGCTCGCGCCGCTCGGCACCTCCTGGCGCAAGCCCTTCCTCGAGGTCGCGCCGTGGCTGGTCGTGGCGTTCAAGGAGGTCCACGGTGTGGCTCCGGACGGCGCGGCGGTGACCAACTACTACGTCAACGAGAGCGTCGGCATCGCGTGCGGGCTGTTCATCGCCGCCGTGCACCACATGGGGTTGGCGACGCTGACGCACACGCCGCCATCGATGCGCTTCCTCAACCGCATCCTTGGCCGACCGTTGCGCGAGAGACCTTTCATTCTTTTCCCCGTGGGCTACCCGACCGAGGGGTGCCGGGTCCCCGACATCGGCAGGAAGCCCCTGTCCGACGTCGTGTCGTGGGTGTGAGGACGCGCGCCGCGCGTGCCGGACGGGGCGCCCCGTATAATCCCGCCCTGTTCGTGGGGGTGCGGCAGTGACCAGGAAGGCTCCCGACGTCTTCGTCATAGCATTCGTGCTCATCCTCCTCGCCGCTGCCGCCACCTGGATTCTCCCCGGCGGCGCCTACGAGCGGCGCGCCGAGCAGGTCGGCGACTCGACCCGCGAGGTGGTCGTGCCGGGCACCTACCGTGTCGAGAAGAGCGTGCCGCAGGTCGTGGAGATCTTCCTCGCGCCGCTGCGCGGCTTTCTGCGCATGGGCGCGATCATCGCCCTGATCTTCGTCGTCGGCGGCGCGTTCAACATCCTCAACGACACGGGGGCGATCGCCGCCGGCATCCACCAGCTGGTCCGCCTGCTCGGGCGTCGCACCTATCTGATCATCCCGATCGTGATGACGGTGTTCTCCTTCTTCGGCGGGGCCTACGGGATGTGCGAGGAGGCGATGCCGTTCGCGCTGATCTTCGTGCCGATGGCGATCGCCCTCGGCTACGACTCGATCGTCGGCGTGTGCCTGTCGTTCGTCGCCGCCGGCGTCGGCTTCGCGGCCGGCTTCCTCAACCCGTTCACGGTGCAGATCTCGCAGGGAATCGCCGGGGTGCCGCTCGGTTCCGGCATCCGCTACCGGCTGGTGGTGTGGGCGGCGTGCACGGCGGTCGCGATCGTCTGGGTGATGGTGTACGCGGCGCGGGTCAAGGCCGACCCCAGGCGTTCGCCGATGCACGACCTCGACCGGCAGCGGCGCGAGGAGCTGGAGAAGGCCGAGGCGGAGCGCGTCGAGTTTACCTGGCGGCACGGCCTGTGCCTGCTCGTCCTCGCCGGCGCCGTGGTCGGGCTGATCGTCGGCTCGACGGTGCTGAAGTGGTACATGGTCGAGTTCGGCGGTTTGTTCTTCGCCATGGGCGTCCTCGCCGGGCTGGCCGGCGGCCTGGGGCCGAGCGCGCTGGCGAAGTCGTTCATCACCGGCGTCAAGGACATCGCCGGGGCGGCGCTGATCGTCGCCTTCGCGGGAGGGATCGTCGTCATCCTCGAGGACGGTCACATCCTCGACACCATCCTCTACGGACTGGCGTCGGTCACCTCGCACTTCGGAGGCGTGCTCGCCGCGCAGGCGATGTTCGTGCTCCAGGTCGTGCTCAACTTCTTCATCCCCTCGGGTTCGACCAAGGCGGTGCTGACCATGCCGTTGCTCGCGCCGCTCGCCGACCTGTCGGGGATCACGAGGCAGACGCTGGTCCTCGCCTATCAGCTCGGCGCCGGCTTCACCTCGATGATCATCCCGACCTCCGGGGTGACGGTCGGGACGCTGGCGCTGGCCAGGATCCCCTACGAGCGGTGGGTGAAGTGGCACTGGAAGATGCAGGCCGCGTTCTTCCTGCTCTCCCTGCTCGCGCTCGTGTGGCCGGCGCTCACCGGGTGGAACTGAGAAGAGACAGCGCCGGCGGGCGTACGGCCCGAAGCCCGAGCACCCCCGGAAACAGGGGCAAACGGCGTGGTCCGTGGACCGTGAGCCGTGGACCGGGGCGGGCCGGAAGTTCGCTCCGACGCGACTCTCCCGAGCGACCGGCGGAGGGCGACGGGGCGGGCGCCGGCGGCAGCAGGTTCAGCGCTGCGGTCGGGGCGCGGCGCTCCTGACGGCGTCGAGCGTCGCCTTCGCGAGTTCGGCCTGCAAGGCCGCCACCTCGGCCGCGGACGGCGCGGCGCCGGACCAGCGCGCGAGCGCGTCTTCCACACGTCGGAACGTCGCCGCCTCGAGGGCCAGGAGGCGCGGGAGCGGCGCGTCCGCTCCCTTCCCGAAGGCCTCGGTGCGCACGAACTTCTTCAGTTCGCCGCGCGTCTCCGGGTAGAACAGCGTCCGCACCGCGTCGCAGGCGGCGGTCATGGGGGAGGAGCCGGCCGCGACCGCGATCTCGGCCGGGACCGCCGCGGATCTCACCCACACCGGCACCGCGGCTCCGGTGATCGGCTGGCCGACGATGAACCACGCGGTCGCGAGCAGAGGATCCTCGCCGGAACGGGCGCCGGCGAACAACGACACCGAGGCGGTGTCGTAGCGGCAGATGCTGTCGGCCGTGTAGGCGAACGGCGCGGCGGCGCCGGTCGCGGGCAGTGAGCCGATGTGCGGGTTGGCGACGTCGCGCGCCACTTCGGCGAGCAGCGTGCGCGCGGTGAGGCTCTTCCTGGCCGCGAGGTCGTCGAGAAGCGCGGAGGCCCGCCGGAGGCGGAGGAAACCGCCGCCGTTGTTCGTGTCGCCCGACACCGAGTAGTTGGTCCGCACCAGCACCCCGTTCGGCGCCGCGGACGGGTCGCCGGCGTCGAAGCGCGTGAAGCCCTTGACCCCGGTCTCGAAGAACGCGGCGCCGCCCCGGGCGTCGATCACGCCGAAGTTGGCGTTCACGTCGCGCCCGCCCGGCCCGGTGCGCTCGAGCAGCGCCTGGAAGTCGGCGACCGTCGCGCAGCCGGCCAGGGCGATGCGCATCATCTGCCCCTCGGCGAGCGTCTCCTCGCGGTCGAGGTTGTACGAGGCGGCGTTCATGATCGCGAAGCCGGCGGCGTTGATCCCTGCCCACACCTCGAAGGGCGCGGCGTCGCCGCCGTTGACCAGGCCGACGAACGGATAGCGCCCGTCGGTCACGTAGACGACCTGGTTGAGCTTGTTCCCGGCGTCGCGGTTCTTCCACAGCAGCGGTCGGCCGTCGGCTGTGGCCGAGCCGGCGATCACCGCGGTGGTGCAGGTCCACGCCTGCGGAACCGCCGCGAGCGCGGTGAGGAGGAGGGCCACGAGCGTTGCCGGAACGCGGAGGATGGGGAAGATCGAGCGCATTGCACGTCCTTTCGGGGCTGCCGGAGGGCCTCGGTCGCCGTCGGCGGCGCTGGCTCCGGATACTACCTGATACCACTTCCACGTCGACCGTGGAGCGTACGCATGGTGGCAGGACGAAGCGCCCTGCCTCCGGCAGGGCTTGCGGTGTGCGGGGCGCGCTCGCGGCGGACGCCTACCCCCCGGTCTCCCGCGTGCGCCGCTCACCCGCCCCCGGCCGCGGGCGCGGCCTTCGTCCTGCCACACGCGGCGTCAAGCCCCCCACCCCTCCACCCTGCGCAGCCGGCAGCGGACCTCTCGCTGCGTTACGCTTCGCTCGCTCGCTCCTCACGGACGAGGAGTACGCTGCGTCGCGGCTTGGCTCGCGCGCCTTGCGATAGGCCCACTGGCGGCTGCGCCACGCCGCG
>JBFMCD010000146.1:0-27683 GCA_040754885.1 Acidobacteriota bacterium
GTCGAGCGAAGCGGCGACCGCCACCAGGTTGGCGCTGCCGCCGATCCAGGTCCCGGTGAGCGCCGCGAACACCCGCCACGACCCCTCGCCGAGGGCGCTCCCGAAGGCGAGGAACGCGAGCACCGCCCCGAGCGCGACGCCGGACGCGCCGGCGGTCATGGCGGCGAGCGCCCGCGGCCCGAGCCGGGCGATGGCGCGCAGGTCGGAGGAGAGCAGGATCAGCGCCAGGCTCGCGGGGAGCAGATGCCGCGACAGCGCGCCGTACAGCGGGCTTGCGGTCGGCAGGACGCCGAGCGTCGCGGCGACCATCGGCAGCGCGTACACCCAGAACACCGCCGGCAACCGGGAGAACAGCGGCGCCAGGGCGCGGCGCTCGGAGAGCCAGAAGACCAGCGCGACGAGCGCCGCCAGGAAGGTGAGGATAGACAGAGGGTCGCGGAGCACGGGGCGATAGTGGAGGAGCCACCTGCGCCGGTCAACCGGTCTATCCTTCCGGCGTGAGCGCCTCGTACCGCGTCCGCCCGATGGAGCTGCGGCTCCGCACCCTCTTCCGCCTGTCGCGCGGCACTTCGGCGACCCGCGACAACGTCGTCTTCGAGGTCGAGGCCGAGGGACTGGTCGGCCGCGGCGAGGCGGCGCCGATCCCGCGCTACCGGGAGAGCGCCGCGTCGGCCGCCGCCGCGCTCGAGGCGATGGCCGCCGGACTCGAGGACCCGCGCGCGTTCGCCGAGGAGGGGCTGCGGCTCGCCGTCCCGGGGCAGCGCGCCGCCCAGGCGGCGTTCGACGCCGCGCTCCACGACCTCGCCGGCCGCCGGCTCGGGATCCCTGTCCGCGAACTGCTCGGCCTCGCGCGCAGGCCGCTGCCGCCGACCTCGTGGACGATCGGCGTGGACCCGATCCCCGAGGCGCTGGAGAAGGTGCGCGCGGCCGGGGCGTTCGAGGTGATCAAGCTGAAGATGGGGGTGGACGGCGACCTCGAGCTGCTGCGCGCGGTGCGCGGCGCGACCCGCCAGGCGATCCGGGTGGACGCCAACGAGGGGTGGACGCTCGACGGCGCGCGCGAGCGCCTGCCCGAACTCGCCCGGCTGGGCGTCGAGTTCGTCGAGCAGCCGCTGCCGGAGGACCGCATCGAGGAGACGCGCGAGCTGCGGCGGGGCAGCCCCCTGCCGCTGATCGCCGACGAGAGCGTCCATGACGCCGCGGACGTGTCGCGCCTGGCCGGCGCCTTCGACGGCATCAACGTCAAGCTCGCCAAGTGCGGCGGCATCGCCCCGGCGCTGCGCCTGGTCGCCGCCGCCCGCGCCCACGGGATGAAGGTGCTGCTCGGCTGCATGATCGAGAGTTCGCTCGGCATCGCCGCGGCGCTCGCGGTCGCGCCGCTCGTGGACTGGATCGACCTCGACGGGCACCTGCTGCTCGCCGAGGACCCGTTCGAGGGACTCGACCTCGAGGGCGGTCGGGTCGTCCCCTCGGACCGGCCCGGGCTCGGCGTCGAACCGCGCACGGCGTGACCCCCCGCTCCGCCCGAAACCGACCCGGCGTTCGGCGCGGCGATATACTCCGCCGATGAACGCGTTCGAGTGGCGCGACGGCCGCCTGCACGCCGACGACGTCCCGGTCGAGGCGATCGCCGACGCCGTCGGCACCCCCACCTACGTCTACTCCGCGACCGCGATCCGCGCGTCGTTCCATCGCCTGCGGGCGGCGTTCGCGCCGCTCGGCGCCGAGCTGCGCTACGCCGTCAAGGCCAGCCCGAACCTGCACCTGTGCCGACTGCTGCGCTCCCTCGGCGCGGGCATGGACGTCGTCTCGGGAGGCGAGCTGGAGCGCGCCTGGCTGGCCGGCGCGCCGATGGCCGAGGTCGTCTTCGCCGGGGTCGGCAAGTCCGAGGCCGAAGTGCGCGCGGCGCTCGACGGGCGGCACTCCCCGCTCGCCTCCTCTGCCGGCCGCTTCGGCGCGGCCGATCCCGCCGGCCGGGGCCCGGTCGGTCTGTTCAACGTCGAGTCGGAGAGCGAACTGGAGCGGCTCTCGCGCGTCGGCGCCGAGTTGGACGTGACGGCGCGCTTCTGCCTGCGCGTCAACCCCAACGTCGACCCCCACACCCACGAGTACACGACCACCGGCAAGGAGGAGAACAAGTTCGGCATCGACGCCGACCGTGTCGTGGACATGGTCGAGCGCTGGGCCGGGCGGCCGGCGCTGGAGTTCCGCGGCCTGCACCTGCACATCGGCTCGCCGGTGCCCAGGGTCGAGCCGTACGGCGAGGCGGTGGCGGTGGCGTTCGACCTCGTCGACGAGCTGGAACGGCGCGGTCACCCGGTGTCCGTGCTCAACCTCGGCGGCGGCTGGCCGATCCCGTACACCGAGGGCGCCGTCCCGCCGATCGAGGCGTACGCCGAACACCTCGCGTCGTTGCTCGCCGGCCGGGTCGCGGCGGGGCTGAAGATCCTGATGGAGCCGGGGCGCTCGATCATGGGCAACTCCGGCGTGCTGCTCGCCCGCGTCGAGCACGTCAAGCGCGGGAGGGCGAGGACGTTCGTCATCTGCGACGGCGGCATGCACTCGCTGCTCCGCCCTTCGCTGTACCGGGCGTTCCACTTCGTCTGGCCCGTGCGGTGGAGCGGCCCCGCCCCTCGCTGGGTCGAGGAGTCCGACCTGCCCGGACTGGAGCGCTGCGACGTCGTCGGGCCGATCTGCGAGACCGGCGATTTCCTGGCGCGCGGCCGGATGCTGCCGCCGATGGCGCAAGGCGAGCTGGTCACCGTGTTCTCCGCCGGGGCGTACGGCATGTCGATGGCCTCCAACTACAACGACCACGGCCGCCCGGCCGAGGTGCTCGTGGACGGCGGCCGCGCGACGCTGATCAACGCCCGCCAGCGTCTCGACGCGATCCTCGACACCGAGCGCGAGGAGGTCGAGCTGACCGGGATCGGCCGATGATCGCCCGCTGTGCCCTCGTCGTATGCGGCGCCGCGCTGCTCCTCGGCGTCGCCGGGTGCCGCACCGCCCGCCCGAGCGACCGCGTCGCCGCCCCCGAGCCGATCGGCCCGTGGCTCGCCGCGTCGCCCGAGCTGGCGTCGTTCGCCGAGCGCGCCCCGGAGCTGCGCGTGCAGATCGTCGTCGGACGGCTGGAGCCGGATTCCGGCGGCCGTCCCGCGCTCCGGCAGGTCGGCTACCGCGACGGCGCCGAGTACTTCTACCCGGCCAGTTCGGTCAAGACGTTCGCCGCGGTCGCTGCGCTGGAGAGGCTCGCCGAGCTGCGCGCGGCCACCGGACTGCCGATCGACCGCGACACGGCGCTCGCCTACCACCCGCTGTTCGAGGGGGAGACGCTCGAGACCTCGGACCCGACGCACCTCGCCGGAGGGACGATCACCGTCGGCCACGAGGTGCGCAAGCTGGCCATCGTCTCGGACAACGAGTCGTTCAACAAGCTCTACGAGTTGGTCGGCCAGGACGGCCTGACCCGTTCGCTCGCGCGCGCCGGGCTGACCGAGCCGCGTCTCGTCCACCGCCTCTCCGAGATCCGCAGCGCCGAGGAGAACCGGCGCGTGCCGCGCATCGACTTCCGCGGCGCGGGGTTCGAGTACACACTGCCCGAGCGCACCTCGGCGCCGCTCGACCCGCCGCCGCCGATGCCGGGGCTCCTCGTCGGCGACGCCTACATGTCCGGCGAGACGCGGGTCGACGAGCCGATGGACTTCGCGGCCAAGAACCGGATGTCGCTCGCCGACCTGCAGCGCGGCCTGTGCACGCTCGTCAGGCCCGACGCCGACTGCGGCGGTGCACCGTTCGCCCTCGGCGAGGACGACCGCGCGTTCCTCGTCGGCGCGATGACCGAGGTCCCGCGCGAGTCCGCCGACCCGCGCTTCGACACCGCCGAGTACCCCGACCACTGGGGGAAGTTCCTCCTCCCCGGCCTGACGCGGGTGCTGCCGCAGGAGCGCTGGCGGATCGTCAACAAGATCGGGCGGGCGTACGGCTTCTCCACCGAGAACGCCTGGGTCGAGGACCGCGCCACCGGGCGCGGCCTGTTCGTCGCCGCGACGATCTACACCAACGCCGACGGCGTGCTCAACGACGACCGCTACGACTACGAGACCGTGGCCGACCCGTTCTTCGCCGCGCTCGGCGAGGCCGTCGCCCGCTCACTCTCCGCGGATTGGCAGGGTCAACCCCTCTAATCGATAAGGTGAGTTGGTTCAGGCAACTTGGTGTGCGGGGTCGTCACGGCTCGTCAGTCTCTGCGCTGAGGTAGTCAAAATCAAAGCGCTCCATCTGACGAAACTCATCAAGGCTAACTTCGGCCTCACTAACGAGCAACGCTTCGACGATCTCGACCCCGCTGCATCCATGCAACTTCTCTTCCACCTTATCGAGCGCCTGGTGGGCGCGCTCTCGTCCTTCCGGGTCTTCGTAATCCTCACGTGTCATTGTGGCGATGAGCTGAACCCGGTAAGGCTCACCCTCTGGCAACTCGTCCCAGCTGCTCATCGTGAGGAAGATCTCTCGAAGAGCTTGGCCGTTCGACTCGAGCGCCCTCGCAATTGGCCGCTGAGCCTTCCTGATTCGCGCGTTGAAGGCGTCAGGGAATGCTGTGCGGCTGTAGCGCTTGACGAGCCACAGAACAATCTCGTCACGCACCTGCCGACTGCACACTCGACCCAGCTCGGGTCGACAGCCCAGCAATCGAGTGCGGTCGATCACGAAGCGCTCGTCCGCTCTCGCCTCTACAGCTGTCGGTCTGCCATCGATCTCGACCAAGAAGTGCAGCCGGCGAGGGTTCTTCCCGTGTGTCAGTGCGCCGTTGGGCGTGCCTTCGGATAACAGGCGCGCCAGCAGCAACTCGACCGAGGGCTCGTTGGCAAGATTCGCGCTGGTGACGTCGCAGTCGTGGCTGACGACGATGAGGATATCCGCCTCGTTGACGGTGGCGGGAAGCTCGCCAAAGTCGAGTAGATCTTTGACCAGGTCGAGCGGAACAATGGAACCTTGCCGCCAGCCCAACTCCTTGATGCTTCCAGCATCGGCGCCTCCGCCGCCCTCACTCATTCCGCAGAGATCCGTTTCCCGGTGCGGATATCGATCTTGCGCTGGGCGTTCGGAGGTGTCGCGATCACCATGCCTCTGCGTTGTGCCCTCTCGCGCAGGCCCAGGCCCTTTGGCTTCTCTTGGTCAGCGGTTAACCTGCCCGCTGCTGCACGCAACAGCTCCATCACCTTCGCGGTATCGATCTCGTCGGCCGTCAGCAACCCCACGACGGATTGCCCGCGCTCGTCCGAGGCCTTGCGCAGTGAGCCCAGCGGAAGCCGGGACATCCGTCGCCACCTTTCGGCGACTGACCAGATCACTTCGATGCGGTGGCGATTACGCGGCTGTGGTTGGGCAGTGCCCGCCATCCACGCGTAGATGCTCGGACGCTCGACGAGCAGAACCTCGGCCAGTTCTTTCACCTGGAGCGAGAGCATCGACCGGATGAACGAGATCCGCTCCGGCGTGTCGTACAGCCGAGCGGCCTCAGCCCACCGCTTGTACTCGAACACTCCGTACACCCTCGTCCCCTCGATCCAGCACTCGTGGGGTGTGCTCAAGTGGCCTCCGGTGCCGTGGCACCTCATGAAGTCGTCATACAGCCACTCAACCGCCCTTTCTCTGATCGGTACCGGTGTGCCTGCCGTGGGGGCTGTCGGTCGATCCAGGATCGCAGCAGCCAGCAGTGCTGCTGTCCCGGGATCCTCGTGGGCGTTCGCCGTTCGCATGGTCGCGCTCGCTTTCTATCGACGGCCTCGTCGCCTGCTACTCTCTTACCCAACGCTCCAAAGCGTGAGCTGTCACGGACGACCGGAATGCCCTTTCCGTGTACTCATGGAGCTCCCACATGGCGTCGATCAAAGCGGGTGCATTGTAGTCGCGGCTTTGCGTTGTGAAGTGATCGATATCGAGAAGGGTGATCAGCCTGCCAGGGTCGATCGTCCGCGCCTGTGTGAGCTCGGAGGGCATGAGGTCGGGGGGAAGGCAGGCACCCTCTTCGTTTTGGTGCAGCCGCACGACCAACTGGCCGAATCGAGTCTGGCCCCGGGCCTCGAAGCGGTTCAACATTTTCTCGACACCAAGGTCCTTCGCGCGGAGGCCGTGGAGCTTCTGCTCGAGGTAGTCGTCCAGTGGCTCGCCGTCTTCGGGCAGAATCAGGTCGACATAACGCAGCCCGAGACGCTCGGCGATGGTTGCCTTCGCTTCGATCTCAGATCCCACGATTTCGAGCACCTGCTGCAGGCGCTCGGTGAATTCCTCGAAGCAGGTATACCGGTTGGTCTCGAGGGCGATGAAGTCCTGCGCCAAGACAACGGCCTCTCGGTTGGCTCTGTCCGCGAACCTCCATAATTCTCGTCGCTTCGGAGGAGATTCTGGGCGCAGCTGCACTTCAAGCAGCTCTTGCTCGCTGAAACGAGGGTACCCCTGGTGGCGGAGCGCCTCCTGGACCGCGGGCACGAACTCTCGCATCTTCAGGATGGCGGAGATCCGCACCTGCGCCAACACCCTGACCAGCGGTGAGTTCCGCAAGCGAAGCTGTTCAGCGGTTCTTGACATGGAAAAACATTACACACGAATTGACACGATTGTCAAGCGGCTCGATAATCATGGCCTTCCGCGTGGCTTTTCGCCCCGAAGGGCACAGCGGCTCCATAGTGACAAACCTGCCTGCCCCGATCCGCCCTTGACCAGTCTCGATACACAGCCCACGCGGTGCCTACGCATCGACCGCCCCGCCAGCGGACGCTGGGCACCCCGGTTCCCGCCCGCGACTACCCGAAGAACAGGTAGGTGAGGAGGATGGCGGCGGTGTAGCCGGCCAGGTCGGCGGTCAGGCCGACCGGCACGGCGTAGCGCTCGCGCTTGATGCCGACCGCGCCGAAGTACACGGCGAGGATGTAGAACGTCGTCTCGCTCGACCCCTGGATGATGCACACCAGCCGCCCGGCGAAGGAGTCGGCGCCGTGCGTCTTCATCGTCTCGAGCATCATCCCGCGCGAGCCGCTCCCCGACAGCGGCCGCATCAGCGCGGTGGGCAGGCCGTCCACCCAGCGGGTGTCCACGCCCAGCGACGCCACCCCCCAGCGCACCCCGTCGAGGAGCAGGTCGAGGGCGCCCGAGGCACGCAGGATGCCGATCGCGACCAGCATGGCGACCAGGTAGGGGATGATCCCCACCGCGACCTGGAACCCCTCCTTGGCGCCACCGACGAAGGTCTCGTAGACGGGCTCCCTGCGCCAGAAGGCGAGACCGACGAAGGTGATGATGATGGCGAAGATGAGGAAGTTCGACATCAGCGACGACTGCCGCTCCAGCTCGACGCGCTCCAGGCGGCCGAAGTAGAGGAGCAGCCCGCCGACCGCGGCGGTCATCCCGACCAGGTAGGCGAGCACCACCGGGTCCCACAGGCGCAGGCGCTGCACCATCCCGGTGACGATCAGCCCGACCATGGTCGAGGTGAAGGTGGCCATCAGCACCGGGAGGAAGACGTCGGTCGGGTCGGCGGCGCCGAGCTGCGCTCGGTAGACGAAGATCGTCGCCGGGACGAGCGTGAAACACGCGGTGTTGAGGACGAGGAAGAGGATCTGCGCGTCGGTGGCGCGATCCGGTTCGGGGTTGAGCGACTGCAGCTCCTTCATCGCCTTGATGCCGAGCGGTGTCGCGGCGTTGTCCAGGCCGAGCATGTTGGCCGAGAGGTTCATGATCATCGCGCCGATCGCCGGGTGACCCTCGGGCACGCCGGGGAACAGACGGCGCAGCAGCGGCGTGAAGGCGCGGGCGAGCAGTTCGACGGCGCCGCCCTTCTCGCCCAGGCGCATCAGCCCGAGCCACAGGCACATCATCCCGGTCAGGCCGAGGGCGATCTCGAATGCGGTCCTGGCCATGCTGAACGACGCCGAGACCATCGCGGCCCACACAGCGGCGTCGCCGAGCGCCAGCCAGCGGTAGCCGCCGGCCATCACCGCGATGAGGAAGAACGCGGCCCAGATCTTGTTCAGCACGAGCCGCCGCCCGCGCCGCCCGGCGCTCCGTCGAGGATCGCCAGGGCGTTCGCCGCCTGCAGCGCCGCACCGTAGGCGAGCGACTCCTCGTCCACGTCGAAGCGCTCGGAGTGCACCGGGTGGACGATCCCGGCCGCCTCGTTGCGCACGCCGAGCGAGTAGAACGCCCCGGGCACGCGGCCGAGGTAGAAGCCGAAGTCCTCCACCCCCATGTTCGGCCGGTCGGCAAGGAAGATCCGCTCGCGCCCGAACAGGCGCTCGGCGTTCGCCCGCACGACGTCGATCATCGCGTCGTGGTTGATCACCGGGTCGTAGCTCGGGTCGATCTTCACCTCGGCGCGCGCCCCGAACCCGGCGGCGACGCCCTCGGCGACCTCGCGGACGCGGCGCAGCACGAGCTGGCGCGTCTCTGGGTCGAGGCTGCGCACGGTGCCGATCATCGTCACCTGCGGGGCGAGGATGTTGCGCTGCGAGCCGCCCTCGATCGTCCCGAGCGTGACGACCGCGCTGGCGTGGGCGTCGACGTTGCGCGCCACGATCGACTGCAGCGCCGTCACCACGTGGGCGGCGGCGACGATCGCGTCCACCCCGGCGTACGGGTAGGCGCCGTGCGACGAGCGGCCGTGGACGGTGATGGCGACGTTGTCCGACGAGGCGTTGCGCTGGCCGTAGCGCAGCTCGACGGTGCCGATCTCCCTGAGCGGTTCGACGTGCAGGCCGAAGATCGCGTCCACGCGAGGGTCCTCGAGCACCCCCTGCTCGACGAGCATGCGCGCGCCGCCGACCGTCTCCTCGGCGGGCTGGAAGATCAGCTTCACCGCGCCCGCGCGGCCCGCCATGCGGTCGCGCAGCAGCCGCGCCGCGCCGAGCAGAACCGCCGTGTGCACGTCGTGGCCGCAGGCGTGCATTCGCCCCGGTTCCTCGGAGCGGTACGGCACCTGGTTGGCCTCCTGGATCGGCAGCGCGTCGATGTCGGCGCGCAGCGCCACCACCCTGCCCCCGTCGCCGCCGCGGATCAGGCCGACCACGCCGGTCTCGGCGAGGCCGGCGACGAAGTCGATGCCCAGTTCGGCGAGGCGCTCCTGGATCTTCGCGCTGGTCCGGCGCTCCTCCAGGCCGAGTTCCGGGTGGCGGTGGAGGTCGCGGCGGATCTCGCTCATCCACGGGAGGATCGCGCGCGCTTCCGCGAGCAGCTCGCGCGCCAGGGGATCGCCGCCGGAAATCGCGCCCGCGGGGCCGGACATGGCGCGGAGCATAGCAAACGGCGGTGCGCTAGAGTCTCCCCGATGCCCACGCGTTCCCCCGCACCGACGTGTCTCGCGGCCGCGGCGCTGTTCGCCCTCGTGGCAGGGTGCGCGAGAGAGACGCCGCCCGCCTCCGCGCCGCCGGCGCGCCCTTCGCTGCTCCTCGTCACCCTCGACACGACGCGCGCCGACGCCCTGGCGCCGGAGGCGGACGCCGCCGCCACGCCCGCGTTCGCCGCGCTGGCGGCGCGCGGCGTGCGCTTCGCCCAGGCGTACGCCACGGCGCCGACGACGCTGCCGTCGCACGCTTCGATGTTCACCGGACTGTACGCGGCGGGCCACGGCGTGCACGAGAACGGCCGGCGTCTCCCCGAGCGCGTGCCGCTGCTGGCCGAACGCCTGCGGGACCTGGGCTACCGGACCGGAGCGTTCGTGTCCGGGTATCCGCTGGAGCGCCAGTTCGGACTGGCGCGCGGTTTCGATGACTACGACGACGCGTTCGGCTCGGGTCGGGTCGAGCGCTCCTCGCGCGAGACCACCGACCGCGCGCTCGCCTGGCTCGGCGAGGCGGACTCCCGCCCGGTGTTCCTGTGGGTCCACTACTACGACCCGCACGACCCCTACGAGCCGCCGGAGCCGTTCCGCTCACGATTTGGCGACGACCCCTACCTCGGCGAGATCGCGGCGATGGACCACGACCTCGGGCGGCTGGTCGCCGCCTTCGAGCGCGGGCGCGCCGGCGGACGCATCCTCGTCGCCGCCGACCACGGCGAGGGGCGCGGCGACCACGGCGAAACACTGCACGGCCAGCTCCTCTATCAGGGTGTCATGCGCGTGCCGCTGGTCCTCGCCGGGGCCGGCATCCAGCCCGCCGTGCGCGACGATCCGGTCAGCCTCCGCCGGATCCACGCGACGCTGCTCGGCTGGGCGGGCGAGCGCGTCGAGGGCGGCCTGCTCGCGGCGTCGTCCGCGCCGGTGCTCGCCGAGGCGATGCAGCCGTTCCTCAACTACCGCTGGCAGCCGCAGGTGATGGGCGTGGCCGGCCGTCACAAGCTGATCCGTTCCGGGCGGCCGGAGCTGTACGACGTCGTCGCGGACCCCGCCGAGGCGCGCGACCTCTCCGCCAACGCGGCGCCCGACCCCGACCTGGCGCGCGCCGTGGCCGACTACCCGCTGCCCGCGGTCGTGCGCGGCGCCGAAGCGCCGATCGGCGACGAGGAGCGGCGGCGCCTGGCCGCCCTGGGCTACGTCGCCTCCGCGTCCGCGCCGGCGGCGGTGCCGGAGGGCGCCCCCCGCGCCGCGGACATGACCCCGCTCTTCGACGATCTCGACGCCGCCTCGCGCGCCTTCGCCAACGAGCGCTACGCCGAGGCCGCGCCGCTGTACGAACGTATCCTCGCTCGCGACGCGGGCAATCTGATGATCGCCGTGCAACTCGCGGTGTCCCGGTCGATGCTCGGCGACCGGCGCGGCGCGCTCGCCGCCTTCGACCGCGCGAGCCGGATCGACCCCGAGTCGCTCGAGGTGCGCCACTACCTGGCCATGCACCACCTCAAGGACGGCCGCGGCGACCTCGCGGCGCCGCTGTTCGAGACCGTGCTCGCCGCGCAGCCGGACCGCCTCGCCGCGCTCGAGGGACTGGCCAGGATCCGTGCCTCCGAGCGGCGCCTGGCGAAGGCGGCCACGTTGCTCGAGAGCGCCGCGCCGCTGGCGCGCGATCCGGGCGCCCGCTGGGTCGAGGTCGGCGTGTTGCGCATGGAACTCGGCGAGACCGCGGCGGCGATCGCCGCGCTGGAGCGTGCGCGCGACCTCCACGGGCGGGCGTTCCGCCGCGACCTCGAACTGGGAGTGCTCTACCTCGCCGCGCGCCGCTTCGAGGACGCGCGCGACGCCCTCGACCGCGTGCCGCCCGACCACCCAGGCGCGGCGATGGCCCTGTTCAAGAGGGCGCAGGTGAGCGTGCTGCTCGGCGAGCCCGACCGCGCGGCGCGGGTGCGCGTTGCCTGGGAGCGCGCCGACCCGCATCTGCGCCGCCTGATCGCCGACGAGACGCTGTTCGCCGGGCTGCTGCCGTGAGGCTCGGCCGCGGGATCCCGCGGCCGAGCCATCGTCCCTGTCCTACTTCGCCGGAGCCTTGGCGTGCGCGGCGCGCATGGTGCGCGCCAGCTCCTTGATCTCGCCGAGGTCCTTGGTCATCTCGTTCCAGCCGTACCAGTACGCGTAGTCGGGGTTGACGTGGAAGAACGCCTGGTACGCGCGCATGCGGTGCTTCATGTACATCTGCACCAGCACCTGGTCGATGTACGACAGCGCGTCGAGCTTCTCGTTCCACGGCGCGCCGTTGGTGTGCATGAAGGTGAGCAGGAAGGGGTAGTTGAACGGGTAGCCGGCCGGTTTGGCGATGATGCCGTCGCGGTACAGGCCGGCCACCGTCTCGATCGCCTCGGCCATCAGGCGGTCGGACTTCTGCAGGATGGCGTCGCCCATGTCGAGCTGCTGCTTGGCGTACTTCGGCGCGTGGCACGAGGAGCAGGTGGCGAGCATGGTGTCGCGCTGCTTCTGCCACGACTCCTGGTCGAGGCGCACCATGTCCGCAGCCTTGACCGCGTCGAGGATGGCGGTCGGCGTGCCGGTGACGGGATCGAGGACGCCGAGCGCCTTGAGGATGGTCACGCGGTCCGCCGCGGCCTGCGGGTCGTCGGGCAGCGGCAGACGCACGCCGAGGAACCCCCACGCCGTGCGGTTCTCGTGGTTGCCGCCGGCCATGTGGCAGTGCTGGCAGGTGGGCGCGGCCGCGCCGTCGGGCAGATCGTCGTCCTTCTTCGCCTGGTAGCGGGTGCCGTGCTTGGCGCTCGACCACATCTCCCACTGCGGGTGGTCGTAGCCCATGTGGCACTGCTGGCACGCGTGCGGGTTCAGCGCCTCCTCCTTCGAGAAGGCGTGCCGGGTGTGGCACTCGTCGCAGGAGTTCTTCTGGTAGCGGTAACCCTTGGCGAGCAGTTCCTTCTTCTGCTCTTCGGTCTTGATCCCCATGTTGTGGCAGCCGCCGCAGCCGCGTCCGCCCTCGATCAGCTCGTCGGGCGCGAGGTGTGTGGCGGGGATGGCGTTGAGCGAGGTCCAGCCGAAGTTGTGCTTGCCGCGCGCGAACTGCGCGAACTGTTCCTCGTGGCACGTCGCGCACAGCTTCTCGTCGGGCATCTCCGCCAGCGCCGCGTTCGCCGCGGTGGAGTGCTTCTCGCCGTGGCAGGCGGCGCACCCCACTTCCGACGCGGCGTGCTTGCTCACCTTCCAGTCCTTGACCATCCCCGGCGAGACCTTGGTGTGGCACTCCACGCAGGTGTCCGCCGCTCCCGCCGCGCCGCACCACAGCAGTGCCGCCCCGGCCACCAGGCCCCAGATGACGCGTGTCGATCTCACGGTCCTCCTCCTTTCGACACACACGCGATTCGGTGACACGAACGCGACATGTGTATCAAAACTATCATGGAAGCGGAAGAGAATCGCGCTCTTGACCCAGGTCAAGGAATCAGGGGCGCATCTGGTCCAGCTCCAACGCGCCCCCGAGGATACAGAGGGGCCCGCGGCGAACCGCGGGCCCCGGAAGAAACGGCTTCGAGCGGCGATCAGAATTCGAGGCGCAACGCCACCTGGAAGCGGCGCGGCCGGATGAACGACTCCGGCAGGCCGGGGTTGGCCGAGTGGACGTTGTACTGGATGTCGTAGCCGGTCTGGTTGTCGAAGACGTTGTACACGTCGACGCGCGCCTGGATGAGGAAGGCGTCGGCGATGCGGAAGTCCTGCGTGTAGTTGAGGTCGAGCTGGTAGTGGTCGTCGGTGCGGCGCGAACCGGCCGGCTCGGCGTAGCGGTTGGTGTCGCTCCTGCTCCCCCCGGAGAGCACGAAGTACGGCTCGTAGCTGTGGTACTCCCACGGCTGGCCCGACTGGTAGATGGCGTACGCGCCGACGCTCCCCTGCCACGGGAGCGTGTAGTAGCCGTACAGCTTGAGCTGGTGGCGGCGGTCGCCGCGCAGCCAGCCGTACTTGTAGTCCCAGATCTGACGGCCGGCGCCGTCGGCGATGTTCGACGACCCGATGAAGATGTTGTCGTCGTTCGCCGCCGAGCCGCCGGTGCTGTTGTCCTGGTCGAAGTTGCCGTAGTACTGGCTCCACACGTACGAGCCGCGGAAATACGCGTTGCGCCCGCGCCACTCGGCCTCGAGGCCGGCCTCCCAGAACTTGGTGAAGGCGCCGTCCAGCTCGGCGATGACGTAGGTCGATCCGCCGATCTCGGCGCGGATCTGGGCGAGGTCCTCGACGTACAGCTCCTGAGGGACACCTTCCGGCGGCTCGAAGCGGATGCGCGCGTCGTTGTTGGTGTCCTCCCAGAAGTTGTACGAATAGCGGTAGCGGGCGTGGGCGCGGCCGCTCCAGCCGTTGCCGAAGTCGCGCGTCGTGCCGAGCAGGTACTCGTCGGTGGCCCGCGGGTCGAGGTCGTCCTGGAACCACTTGCCCGACGAGGAGGCAACCTGCTGCCACCCCATGATCTCGCCGTCCTCGTCGAAGTACACGAACCGTTCCGCCGCGAGGTTGCGCGCCCACGACGCGGCGCGCGGCAGCGAGCTGGCCGCCGGCATGTAGCGGGCGAAGTTCGCGTACACCGTGTTGCTGGCGTCGTACGCCCACACCGCGCCCAGGCGCGGCTGGATCATTTCCTGCCAGTCGACCTCGTGCATCAGATACTTGCTCGTCGGGTCGTTCTCGAACCCGGAGTAGTTGCTCGAGTTCTCCCTGAGCCCCTGTCCGTACAGCTTGTCGTTGGAAATCAGGACGCCGACGTTGAGCGTGAGATTCCCCCACTTGATCGAGTCGTTCAACTCGATGTTCTGCGACTCGAACTCCGAGTGGATGACCGGCACGTCGAGGATCCCCTGCTGCTGGACGCGGGTGCGGTAGTAGAACGGCAGCCCGTCGCACCCTGTCCCTGACGGGCAGTTGGAGGTCCCGCCGTACACCTCGATCTGGCCCCAGCCGTTGGAGTACCGGTACAGGTCCTCCTCGTCCGTGAACCACTGGTAGCCGACGTGCAGTTCGTGCGTGACGTTGGCGCCGAACAGCAGGTCCCAGCCGACCTGGAAGTTCTCGCGGTAGAAGTCCTGGTTGTTGAACTGGAAGTAGCCGCCGACCCGGCCGCCGCCGGTCCTGACACCGTCCTGGAGATACCCGTACCTGTCGATGATCGGGGCGACGAACGCGTTGAACTGCTCGTTGCTGCCGAACACGGGGACGATCAGGTACCCCTGCGTGTCGAGGTTGTTCACGTCGAGACGGCCGGTTTCGAGCGAGGTGACCCGATCCAGGATCGTGTCGGGCCTGCCCATCGTGGGGTTGGCGAAGTCGGTGTACTTGAACGTCAGGAAGCTGTTCTGGCTGGCCACCCACGAGCCCTCGAGGATCGTGATCTCCAGTTCCGACTCGCTGCCGGACGTCACGGACGCCGAAGACGTGGTCGTCGGCGCGGAGTGCGAGTTCGACGTCTCCGACTTGCGGTAGCTGCCGTGGAGGAGCAACGACTGCGTCGGCGAGAACGTCAGCTTGCCGAAGTACTCGTCACGGGTGCTCTCGTAGTCCGGGACCGGGCCGTACACGGTGGCTCGGTTCTCCCGCGTGGTCGTCGGCCTGTAGAAGGAGCCGTAGAAGTACAGGTGGTCCTTGAGGATCGGGCCGCCGAGGTTGGCCGTGATCCAGTCCTTGTCCTCGTCGTAGGTGTAGGTGCTCGTCTCGACCTCTTCGGCGACGAAGCTCTCGGGCTGGATCTGGTACGAGACCATGCCGTGGAAGGCGTTGGTGCCGGACTTGCTCACCGAGTTGACCATGAACCCGGCCGCGCGGTTGAAGTCGGTCGCCGAGGCGCCGCCCTTGACCACGGCGAACTGGTCGATGTCGTGCGACGCCGGCTCGGCCGACAGCGTGCCGAACAGCGGCAGGTTGACGTTGACGCCGTCGAACATGTAGACGTTGTCCTGGCCGCTGCCGCCGGCGCTCGGGCCGCGCACGCTGTCCTCGCTGTACTGCACGCCGGGGATCAGCTTGACCAAATCGCGGTACTCCTGGCCGACCGGCAAACCGGTGATCACCTCGGCCTCGACCGCGGCCTTCAGTTCGGCCGACGTCGGGTCGACGAGGGAAGCCTCGGCGGTGACCTCGATCTGCTCGGCGACCGCGGCGACCTTCATGACCATGTTGACGACCGTGGTCTGCTGCAGGGCGACCGCGGCGGCGGCCTTCTCGGTGGCCATGCCGGCCAGCGTGAAGGTCAGTTCGTAGGTGCCCGGCGGGAGCACCGGCAGGCGGAAGTCGCCGTTGCCTCCCGAGCTGACCGTGCGCGCCTGCGGCAGCACGTTCGACGTCGCCGTCACGAGCACGCCGGGGAGCGCCGCCCCGTCGTCCATGGTCACCTTGCCGATGATCGTCCCGGTCTGCTGGGCGATCGCCGGGGCGGCGAGCAGCGCCAACACCACGCACCCCAGAATCAACTTCCTCATCGCTGTTTCCTCCCTTCCAAGAGGTTGCGCCCTCGCGGGCGAAAGTGTCCAGCACGACTGACCGCGAAAGGTGGTCCGAGAGACGCCGCCCGAATGTATCACAACGGTCACCGCGGGCGCATTTGGGAGCGCGTCACCCGCCGGTGGCGTCCAGCGCGCGGTGGAGGTGGCCGCCCGCCCGCGCCAGACGCCCGCGCGCCGCGCCGGCGGGGATGCCGAGACGAACCACGAGGATGGCGGTCTTGACCTCGCCGCCGGCGGCGTCCAACGCGCCCCGCGCCCGCGCGAGGTCCACGCCGCCCGCCTCGGCGACGATCCGCCGCGCCCGGTCCACGAGCTTGGCCGAGCCGGTGCGCAGGTCGACCATCCAGTTCTCGTAGACCTTGCCGAGCAGCACCATCGCCGCGGTGGTGATGGCGTTGAGCACGGCCTTGGTCGCGGATCCCGCCTTCAGGCGGGTCGAACCGGTCAGGATCTCGGGCCCGGTGGCCAGGGCGAGGACCAGATCCGCCGCCCGATCGGCCGCCTCCGGCTTCGCGCAGGTGACGAGGACGGTGCGCGCGCCCCGGCCGCGCGCCGCGCCGAGCGCGCCGCGCACGTACGGCGTGACCGAACTCGCCGAGACGCCGATGAGCAGGTCGCCTGTTCGCAGTTCGGCTCCGACGGCCGCGCCGTCGTCCTCGCGGTCCTCGGCGCCCTCGTGCGCGCGGAACACCGCTTCCGGCCCGCCGGCGATCACCGCCCGGATCCGCTCAGGCTCGGTGCCGAACGTCGGAGGGCACTCCGCGGCCTCGAGCACGGCAAGGCGACCGGAGGTCCCGGCGCCGGCGAGGACGGCGTCGTGGCCCCCGGCCAGCGTCTCGGCGAGCCACTCGGCCGCGCGCGCGATCCCCTCCGCGTGTTCTCGCGCCAGTTCGAGCCCCCGGCGGTCCTCGTCGAGCAGGAGTTCGACCGCCTCGCGCGCGCTCATCCGGTCGAGCATCCGGCTGCCCGGGTGCCGCGCCTCCGTGGTCAGAGCCGCCCACGGCGAGCCGCTCGCCGCCTCGCTCCGTTTCCCCGCCCGCCGCCGGTCGCCCACCGTCGCCTCCGTGTCCGCCGCGTTGCGGGTAGGATAGGTCGCCGTTCCGAGACCGGCAAACGCGGAGGAGCGATGTTCGAACCGTTGGAACGCGCGGTGAACTGGGCGAGCGGCGCGGTCTGGGGGCCGTGGACGATCGCCCTGCTGTTCGGCGCCGGGATCTTTCTCTCGCTGCGCTACCGCTTCCCGCAGGTCACCCACCTCGTCCGCGCGCTGCGGACGATGAAGCCGGCCGCGGCGACCGGGGCGGCCGGGAGCATGACGCCGTTCCAGGCGTTCATGACCGGACTGGCCGCGTCGGTGGGCACGGGCAACATCGCCGGGGTCGCGACGGCGGTGGTCACCGGCGGACCCGGCGCGGTGTTCTGGCTGTGGTGCTACGGCTTCTTCGCCACCGTGATCAAGATGACCGAGGCGATGCTCGCGGTGCGCTTCCGCTCGTCCCGGCCGGAGGGGCTGTCCGCCGGCCCGATGCACTACCTCGAGCAAGGCCTCGGCTCGCGCCGCCTCGGCCTGGTCTACGCGACCGTCGCGGGCGTCGCGGCGCTCACCACCACGCCGTTCACGCAACCCAACTCGATCGCCGTGGTGTTCCACAGCGAACTGGGCGTGCCGTTGTGGGCGAGCGGCGTGGCGCTCGCCGTGCTCACCTGGATCGTGGTGATCGGCGGCGCGAAGTCGATCGGCCGGGCCGCGGAGCGCCTCGCGCCGACCATGGTCGCGCTCTACCTGATCGGGGGCCTGGTCGTGATCGTCGCGTTCGCCGAGCGGTTGCCCGACGTTCTCGCGCTCGTCGTCCGCGAGGCCTTCTCGCTCGAGGCCGCGGGCGGGGGCGCGGCCGGCACCGCGATGATGCTCGCGGTCCGCTACGGTCTGGCGCGCGGCATCTACGCCAACGAGGCCGGCTACGGCACGGCGGCGGTGGCCTACGGCAGCGCCCGCTCCGCGCAGCCGGTCCAGCAGGGGCTCAACGCCATGGTCGAGGTGTACATCGTCTCCTTCGTCACCTCGACGATCACCGCCCTGAGCATTCTGGTCTCGGGCGTGGCCGCCTCCGGCGCGACGAGCACGAGTCTGGTGGCGCGGGCGTTCGCGACGGTGATCCCGTACGGCGGCCTGCTCGTCATGATCTCCGCGTTGCTCTTCGGCTACACCACGTTGATCGGATGGGGGTACTACGGCGAGCAGTTCCTCGCCTACGTCGCCGGCCCGCGCATCGTCGCTCCCTACCGCTGGGTGTACTGCGCCCTGGTCGTCGCCGGCGCGACGACCCGCGTCGACCTGGTGTGGGCGTGGGGGGACCTGATGAACGGACTGCAGATCTTCCCCAACCTGATCGGCGTGCTCGGCCTATCCGGAGTCGTCGCCGCAATGCTCCGCGACGCCCGCCCCGATGCGCGTGCTACGCTCGGCTGAGGCGGAGAAATGCGATACGTCATCGGCATCGACGCGGGCGGAACGAAGAGCGTCGGCCTGCTCGCCGACGAGACCGGGAACGTGATCCGCGAGGCCCGCGGCGGCGGCGCCAACTTGCGCGCCCACGGCGAACTCGGGGTCGAGAAGTCGCTGTTCCAGGTGATCGACGCGCTCGACGCGCCGGGACCGGTCGAGGCGCTGTGCCTGGGCATCGCCGGCGTGGCGCAGGAGGCGGACCGCGAGCTGGTCCGTCTTCTCCTCAGGCGCCTCGGCATCCGTCGCGCCGTCCGGATCGTCAACGACGCGGAGATCGCGCTCATCGCCGGCGCGCCGGACGGCCACGGCATCGTCCTGGTCGCGGGGACCGGCTCGATCGCCTACGGCATCGACCCGTCCGGCAAGCGGGCCAGGTCCGGCGGCTGGGGGTACCTGCTCGGCGACGAGGGCTCGGCGTTCTGGCTCGGCCACGCCGCGGTCCGTGCCGGCATCCGCGCCGCCGACGGGCGCGGCCCGGCGACCAACCTCTACGAGCGGATCTGCGCGCACCTCGAGCTGCGCGAGCCGGCGCGGCTGGTCGAGTGGTTCTACGACCAGGAGCTGTCGCGAACGCGCGTCGCCCAGCTCGCCCGCCTCGTCGAGGAGGCGGCGGTGGACGGCGACGAGACGGCGCAGGACCTGCTCGACCACGCCGCCCGCCATCTGGCGCGCGCGGCGCGCGCCGTCGAGCGGCAACTCGACTTCCCCGGGCCGTATCCGCTCGTCCTCTCCGGCGGCGCCTTTCGCGCCTGCCCGAGCCTGGTGCGCCGCATCGAGGCGCGGCTCGACGATCTGCCCGGCGCCCGGCTCGTCCGTCTCGAGGTGGAGCCCGCCACCGGCGCGGTCACGCTCGCGCTCGAGCTGCTCCGCGAGGGCGCGCCGGCGTGAGCCGTCGCCTGATCGTCAACGCCGACGACCTCGGCCGGACCGAGGGGATCAACCGCGGCATCTTCGCCGCGCACGAGCGCGGCGTGGTGACCAGCGCGACGATGATGGTCGGCTTTCCCGCGGCCGGAGCCGCCGGCGCGGCGCTCGCCCGCTTCCCGCGTCTGGGCGTCGGCCTGCACGTCACGCTCACCGGGGCAACGCCGACGCTGCCAGCGGGCGACATCCCGAGCCTGGTCGACGGCGAGGGACGGTTCGCGCGACACCCCGACGCGCTCGGCGCCCTCGTCCCCGCCGAGGTGCGCGCCGAGGTCGGCCACCAGTTCGAGCTGTTCCGCCGCGTGACCGGGCGGCTGCCCACGCACCTCGACAGCCACCACCACTCGCACCGCCACCCGGTGATCCTCGACGCGCTCGTCGAAATCGCGCGCGAGCACAGACTGCCCATTCGCCGCTCCTCGGCGGCCATCGGGGTGCGCCTCGCCGCCGAGGGACTGGTCACGACCGACCGCTTCGACGAGGGGTTCTTCGGCCCCACCGCCACGCTCGAGGTGCTTTCCGGAATCCTACGCGACCTCGGCGACGGCATCACCGAACTGATGTGCCATCCGGGGTTCGCCGACGACGAACTGCGCCGGACCAGCGCCTACGCCGACGACCGCGACCGGGAGTTCGCCGTCCTGACCCACCCGGAGGTCGCCGCCGCCGCACGCGGGCTCGGCATCGAGCTGGTTCACTTCGGAGCATTGTGCGCGTCGTGACGCTGCCCGACGCGGGCGCCGTGGCGCGCGCCGCCGCGGACGTTCTCGCCGGCGAGGCCGCCGCGCGTCCGGATCTCGCGCTCGGCCTGCCGACCGGGCGGACGATGATTCCGTTCTACGCCGAGTTGCGCGAGCGCTTCGGGCGCGGCGCGCTCGACCTGTCGCGCGCCCGCGCCTTCAACCTCGACGAACTCGTCCTGCCCCGGGATCACCCGGCGGCGTTTTGCGCCTACATGGAGCGCCACGCCTGGGAACGGGTCGGCCTCGACCGGTCGCGCTGCGCGATCCCCGACGGCGCCGCCGCCGATCCCGGCGCCGAGTGCGCCCGCTACGATCTGGAGATTGCCGCCGCCGGAGGTCTCGACCTGGCGATTCTCGGCGTCGGCGCCGACGGCCACGTGGCGTACAACCTCCCCGGCCCGCCGGTCGAGCGCGTGCACCTCGTCGAGCTGCCCGACGCGCTCGCCGAGGTGCTCGACGTGCCCGGCGCGTGGCGCCCGCTGCGCGCGATCACGATGGGGTTGGGCGCCATTCGCGCCGCGCGCCGCACCCTCGTGCTCGCCACTTCAGCGGAGAAGGCCGAGGCGGTCAGGGCGATGGTCGCGGGGCCCGCGTCCGATCGCTGGCCGTGCTCGCTGCTCGCCGGTCACCCTCGCCTCGACGTCATCCTCTCGGCGGAAGCCGCCGCGGGACTGTCATGAACGTCGGGGCGTTCGACCTCGCGGTCCTCGCCGTCTACCTGACCGGAGTGGTCCTGTTCGGAATCTGGATGGGGCGGGGTTCGTCCACCGCCGCCGACTACATGGTCGGCGGCCGCAGCCTGCCGTGGTGGCTGATCATGTTCTCGATCATCGCCACCGAGACGAGCACCGTCACCTTCCTCTCGATTCCGGGGTTCGCGTACGCGCGCAACATGACCTGGCTGCAGATCGCCCTGGGCTTCCTGATCGGCCGCTACGCGGTGGCGTACCTCCTCCTGCCTCAGTACTTCCGCGGCGAGCTGTACACCTCCTACGAGGTCCTGGCGCGCCGCTTCGGCGGCAACACACAGCGCGTCGCATCGGCGCTGTTCATCGTCACCAGGACGCTCGCCGACGGCTTGCGCCTGTTCCTCACCGCGATCGTGCTGCAGGAGATGACCGGCATCGCATTGCCCTGGTCCGTGGTGCTGGTCGGCGCCACCACCATCGTCTACACCTACGTCGGCGGCATGCGCGCCGTGCTGTGGACCGATTTCATCCAGTTCGCGATCTACTTCGGCGGCGCGGTGCTGGCTCTGTGGCTGCTCCTCGCGCGCCTGCCGGGCGGCTTCGAAGGGCTGCTGGCGGCGGGGGAGGCGGCGGGCAAGTTGTCTGTGCTCGACTTCGGGTTCGACTGGAGGGAGCCGTTCGGGCTGTGGGCGGGGCTGTTCGGCGGCGCCTTCATCACCCTCGGGTCGCACGGCGTCGACCAGATGATGGTGCAGCGCTACCTGTGCGCCGGCGACCTGCGCTCAGGGCGGCGCGCGCTGACCCTGAGCGGCTACGTCATCGTCGTGCAGTTCGCCCTCTTCCTGCTCATCGGCGTCGGGCTGTTCGCCTTCTACCAGCTCAACCCGCCGGCCGCGGCGTTCGAGCGCCCGGACCGCGTGTTCGCCCGCTTCATCCTCGACGAGATGCCCGTCGGCGTGGTCGGTGTCCTGCTCGGGGCGATCTTCGCCGCCGCCATGTCCACCCTGTCCGGCTCGCTCAACTCCTGCGCCACTGCGGCGACCCGCGATCTCTACCTGCCCCTGACCCGCACGGTGTTGACCCCGGAGCGCGAACTGCGCGTGACGCGCTGGCTCACCGCCGTATTCGGCGTGCTCCAGGTCGGCGTGGGGATCGGCGGAATGTGGCTGAGGTCGTCGGTGGTCGAGAGCGTCCTGGCGATCGCCGCCTTCACCACCGGCATCGTCCTCGGCGTGTTCTTCCTCGGTATCCTCGGCGCCCGCGTCGGCGAGCGCGCCGCGCTGACCGGCCTGGTCGGCGGCCTGGCGGCGATGACCACGATCTACTTCGCCACCCCGCTGGCGTGGCCGTGGTACGCCCTGGCCGGCTCGATGCTCACCTTCGCCATCGGCTGGGCCGCCTCGTTCTTCCCGCCGCGAGCGCTCGCCGCGTAGCAGCGCCGGCTGCCCCAGGCGACGCGCCCGCCGACGCATTGACCGGCACCGAAGACGTGGGAGAATCGTTCAACGTGGTGTACATCCGATGACCGAGAGGCCGATCTTCACCTTCGGGGACTGTGAACTCGACCCGCGCGCGTGGAGGCTGGAGCGGGCCGGGCGGCACGTGCAGGTCGAGCCGAAGGGTCTCGAAGTGCTCGCCATGCTGGTCGAGAGGGCGGGCGAGGTCGTCACGAAGAACGAGATCCTCGACGGCGTGTGGAGGGAAGCGGTGGTCACCGAGAACGCGATGGTGCGGGTGATCGCCAACCTCCGCGTCGCCCTCGGCGACGACGCCAAGGAACCGAAGTACATCGAGACCGTGCACACGCGCGGCTACCGGTTCGTCGCGCCGGTGGTGCGGCGGAACGCTACGCAGGCGGCCACCCCGGCGACCGCTGCGGCACCGCCGCCCGAGCGGGCGACGCGGCGCCGACGCGTGCTCGCGGTCGCCGCCAGCGTTCTGCTCGTGGGCGCCGCGGTCGCCGCGGTCGTCGCAGTCCGCGGGCGTCGCGCCCCTGGCGCCGGGGGCGCCGCGGCCGGCGCAGGTGTGCCGTCGATCGCGGTGCTGCCGCTGGAGAACCTCGGGCCGCGCGACGAGCAGTACTTCGCCGACGGGATGACCGACGCGATCACGACGCAGCTCGCCAAGGTCGAGGCGCTCAAGGTGATCGCCCGGAGCGCCGCCATGCCCTACCGCGAGCGGCGCCCACCACTTCCCCAGGTCGGGCGCGAGCTCGGGGTGGCCAACGTCGTGGAGGGATCAGCACTGCTCGCCGGCGATCATGTGCGCGTCACGGCGCACCTGGTCGATTGTGCGACCAGCCGGGAACTGTGGGCGGAGAGCTACGAGGGCGAACTGGCCGACGTGCTGGCGCTGCAGGCGCGGATTGCGCGGGCGATCGCACGCGAAATCCGCGCGCGCGTCACAGCCGAGGAAGAGCGGCTCATGACCTCCCGGCAAACCGTGGACCCGGCGGCGTACACGGAGTACCTCGTGGGGCTCAGCCTCCGGGATCGGATCGCCGACACGCACCGAGACATGGTCCCCCAGGCACGCGCCATGATCGAGCGCTTCAGAACCGTTACCGTGCTCGAGCCGGGCTGGGGCGAGGCACACGGTCAGCTCGCCGAGGCCTACCGCACGTTGGGTGGAACCTCGGACGACCTCGAGGAACGGCTCCGCAGCCTGGACCTCGCGCGCCGGAGCGCCGAACGCGCCCTCGAACTCGACCCCACGGTGGTCAGTGCTCACATGGCGATGGCCAGGGTGCTGTTCACGAACGGCGACTGGGAGGGGTGCGAGCGGGAGTACCGCGAGGCGATACGCCTGCAACCGAACAGCGCCGACTGGCGCTTTGGCGTTCATCTGATGTACGCGGGGCGGTTCGACGAGGCACACGAGCGCCTGCGCCATTCCCAGGAGCGGTGGCCGAACACGCCATGGATCCCCTTCGACATCGGTGTCCTGTGCCTGTGCGAGGGGAACGTCGACGCCGCGCAGGCACAGGTGGAAGACCTGCGCGAGCGCTTCCACGACGAAGACCTCGCGGCGTTGCTCGAGGCGAAGGTCCTCGGTCGCCTCGGCCGCTGGGCGGAAGCGGCCGATCTGCTCGACCGACATCGCGGGGCGCTCGTGGTCAACTGGGCCAGCACCTTCCTGACCACACTGTCGCATGCCGCGGCGCGAGCCGGACAGCCGGAACGGGCGCGCCGGGCCGTTCGCGATCTCGAGGCGCTCGGCGGGCGGATCGACCTGTCGACCGCGCACGCGCTGGGCGGTGCTGCCGGAGTCCGCCAGACCATGCAGGAGCGATCCGGTCCACGCGACTACTCGCTCTACCAACTCCGCTGCTCGCCCGAGTACGCCGACCTGATGCGGATCCCGGAGGTTGCCCATATCCTGCGCCAGGCCTTCCCTCCGGACAGCTCCCAGGTCCCATAGGGCGTGGGCGGGCGCGCCGGCGCTATTCTCACCATCCGATCACGGCGAATCACCGATTCCTCACCGAACCATGGTCAAAAGGTGTCGTTGCATCACGACGTAGATCCACCACGGCACGAGTTTGGGTGCACCCGAAGGGAGCACCCTCGTGCGCCGCTTCACCGCCGTCCTGTGCGTCGCTCTCGGCGCCGTCAGCCACGCTCCATGTCTGGAACCTCCCGGAAGCGTGATTCCGCTGCTGCGCGTGCACGGCGGCATGCCTGTGGTCGCCGTCCGTGTGCGAGACACGATCCTCCGGCTGGCCCTGGACACCGGAACCTCACGTACGCTGGTTTCCGCGAGGGCCGCCGCACGGCTCGGCGTCACCCCGACAGAGGCCTTCGTGCTCGCGTCCGTCGCCGGCGCGCCACGGACCGGCCTGTGCGGGCCCGTGGGCGACCTTCGCGTCGGCCGGGTCAGCCTGACGATCCCCTGCATCGGTTGGGTGCCGTCGTGGTCCGAGTGGGGAGACGGGTCCGCCATCGACGGCCTACTCGGAGCCGACGCCCTGTCGGCGACCGCCGCGCTGATCGACACGCGACACGGGATCGTGCGGCTTGCTCCAGCGCGCTCGCTGGCGCCGTGGGTCGAGGGAGTGCGGCTGCCTCTCGAGCGGATCGGCCGCAGGCTGGCTGTGCGCGTCGAGGTCCCGGCCGTCGGCCCACGGGTCGACGCGCGCATGGTACTCGACTCTGGCGCCGACGGCGTGGTGCTGTTCGGCGACGTCGGGAGGCGTGCTGCGGCCACGGCGGCGGTGCGGCGGGCGACGGGCCGGTTGTCGTCGGGCAACGCCGGTCGGTCGGTCCGCCTCCTGTCGCTCGGAACGGTGCGGGTGGGGCATCTCGACCTCGACGCCGGGACCGCCGGCGTCATCCCGGAGCCCGGACCCAACGGCGAGGACGGGCTGCTGCCGCTGCACCTGCTCGGTCCGGTGCTGCTCGACATGTCCGCCGGCGTGCTGGTCGCGCAGGCGCGGCTGCGGTCGGCGCCGTCACCGGTCACCGCTTCGGTGGCGATTCGCGACGCCGCCGCGGGTCGGTGAGCTCATCGTGCTGCTTCCGTTGCCGTAGGGGTGCGGGCAGGATGCCGAACGCCTGTACCAGGCACCACCATCGCACCATTTCGATCCGTGCCAGGTATCGCCGCGCTGAAACTGTCAGGCGCCGGCCGGGAAGCGACGGAAGACACGATGATGCTGCCAGGCACCCACCAAGAACTGAGGCGCTGCCCGCTACCGATCAGAACACCCAGGCCAGCTTGGTGAACAGCGTGTCCTGCTGATCGGACTGCTGCCCCTGCGCGGAGGTGCCGCGCTGATAGGCGATCTGGAACGAGCCGAACGGGGGCTTGAAGCGCCAGACCAGGAGCGCCTGGACGTTCTCCTTGTCGATCGCCGAGTTGGACTGCAGGAAGAGCTTGACGAACAGGTCCGGGTTGAAGGCGTAGCGGAGATCGAGGACGTGAATCCACGTCGTCTCCAGCTCCGGGTCCGGGTCGAGCTCGAGGCGGGTCGCGGAGTACTCGAGCCGCAGGCGGTCGCCGAACGCCCACGCGGCCTCGCCGCCGTAGAGCAGGAGGTCGCTGTCGAAGTTCACTCCCGATCCGACGAACGTCGAGACGCTCTGCCCGGCCCGGCTGTCCCAGCCTGCGGAGACGACCACCCGGTCGTTGCTGAACGACTGCTCGAAGAGCTGGTACTCGTCGACCACCTCGAGCGAGGCCGCGAAGCGGTTGCGGAACGCGACCTCGAGCTCCGCATCGAGCTCCCAACTGCGCAGCTGGCCGTCCTGGCCGGTGTAGCGGTTGTAGTTCGCTCCCGCCTCGACCTTCTCGACCGTGCCCCGCTCGACCCAGAAGGTGCGGGTGTAGTTGCTGTCGAGCTCGCGCCGGTTGTCGTCGCGCAGGAAGCCGACCGCGTTGAAGTCCTCGCGGATCGCCTCGTCGAGGTTGGTGTAGCGGATGTGGAAGTGGCTGGTGGCGCTGTCGTACGCCGGCCTGACGAACCACGCGAGGCCACCGTCCGAGGAGGGGCCGTGCACCTGCAGCAGTTGCGCCGTCAACCCGAGCTTCTCCGTGAAGAACAGCGTCGAGTCGATGCCGACCGAGCCCTGGTCCTCGCCGCCGAGCCGCCGGTTGGCGCCGAGAAGCCCGACGGTCGAGCCGCCCGGCAGCGTGCGCTGCACCCGCGCCACCGCGTAGTCGGCTCGGGTGCCATCGCCGGACGCCGCCCCTGCGAGGCGCTCCGAGGCGATGATCGCCGAGTAGTCCAGCTTGCCGGTGGTCCCTGTCGCCTTTGCGCCCCACTCCAGATCCCCGAGGCGGCGGCTGTAGAACTGCCGAATGCGCTGGCTGTACTTCTCGTTGCCCTCGAGGAAGAACGGCCGCTTCTCGGGCACCGCGAGCTCGAAGCGGCTCAGGTTGATGACCTCGACGTCTGCCTCGACGAGCGCGAAGTCGGGGTTGACGGTGAGCTCGAGGCCGAGCGCGCTCGACGGCTGCCAGCGGGCGTCGCCGCCGACCTCGAGCTCGGCGTCGGCGCCCTTCTCCGCCGTCGCGAGCGCGTATGGGATGAGCTGCCAGGCCTTGGCGGATCGGCTCGGCAGCTCGAGACCACCGAGATCCCCGAAACCGGTGGTCTGCCAGGTGTTCTCGGCCGCGCCGGCCCACAGCGCGGTCTCGATGCGTCGCGGCACGGTGCGCGCGAAGTTGACGCCCCACACCCTGTCGCGACCGGCCTCGAACCTCAAGACCGACAGCGGGATCTCGATCTCGGCGGTCCAGCGGTCGTCGAGCCGGCGCGCGGCGCAGCGCCACTCGGCGTCCCACAGCGCGTCGACGGTGCGCCCGTTGTCGGCGACGCGGGCGTCCCACTGCGTCGCCAGGGCGTTGGTCCGGAAGGCGTAGGCGCGTCGCCGGTCACGGAACGTGTCGAGCATGACGGTGACCGAGTCGTCGCTGCCGAGATCACCGTCGCGGGAGGTGGCGGCCGCCGCCAGCCGCTCCGGCTCCGGGTCGAACGCCTCGAAAGCGACGAAGACGGCGGTTTCTGTCTGGGCGACACGGATGGTGGTGCGGAACGGAGAAGGGGCGCCGAACTCGGGCTCGACCTGCGTGAAGGGGCGGTCGAGGAGCGTCGCGCCGGCCCATTCCTCGTCGGTCACCAGGCCGTCGATCCGGGGCGCCTCGGCGAGCCGTCCGACGGTCACGGTGGGCCGCTGTGCCCCGTCCTCGGCGGCGGTGGTGTGGGTTGCCGCGAGCGCCAGCAGGGGAGCCAGGAGCGTGCAGACGCGGGCATCGACGCGTGCCGGGAGGCCTCGCCTCACGGAGCGCGCTCCGTTTCCGGGTAGAGCAGGTCCGCACGGCGGGCCCCGCGCCACAGGCCGAGTTCGCGCCTGTCGTCAGCGACGATCGCCTCGGGCGACAGGCCGGCCGCGAGGTGTTCGCCGAGCCGCGGCGTCCCGACCAACCGCGTCAGCGCCTTCCCGCCGTCGAGCCACTCGAAGCCGGGGTGGGCGGCGA
>JBFMCD010000147.1:0-36928 GCA_040754885.1 Acidobacteriota bacterium
GAAGGCGCGCGGACCGTGGTCGTTCAGGACGCCTTCCTCACCGAGACGGCGAGGGCGGCCGACGTGGTCCTGCCCGTCGCCATCCTCATCGAGCGCTCCGGGTCGCTGGTCGGCGCCGACGGTATCAGGCGGCCGATGCGCCGCGCCGTGACGCCTCCCGGGGGGGTCCCTGGCGACGGCGAGGTCTTCGTGGAGGTCGCGTGCCGGCTCGGCGGCGCGCTTCCGGTCGGCCCCGCGCTCGAGGAAGAGGTAGCCGCGCTGATCGCGAAGGCCGAACGCCGCTCCGCGGCTCGCTTCCCGACTCCTCGGTACACAGTCGCGCCGGCATCCGGAGCCGGACTGATGCTCGACGCCTCGCCTCAGCTTTTCCACTCCGGTTCGACGACCCGTCGGAGCGCCGCGCTTCAGGACCTGGCTCCCGCGGTGGTCGTTCGCATGGCCCCGGAGGAGGCGCGACGGATCGGCGTGGCGAGCGGCGACACGGTCCGGCTGGCGAGCGGCGGCAAGGAGGTGCTGCTCCGCCTGCGCACCGACCCCCGCGTGCGAACGGGGCAGTTGATGGCGATGTGGACTTGCGGCAACGACGGCATCGGTGCGCTGTCGCCGAGCGACGACGACACGACCTGGGTCGAGGTGAGGAGGTCGAGGTGAGCGGAACAGTCACAACGGAAACCGGCGGGCACGCCGCTCCGGTTTCGCTGGTCCCCTCGGACGAGGAGATCATCGAGCGCGGGCGCCGGGTGGTCGACGGGTATCTGGTTGAGAATCGCGGCGGCTCCGAGCGGCTGATCCCACTGTTGCACCGCGTGCAGGAGGACATCGGGTATCTGCCGTTCCCGATCCAGGAGTACATCGCGGCGCGACTCGCCATCTCGCCGATCCAGGTATATTCCGTGGTCAGCTTCTATCACTTCTTCACGACGGTGCCGCGGGGGCGGTTCCAGCTCAAGGTCTGCATGGGAACGGCCTGCTTCGTGCAGCACGCCGAGGGACTTCTCGACACCATCAAGGAACTCACCGGGTTGCGGGTAGGCGAGGTGACCGCCGACCGGATTTTCTCGCTCGAACAGGTGCGCTGCATCGGTGCCTGCGGCCTGGCTCCGGCGATGATGGTGAACGACGAGGTCTACGGTCACCTCACGCCCGCGGAGATCCGCAAGCTCCTCCGTCGCCTGAAGTCGCGGGCGAAGCAGGCGGCAGGAGAGGAGGCGGCACATGCATGAGCACACGGCGGCAATGGATCGGCCAACTCGGCTCGGCCGGGAGGATCTCCGAGGGATTCGTGCTCGCCTGCGCAGTGTCGTCGACTCGCGAAGGCGACCACCGGCGCCGGGGGCGGTGCCGGCGCGTCGCGACGTGCTGGTGTGTGCGGGTGGGGCGTGCGTCTCGTGTCACTCGCTCCCGGTCGCGGACCAGCTCGAGCGCGAGATTGCCGCTGCCGGCCTGTCCGCCACGACACGGGTGGTGAGAGTCGGTTGTATGGGACTGTGCGACGCTGGCCCACTTGTGATGATCAGCCCCGACGGCAGCTACTACGCGCGGGTGACCAGCGCAGCCGTCACCCGCATCGTCGACGAGCACCTCAGGGAGAACAAGCCGGTCACCGACTTCGAGCTTTCCTGGGAGGGCCCGGAGGGGGTCAGGAAGACCGGCCGGGACGTCCCGTTCTTCGCACGTCAGGTCAAGGTCGCCTTGCGAAACTGCGGCGTGGTGGATCCGGGATCGATCGACGAGTACGTCGCACTCGACGGTTACCTGGCACTGGAGAAGATCCTGTTCGAGCTTGAGCCGCAGGAGGTCATCGACTCGGTCAAGCGGTCCGGCCTGCGCGGGCGCGGCGGCGCTGGATTCCCGACTGGAATGAAGTGGGGGTTCGTCCGCGAGGCTGTCGGGGGTGAGAAGTACGTGGTGTGCAACGGCGACGAGGGCGACCCCGGCGCGTTCATGGACCGCTCGATCCTCGAGGGTGACCCGCACTCCGTGATCGAGGGGATGATGATCGCCGGCTTCGTCGCCGGAGCCCGGCAGGGTTACGTCTACGTCCGCGCGGAATACCCGCTGGCGATCGAGCGCCTGGCCGCCGCGATCGAGGCGGCGCGCGCGTACGGGTTGCTCGGCGAGTCGATCCTGGGATCACCATTCAGCTTCGACATCGAAATCCGGATCGGAGCCGGTGCGTTCGTGTGCGGCGAGGAGACGGCCCTCCTGGCCTCAATCGAGGGCAGGCGAGGCATGCCGCGGCCACGCCCGCCGTTCCCGGCTCGCGCCGGACTCTGGGGCAAGCCGACCCTGATCAACAACGTCGAGACCTGGGCGAATGTCCCCCCGATCATCCTGCGGGGCGAGGCGTGGTACTCCGGGATCGGGACGGCGAGGAGCAAGGGTACGAAGGTATTCGCCTTGGCCGGGGCGATCCGCAACACCGGACTCGTCGAGGTGCCGATGGGGATCTCGCTTCGCGACATCGTCGAGGAGATCGGCGGTGGGATCCGTTCGGGGCGGCCGTTCAAGGCGGCTCAATCCGGGGGACCCTCCGGTGGGTGCATCCCGGCGTCCGCGGGAGACACACCGATCGACTTCGAGTCCCTTCAGGAACTGGGCGCAATCATGGGCTCCGGCGGACTCGTCGTACTCGACGAGGGCACATGCATGGTCGAGCTGTCTCGGTTCTTTCTCGACTTTCTCGTCGACGAATCATGCGGCAAGTGTCCGCCGTGCCGGATCGGCACGCAGATCATGCTCAACCTGCTCGAGCGGATCACCAAGGGCCAGGCGGCCATCGAGGACCTCGACACCCTCCACACCCTCGCCGCGCATATCCAGAGGTCATCGCTCTGCGGCCTCGGACAGACTGCTCCCAACGCCGTGCTCTCGACGTTGCGCCATTTTCGCGCCGAGTACGAGACGCACGTCGTCGACAAGAAGTGCCCGGCGCGCCAGTGCAAGCAGTTGCTCATCTACACCATCATCCCCGATCTCTGTGAGGGTTGTGGTGTGTGCCTCAAGGCTTGCCCGTCCGGGGCGATTACCGGGGAGATCAAGCACCTCCACGTGATCTCCCAAGACCTTTGTATCCACTGCGGCGCGTGTCTGACGGCCTGCCCGACGGACGCGGTGCTCGCCGAGTGAGGAGGCGCGATGGCCGCCAGGAACGTACTGCTGGTTGACGACGACCCGATCTTCCGGGAGGCGGTGACCGCGGTGCTCGAGACCCGCTACCGGGTCCGCACGGCGAGTAACGGCGCGGAGGCCCTGGCGGCGGTGGCGCAGGAGCTGCCCGACATCGTCATCCTCGACGTCATGATGGACCACCTCTCCGAGGGTTTCGACGTGGCGCGCGAACTGCGCACCGGCGACGCGACGCGCGGCGTCAGGATCGTGATGTTGACGGGCGTCGATCAGGTGTACAACATGCGCATGGAGATCGAGGAGTCGTGGGTGCCCTACGACCGCTACCTCGAGAAGCCGGTCGCCCCGGCCAAGCTGCTCGCCACCATCGACGAGCTGCTGGCGTGATCGGCTTCCCCGGGCGCCGCTGGTGAACAACCAGCTGGGCCTTGGCGTCTTCGCGGCCGAACTCCACGAGCGACTGCTCTGGTTCACGCGCCTGCGCTGGTGGGCGATCGTCGGGCTGCTGGCCGGCGCGTGGCTCGGGCCCCTGATCGGCTTCCCGCCGGAGTGGTCGCGGCTCGCCGCGGTCGCCGCCTTCTCCCTCGCTGCGAACCTCTATTTCCGATCCTCCCTGGCGAGGCGCGGCGACCAACCCCGGGCCTTCGGCGCCCTGCAGCGATCGGCGCTCCTGCAGATGTGCACGGACCTGGCGGCCCTCCTCGTCGCGGTGCACATCACCGGCGGGCTGGAAAGCCCCTTGACCGTGTTCTTCGTCTTCCACATGGCGATCGGCACCATCATGATCGCGGCCGAACTGATGTACCTGATCGCCCTGGGCACCTCCTGGTGCATCCTCTGCCTGCTCATCATGGAGGCCAAGGGACTGGTCGCCCACCACGCCATCGATCCGGGAGGGTCGATGTCCGGGAGGGTCAGCGGCCTGTCGATGCTGGCGCTGACCGCCGCCCTGTTCGGAACGGTGTACCTGACCGATTCGGTGGCGCGCCGCTTCCGCCGGCGCACCGTCCAGCTGCACGAGCGGACGATCGAACTCGACCAGAAGAAGGCGGCGCTCGAGGACGCCTGCGACACGATGAAGAGGCTCGAGGAGCGCAAGTCGAAGTTCATGCTGCTCTCGGCGCACCAGCTGCGATCGCCGCTCGGCACGGTTCGCACCAGCCTGGACGTGCTCGCCGAGGGGTACGTCGACCCGGGATCCGAGCGGGGCAGGCGGCTGATCGAGGGCTCGGTCGAGCGGGTGGACGGGCTGCTGGCGATCGTCAACGACCTGCTCGAACTCGCCAAGTTGCGCGAAGGCGCCAAACGCGCGCCGTGGGCGCCTCGGGTCAACGTCGCCCAGTTGGTCGTGGACGTGACCGACGCCCTGACGACGGTCGCGGAAGCGCGGGGGATCACGCTCGAGGCCAACGCCGATCCCGTCGCGGTTCTCGAATGGGGCATCCCCCCGGACCTCGTCTTCGCCATCGAGAACCTGATTCAGAACGCGATCAAGTACTCACGTTCAGGCGGGCGGGTCTCGGTCGATCTCACGGTCAGCGACGGCGTCGCCAGGCTCGCGGTGGCGGACCAGGGCATCGGGATCCCCGCCGACTTCGTCTCCACGCTGTTCACCGAGTTCGCCCGCGCGCAGAACGCTCGCCGGCACACGGCGGAGGGGACCGGGCTCGGTCTGGCGATCGTCCAGGAGGTCGTGGCGGCGCACCACGGTGCGGTCAGTGTCGTGAGCCACGAGAACGTCGGCTCAACCTTCACCGTTACCTTGCCGCTCGCGCGCCGGGAGTCGCCCGTTACCACTGTGTAACGCAACGCTCCCGAAGCTGCGTCTCCTGGAAGGTCACGGGGTCATAGACCGGCGGCAATCCTGAGAACTCGTTTTTTCAATTGGTTTTATCCATGAGACATCTGGCGTGGAGGCTGTGTGACGTGTCGCAGCGAGACTGGTATGCCCCTTGCAACCGACTCGTCCGGGGAGATCGAGCGGTGGTTCCGTGTGGAGCGCGCCGACCAACAGACAGAAGGAGGAGTCGAGCATGAGCAACAGGCGTCGCGTCATTTCGTTGGCGTTGTTGGTGCTGATCGTGGCCGTGGCCGCGACGGCGCAAGGAAACTACAAGGGGTATCAGCGACCCGAGGTGTTCATCACCGCGGCCGAGTTGAAGGCGCTGATCGATGCCGAGGACCCCAAGCTGGTGGTGATCGCAGTGACGAGCGTGCCGGAGTACTACGCCGGCCACGTCCCCGGTTCGATCCAGGTGTGGCGGCCTGACTACGAGGCGGCGCCCGCGCTGCGCGGCGGCGTCACCGACGACATCATGCTGCCCGAGCAGTTCACGGTTCTCGCCCAGAAGAAGTTCGGGGTCAACCCGGACTCCAAGGTCGTGATCTACGACCACCAGTACGACGCGACCCGCATGTGGTGGGCGTTCACCTACTACGGCAAGAGCGACGTCAAGGTGCTGGACGGCGGCTACGCGGCCTGGACCGGCGCCGGCTACGACACCGACATGGTGTCGAGCGGCAAGGCCAAGGGCAAGGGCACGTGGGTGGCCAAGGTGGCGATTCCTACCCTGCGCACCGAGACGCCGGAGATCGCGGCGCTCAAGGACCGTACCGACGCGCAGTTGTGGGACAACCGTGGCGATTCGGAGTTCTGCGGCAAGGAGATCAAGAAGGGCGCGTTCCGCGCCGGCCGCATCGCCTGGGGTGTGCAGGCCGACTGGCCGCTGCTCAAGAGCAAGGACAACAAGGCCGAATTCCTGCCCGCCGCCGACGTCCAGAAGGTCCTGGACAAGATGGGCTTCGACCAGGCCAAGGAGCAGTACTTCGTGTGTCAGTCGGGCGTGCGCACGACGCAGTGGATCTTCGTGCTCTACGCGATGGGCTGGCCGATGGAGAAGCTGCACAACTACGACGACTCGTGGATCGGCTGGTCGAAGGACAACTCGCTGCCGCTCGAGACGAACTGCCCGGACACCACCAAGGCGCCCTGGCAGAGCTGAAGTCCGTGATTCGGTAGATTGGTCGGGCGCGGTCGGCTCGTCGAGGGCCGGCCGCGCCGTCACCGGTCCAGGCCGGTGCCGAGGGAGGAGCAGATGGCGGAGGAGCGGAAGGCGAAGCCCGCGTGGCTGAAGCTCGTCGCGGCGGTCGGCGTGATCGTGGTGCTGGTGTTGGTCGCGAACCACTTCGGTCTGTTCGATATGCTCAAGCAAGGGACGCTCAAGGAGAAGGTCGAGCGTCTCGACGCCATGTTCAAGGGCCTCGGAGCATGGGCGCCGGCCGTACTGATCCTCATCTGGATCGTCGCGTCCATCGTGATGCTCCCGGGCTTGCCGATCGCCGTCGCCAGCGGGTTGGTGTTCGGAGCGGTGTGGGGGAGCGTCTACTCCACGATCGGGGCCAACCTCGGCGCGATCCTGGCCTTCCTCATCGGTCGCTACGCGGCGCGTGACATGGTTGCGGGGTGGATCGAGAAGAACAAGGCGCTGAAGAAGATCGACGAGGGCGTCAAGCAGCAGGGGTGGCGGATGCTGATGATCACCCGACTGGTGCCGATTTTCCCGTTCAACATCCAGAACTACGTATACGGGCTGACCAAGATCTCACTCGGGACCTACGCCCTTGTCACGCTGATCTGCATGATCCCGGGCACCGTGGCGTTCCACTTCGCCGCCGGTTCCGCGCGCGAGGTGATCCTCTCCGGTGGGCAACCCGAGGCGATCAAGAGGACGCTCTTCTATCTCGCCATCGCAGCGATCGCCTTCGTGCTCCTGTCCCTGATTCCGGGGTGGGTGAAGAAGCGCTACGGCTCGGCGGTCGTCGACAGCGCGCCGAAGGCATAGGCGTCGCGCGACAACCCGCGTTGGTTCGATGGCTGGCGGCTCCCGAGGTCGGGGAGCCGCCCGGCTTTTCCGGGGGGGACGCCGCGCGCGACGAGCGTGCTCCGCCGGGGGCTGCGCGCCGTCGATCGGCCTTGAGGTACCCTCACGCGATGCTCGACGGCGCGGCGCCCGGGACGCGGATCGCGGTGGTGATCCCGACACTCGACGAGGAACGCTCGATCGGAGCGTGCCTGGAGTCGGCGCGCGACGCCGACGAGATCGTGGTTTCCGACGGAGGTAGCGCGGACCGGACGATCGAGGCGGCACGCCGATACGACCCGCGTGTCGTGGTCGTCGAGGGGCCGCGCGGGCGGGGCGGCCAGCTCAACCGGGGAGTCGCTGCCGCCGCGGCGCCGATCGTCCTGTTCCTCCACGCCGACTGCCTCCTCCCTCGCGGATGGCCGGGCGCGGTTCGCGCGGCGCTCGCCGACCCGGCGGTGGCGGTCGGGTGCTTCCGGCTGCGCACCGAACCTCCCCTGGTCCGGGAGGCGTCGTCGGCCGAGCGGCGCTGGTGGCGGCTTCTCGACCTGCGCTCGCGCGGGTGGGGGTTGCCCTACGGCGACCAGGCCCTGTTCGCCCGTCGCGAAAGTGTCTTCGGCATCGGTGGCTTTCCGGAGATTCCCCTGATGGAGGACATCGCGTTCGTGCGCGCGGCCCTTCGCAACGGCCGGCTCGCCCGGCTGCCCCTCGAGGTGAGGACGACGGCGCGGAGGTTCGCCCGCCATCCGATCCGGGCGAGAGTGTGCACCGCGACCTTCCCGGCGCTGTTCCGACTCGGGGTCTCCGCCGAGACGCTCGCGCGCTGGTACGGCAAGGGGCGATGAGCGCCACGGTCGTCGTCTTCGGCCGCGAGCCCGTCCCGGGAAGGGTGAAGACGCGCCTGGCGGCCGAGGTCGGCCCGGCGCGTGCGGCGGCCGTCTACGCGGCTCTCCTCGCCCACACGCTCGAGCAGGCGCAGCACTCCGGCCTCGACGCGGTGCTTGCGCTGGCCGAACCGGCGTCGGCCGCCTGGCGGCCGCCGGCATCGGTACCGGTGGAGGTCCAGACCGGCGGCGACCTCGGGGCGCGCATGGCGGCGAGCTTCGCGCGCCACTTCCGGCGCGGAGCCGAGACCGTCGTGCTGGTCGGCTCCGACTGTCCGTACCTCCTCGCCTCGCACCTGCGCGCCGCCGCGGCGGCCTGTCTCGCGGTGGACGTGGTCCTCGGTCCGGCGCTCGACGGCGGGTACTGGCTCCTCGGTCAGCGGGCCCCCGGCGCGGACCTCTTCACGGGCGTGCCGTGGTCGTCGCCGCTCACGCTCGACGCGACACGCGGGCGCCTCGCGGCGCTGGGAGTCAGCCACAGGGAACTGGAGTCGCTTCGAGACGTTGACGATTCCTCCGGGCTCGATTCTGCGCTATCGTTGACCGGTGCCGCGCCGGGAGTACGGGAAGCGATGCGTCGCGCCCTTCTCGATCCCGGCGTTCCGGGGGGGCGGCGGTGAAGCTCGGGATCATCAGCGGGTCCGGGCTGTACGACTTCGAGGGTGTCGCCGCGGTCGAGGAGACCGAGGTCACCCCTTTCGGGTCCGTCGCCGTGGCGGTCGGAGCTCTCGGGCGCCACGACGTCGTCTGGATCTCCCGCCATGGTCCCGGCCACCGGCGGCTGTCGAACCACGTCACGCATCGAGCCAACATCCAGGCGATGCGCGCCCGCAACGTCCAGGCGATCGTCGGTGTGACCGCCGTCGGGGTGATCGACCCGAGCCTGCCGCTCGCCCGTCCGATCGTGTTCGACGACGTGTTCTTTCCCTCGAACCGCCTGCCCGAGGGCGACCTGGCGACGTATTTCCTTCGCCCCGGGGATCCACTCAGGGGTCACTGGATCCCGGACCGGCCGTTCTCACCTTGGCTGTGCGGGTACCTGGCGCGGGCGGCGGCCGACGCCGGAACCCCTGCCGTCGTCGGGGGGTGCTACGTCCACGCCGACGGGCCGCGATTCAACACCGCGGCGGAGCATCGCTGGATGCGCTCGGTCGGCGGCACCGCCGTCAGCCAGACCTGCGGCCCCGAGGCAGTCCTGGCCGGAGAGCTGGGCCTGCCGTACGCCCTGGTCGGGTTCGGCGTCAACCATGTGACCGGGATCGAAGGAGCCGGCACCGAGGGCGATGCCGGGCTCGAGGGTCTGCTCGCGCGCCTCAGATCGTCGATGGTCGCGCTCGTCAGGGCTCTTGCGGACGTGCTCCCGGTGGACGTCGAGGTCCCGTGCGAGATGGGCGGAGTGTTCCGGATGGGTTCGTGATGGCCGGCGCGCCGCACCTTCGTGTTACGGTGTTGTTACATCGGAGCGGATGCGGTAGGAGACTGTTTTTCGCAACATTCGAGGAGAGAAGAGATTGGGGTGCGGGGAGGGTTGGCACGTCCCTTTCATGCGAACTGTCGCCGAGGTTCCGTCCGCCTCGGTGAGGGGGGTTGGGAAATGACGTTGGTCTCCGTTTGGGTCGCCGTCGCGCTGGCCGGGTTCTTCCTGGGTTGCCTCTACAAGGCCGTCCGCTACGCCACGATGCCGATGCACGTGCGCTGGGAGCTGTACCCGGTCGCGCACGAGAAGGGCAAGGTGGCGTACGGGGGCTCGTACTTCGAGGATCTGGACTGGTGGACCAAGCCCCGCCACGTCTCGAAGTTCGGCGAATTCAAGACGATCGCCGAGGAGGTCCTGACGCTCAAGCAGGTCCACGAGAACAACCCGCCGCTGTGGCTGCCGTCGCTTCTCTTCCACTACGGGTTGTACCTGCTCTTCGCGCTCGGCGGCGTCCTCCTCGTCGGAGCCGTCCCCGGGGTCCGTGAACTGCCGGGGATGTGGCGCCTGGGCGGAGGCACGCTCCTCGGCGTGTGGGCCGGCGCGGGTCTCGTGCTGGGCACGCTCGGTTGTCTCGGCCTGCTCGTCCGGCGCCTGTCGAACCCCGCGCTCAAGAACGCCTCGACGCCGGCCGACTTCCTCCACCTGTGGCTTCTCCTCGCCGTGTTCGTCACGTCGCTGGCGAGCCTGGCGATCGCCGACCGGCAGCTCGCGGTCGCCGCGGCGTTCGTCCACGGACTCGTGACGTTCAAACCCCACGCCGCGCTGCCGCTCGTCTTCGTGCCTCAGGTGGTGCTGCTCGGGGTGTTCCTCGCCTACCTGCCGTGGAGCCACATGACGCACTTCTTCGCCAAGTACTTCACCTGGCACTCGGTGCGCTGGGATGACGCGCCGAACGTCGGAGGAACGACCTACGCCGCGAAGGCACAGAAGCAGCTGATGCGGCCGGTGTCCTGGTCGGCGCCGCACATCAAGGGTGACGGCAAGAAGACCTGGGCCGACGTCGCCACCAAACGGGGGGACTCCTGACCATGGCCGAGAACCTGATCCCGAACGTCAAGGACATCGCGAAGGCGGCGGACACGCTGTCGCCGATCGACCTGAAGAAGATCCTGCCGCTGCCGCCGCCCTACGACAAGGACGATCCGGCCGCGCTGTGGAAGGAACTGACCGAGCAGCGCAGGAGCGAGGTCGACGCCTCGCTCGACGGCGTCTCCGCGCTCTCGCTCCGGCGTCCCGCCGACCCCGCCGAGGAGCGGCGGCTTCTCGAGGGCCTCAAGCAGGGCTTGAAGAAGCTGCTCTCCCGGGACGACAACTGGACCTTTCTCCAGCAGCTCGAGCTGACCCTCGACCACTGCACGCACTGCCAGACGTGCGCAGACGCCTGCCCGATCTTCGTCACTTCGGGCCGCAACGAGGTTTATCGGCCCAGCTTCCGCGCCGACGTGCTCCGCCGCCTGGTCGCAGGTCACGGCTCGGGGGCGAACTTCATCAAGGCGGCGCTGGTCGGGAGGATCGAGCTCAACTGGGAGACGTTCGCCCGGCTCGCCGAGCTGTCGTACCGCTGCACCCTGTGCCGGCGTTGCTGCCAGGCCTGCCCGATCGGCGTGGACAACGGACTCGTGACGCACGAACTGCGCAAGCTGTTCAGCCAGGAGCTGGGTATCGCGGCGCGCGAAGCGCACGCCGACGGGTCGGTGCTCCAGCTCAAGGCCGGCTCGTCCACCGGCATGTCGCCCGAGGTCGTCAAGGACAACATCGATTTCATCGACGAGGAGATGTCCGAGAAGGCGGGCTTCGAGGTCAAGACCCCCTGGGACGTCGAGGGTGCCGACGTCCTGCTCATGCACAACGCGGGCGAGATCCTCGCCTGGCCGGAGAATCCCGGGGCGTTCGCGATCATCATGCAGAAGGCCGGCATCAAGTGGACGCTGTCTTCGGAGCTGGTCGCGTACGACGCGATCAACTACGGACTGTGGTACGACGACGTCCAGTTCTCGCGCGTCGCCCTCAAGCACGCCGAAATCGCCAAGAAGCTGAAGGTCAAGAAGATCATCATCGGCGAGTGCGGTCACGCCCACAAGGCGCTGTCCGTCGTGGCGGACCGTATCCTGCTGGGCGACAGCAACGTTCCGCGCGAGAGCTTCGCGCCGTTCATGGCGGATATCGTCGAGTCCGGGGCGATCAGGCTGGATCCCTCGCGCAACGACTTCCCGGTCACGCTCCATGATCCGTGCAACCTCTCGCGGGCGATGGGCATCGTCGAACCGCCGCGCCGCATCTTGCGCAAGATCGCCCCGCGGTTTCGCGAGATGACGCCGCACGGAGTTGACAACTACTGCTGCGGCGGGGGCTCCGGGTTCGCGATCATGTCGGGCAACAACTTCGCCAACTGGCGGATGCTGGTCTCGGGACGGATCAAGGTGAAGCAGATCCTCGACGCGTTCGCCGGCGAACTCGACGCTTCGATCCCCAAGTACATCTGCACGCCGTGTTCGAACTGCAAGGGACAGTTCCGCGACCTGATCCGCGGGTACGACATGTTCGAGCGGAGCAGGATCATGTATGGCGGCCTCGTCGAACTGATCGTCAACGCGATGGCCGACGTCAGGCCGGGCTTCCTGGAGTGGGAGTTCCACTGATACGAATCTGTCAGGTGCCGGACGAGTCCGCTCCCCGAGCGTCCGGGCCGGCGGGATGGGTGATGCCGGGTCGTTTCGAGGGTTTCGTGCGGGCGCCCCACGGAGACTCAGCCCGTGCTTGCGCCGCGCGTCGGCGTGTCCCGTCGGAGGGGCGGCGCAGTGCCCGTGTCCTGTTTCCTCCAGCCTTGCGGTCGTTACGGTCCGGTAACGGACCGTGCATGCGGGTCCGCGGGGTTCTTTTCAAACCTCTGAAAGGGAACGCTTTTCGTGTCCAACCCAACCAACCTCCCCGCGCCCGAAGTGGCACGAGGGTTGCACCCGACGGCTTGAGGGAGTTGTACGCCTGAAGGGGAGGAGAAGACGATGAGCGGATCGGGCATGCAGAAACTCTACAAGACCGAGGACTGGTGGTCGGTGTGGCTGGGACTGGGTATCGTCCTCCTCGCGCTGACCACGTTCTGGGCCGGGAAGAGCATCAAGGGGTGGGCCGTCGTGCCCGGCAAGTGGACCCAGTTCGACGCGGTGCTGTCGAACCTGTCCGGCAACGTGCTGGGTTACTTGACCATCTTCCTGATGTTCGGCCTCGTGTTCGCCTTCTCGATGGCGATCATGGGCCACAAACTCTCGCAGTTCATTCCGGGTTTCATCATCCTCTTCGTCGGGTCATTGGTCATCTTCTACGCGGCCGGGTGGAAGACGATGGAAGACTTCAACGTCGAGGCCCCGCTGCTCGCCCTCATCGTCGGGCTGGTGATCTCGAACCTGATGAAGATGCCCGAGTGGTTCAAGACCTCACTGCGCACCGAGTACTACATCAAGACCGGTATCGTCCTGCTCGGCGCGACGTTGCCGCTGACGCTGATCTTCTCGGCCGGACCGATCGCCTTCCTCCAGGCGACCCTGGTGTCGGTCGGTACCTGGCTGACGATCTACCTGGCTGCCACCAAGATCTTCAAGCTCGAGCCGCAGTTCGGCGCTGTCCTCGGCGCCGCCGGCGCCGTGTGCGGCGTGTCGGCGTCGATCGCGGTCGGCGGCGCGGTCAAGGCGAAGAAGGACCACATCTCGATCGCCATCGCGGTCGTCACGGTGTGGGCGATCGTCATGATCTTCGCGCTCACCTTCGCGCTCAAGCACATGGTCCCCGACGTGATCGCCCCCGGCGTCGCCGGCGCGTGGGTCGGCACTTCGGAGTTCGCCGACGCCGCCGGCTTCGCGGTCGTCGCCGAACTGGCCACGCGTTTCGGCGACTCTCCGATCAACGCCTTCACGCTGATGAAGGTGATCGGTCGCGACATCTGGATCGGCATCTGGTGTCTCATCCTTGCCGTCGTCTCGGTGGTTTTCTGGGAGAAGAAGGAAGCCTCCGAGAAGGCGGTGGGTGCCGGAATCGTCTGGGAGCGCTTCCCCAAGTTCGTGCTCGGCTTCTTCGCCGCCTCCGTGATCATGAGTTTGGTGGCCAGTCAGATCCCGGCCAACCACGTCGGCGTGGCGAAGTTCCAGGGCAAGTACAAGGACGTGAAGTACAGCGCCGACTTCAGCGGCTTCCAGGTTCCCGCCGCGTTCGCCGACCGCATGACGGTCGACACCGAGAAGGGAACGCTGTCGTTCAAGGGCAAGATGTCCCACGAGGACTTCACCGCCATCAAGGCCGCCACGACCTCGCAGGACCAAATCTGGGCGGTCAACCAGCTGCAAGTCGCCTCCGATTGGTTCGAGAGCGTGCTGTCGCCCAACGTGATCAAGCCGATCAAGCAGCTCCGCTCGTGGGCGTTCGTGATCTGTTTCCTGTGCATCGGTCTGTCGACACGCTTCGCCGAACTGTCGACGTTCGGCATGAAGCCGTTCTGGGCCTTCACGATCGGCGTGCTGGTCAATGTGCCGCTGGGGTTCTTCCTGTCCACGGTGGTGTTCGTGGACTTCTGGTCAAAGATCTAGGCGTCGAAAGGAGCCGACATGAGCGAGAAGAAGAGGGCAACGCCGCTTTTGGACCAACTCGAGAGCGGGCCATGGCCGAGCTTCGTCAAGGAGCTCAAGAAGACCGAGGAAACACCGGTCATGCAGGACTTCCTCGGCCAGCTCGAGCGGTCCTACGAGGAGCACATCGGCCACTGGAAGCACGGCGGGATCGTCGGAGTCATGGGCTACGGCGGCGGCGTGATCGGCCGCTACTCGGATCTGGGCGAGGAGTTCCCCAACATCGCCCATTTCCATACGATCCGGGTCAACCAGCCCGCCGGCTGGTTCTACACCTCGGATGCCCTGCGGCAGATCTGTGACATCTGGGAGAAGCACGGCTCGGGCGTGACCAACATGCACGGCTCCACGGGCGACATCATTCTGCTCGGCACCACCACGCCGGAACTCGAGCCGACCTTCAAGGAACTCACCGACGCCGGCTTCGACCTCGGCGGCTCGGGTTCCGACATGCGGACGCCGTCGTGCTGCTGCGGACAGGCCCGGTGCGAGTGGGCGTGCTACGACACCATGGGCGCCTGCTACGACTTCACCCAGAGCTACCAGGACGAACTGCACCGGCCGGCGTTCCCCTACAAGTACAAGATGAAGTTCGCCGGCTGCCCGAACGACTGCGTCGCCTCCGTGGCGCGCGCCGACATGTCCTTCATCGGCACCTGGCGCGACGACATCAAGGTCAACCAGGACGAGGTGCGCGCCTGCGCGGCGAAGGGCACGGACATCCAGAAGGAAGTCTGCGACCTCTGCCCGACGAAGTGCATGAAGTGGGACGGCACGCAGCTCGACATCGACAACAGCAACTGCGTCAAGTGCATGCACTGCATCAACGTCATGCCCAAGGCGCTGCGCCCGGGGGACGACCGCGGTGCGACGATCATGATCGGCGCCAAGGCCCCGATCGTCGGCGGCGCCCTGCTGTCTTCGGTGTTCATTCCCTTCATCAAGATGGAGCCGCCGTACGAGGACATCAAGGAACTGATCTCGCGGATCTGGGATCTGTGGGCGGAGTACGGCAAGAACCGCGAGCGCGTGGGTGAGTTCATCCAGCGCGTCGGCCTCGGCACCTTCCTCGAGCAGATCGGTCTCGAGCCCGTGCCCGAGATGATCGCCGCGCCGCGCTCCAACCCCTACATCTTCTTCGGCGGCGAGATCGCCGAGGCGGAATGACGGATCCCGGGGACAGCAAAGGAGAACGACCATGAGTGCTGCCAGCCGCGTGACTGACATCGGACCTCCACACTACGAGAAGTTCCTTCCCCCGGTGATCAAGCGCAACTACGGCAAGTGGCTGTACCACGAGATCCTTCGCCCTGGCGTGATGGTCCACGTCGCGGAATCCGGGGATCGCCTGTTCACGGTGCGTGCGGCCACGCCGCGCCTGTTGCACATCAGTAGCATCCGGGATTTCGCCGCTCTCGCCGACAAGTACTGCGCCGGCCACCTGCGCTTCACCAGTCGCAACAACGTCGAGTTTCTCACCGAGGTCGAGGCGAACATCGACCCGCTGGTCGCCGACCTGACCAAGCTCGGCTACCCGGTGGGCGGAACCGGCAACGCCATTTCCAACGTCGTCCACACCCAGGGGTGGGTGCACTGCCACTCGGCGGCCACCGACGCCTCCGGCGTGGTCAAGGCGGTCATGGACGAGTTGTACCCGCACTTCGTCAACATGGACATGCCGGCGAAGCTGCGCATCGCCTTCGCCTGCTGCCTGAACATGTGCGGCGCGGTGCACTGCTCCGACATCGCGATTCTGGGCGTCCACACCCGGGCGCCGAAGATCGAGCACCAGAACCTGCCGAAGATGTGCGAAATCCCGAGCGTCGTGGCCTCCTGCCCGACCGGCGCCATCCGTCCCGCGACGGTCGACGGCGCGCAGTCGGTCGAGATCATCGAGGAGCAGTGCATGTACTGCGGCAACTGCTTCACGGTGTGCCCGGCGATCAAGATCAACAACGCCAAGACCGACGGCATCTCGATCTGGGTCGGCGGCAAGGTGTCCAACGCCCGGACCGAGCCGAAGTTCTCCAAGCTCGCCGTGCCGTTCCTCCCGAACAACCCGCCGCGTTGGCCCGAGGTGGTCGAGTGGGTCAAGAAGCTCGTCACGCTCTACGCCACGAACGCCCGCAAGCACGAGCGGATGGGCGAGTGGATCGAGCGGATCGGCTGGCCGAAGTTCTTCCAGCTCGCAGAGATCCAGTTCACCAAGTACCACATCGACGACTTCAGACACGCCGGGGAGACGTTCAAGCGGTCCGCCCAACTCCGGCACGGCTAGGAGGGCACGATGAGCCCCGTCAGCGTCGAGCAAGTGGCCGAGGCGATGTTCCAGCTGGTCAAGGAGACCTACGGCAAGAAGAGCCTCAAAGCCATGGACCTCACCAAGGCCATGATCGAGAAGTTCGGTGACGCCGAATGCTCCAAGGACCTGTGCAAGCAAGCGATCCGGATCCTGATGGACTCCGGTCGCTGCGTCTACTCGTACGTCGGAGGCAGCTACATCACCCTGCCGCCGGAAAACGCCTGACCGAGATCGCGGGGCTCCGGGGCGAACCGCCCCGGAGCCCGGAACTCAGAAGGAGGTCTTCAATGACCAAGCCTAAGGAGACGTCTACCGACAAGGCTGTCGACATCCTGGTCAGGTGGCAGGATGCCGAGAACCGGACCATCGCCCAGACCACCAGCATCATCGCCAAGTCAAAGAATCCGCTGGTCAAGCTGATCATGGAAGTGATCCGCCATGACTCGGTCATGCACCACCGGGTTCAGCAGTTCATCGTCGACTCCCTGACGACCAAGGCGATCACGTTGACGCCGGAAGAGCTCGCGGAGGTCTGGGACCTCGTCGAGGAGCACGTCAAGATGGAGCGCGAGACGATCGGCTACGGCGAGGAGTTGAAGAAGGTGTGCAAGCTCTTCGTCCAGTCGCAGCTCGTCAGCTACCTGCTGACCGACGAGGAGAAGCACGACAAGATGCTCGGACAGCTGGAGCAGTTCAAGAACAAGATGTACCCGTACGCCTGATCACGCAGCGCCCACCTGAAAGGGGGGGGATGAAATGGGTCTTCTCAAGCCGGCTGCCAAGAAGCCGCCGATGCGCATGGGCGGCAGCGGCGCGACGCAGGTATCGAACCTCAGGCCGCAGCAGGTCGAGAAACTCGCGCCGTGCATTCACCACTGCCCTGCGGGGAACGACATCCGCGGGTGGCTGACGACGATTGCTCTGCGCGACAAGCTCGGACTCAGCCTCGAGGACGCGATGACGCAGGCCTGGTACCTCGAGGCCGAGACGATGCCGTTTCCGGCGGTGATGGGGCGCGTGTGTCCGCACCCCTGCGAAAGCCACTGCAACCGCAAGGAGAAGGACGGCGCGGTGGCGATCAACTCCGTCGAACGGACGCTGGGCGACTGGGGCATCGAACACAAGTTGCCCCTGCCGAAGCTCGACGTCGGTGGCCCGTTCGCCGAGAAGATCGCGGTGATCGGCGCCGGTCCCGCCGGCCTGTCGTGCGCGTATCAACTCGCGCGTCGTGGCTACCACGTGACCGTGTTCGAGGCCCTGCCGAAGGCCGGTGGGATGCTCCGCTACGGCATTCCGCAGTATCGCCTGCCTCGCGAGGTGATCGACGCCGAGGTGGAGAAGATCGCCGATCTGGGCGTCGACATCCGCTGTGGTGTGACGGTGGGCAAGGACGTCAGCTTCGACCAGTTGCGCAAGGACTTCCAGGCGGTGTTCATCGGCATCGGCGCTCACCAGGGCAAGAGCCTGGGCGTGCCCGGAGAGGAAGGCCCGGGAGTGTGGACGGGCACCGAGTTCCTCAATCACGTCAACGCCGGCCGGCGCGTCGAGCTCGGCGGCAGCGTGGTCGTGATCGGCGGCGGCGACACCGCGATCGATGCCGCGCGCGTCTCCAAGCGGGTGACGATGGACTCGGCGGCGATGTCGCGTCGGATGGGATCGGAGGTGACGATCCTCTACCGCCGGACCCGCGCCGAGATGCCGGCCATCGACCGCGAGATCGAGGAGGCCGTCGAGGAGGGGATCAGGATCGAGTACCTCGCCGCCCCCAAGGAAGTGCTGCGCGACGCGGAAGGCAAGGTCCGGGCGATGGTGGTGCAGCGCATGCAACTTGGAGAGCCGGACGCCTCGGGGCGCCGCGCTCCGGTCCCGATCGAGGGCGACACCTACGAGCTCCCGATCGAGACCATCATCACCGCGGTCAGCCAGGAACCGGACCTCGCGACCCTCGGGGCGCAGGAGCTCGGCAAGAAGTGGCTGTCCTCGGACGACTGGGGACGCACCTCGGTCCAGGGAATCTGGACCGGCGGCGACAACGTCGGGCTGGGCCTGGCGACCATCTCGATCGGCCAAGGCCGGAAAGCGGCGGAGAGCATCCACGCGTTCCTCCGCGGGACCGAGGCGAAGAACCCGGGGCCGCGACCGCTGGTCGGTCCCGAGCGGATCAAGATGGACCACTACGAGGCGAAGCCGCGCGCGGAGCGGTCGGTCCTCGGTCCCGAGGAGCGCCTCGCACGCCCGATGGACGAGATCGACTCGGGGATCTCCTTCGAACAGGCACTCGAGGAAACGACGCGCTGCTTCTCGTGCGGCAAGTGTTTCGCCTGCGAGAAGTGCTGGATGTACTGTCAGGCGGGGTGCTTCGCCAAGATTCCGGACCCCGATCTCGGTCACTACTACAAGGTCAAGCTGGAGCTGTGCGACGGCTGCAAGAAGTGCGCGGACGAGTGTCCGTGCGGCTTCTTGGACATGGTCTGAGGATTCGGCGAAGTACGGTCGGCTCATGGGGGCATCGACGCTGGCTCGAGTCGTGGTTGCGGGTCTGGCGGGCGACGCGGGGAAGACCCTCGTCGCCGCCGGCCTGACTCGGGCCTTCGCGCGTCGCGGCCTGCGTGTGGCGGCGTTCAAGAAGGGCCCCGACTACATCGACGCCGCGTGGCTGGGCGCGGCGGCGGGGTCGCCTGGACGGAACCTCGACACGTTCCTGATGTCGGATGAGACGATCCTCGGAGCGTTGGCGCGCGCCGGGCATCACGCGGATGTCGCGCTCGTCGAGGGCAATCGCGGCCTCTTTGACGGTCTCGACGCTCGGGGCTCGCACTCCACGGCCGCCCTGGCGAGGCTCCTGCGCGCCCCTGTGGTGTTGCTCGTGGACGCGAGCAAGGTGACGAGGACCGTGGCCGCCCTCGTCCTCGGCTGTCGCGCCCTCGACCCCGAACTCGAACTGGCGGGCGTCGTGCTCAACAGGGTCGGCACGTCGAGACAGGAGAAGGTGATCCGGCAGGCCGTCGCCGACGCGACGGGCGTGCCTGTCATCGGAGCGGTTCCGCGCGTGGATCGGGTCGACCTGCCCAGCCGGCACCTCGGTCTCGTGACGGTTTCCGAACATCCCAGGTCGGAGGCGATGCTCGATCAGGCGGCCGACCTGGTCGCCCAGCACGTGGACCTCGAGGCGGTGCTGGCTGCGTCGCGAGGGGCGCCCACCCTGCCGCCTTCGGTCGCCGCCCTGGCGACGCCCACGCCCACGGTGACCGTGGGCGTCGCGCGTGACGCGGCGTTCTCCTTCTACTATCCGGAGAACCTCGAGGCACTGGAAGCGGCGGGGGCGACGTTGCGGTACTTCTCGCCGCTCACCGACCCGGGCCTGCCCGAGGTCGACGCGCTCGTCCTCGGCGGCGGGTTTCCGGAGGTGTACGCGACCGCCCTCTCGGCCAACGCCTCGCTCAGGGGCGTGTTGGCGGAGAGGATCGCGGGGGGACTGCCGGTGTGGGCCGAGTGCGGCGGACTGATGTACCTGGCACGGACGCTCGCCGTCGAGGGGGCCGCCCATGAGATGGTCGGTGCGCTGCCGATCGCCGTGGAGCAGACCTCGCGGCCGCAGGGCCACGGGTACGTTTCGGCCACGATCGACGACCGCAACCCGTTCTTCGAGCGGGGGCAGTCCCTTCGCGGCCACGAGTTCCACTATTCGCGAGTCGTCGAAGGCATTGGCGCTGTGCGGACGGTCATGGCGTTGGACCGGGGTGTCGGCGTGGGAGGGCGGCGGGACGGCGTCCAGGTGGGGAGCGTGGTGGCAAGCTACACGCACCTCCACGCCGCGGGAGCGGCGGACTGGGCGCCGGGAGTGGTGCGGGCGGCGCGGGGAGAGGGGTGGTGAGCTTGCGCGAGATGGTTGCGGAGGCCGTCCGCCAGCGCCGTTTCGACGACCTCGAGTCTCTGGTCGAGAAGGACAGCCGTTCGGTGCGCTACCTGGTCGGCTTGACCTACCAGGCGGACGATGAGGTCAGCGACGCGGCGGCGCGTGGTCTGGCGCTCGCGTCCAGGCACCACCCTGGGCTGGTCAGGGAGGTCGTCAGGAGGCTGGTGTGGGCGATGAACGACGAGTCCGGCACGTACGCGGCGTCGGCGCCCGATGTGCTCAGGCGGATCGCGGAGATCTCGCCGGAAGCGCTGCTCCCCAGTCTGCCCGACCTCATGCGCCTGACCGCCGACCCAGGCCTCCACGATCGACTGGTGGAGGTGTCCCGGATGGTCGCAGCGAGATTCCCAAGGGAAGCGGCACGGAGTGTGCAAGAATCTCTGGCCGAGTGTGGGAGGGGAGGTTCGACCCGTGAGTCACGACGACTCGGACGCCCGTGAGCGCGTGGAGAGGCACCGGATGGAGGTCGCGGCATCGCCCGCTTCGGCGGCCGCCCACCTCAATCTGGGCACGTCTCTGCTCAAGCTCGGCCTGATGGCCGAAGCCGAGGCGGCGCTTCGCCGGGCGCTCGAGCTTGCGCCCGAGCTTCCCGAGGCGCAGGTCAACCTCGGCGGTATCCTGCTGTCCAGGTGGGACTTCCGTGGCTGCATCGAGCTCAACGCCCGAGCCGCGGCGACGCGCCCGGGATTCCTGCAGGCCCACTACAACCAGGGCCTCGGACACCTGTACCTGGGCGAGGCGGAGGCGATGGTCGGGTGCTTCCGACGCGTGCTCGAGCTGGAACCGGACCATGCGGGCGGCCACTATCACCTGGCGGTCGGCTTGCTCGCGCTCGGGGACGCGGCCGGAGCCCAGCATCACTGCGATGTCTCTGTGGCGCTGGGACATACGCCACAACCGGATTTCCTCAAGGCGCTCGAGAAAGCCCGTGGCGGGTCGGTTCCCGTCATGGAGATCGGATGACGGGAGCGACGACTCCCACGACACGAGGAGGACGCTGAGATGGCGATGTTCACGCACGGGAACGTATCGATCCAGGTTGACGAAGACGGTTTCATGGAGCAGCCGGAGGCGTGGAACCAAGAGGTCGCCGCAGCCCTGGCCAGCACCGAGGGTGTAGCCACCTTGAGCGACGACCACTGGAAGCTCGTCAACTACCTGCGCAACTATTACTTGCAGTTCGGCGTTGCGCCGATGATCCGCAAGCTCTGTAAGGAAACCGGATACGACCTCAAGAAGGTGTACGAGTTGTTCCCGTCCGGTCCGGCCAAGGGCGCCTGCAAGGTCGCCGGCCTGCCGAAGCCGACCGGCTGCGTATAGTCGCCCACTGATCGATTCAGCCCCTGGGCGCCTCCCGGGGGCTGATCCGGCTTGATTCCGCCCGCAGGCCGGGTGAGGGAGGGCATGATCGACGACCTCCACCCAGGGCTCGGTCGATCCGACGCGGCGCCGCCGTTTCCGGTGGCGCCGTTCGTTACTCCCTCGTTACATCCTGTGAGACGCTGGAGATGCAATCCCCAGCTCCCTGCCCGGCTCCCGTCCTGGTCGGCAGCGATCAGGACTGGCGTCGGAGATATGCGTTGGTGGCTCGCCATCTCGAGATCGCACTGGTTGTGGAGCGGCCGCTGGTACTCCTCCCCGTTACCTCTGCGTAACACTCGAGTGTCAGCGGGCTTTGGAGCTGATGCGTCAACAGGTTTCTTTCCAGTGTCTTAGCGCGACCCTGGAGGGACGGGGAGTGGCATACCGGTTGCACATCCCCGATGGAGCGTGAGGTCTGAGTGTGTTCGGGGAGCGGGAATGACTCTGGTGGAGGCGTTGCGGGGCAACCTGGGGGGCGTCGAGGCTCGCTGGAGCGACCGCATCCTCGCGAGTTATCCGACCGACGGCGCGAAGTTCTACCGCGCCTCGAACGATCCGTTCGGGAACCCGGTCGGCGCCGCGGTCCGGCGGGCCACTGCGTCGGTGCTCGCGTGGCTGGTGGCCGAGGGCACCGGCGCGCCGTCAACCAGTGACCTCGACGATCTGATCCGTATCCGCTCGGTGCAGGGCTTCACTCCGGCGCAGGCGGCAGGGGTCGTCTTCGCGCTGAAGGACGCGATCGCCGCGGAACTGGGAGACGACCTCGCGAGATTCGGCGCGGGTGATGTCGTGAGGTTGTTCGCACGTATCGACGAACTCGCGCTGCGGGCGTTCGATGTCTACACCGAGAGTCGGGAGAGGATCGCCGAAATTCGCGTCCGCGAGACACGAGCGCGAACCTACTCGCTCCTGCGCCGCGCGGGAGTGATCGAGACGGAGGAGGAGAGCAATGACCGGTCCACAGGGGACAAGGGGCAGGGGCCTGCCCGCGATGGAGGGAGGGGCTGAGCCATGAGGATCGTGGTCGCGCTCGTGGCCGTTGCGCTGCTGGCTCTGGTCGGCTATGCCGGGGGAGCTGGCGACGGCTTCGGTTGGTGGCTGGCGGTGCCGTTGCCGTACCTGGCCATCGCGGTCGTCCTGATTGGTCTGGTGGCGCGTGTCGTCGGCTGGGTTCGGTCGCCTGTGCCGTTCCGCATCACGACGACCTGCGGACAGCAACGCTCGCTGCCGTGGATCCGACACTCCAAGCTCGACAGCCCGTTCACGGGAGTGCAGACGCTCGCGAGAGTGCTCCTCGAGGTGCTGGCGTTCCGCTCGCTGTTCCGCAACACCAGGGCGGAACTCAAGGAGGGGGGCAAGGTCGTCTACGGCCCCGACAAGTGGCTGTGGGCCGCGGCGCTCGCCTTCCACTACGCGTTCCTGGTCGTCTTCATCAGGCACTATCGCTTCTTCGTCGAGCCGGTGCCCGGTTTCATCGGTCTGGTTCAGGACCTTGACGGTTTCTTCCAGGTCGGCGTGCCGATCGTGTACTTGACCGACATCGTGCTCCTGGCCGCGCTCGCATACCTGCTCGCGCGCCGTATCGCGGACGCCAGAATGCGCTACCTCTCGCTGGTCGCCGACTACTTCCCGCTCCTGCTCATCATCGGTATCGGCGGCTCGGGCGTGTTGCTGCGTCACTTCGTGAAGACCGACACGGTGGCGGCGAAGGAACTCGCGATCTCGCTGGTGACGCTGCAGCCGGCCGTTCCGGATGGACTGAGCCCGCTGTTCTTCGTTCACCTGGTGCTGGTCTGCGCGCTGTTCGTGTACTTCCCGTTCTCCAAGCTGGTGCACATGGCGGGAGTGTTCCTCTCGCCGACACGCAACCTGGCGAACGACAACCGCGCGATCCGCCACGTCAACCCGTGGAACCCGCCGATCATCGGCCACACCTACGCCGAGTGGGAGGAGGAGTTTCACGACAAGCTGAAGGCGGCGGGCATCCCGCTCGATCGGGAGTGAGCGATGGCGGAAAAGACCAAGGACGAACTGCTCAAGATCGACTATCACCCGGCGCAGGCGGACTGGACGGATCCGCGCATCGACTTCGCGGCGCGGCGCGGCACCTGGTCCTACCCGGGCAAGGCCAAGAACCTGGCGTACATGGGCTTCCCCAACCCGCGCGAGTGGTCGCCGACCGACGAGGACTGGAAGCTCCCGGACAACTGGCAACAGATCATCCGTGACGGGATCCGGTCCCGCCTCGACAAGTACCGCTCCTTCAAGGTGTTCATGGACATCTGCGTGCGCTGCGGCGCGTGCGCTGACAAGTGTCACTTCTTCATCGGCTCGGGCGATCCCAAGAACATGCCGGTGGTCCGCGCCGAGCTGCTCCGCTCGATCTACCGCAACGATTTCACCACGGCGGGGAGGATCCTCGGGAGCATCGCCGGCGGCAGGCCGCTGACCCTCGACGTGATCAAGGAGTGGTTCTACTACTTCTACCAGTGCACCGAGTGCCGGCGGTGCTCCGTGTTCTGCCCCTACGGGATCGACACGGCCGAGATCACCATGATCGCCCGCGAGCTGCTGCTCGACCTGGGGATCAGCATCAACTGGGCGGCCGAGCCCGTCGCGAACTGCCAGAGAACCGGCAACCACCTGGGCATCGAGCCGCACACGTTCAAGGACAACGTCGACTTCCTGATGGAGGAGCTCGAGGGCGTGACCGGCGTCAAGTGCGAGCCGTCGGTCAACCGCAAGGGAGCCGAGATCCTCTTCGTCATCCCGTCGGCGGACTACTTCGCCGACCCGGGGATCTACACCTTCATGGGGTACATGCTGTTGTTCAAGTACCTCGGCCTCGACGTCACGCTGTCGGCCTACGCCTCGGAGGGAGGCAACTTCGGGCTGTTCACCTCCCACGACACGATCAAACGGCTCAACTACAAGATCTATCACGAGGCGAAACGCCTGGGCGTGAAGTGGATCATCGGGGGCGAGTGCGGCCACATGTGGCGCGTGCTCCACCAGTACATGGACACCATGAACGGGCCGGCGGACTTCCTCGAGGTTCCGGTCAGCCCGATCACGGGGACACGCTTCGACAACGCCGCGTCGTCCCGCGTGGTCCACGTCTGCGAGTTCACCGCCGACCTGATCAAGCACGGCAAGCTCCAGCTCGACAAGAGCCGCAACGACCACCGGCGCGTGACCTTCCACGACTCGTGCAACCCGGCGCGCGCGCTCGGGCTGTTCGAGGAGCCGCGCGAGTGCATCCGCGCCGCGTGCAACCACTTCTTCGAGATGCCCGAGAACACCATCCGCGAGCAGACGTTCTGCTGCGCCGGCGGCGCCGGTCTGGGCAACGACGAGAACATGGAGATGCGCCTTCGCGGCGGGCTGCCGCGCGCGAGCGCCGTGCGCCACGTGCACGACCGCCACGGGGTCAACACGCTGTCGTGCATCTGCGCCATCGATCGGGCGACGCTGACGACCCTGGTCGAGTACTGGATCCCGGAGGTCGGTGTCTCGGGGGTCCACGAACTGGTCGGAAACGCCCTGCTGATGCCGGGCGAGAAGGAGCGGACGACCGACCTGCGGGGCACGCCGCTGGCCGGTGTGGAGGGCGACTGAGATGCACGACGGAGGCAAGATCGTCGCCGGAATCGTGGTCTTCCTGGTTCTGGCCCTGATGCCGTTCTGGAGCAACGCAATCACCGGAACCGGTCCGCGGCCCGAGCCGAAGATCGTCACCCAGGAGAAGGCGTGCGTGGCGCCGGTCGAGGAGATGCGCGCCTCGCACATGGAACTGCTCAACGAGTGGCGCGACAAGGTGGTCCGCGAGGGAGTCAGGACCACGACGCTGGCTTCGGGCAAGACGGTGCGCATGAGCCTGACCGGCACCTGCATGGAGTGCCACCCGAACAAGAAGGACTTCTGCGACAGCTGCCACAACTACATGGCGGTGTCGCCGTACTGCTGGGACTGCCACATCGAGCCGAAGGAGAGGTCGTGATGGAACGGGAACGCAGGAAACTCCTGAAGGTCGCCGGCCTGACGGTCCTCGGCCTCGCCGGCGGCAAGGTGTTGCCCCGCCTCGCCGAGGCGTCCTCCGAGTCTCCTGATCCGGCGCCCGGCACGAAGCGCTGGGCGATGGTCGTCGACCCGATGAAGTGCGTGAAGGAAGAGGGTTGCCGGGAGTGCGTGGACGCCTGCCACGCCGTCCACAACGTACCCGAGATGGCGGACCGGAGACACGAGGTCAAGTGGATCTGGAAGGAGGACTTCGACCACGCGTTCCCGGACCAGGAGGCGGAGCACATCGCCGAGGAGCTGACCGCCCAGTCGGTGCTGGTGTTCTGCAACCACTGCGACAACCCGCCGTGTGTGCGCGTCTGCCCGACCGGAGCGACGTGGCGGCGCGAGGACGGCATCGTGATGATGGACTGGCACCGTTGCATCGGCTGCCGGTACTGCGTCGCGGGGTGCCCGTACGGCTCGCGTTCGTTCAACTGGGTCGATCCCCGCCCAAAGATCAAGGAGATCCGACAGGACTTCCCGACCCGGAGCAAGGGCGTGGTCGAGAAGTGCACCTTCTGCGAGGAACGGCTCGACCAGGGGCTGCAGCCGGCCTGCGTCGAGGCCTGCCCGGACAAGGCCCTGCTGTTCGGCGACTTGAACGATCCCACTTCCGAGGTCAGGACCGTCCTCAAGGAGCGCTTCGCGCTCCGCAGGAAGCCCGGACTCGGCACCCGCCCGGCCGTCTACTACCAGGTGTGAGGGTGACATGCTCGAGAAAGCACTGATCGGAAATCGCAACTACTGGGGTTGGCTCTCGCTGCTCGGCGTACTGATCGGCCTGGGTGTGATCGCCTACCTGCGGCAGTTCTCGGTGGGCCTGGGCGTCACCGGGCTGACCCGCGACGTGACCTGGGGGCTGTACATCGCCCAGTTCACGTTCCTCGTCGGCGTGGCGGCCTCGGCGGTGATGGTCGTGCTGCCGTACTACCTGCACAACTACAAGTTGTTCGGGAAGCTGACCATCCTCGGCGAGTTCCTGGCCATCTCGGCCGTCACCATGTGCATGCTCTTCATCTTCGTCGACATGGGACAGCCGACGCGCGTGCTCAACGTGATGCTCTACCCGACGCCGCACTCGCTGATGTTCTGGGACATGGTTTCCCTGTCCGGCTACCTGTTCCTCAACGTGGTGATCTCGCATTTCACGCTCAACGCCGAGCGGAAGGGGATCGCCCCTCCCGGCTGGATCAAGCCGCTGATCATCCTCTCGATCCCGTGGGCGGTCTCGATCCACACCGTCACCGCCTTCCTCTACTCGGGCCTGGCGGCTCGACCGTTCTGGATGACCGCGATCCTGGCGCCGCGCTTCCTCGCGTCGGCGTTCTCGGCGGGTCCCGCGCTGCTCATCCTCTTCTGCATGATCCTCCGCCGGTTCACGCGCTTCGACGCCGGACGCGAGCCGATCCAGAGACTGGCGCTGATCGTCACGTACGCGATGTCGATCAACGTTTTCTTCGTGCTCATGGAGCTGTTCACCGCGATCTACAGCGGCATCCCGGAGCACATCGAGCACTTCGAGTTCCTCTTCCTCGGCCTCGAGGGCAACACGACGCTGGTGCCGTGGATGTGGACCTCCGCGATCCTGTCGGTGGTCGCGCTGATTCTCCTGATCAACCCGAAGACGCGACACAACGAGAGGACGCTGACCCTGGCGTGCGTCGCCGTCTTCCTCGGGCTGTGGATCGAGAAGGGTCTCGGCCTGATCATCGCCGGGTTCGTCCCGTCGCCGCTCGGAACCGTCGCCATGTACTGGCCGACGCTGCCCGAGGTGGCGATCTCGGCGGGCATCTACGCGATCGGGTTCCTGCTCATCACGCTCTTCTACAAGATCGCCCTCTCGGTCCGCGGCGAGGTGGAGACCTGAGGTGCAGTCGATGATCCGGGCGCAGGCGATCGCCGCCCACGCCGGCGGAAAGGAGCGACGTTGAGCGCCCGGCGCCGGGTCGTGATCGTCGGCGCCTCGGCGGCCGGCCTGCGTTGCGCGTCACGGCTGGCTCGGCTCGAACCGGAGACCGAGGTGACGGTCGTCGAGGAGCGTCGGCTCTTCTCGGTTGCCGCGTGCGGCCTGCCCTACGTGCTGTCGGGAGATCTCGACGGCGTCGACGCGCTGCGGCGGACGGTCGACGGTACCCTGCGCGACGAGGCGTACTTCGGCGACGTGAAGGGTGTCACGGTGCTCGCCGGCTGGCGAGCCACCTCCGTCGACGCGTCCGGGCGCAGGCTGGCGTTGGAGAAGAGCGGCGAACGGACGTCGCTGGAGTGGGACGAACTGGTCCTGGCGACAGGCGCCAGCGCCCGTGGGCTACCCGGCCAACCGCGCCACCCGCGCGTCGTCGGCTTCCACGAAGCGGCGGACCTCGCACCGCTGCACCGGGGTCTGGTGGCCGGAACGATCAAGCACGCGGCGATCGTCGGCGCGGGGCTGGTCGGCTGCGAGCTGTGCGAGGCGTTCCGATCGCTGTGGGGCGCCGAGGTCACGCTGATCGAGGCCGCTCCGGCGCCCCTGCCGGGGTTGCTCGACGAGGAGTTCGGCAAGGTCGTGGCGTCGGTGCTGGCCGAGCAGGGCGTGCGCGTCCTGTGCGGTCACACGGTCGAGCGCATCGAGGCATCCGACGACGGCGTCACCATCATGGCCGGACGCGAGACCGTGGCGGCCGACGTGGCGATAGTCGCCATCGGTGTCGCGCCCGGCGTCGAGCTGGGACTGAAGGCCGGAGCGGCTCTCGGGCCGCATGGGGCGCTGGCTGTCGATGACCGGCTCGGCACCTCCGTGCCCCATGTCTGGGCGGCGGGCGATTGCGTGGAAACCACGTGCGCGGTGACCGGCCGGCCGGTCTACCTTCCGCTCGGATCGCTGGCCAACCGCCAGGGGCGCACGCTGGCGAATATCCTGGCGGGGATCGACGACCGTTTCCCGCCGGTGGCCGGCGCGATGGCCGTCAAGGTCTTCGACTGGAACGTGGCCGCGGTCGGGGTGACGAGGGCCGTCTCACTGAATCTCGGCCGCGAGGCGAAGTCCGTCTGGGTGACCGGTCACGATCGAGCCCACTACTGGCCCGAGGCGCGGGAGATCCACCTGCACCTGGTCTACGAGGTGGGTAAGGGGACCGTCCTGGGCGTGCAGGCGCTCGGGATGGGTGACGTCGTGAAGCGGGTCGATGTCGCCACACAGTGGCTCCTTCGCGGTGCGACGCTCGCGGAGCTCGGGCACATCGAGCACGCCTACGCGCCGCCATACGCCCCGGCAGTGGATCCGCTCGCGGTGGCGGCGTGGGCGGCGCGCAACCAGGAGCGCGGCGTGAAGGCGGAGTCGCCGGATGTCGAGTTCGGGGAACGCGGGCTGCTCGACGTGCGCAACGCCGACGAGTCCGAGGACCGTCCGATTCCGGGCGGAGAGCCGGTGCTTCTCCCTCTCGATCGACTCGCCGCCGGGGCGCCGCCGGCGGACTCGGAGTGGCTCGTCGTCTGCGAGCGGGGCGGAAGGTCCGCCGAGGGAGTGTGGCGCCTGCTCAGACAGGGGCGGTCCTCGACGTACCTGGGCGGCGGACTTCACCTCCGTCGGTTCGTGGTACCGGAGAAGAAGCGGTGAGCGGCTCCGCCGACATCCTCCAGATCGGTCTCGACCACCGCAGCGTCCCGCTGCCGCTGCTCGAGCGTCTCCACGAGGGCCGGCGGCTTTCGCCGCCGGCGGCGCGCGGTGCCGGGGAGGTCAGGCTGGCGACGTGTCACCGGCTGGAGCTGTACCTCGAGGGGGCACACCCCGCCGTCGCGCTGGCGCGCCTGTCGGGCTGGTTGGGAGCGAGCGACTCCGACCGTCGCGCCCTTGAAGCGACTGCCAGGGTCCGGATCGGCGTCGAGGCGGCGCGCCACCTGCTTCGTGTCGCGAGCGGCCTGGAATCGACCGTGCTCGGCGAGGACCAGATACTCGGCCAGGTCCGTTGCGCCTACCGGGAAGCGTGCAGCGCGGCAACGGCGGGTCGCTTGTTGCACCGCCTGTTTCACGCGGCGTTCCGCGCCGGGAAGAGAACCCGCACCGAGACGCCCCTCGGCCAGGGCGGGCGGTCGCTCGCCGGCGCCGCGGTCGGAGCGATCGTGAGGGAGATCGGAAGCCTGACTGAGGTCTCCGCTCTCGTTCTCGGCACGGGCGAGATGGCGCAGTGCGCGGCGACGCGCCTGCGCGAGCGCGGTATCGGGCGGCTGATGGTGTCGAGCCGCACTCGTTCGCGGGCCGACGGTCTGGCCGGACGCCTCGCCGGCGAGGTCGTTCCGTGGGAGTGGCGTTTCGCCGCGCTACGCGAGGTGGACGCCGCGATCAGCGCAACCTCCGGGGGTGTGCAGGCGATCACCGCGCGCGCGCTGGTCGAGGCCGCCGCCGGCCGCGCGCGACCGCTGGCGGTCGTCGACCTGGCAATGCCCCGCACCGTGGAACCCCCCTTTCCCGTTCCGGCCGCGCTGAGGCTTGCGGATGTCGCCGGATTGTCGGACGATCTGCACGCCGACGCGGAGCGCCGCAGGGGGGCTGTCGAGGCGGCGGAGGCGATCGTCGAGGCGGAGCTGTGCGAATGGCTCGCCTGGGCCGATGCGCGCGGTGTGGAGGGGAGAGCGGGAGACCGCGCGAATCGAGCCGTGGTCGGCTGAGGTCGGCCGGGTCGGGCGAGGACGACGGGGGGGATTGACGATGTTGCCGGTGATGTTGTCGGTCAGGGGGCGTTCCTGCCTCGTTGTCGGGGGCGGCGGCGTTGCCCTGCGCAAGGCCGAGAGTCTTCTCGCTGAGGGCGCGCTGGTCACCGTGGTCTCGCCTGCCCCGTGCCCGCAGGTCGAGGCACTCGCCGGGGATGGTCGAATCCGCCTCGAGAGGCGGCCATACGAGGCGGGGGAGGCGGCCGCGTACATGCTCGTCTTCGCGGCCACCGACGACCGTGCCGTCAACCGTCAGGTGTTCGAGGACGGTCAGGCGGCGCGCGTGTGGGTGAACGTCGCCGACGATCCGGAGCTGTGTTCCTTCCACGTCCCGGCGCGTGTCCGGCGCGGCTCGCTGCAGATCGCGGTCGCGTCGTCCGGCGAGGCGCCGTTCGCGACCAGACGGCTCAGGCAGGCCCTCGAGCGCAGGTTCGGACCGGAGTGGGGAGAGTGGTTGCGCGGCGCCGCGCGCGTCCGGGATGCCGTGCGCGGAGCCGGACTGCCGCCGGCCGTTCAGGAGAAGGTCTTCGACCGCTTCTTCGAGGCGACCGTCGATCAACAGAAGCTCTCCGCGCGCGTGCCCACCGAAGAGGAGATCGCGGCCTGGACCGGACTCGACGCCCCTCTCGTCGCGAACGACGCTCCGGCGGAAACCGGCGAGCCTCCGACGACCGCATCCGGGCGGGACGGCCGCGCGCGCGTGTCGCTCGTGGGCGCGGGGCCCGGAGATCCCGGATTGCTTACGCTGCGCGGTCGGGCGTGCCTGCGCCTGGCCGACGCCGTCGTCTACGACCGACTGGCTGCGGCGGCGCTGCCCAGCGACCTGGACGGGGACGTCGAGCTCCACGCCGTCGGCAAGGAAGCGGGCAACCACCCCGTCCCACAGGACGAGATCAACGCCCTGCTCGTGCGTCTGGCGAGGCAGGGCAAGCGTGTGGTGAGACTGAAGGGGGGCGACCCCTTCGTCTTCGGGCGCGGCGGCGAGGAAGCCGAGGCGCTGGCCGCGGCCGGGATCCCGTTCGAGGTCGTACCGGGAGTGACGGCCGGAGTCGCCGCGCCAGCCTACGCCGGCATCCCCGTCACGCACCGGAGGGAATCCGTCCGCGTCACGCTGCTCACCGCGCACGAGAGCGCGAAGGAGGATGGCCAGCAGGTGCGCTGGGACCTCCTCGCTGCGGATCCGCACGCGACGCTTGTCGGCTACATGGGCGTAACCAGCTTGCCCAACGTCGTGCGCCGCCTGCTTGCCGCCGGCATGAACCCGAGCATGCCCGGCGCGGTGATCGAACAGGGGACGACCTCCGCGCAGAGAGTCGTACGCGCCCCACTGGCGGACCTTGCGGAGGCCGCAGCCGGGGCCGGCATCAACCCCCCTGCGCTGTTCGTAATCGGTCCGACGTCGCGACACGGCGCCACCCTCGACTGGCGATCCGGCCTTGCACTGGCGGGGCAGCGCGTCGTCATCGCGGCGCCGGCGGGCGCGCTCGGCGAGGCGCTCGAGGCGAGCGGCGCCGCTCTCGTGGAGGTCCCGCTGCCGGTCAAGCCGGCCGCGCGCATCGTCCTCGGCGCGCTGCCCGTCACGTCGTGCGTTGTGCGCTCGCCCGTCGAGGTTGACGCCCTCGACGGCGAGCGCGATCGTCCGGGCTGGGGGCGAGGCGTGGCGGCGATCTGCCTCGGGGCTCAGACCGCCGCGCGCGCGCGGGCTGTCGGCTGGCCCGGCGTGGTGGAACTGGCCGAGAACACCGACCCTGTGGAGGTCGTTTCGAGGCTGCGGGGGAGTGCGCATGCCGCGCCCCGGTAGGTTCCTCGCTCTCGCCGTGTTGCTGGCCGCCGCGACGGCCACCGCGGCCTCCCCGCGCCCGAAACCTCTGCGCCTCGGCGTGGTCAACTTCTACAACCCGAGGCTGATGTACATCAAGTACCAGCCTCTGGTCGACTACCTCAGTCGGCAGACGGGCCAGGTCTGGGAGCTGGCGCTGGCCACCTCCTACCAGAGCACGGTGGACGAACTGTGCGCCGGCAGGCTGGACGTGGCCTACCTCGGCCCGTTCACCTATGCCCGAGCGCACGAGCAGTGCGGCGCGGTGCCGGTGGTGCAGCTCCGCTCGCGGGGATCGACGGCGTTCCGCTCCTCGATCCTGGTCAGGAACGACAGCGCCGTGCGCTCGATCGCAGACCTGCGCGGGCGCTCGATCGGATTCGGTGCTCCTCTCTCCACGTCGTCGCACCTCGTACCCCGAGAGATGTTGGAGCGCGCCGGCCTGCGGCCCGGCGTGGATTTCACCTGCCGCTACTACGACCACCACGAGCGGGCCGCACGTGCGGTCCTGCTCGGCGACGTCGAGGCGTGCGCCGTACGGGACCTGGTCGGCGAGCGCTTCGTCCAACGTGGACTGCGCGTCCTCGCCCAATCCGAGCCGATGCCCAATTTTCCCCTTGTGCTCGCTCCGGGCCAGCGCGCCAAGGTACGGGACGACCTCGTCCGCGTGCTCGTCGATGTCCCGGCGGCCGACGCCAAGGTCCGCGCGGCAATCGCCGCGTGGGACGTGGAACTCGCTGGGGGGTTCGCGGTGTGCCAGGACGCGCAGTTCGACGGGGTACGCTCCCTGGCGGCCGGGCTGTTCGGCCCGGCCGCCTTGAGGCTTCCGGAAAGTGCCCTGACGTGCGCCTCAGGGGAGCCGTGAGATGCTCCGGCTCGGTCTGCGGACCAAGTTCTTCCTCTACTCCAACTCGTTGATCGTGGTCACGATGGCACTCGTCGGCGTGCTCGCCGTGGTGCACGAGCGTCGCTCCAGATACGACGAGATCGTCAGCCGGGGAACGTCGGTCACCGAGGCGCTGTCGATCCCGATCACCGACGCGCTGATGTACGAGGAACTCCGCCTGGTCAGCGAAACCGGGCTGATCGACAACTACATCACCGAGATGACCGAGAGGAACCGGGACCTGGTCCGGTACGTGATCGTCGCCGATCCGGGCGGCGTCGTCACGCACACCAGTCGGTGGGACCTCGCCGGGCGGAGGTTCAGCCGGGCCCTCGGTCAGCAATCGCTCGGCCGCCCGAGCGAAGTCGAGATCCGGACGGCATCGTGGGGAGAGCGAGTGCTCGAGGTGCGGACCTCGCTCAATATCTCGACCCGTTTCTGGGGCTCCCTGGCCGTGGGCTTCTCACTCGACCCGATCGAGAAGCAGGTCCGGAGGGTGGCGAACCGCGTCGCGCTGGTCGCGGTGCTGCTCATGCTCGGCAACTCACTGCTCACCATGGTCTACGTCGAGACGCTGATCCGGCCGATCCTCAACCTCTACCAGACCATGAAGCGCGCGGGGAGAGGCGACTTGACCGCGCGAGCGGTGTTCCGGCGCGGCGACGAGGTCGGAGAACTGGCGGACGCCTTCAACCGGATGATGGACGAACTCGAAGAGGCGCGGGATCAGGACAAGGTCCGCCAGGCGCAACTCGCCCACACCGAGAAGATGGCCGCGGTCGGCACGCTCGCCGCAGGCGTCGCCCATGAAGTGAACAACCCGCTGGCCGGAATGCTCACGTGCATCGACGCGATCCAGGCCAACCCAGAGGACGTCGAGTTGCGCGAGCGCTATCTGCTCCTGGTGCGGGAGGGGATCAAGAGGATCGAGCACACGATCTTGAACCTCCTCGATTTCTCCCGACCTCGGCCGATCCAGCCGGAGCCGACATCGATCAACCACAACCTGCACCACGTCGTCGAGCTGGTCGAGTTCCAGCTGCGCAAGAACCGGGTCGAGGTGAAGTTCGAACTGGACCGCCAGGAGCCGGTTGTGCTGGCCGACCATTTTCAGATGGAGCAGCTGTTCCTCAACCTCGTGCTCAACGCCATCCAGGCGATGCCCGAAGGCGGCGTGCTCACGCTGCGGACCTGGGTGCAGCCCGCGAAGGTGGTGGCCGAGATCGCCGACACCGGAGCGGGGATCCCTGCAAACCTCCTGGACCGGATCTTCGACCCCTTCTTCACGACCCGCGACGTGGGGAAGGGGACCGGCCTGGGCCTGTCGGTCAGCTACAACATCGTCGCCGCCCACGGCGGCGTCATCGCGGTCGAGAGTACGGCCGGGCAGGGCTCGACCTTCCGGGTCGTGCTGCCGGTCAGGAACGAGCCGGTCGAAGTGGAGGACGGGTCATGACTATTTGCGGTCGGCGCCTGATGATCGTCGAGGACGAGCCGATTCTGCGCATCACGATGGCCGACGCGCTGCGCAAGGAAGGATGGGACATCGACGTCGCGGAGGACGGCGAGAAGGCGCTGCGTCTGTTCGAACAGCACCTCCACGACGTCGTCCTTACCGACCTGCTCATGCCACGCATGGACGGCATGGAACTGCTGCGCCGGGTGAAGGCGATGCAGCCGGACACGACCGTGGTGATCATCACGGCGCACGGCACCGTCGATTCGGCGGTGGAGGCGATGCGCCAAGGGGCCGCCGACTTCATCGCCAAGCCGTTCTCGATGGTCCAGCTCATCCTCAGGCTGAACAACGTCTGTTCGTTCAGGCTCCTGCGCGAGCAGAACATCCGCTTGCAGGAACAACTCGAGAAGCGCTTCTCGTTCGGCAACATCATCGGCAAGAGCAAGAAGATGCGCGAGGTCTTCGAGCTGATCAAGGTCGTAGCCGACTCCGACGCCAACATCCTGGTCCAGGGGGAGAGCGGCACGGGCAAGGAGCTGGTCGCCTCGGCGATCCACTACAACTCCCCGCGGCGCACCAAATCGTACATTCGCGTGTCGTGCGCGTCGTTGCCCGAGACGCTGATCGAGTCGGAGCTGTTCGGCTACGAGAAGGGCGCCTTCACCGGCGCGAGCGAGCGGCACATCGGCAGGTTCGAGGCGGCGTCGGGCGGGACGCTGTTCCTCGACGAGATCGGCGAGTTGCCGCTGTCGTTCCAGGTCAAGCTGTTGCGCGCGCTGCAGGAGCGCCAGATCGAGAGGTTGGGGAGTCACAAGCCGATCAACGTGGACGTCCGCATCGTCTCCGCGTCCTTGCGTCCCCTCGAGGAGGAGATCGCCGCCGGCCGGTTCCGCGAGGACCTGATGTTCAGGATCAACACCGTCTCGATCAACCTCCCGCCCTTGCGCGAGCGGCGCGAGGACATACCGGTGCTGGCCCAGGTCTTTCTCGAGGAGTTCGCGCGCGAGCGCGGCAAGCCGATCGACGGATTCACCGACCAGGTGCTGGAGGCGTTCGACGCGTACTTGTGGCCGGGCAACGTCCGCGAGCTGCGTAACGTCGTCGAGCGCGCGGTGTTGTTCTGCAGGGCGAGCCGAGTGGGAGTGGAGGAGCTCCCGCCCCAGGTCAGAGTCAGCACTCCCGCGATCCGCCGCCCTTCCTCGAGTCCTCAGAACGTCGTCACCCTGCAGCTCGCCGTCGAGCGGGCGGAGATCGAGGCGATCAGGGCGGCCCTCGGCGCCACCTCGGGCCGCCGTAGCGAGGCCGCGGAACTCCTCGGCGTGAGTCGAAAGACGCTGTGGGAGAAGATCAAGAACTATTCCATCTCCACCGAAGACTGAGTCTCTGCGGGCCGCTGTTTCGCTGGCGTGACGGCGCCGGCATGTGGCGGACTCGATGCGCTGTTTCGTTACTGCGACGTGACAATGCCAATGTGCGGTGGCGAGTCCTGCGTCCTATCATATTGCAAAGAAAAGACGTGGCTGCACAGTGATTGTGGGCACACGCCTTGCTTCGTATCGGGACGGCTGGGAGGGGAGTGCCCTCGGCAGCACGAAGCGGACATCACAACCACACGGGAGGGGTACGGATGATCACCAAGTTCACCAAGTTCGTGGCGCTTGCGACGGTACTGGCGTTTGTTGCCGGTGCGGCCGCGTTCGCGCAGGAAGCCAAACCAGCGCCGAAGAACCCGACGGCACTGAAGGGCGACTACAAGGGCGGGTTCAAGCTGACCACGGAGAACAACAAGTTCTCGCTGCGCCTGTTCTCGGCGATCCAGTTCCGCTACAGCTTCGTGCAGTTCGACGACCTCGTGAAGGGCAACACCGAGGACTACTCGAACTTCTACGTCCGCCGCGCCCGCATCTGGTGGGACGGTCACGCGTACAGCCCGAACTTCACCTACTACTTCCACCTGCAGCTCGAGCCGCAGGGCGCGGTCAACCTCCACGACGCCTGGATCAACTACAAGTTCAACGACCTCTTCCAGATCGGCGCCGGCCGCAACAAGGTGCCGTACTCGCTGGAGTTCCTCCACTCCGGCTTCGGCCTCGACGGCGTGGACCGCACCATCTTCACCGGTGAGACCGACATCGACAACGGCGGTGGCTTCTCCAAGTGGCCGGGCAGCAACACCTCGCTGGCACTTTCGGCGACCAACGCCAACACCGGGTTCCCAACCGGTGGTCTCGCGCTGTTCCGTTCGCAGGGTGTGACCATCAACGGCCTCAAGGGCGGCAAGGACGCACCGACCTTTGAGTACCAGGTCGGCGTGTGGAACGGCCGCGACAAGCGCGCCCGCAGCAACGAGGACGACCGGATGCTGTACTCGGCGCGCGTCGGCTTCCACCCGCTCGGTCAGATCGACTGGCTGTTCTGCGGCGATTTCGCCTACACCGAAAAGCCGAAGTTCTCGGTCTGGGCGGCCGCCTATACC
>JBFMCD010000148.1:0-15240 GCA_040754885.1 Acidobacteriota bacterium
TACGCCTACGGCCACCAGTACTCCAACGCGGACCAAGACCCCGACTCCGACAGAACCGCCTGCGGCTCCTCAGTTCACCGGCGACCTGGGCACGATCCGGCTTGCCGACCTGAGCACGCCGGCGGCACCGGCCACGAACGCCAGACCGTTCCTCGCCCGCGTCGCCTCCGCGCTTCTCGCGCCCCTCACCTCAGGGGCGGCGGCGACGTGGCTCGGTTCGCTGTGGCCGCGCCAGGCCCCGGCGCGTGCCCCGGAGAACCGGACGACGGTGGCGGCGGTGGCGCCCGCGCCGGTGCTGGGCGTGGCCGGCGTGGTCGCGCCGCAGGCCGCGATGCCGCTGCTCGCCCAGGCGGCGCAGCCGTGTCGAATCTGGTACTACACCCTGATCGTGGACCAGCTCTACCCGAGTCGCATGGCGACGGTGAAGAACGCCATGGGCGACTCGGTGACGATCGTCTCGCCGTGGGTCGCGCCGGCAACCTGGCCGGCAACGCGCTGGTCGGGCGCAACGATCACCGGCCCCAACATCGAGCACCACTCGCCTCAGAGCATTGGGCTGTTCGACTTGGATCTCGACGGCGATCCAGCTGAGGTCCAACCGGCGCTAGTCGTCAACGCGTCGATCAAGACTATCCCTGTGGATCCGATCGACGTGTCCGACTGGCCGAACGGCACTCGGGTGGTCGTCGCACGGTACGGCCGCACCCTCGGTGACGTCGGCGAGGTAATCGGCCAGACAGCGACCACGCTGACGGTCCGCTTCGACCCGCAAATTTTCCCGGTCAGCCCGCCCCCGACAGATCCGTACTCAGGTACAGCGCATGCGCCATGGGATCCGAGCGGTCCAAGCGGCTCGCGGGTGTTCAAGGCCTACTCGTACCATACGTACACCTTCACCGGCACGTTCAGTTCCTACGTGTCCGACCCAGGCCCGCCGTTCCATCTCTACGACGAACTCGGCATTCAGGTGCCGGTCAGCACCGTCGGGGCGATGACGTTCCGCGATGGGCCCTTCTACGACGGCATCCTTGCCCCGCGCAACGAGGTCGGTCGTGGCGGGCGCACCATTCCGCCGGCGGACGTGGTGGGCCAGACCGCCGACCTCGTCAACTGGGGCCTCGCCGTGTACCCGGGCCGCAGCATGGACAGCGACACGCAGGCCCTTGAGGTGCCTGTGGACATCGGCGACACCGGCGACGTGCGCGAGATCGAGGAACGCATGCACCTCGCGCTGATCGCGACCGATCCCGGACTGAACGTGGGCGGCGGCACGCCGACACGCTCGGGTCTGGCCTTCGCCAAGGAGGTGCTGAAGAAGACCACCGACGGCGGGAGCGTCACGGACTGCCGCAGTCAGACGTTCACCCTCGATCAGGACCTGCGCGGCTTCAACTGCGACCGGCTCAACGCCGCGATTCTCATCACCGACGGTCTGTCGAACCAGTACAACCCACAGAGCCCGTGCTACCTGTGCCCGCCAGTCGAATTGGACCCGGTAACTGGCACCTGCCCCCCGCACTTGCCAGAGGAGTCCAACTGGGCCGACCCCTGCCTCAACTGCGCCAGCCCCTGCACGGGCCGCTGGGGCGGCCCGGGGTGCCCCGACGGAGGTCCCTACGACGACGGCACCGGCGTCGTGAAGTGCCCTGACAACTACACGCTCTATCCTGCTGGAAGGTCCGAAGAGATCTGGGACACCGTCTCAGACGTATTCACCGATGTCTCGTCCAACCCGGCGCGCCTCGACATCCGCACCTGGGTGATCGGCCTGTCGCAGAACGTCGGGCCGTGCGAGCTGAACTACACCGCTTACATGGGGCGGACCGACGCCGGCGACCCGTACGGCCGTTCCGGCCTGATCGACCCGGGCAACCCGACCGAGATCGACCCGTTCCTGCCCCAGTTCACGGGCGACACCTCGCGTTACTTCGAGCCGGTGTGCTACGACCGCGTGCCGTTGCGGCCGTCGCCTCCGGGCCCGTTCGCCATGGACCCCCGCCACTACGCCTTCTTCGCCCAGAACCGCGACGAGTTCGTCCAGGCGCTCGAGGACATCGTCACGGCGATCGGCCACGGCGACTACACCACCTCGGCCCCCTCGGTGGTCGGGACCGCGCAGACGCTCGGCACCGTCGCGCTGGTCGCGAGCGCCCGCTACCCCGACTGGAAGGGGCACCTGTACGCCTACAACACCGCAGTGGACTGCTCGTCGAACACCGACGAGTGGACCTGCGACCTCAACGTGCCGTGCGGCGGGGTCGACGCCGGAGGCCTCAAGAGCAACTGCCTGTGGGACGCCGGCGAGGTGCTCTCGGCAGGGGCCGACCGCGACTACACCACGGTGGCCGACAACAACAACGGCCTGACCCGCCGGGTCTACACCTGGAACCCGAACCTCTCCAACCAGCTCGTCGAGATCACCAACTCGGCGAGTTCGATCGCGACGCTCAACACCATCTGCCCGACCTGCAACTTCGACGAGAACGTCGTAGACTTCATGCTCGGCGGCGACGGCAACGAGGACGGTCTCCCGGCCGTGTTCACGCCGCGGCGCTGGGCGCTCGGCGCGCTGACCAACTCGACCGCCGCGGTGGTCGGCCCGACGGAGATCTGGAAGCAGGGCAACCTTCGGCCGCGCGGCGACTTCGAGGGCATGTACTCGGGGCGCCACTCGGTGATCTGGGTCGGCTCGTCGGACGGCATGCTGCACGCCATCGACGTGGTGGACGGCGCCGAACTGCTGGCGCTGGCGCCGCCGACGCTGCTCGACAACCAGAGGACGATGTACGAGACGTACCGCGACTTCTTCGACCCGACCGACACGGAGACCGACTCCTACGTCACCGGCCAGCAGCGCCCGGCCTCGCGCCACCTGTACGGCCTGGCCAACTCGCCGCGCTTCGGCGACGTGTGGGGCCTCGACGGCGCGGGCAACTGGGACTGCGACGTGGTGGACAGCAACGGCGGCTGCTACAAGACGTTGCTCTTCATCGCCGAGGGCCCGGGCGGCACGGGGCTGCACGCACTCGACGTCACCCACCCCTTCGGCGCGCGGATCGTCGGCGGCCTGACCTACCCGGCCGACCCGCACTACGACGCCGCCGAACCGATCAGTCCGCTGTGGAGCGTCTCGCGCGACGGCGAGTCCGGCACCACGGCAGTGCCCTCGCTCGGCCAGTCGTGGAGCATCCCGGCGCTGGGCGGCAGTTCGATCGCCGAGTGGGAGCTGGTCCTCGGCGCCGGGTGGGACGAGCGCGTCCCCGACACCGGCGTGACCAACAAGCTGTACCGGGTCAACCCGGTGACCGGCGTGCTCCGCCAGGCGGCGGTGGACGTGGCGGGACAGGACGCCGGCGCCCGCGTGCGCAACCAGACGTTCGCCGACGCCGTGCTCTTCGGCACGGAGTCGCCGATCTTCCGCCAGGACAACATCGTCGACGAGGCGATCCAGGTCGACCTCAACGGCCAGATGTGGTTCCTCGACGCAGGCTCGCCGTGGTCGCTCAGCCGCTGGCTCGACCTCGGCGCGGAGAACCCGATGTACTACCCGCCGGCGGTGGCGGCGTACCCGGCGGACGTGGACACGCCGACGTACAACATGTACGCCTTCTCGACCGGCACCTACTACGAGAAGAGCCCCAACGTCACCGGGCCGGACGTCGGCGACTCGACCGTCGCCGGCGCGTTCGTGCCGCGCATCCAGTTCGAGGTGCGCGAACTCGGCGTGCCGCACGACCGGGCGTGCGAGTCCAGCCCGATCATCGTCGAGCTGCGCGACATCGACCTGCCCGCTCCCGCCGTCGGCAAGCTCGGGCGGCGCACGCAGATCACGGCCCCGCCGCTGATCCTCGTGCCGACCAGGACCGCCGACCCGCCGTTCGCCCTGTTCCTCGCCTACGACCCCGACGCCTCGTGCGCCGGCATCTCGTACATCATCCGCATCAACGCGGATCCCAACACCTGCGACTACTCGGTGGACCGCTACCGCATCCCGGGCGAGGGCGCCGCGTCCGGCTTCGCCATCGCCGGCGGCAAGGTGGTGGTCGCCAAGTCGCACGTCGGCGACGACGGCCGCGCCGAGCTGCACGAGGTCCCGGACCTCAACATCGTCGTCGGCGGCGGCGCCACCGGCGTGCGGTGGTGGATGGAACTGCAGTAGGCCTGGCTTCTCAACGGTGCGACGAGGGGCGGGCTTCGGCCCGCCCCGTTTCATTCAGACCCCGGGGCACGCTCGTCGGTCGGCGGTCTCGGCACGAGCGGGGGGCGAAGCTTGGTCGGTGGCGGATGCGTGGATCGTGGGTCGTGTGCCGTGGTCCGGACGACTCCACCGGGATCGGATTCCGGTTTCGGTCCACGGACCACAGACCACGCTGTCGTGTTCGCTTGACGTCGACCGCCCCCTGAGGTACGCTTCCTCCCCCGGTTCGTCCGGGGAGTGTGTTCTTTGCCAAGGTTCGGGGACGAGGACGGGCACAAAGTGTCCCGGTACGATCCGGGTCCGCCCGTCGGCAGCCCGCGAGTAGAGGCGCGTAGCTCAGCTTGGTTAGAGCGCTACCTTGACACGGTAGAGGTCAGCGGTTCGAGTCCGCTCGCGCCTACCACCCGCTCGTCGCGAAGGCGCGTAGCTCAGTTGGTAGAGCGCATCCCTCACACGGATGAGGTCTGCGGTTCGAGCCCGCACGCGCCTACCACTCGCGTTCTGCCGGCCGTCCCCGCACCTGGGCGGCCGGTTTGTTTTTCCCGGCCCGGCGACGGGGCGGAAGGAGCGAGTGCGATGAGCACGGAGATCAGCCTGACTCTTCCCGACGGAAGCGAGCGCCGCTTCCCGGCCGGAGTGTCGCCGCTCGAGGTGGCGCGCACGATCGGCGAACGGCTGGCGCGCGCCGCGGTCGCCGGAGAGCTCGACGGCGAGATCGTCGACCTGCGCGCGCCGATCGGACGCTCGGGGCGGTTCCGCGTCCTCACGACCAGGGACCCCGAGGCGGCGGTGGTGATCCGCCACTCCGCCGAGCATGTCCTCGCCGACGCCGTCGAACACCTGTTCCCCGGCACGATCATCGACGCGGGGCGGCAGGACCACTCGGAGAAGTTCCAGTACGACTTCCGCTTCCCGCGCACCTTCACGCCCGACGACCTCGAGCAAATCGAGCGGGAGATGGCGCGCATCGTCTCCGAGGACCGCGAGTTCAGCCGCCAGGCGGTGACCCGCGAGCAGGCGCGGGAGATCTTCGCGGCGCGCGGCGAGGAGATCAAACTGCTCCGCCTCGAGGACATCGCCGAGGGCGAGGAGATCACCGTGTTCCGCCACGGCGACTTCGTCGACCTGTGCCGCGGTCCGCATGTCCAGCGCACGGCGCAGATCGGTGCGTTCAAGCTGATCGAGACCTCCGGCGCGTACTTCAAGGGCGACGAGCGCAACGAGATGCTGCAGCGCATTTACGGCACCGCCTTCGCGACCCGCGAGGAGCTGGACGCCTACTTCGCCCACCTCGAGGAGGCGCGGCGCCGCGACCACCGCCGGCTGGGCCGGGACCTCGGCCTGTTCTTCTTCTCGCCGCTGGCGCCGGCGTCGCCGTTCTTCTACCCGAAGGGCGCGATGATCTACAACGAGCTACTCGCCTACATGCGGGGTCTGTATCGCAAGTACGGCTACCAGGAGGTGATCACGCCGCAGTTGTTCGACGCGGAGCTGTGGAAGACCTCCGGCCACTACTTCAACTACAAGGAGAACATGTTCTTCGGCGAGGTGGACGAGCGCGAGTTCGGCCTCAAGCCGATGAACTGCCCGTCGCACTGCGTGCTCTACTCGTCGCACGCGCACTCGTACCGCGAGCTGCCGTGGCGGATCGCCGACTTCGGCCGGCTGCACCGTTACGAGCGCTCCGGGGTCGTCCAGGGCCTGACCCGCGTGCGCTCGTTCTGCCAGGACGACGCCCACATCTTCTGCATGCCGGCGCAGATCGGCGCCGAGGTCGACGCCCTGTTCGACATGATGTTCGAGGTGTACCGGACATTCGGCTTCAAGGATCCGGGCATCTACCTGTCGACCAAGCCGGAGAAGGCGATCGGCGACGCCTCGCTGTGGGAAAGCGCGGAGGCGCAGCTCGAGAACTGCCTGCGCCGCCGCGACCTGGCGTACACCGTCAACCCCGGCGACGGCGCGTTCTACGGACCGAAGATCGACTTCGTCGTGCACGACGCGATCGGCCGCGAGTGGCAGCTCGGCACCATCCAGCTCGACTGGAACCTCCCCGAGCGGTTCGACCTCTCGTTCGTCGGCGAGGACGGCTCCGAGCAGCGGCCGGTGATGCTGCACCGCGCCGTGCTCGGCTCCGTGGAGCGCTTCTTCGGCGTCATGCTCGAGCACTTCGCCGGCGACCTGCCGCTGTGGCTGGCGCCCGAGCAGGCGCGCGTGCTGCCGGTGTCCGACAAGTTCCTCGAGCCCGCCCGCGCGCTGGCCTCGTCGCTGGCCGCGGCCGGACTGCGCGTCGAGGTGGACGAGCACAACGAGAAGCTCGGCGCCAAGATCCGCGACGGCGAGCTGGCCAAGGTCCCGGTGCTGCTCATCGTCGGCGCGCGCGAGGCGGAGAGCGGCGGCGCCTCGGTGCGCGTGCGCCGGCGCGGCGACCTCGGTTCCACGCCGCTCGCGACGATCGCCGCGACGATGACCACGGCGGTCGCCGAACGATCGCTCGACCCATGGCCGGAGGCCTCGTGAGGCCTCCGGTTTTCTTTTCGACCCGACCCGCGGCGGCCCGGGGCTCCGAACGGAGCACCGTCCCTCCGCCGCGAACCAAGGAGTAGAGGAGGCAGACATGCCGAAGATCAAGACGTTGAGGGCGGCCGCCAAGCGGTTCAAGAAGACCGGCGGCGGGAAGTTCAAGCGCCGCAGCGCCTTCCACAGCCACATCCTGACCAAGAAGACGTCCAAGCGGCGCCGTCACCTGCGCGAGGAGACCCTCGTGTCGTCGGCGGACGCGGCCAAGGTGGAGCGCATGCTCCCCTACGCGAAGTGAGAGGTGGACGATGAGAGTCAAGCGCGGCAGTAACCGCGTCCAGCGCCGCAAGAAGGTGCTCAAGCTCGCCAAGGGCTACTACCTGACGCGCGGCAACGCCTACCGGATGGCCAAGCTGCAGGTCGAGCGCTCGCTGCTCTTCGCCTACCGCGACCGGCGCCAGCGCAAGCGCGCCATGCGCGCCCTGTGGATCGTCCGCATCAACGCCGCGGCGCGCCACTTCGAGATGTCGTACTCGCAGCTCATCGCCGGCCTCAAGGCCGCCGGGTCCGACCTCGACCGCAAGGTCCTGGCCGACATCGCGGTGCGCGACATCGAGGGGTTCGGCGAGGTGGTCAAGCTGGCGAAGAAGGGCCTCGCGGCCAAGAGCGCCTGATGGCCACCGACCGGCTCGGGGAAGCGCGGGCGCGCTTCCTCGCCGACCTCGCGGAGGCGGGGAGCAGCCCCGAGCGCGTCGAACAGGTGAGGGTCCGCTACGCGGGCCGGCGCAGCGGTTTGCTGCGCGACCTCGAGGACGCTCTCAAGGCCCTGCCCAGGGACGAGAAGCCGGCGTACGGCAAGGCGCTCAACGAGCTGAAGCGGCTGATCGAGGAGCGCCTGGCGCAGGCCCAGGAAGCGGCCGAGGCGGCATCGCGCGGCGCGGAGCGGGTCGACGTCACGCTCCCCGGTCGGTGGACCGCCCTCGGCACGCTCCACCCGGTCACCCGCGTGCGCCGGGAGATCGAGGAGATCTTCCTGCGCATGGGGTACTCGGTGGCCGACGGCCCCGAGGTCGAGGACGACTGGCACAACTTCGAGGCGCTCAACATCCCGCCCGACCACCCGGCGCGCGACACCCAGGACACCTTCTACCTCGCGGGCGGCCTGCTCTTGCGCACGCACACCTCGCCGGTGCAGATCCGCACGATGGAGACGGTCAAGCCGCCGATCCGGGTGGTGATGCCCGGGCGGGTGTACCGCCGCGACTCCGACCTGCGCCACTCGCCGATGTTCCATCAGATCGAAGGGCTGGTGGTGGACGAGGGCGTCACCTTCGGGCACCTCAAGGCCACGCTCGAGGCGTTCGTCCACGTTCTCTTCGACCCGAGCCTCAAGGTGCGCTTCCGGCCGAGCTACTTCCCGTTCACTGAGCCGTCGGCCGAGATGGACGTCACGTGCATCATCTGCCGCGGCGCCGGGTGCGCGCTGTGCTCGCAGTCCGGCTGGATCGAGATCCTCGGCGCGGGGATGGTCGACCCGCGCGTGTTCCGCGCCTGCGGCATCGACGCCGAGCGCTACACCGGCTTCGCCTTCGGCTGCGGCCTCGACCGCGTCGCGCTGCTCAAGTACGGCATCCCCGACCTGCGCCTGCTCTTCTCGGGGGACGAGCGCCTGCTCCGCCAGTTCCGCGCCGGAGGCGGGCGATGAGGCTGCTCCTCTCCTGGCTGGTCGAACACCTCGACGGCGCGCCGAGCGCCGACGTCCTCGCCGAGCGTTTGACCGCCGCGGGCTTCAACGTCGAGGTGCGCGAGCCGTCGGGCGACGACGAGGCGTGGGACGTCGACATCACCACGAACCGGCCCGACGCGATGAACCACCGCGGGCTGGCGCGCGAGGCCGCGGCCGCGGGGTGCGGCACGCTGGCGCCTCCGGCGGCCGCCGTGTCCGAGGGCGCGGCCGTCGCGTCGGCGCTCGCCCGCGTGACGGTGGAGGACGCCGCCGGCTGCCCGCGCTACTGCGCGCGGCTGATCCGGGGCGTCACCGTGGGCCCGTCGCCCGCCTGGCTCGCCGCGCGCCTGGAGGCGTGCGGGATCCGACCGATCAACAACGTCGTCGACGCGACCAACTACGTCCTGCTCGACGTCGGCCAGCCCCTGCACGCCTTCGATCTGGCGCGCCTGGCGGGCGCGGAGATCGTCGTGCGCGCGGCGCGCGCCGGCGAGGCGCTGACCACGCTCGATGGGGTGCGGCGCGCGCTCGAGCCGTCCGACCTGGTCATCGCCGACCGCGAGAAGGCGGTGGCGCTGGCCGGGGTCATGGGCGGCGCGGAGAGCGAGATCGCGCCGGCGACGCGGGACGTGCTGCTCGAATCCGCGTGCTTCGACCCGACACGCGTGCGCCGGACGGCGCGCCGGTTGGGACTTTCGACCGAGGCGTCGTTCCGCTTCGAGAGGGGCAGCGACGCGGAGATGGCGCGCGCCGCGGCGGACATGGCGGCGGCGCTCATCGCCAGGCTCGCCGGCGGAGAGGTGGCGTCCGGCGTGTTGGACTCCGCGCCCGGGCCCCGGCGTGAGCGGACGATCGCCTTCGCACTGGGGCGCCTCGACCGCTTCGCCGGCTGCTCCATCCCGCGTGACCTGACGTTGCGCGTGCTCGAGACCCTCGGCATGGCGCCGAGCGTGGCCGGCGACACCGTGACGTGCACTGTGCCGAGCTGGCGCGTCGACCTCGAGCTGGCCGAGGACGTCTACGAGGAGGTGCTGCGCCACTTCGGGTACGACCGGATTCCGGCGGTGCTCCCCGAGGTGCGCGCGATACCCGGCGCCCGCCAGGGCTCCTGGCCGCTCACCGAGCGCGCGCGCGACGTCCTCGCCTCCGCCGGCCTCGCCGAGGCCGTGACGTACTCGTTCACGTCCGTCGAGGCCGAGGCGGCGGCCGCGGCGTCGCCTCTCGCGGTGAGAGGCGCAGCCATCGAGCTGACCAATCCGCTCTCCGCGCGCCTCGCGGTGATGCGGCGTTCCCTGCTCGCGGGCGTGGTCGAGGCGGCGGCGGGCAACCTGCGCCGCGGCGCGGAGCGCGTGGCTCTGGGCGAGGTCGGCCGCGCGTACTTCGCGCGCGACGGACGCCACTGGGAGGAGGAGCGCCTGGCCGTGGTCCTCGGCGGCGCCGTCGGCCCGTGGGACGCGGTGCGGGCGTCGGACTTCCTCGATCTCAAGGGCCTCGTCGAGGGGATCCTCGACGGCCTGGGCACGAGCGACGCGCAGTGGCGCCCGGCGACGTGCGCGGTTCTGGCGCCGGGGCAGGGCGCGGAGATCCTCGCCGCGGGCGAGGTGATCGGCATCGCCGGACGCCTGGCCGAGGGCGTCGAGGCGCTGTTCGAGTCGCCGTCGCCGCTCTGGGTCGCCGAGGTCGACCTGGCCAGCGCCGGAGACGTCGGCCACGTGAGTTTCACCCCGCTGCCGCGCTTCCCCGCCGTGCCTTCCGACCTGACGATCCGCCACGGTCTCGATCTGGAGTACCGGCGTCTCGTCGGGGCGATCCGCGCCGCGGCGCCCGACTGGCTCGAGAGCGTCGCGCCGGTGGTCCGCTACCGGGGCGAGGGCGTGGGCCCGGGCGAGGTGAAGACCACGCTGCGCCTGGTCTACCGTCACCCCGATCGCTCGCTCACCCAGGACGAGGTCAACGCGGCGCACTTCGCCCTGATGGACCGGCTCGCATCCGATCTCGGCGTCACCTACACCTAGGAGACCGCAATGGACGTCTTCGAAGCGCTCGAGGAACGCATCAACCGCCTGATCGAAGCCTACCGTGGGCTCGGAGCCCGCGTCGAGGAACTGGAGGCGGAGAACCGCGAACTGCGCGCCTCCGGCGACGGCTCGACGGGACTACAGGACCGGATCGCCGCGCTCGAGTCGGAGCGAGAGGAGTTGCGCGGCCGGTTGGAGCGCGTGATCGCGCGGCTCGAGGCGCTCGACGTCTGACCGGCGGTCGGGGTGTCGGATGCCGCCGCGGCGCGCCGAACCCGGTGCGCGCTGCGGACACGAAGGGGCGCGGCCGGCCGGCCGCGCCCTCGGCGTTCAGGAGAACACGACCTAACCGGCGAGCGCCTTCGCGGTTTCCGCCAGGCGCGCAGAGTACCCCCACTCGTTGTCGTACCACGCCGCGACCGAGAGGAGGTTTCCCCCCATCACCTGGGTGAGCGGCAGGTCCACGATCGAGGAGTGCGCGTCGCCGAGGATGCGGGACGACGCCCACTCGTCCTCGAGCACCGCCATCACGCCCCTGAGCGGAGCCGCCGCGGCGGCCGCGCGGAACGCGGCCTTGACTTCGTCCGCCGTCACGTCGCGGCCGGTGACCAGATTGAGCTCAGCGATCGACCCTGTGCGGGTCGGCACCCGGTAGGCCTTGCCCGTGATCTTCAGGTCCTTCCAGATGAACTGCAGCGCCCGGGCGGCGCCGGAGGAGGACGGGATGATGTTCTCGCACGCCGCCCACGAGTCGCGCCGGTCCTTCATCGGCTGATCGGTGAGCGACTGCGAGTTGGTGTACGAGTGCACGGTCGAGAAGAACCCGTGGAGGATGCCGAAGTTCTCCAGGATCACCTTGACCACCGGGGCGAGGGCGTTGGTCGTGCAGCTCGCCATCGAGACGATCCGGTGCGCCGCGGGTTCGAAGGCGTCGAGGTTGATCCCCGGGAGCAGCACCGCGTCGCAGTCTGCCAGCGACTTCGACGGCGCCGAAACCAGCACGCGCCGGGCCCCGCGATCGAGGTGGGCCTGGGCGCCGGCGCGGGTCGTGGCGCGGCCGGTGCAGTCGATCACCAGGTCGACGCCGAGCGCCTTCCAGTCGGGCAGCTCCTTGGTGGAGTCGACGTACCGGACCTCGCGTCCGCCGATCACCATGACGTCGCCGCGCGCCGAGACCGGCTCGTGCCACCGCCCGTAGTTGGAGTCGACCTCGAACAGGGCCGCCAGGGTTCCCGCGTCCTTGATGTCGGAGACCGACACGGGTTGCCACAGCGAGTCCTTCAGCGCCACCTTGAGCAACGACCGTCCGATCCGCCCAAAGCCGTGGATTGCGATTCTGGCCATGCACGTCCTCCCTTCCAGGCACGGCAACACCGCGCGATGCCAATCGGTTCCCGGTCAGCATAGCGCCCAATCCGGGAACTCTCCAGGTCCGCGGGGGCCCGCGGCGACGAATGCGGCCGTCACGATCTCCGGACGGATCGTCAGCCGGCGAGGTGGTCGCCGTTGTCGGAGCGGTGAGCGCGCATGGTCTTGGCCCGGTAGAGCAGGTCGTCGGCGCGCCTGACGAGTTCCCGCTCGTCGGCCACAGTCGCGTCGAAGACCGCGATGCCGACGCTGATCGAGAGAGTCGATCCCCCGGCGCCGATGTTCGCCTCCGGCACCTCGACCGCGGCCACGGCCTGGCGGAGGCGCGCGGCGACGTGCACGGCGGCGGACTCGTTGCACCCTGGCATCACGGCGAGGAACTCGTCGCCCCCGTAGCGCCCGAGGGTGTCCTCCTGGCGCTGACCCTGGCGCATCGCCGCCCCGATGCGCTGGAGCACGACGTCGCCCACCTCGTGGCCGTGGACGTCGTTGATCCTCTTGAAGCCGTCCACGTCGATCATCGCCACCGCCAGGTCCCGCTCGTGGCGGCGCGCGGACGACATCGCCTCGCGCAGCCGCTCGAGGACGGCCCGCCGATTGGGCAGCCCGGTGAGGTCGTCGCGGATGGCCAGCTCGGCGAGACGCTCGTTGGCCTGCCGCAGCTCCTCGGTGCGCGCCGCCACCTGCGCCGCCAGCTTCACGCGGCGGGCTTCCAGGTTGCGCTCCCTGACCTTCACCACCATCGCCACGCCGAGCCCCCCCAGCGCCACGGCGATGGCGATGAACGCCGGGGACGAGTACCAGCGGGGCGGAACCCGCACGGCCACCGTCACCGGGAGATCCGAGACCCGCCCGTCGCCGGTCACTGCGAGCGCCTCGAACCGGTACCGGCCCGACCCCAGTCCGCCGAAGTTGATCTCCAGCTGGCCCGGTTCGGAGAGGCTCCACGACTCGGACAGCCCGGTCAGGCGGTAGCGGATGCGCGTCGCCGACTCGCAGGCGAACGACGGCGCCGCGAGCACGAACGCCAGCGGGCCCTGCCCGGGGCCGACCTCCAGTTGAGCGGGCCGCTCCAGCGTCCGGTCTCCGATCCGCACGCGCTCGAGCAGGATCGGCGGCGGCAGGCTGCGGGTCGGCTGCCGGGATCCGAGGAACATCGAGACTCCCTCGGTGGCGATGAACAGGCGGCCGCGGGAGTCGATGAAGACCCCGTCCTCGTTGCACTCGTCGGAAGCGAGACCGTCGCGCGACGTGAACACGTCCCAGCGCCCCTGCGCGTCCAGGCGGGCCGCTCCGTGGTTGGTGCCGAACCACATCGCGCCGTCGGGACCCTCGGCGACCCAGTACACGTACGAGTCGGGCAGTCCCGAGGAGCGGTCGAGGATCGAGACCTCGCCCGAGGCGTCCTTTCGCCACGCCCCCCGCTCGGTGGCGATCCACAGCGTCCCGCGGGAGTCCTCGAAGATGCCGTTCACCTGGCCCGACGGCAGCCGCTCGGCGGCCCCGAGCACGATCGGCTCGCCCCCGGCCCGCAGGCCCACGGCGCCCCAGCCCTCGCCGCCGCACCACACCGTGCCGTCGCGGGCGCGGTACAGCGCCGCCACCACGCTGCCCACCGGGCGGCCGACCCTGCGCAGCCCGCCGCCGCGCACGACGACCAGTCCCTCGTGGAAGGTGCCGATGTAGAGGTCGCCTCCCGGCGCGGCGAGCAGGACGCGGTGGGCGACCGGCGCGCCGGGCGGCAGCTTGAGCCTGCGCACCCGGTCGCCGTCGATGTGGGCGAGGCCGAGTCGCGTGGCCACCCACACGCCGCCGGCCGGGTCGGCCTCGATGTCGTTGACCGGGGAGGCCGGCAGCCCGTCGGCCGGACCGTACCTGCGGATGGTGCCGTCCGGGCGCATGCGCACCACTCCGTCCTTGTACGCCGCGAACCACAGATCGCCGTCGGGCGACTCGGTCATGCCGTAGGTGCGGCCGCCTTCAGGAAAGCCGTCGGCGGACGTGAAGGTGGCGAACGCGGCCGAACCGCGCTTTACCAACCCGTTGCCGGTTCCGATCCAGAGCACTCCCTCCCGGTCCTCGTAAAGCGCCGCGACACTGGCGTCCGGGAGCCCGTCTTGCTGCGAGAGGCGCGTCCAGCGGTCCCCGGCCCAGCGGTAGGCGCCGCGGTCGTCGGTGCCGACCCACACCGCGTCGGGTTCGTCCGTCTCGGCCAGGAGCGAGCGCACGACCCGCCCCGGCCTCGCGTCGTCGCCGACGCGGGAGAAGCTGCCTGGGCCGCCCACGAACAGACCGGCGCCCTCGACCGCGACGAGCAGGCCCCGGCCCGGGCGGTCGAGCACGGCGCGCACGTCGCCCGGCGGCAGGCCGGCGATCGGGACGGCCCGCCAGGGCTGCCCGGGATCGAGGCGAAAGAGGCCGGTCGCCGTGCCCACCCACACCGATCCCGCGCCGGCTCGAGCCAGACAGGTCACGCGACTCCCCGAGAGGATCGTCCGGGCCGGTGTCCCGGGCTCCTCGCCCGGCCGCCACGCGCGCAGTCCGGCGCGCGTCCCGATCCAGACCAGTTCGTCGCTGACCGCGAGAATCGCGGTCACCGGGAGCTGCGTGCCCTCCCCCGCGGGGAACAGCGGAATCCAGGAACTCCCCTGCCGGCGCGCCGGGCCGCCGTTGGTTCCGGCGAAGATCGTCCCCGCCGGCGACATGTCGAGCGCCTCGACGCCGGCGGAGGGGAGGCCGGACGACGTGTCGAACGCGGTCCAGCCGTGCGCGTCGAAACGGCCGATGCCGCCGGCGCGCGTGGCCACCCACAGGAAGCCCTCACGATCCTGGAGCACCACCGAGACCTGCGATTGCGGCAGCCCTTCGCGCGGCGTGTAGACACGCAACGGGAGACGCGTCGCGTGCGCGACCGAAGCCGCGGCGGCGAAGAGGAGCAGGCCGGCGACGCCGTGTGCAGGTCTCGGACACAGCCGCCGGAGCGAGCATTCCGGCGCCGAATCGCGGGCCGCCACCAGCCGGCCGCCGGGAAGATCGCGCACGTCGGGCGTCAGCGACCCGTCCGCGACGCGTCCCGCACACTCCCGGTGACTCATTGTGTCAAGGATATCGCGACAGTGTCGGCCGAGGCAACGTCGTTTCGGTGTACAGGCGCACGCGAGTCTGTCCGGCGCGCGGACAGCAGGCCGGCATCCGCCTGAAACATCCGAGTCCCCGGCACGCCACGCGATCGGGCCTGGGCCACTGTTCGCCGTGGTCCGGACCATCGTCGCCGGTTGCCCGTTCTCCGTTGTCCGTGACGAGAGAGCCGACGGCGTGGTCCGTGGACCGTGTGCCGTGGGCCATGGTCTACAACGGCGAGGGGGCAGGGCGGAGGAGCGGTCGGGGTGTACAGGAGGCGAGAGCGCCAG
>JBFMCD010000149.1:0-19836 GCA_040754885.1 Acidobacteriota bacterium
GCGCGGACGACCAGGATGGAGTGCACGGACCGCTTGAGCTGCTCTTCACGATCGACGAGGAAACCGGACTGACCGGTGCTCAGCAGCTCGACCCGGCGCTGTTGCACGGCAGGGTGATGATCAACCTCGACACCGAGGAGGAAGGCGCCCTGTACATCGGTTGCGCGGGCGGCGCCGACGCGTCGCCCCGGTTCACCGTCAAGCACAAGCCGGCGCCGGATGGCGCGGTGGCGATGAAGCTTTCGGTGCGCGGTCTTCGCGGCGGCCACTCGGGCGTGGACATCCACGAGAATCGCGGCAACGCGCTCAAGTTCCTCGCCCGCGCGCTCAACACCATGCGCGAGCGGGGGATCAACTTCCTCCTCGCCGAGGTCTCGGGGGGCAGCAAGCACAACGCCATTCCGCGCGAGGCCGACGCGGTCCTGGTGGTCTCGAAGAGCCGCGCTGGCTCGGTGCGCCGTGCGGTGTCGGACACCGCCAAGGTGCTCAAGCAGGAGTTCGGCGAGATCGACCCCGGCCAGAAGGTCGAGCTGATCGAGGTTGCGGTCCCGGCCCAGGTGTGGAGCCGCGCCGATCGCGACCGTATCGTCGGAGCGATGGTCGCCTGCCCGCACGGTGTCCTGGCGATGAGCCGGGCGGTTCCGGGCCTGGTCGAGACGTCCAACAACCTCGCGGTGTGCGTCACGGAAGGGAACCAGGTCCGTTTCACGACCTCGAGCCGGTCGTCGCTCGTGCCGGCGCTGCGCGGCACGGTGGAGCAGGTCGCGGCGGTGTTCCGTCTCGCCGGCGCCGAAGTGGTCACGCACGACGGCTATCCGGGGTGGGCGCCGAACCCGAAGTCGCGCGTCCTCAAGACCGCCGTCGCGGCTTTCCAGGGCATGTTCGGCAAGGAACCGGAGATCAAGGCGATTCACGCCGGGCTCGAGTGCGGGCTGATCGGCGAGAAGTTCCCGGGCATGGACATGGTCTCGATGGGACCGCAGATCGAATCGCCCCACTCGCCCGACGAAAGGGTGAAGATCCCGACGGTGGCCAGCTTCTACAAGTTGCTCAAGGCGACACTGGCCGAACTGGCCTGATCCGGGCGCGCATCCCCGCACCTGAACGGGCGGCTATCGGGCCGCCCGTTCGCTTTGGTGCGCCCAGCATGACCATCGACCACGGGTGAGAGTCCCGGGGGGGAGGAGGTCGCAGCGACCCGAAGCGGAGCGCAAGGGCACGGCCGCGAGGGCGTGTCCGGAGGGAGCGCCGAGCACGAGGAGCGGGCCGAAGAACAGGAACCGGATACGAGGTGGCGCCGACCGGGGCGAGCGGGCCGATGACCGCGAAGCGCCAGCGACCGAGGGGAGGCGACGTAGATCCGGCGGTCGTGCTTTGAAAGCCGATGGTCGTACCTGGGGAGATCTCGCCTCACGCCTGAAAGGGCGACGCCGGCAGGGCGGAGCGAGACGTCAGCAGAGGCCATGGTACCGGGCGACCGGGAAGGGCCGAACGGAAGGCAGAGCGAGGCGACCATGGGTCTCGAAGAGGGACGGCCCCAGAAGACCGGGCAACTGGAGCTCCCGTTCGGGCGACCGCGTGAAGCCTGGGGCGCGGGACGGAGCGGGGAACCCTCGACGGCGGCGGATGGAGACGCGCGCTCGGGCACGTGGCGACTGATGGAGGAGGTGGTCGAGCCTGACAACGTGATGGCGGCGTTGCGGCGGGTGAAGCAGAACAAGGGCAGCCCCGGCATCGACGGGATGACCGTGGATGAGCTGCCGAGCTGGCTGATGGCGAACCGGCAGCGGCTGCGCGAGGCGTTGCTCGCGGGGCGCTACCGGCCGTCCCCGGTCAGACGACAGACCCTCCCGAAGCGGGGAGGGGGCGAGCGCGAGCTCGGCATCCCCACCGTGGTGGACCGGTTCATCCAGCAGGCGATCTTGCAGGTCCTGCAACCCCGTTTCGATCCCGACTTCTCCGATCACAGCTACGGCTTTCGACCTGGCCGCCGGGCGCACGACGCAGTACGGGGTGCCCAGCTGTACGTCCAGGAAGGAAGGCGTTTCGTGGTCGACGTCGACCTGGCGAAGTTCTTCGACCGGGTCGACCACGACGTGCTGATGGGGAAGCTGGAGAAGAGGATCGGGGACCGGAGAACGCTGGGGCTGATTCGGCCTTACCTCGACGCCGGTGTCATGGTGTCGGGAGTAGTGATCGAGCGGCACGAGGGGACGCCACAGGGCGGACCCCTGTCGCCGCTGCTGGCCAACGTGCTCCTGGACGAAGTGGACAACGAGCTGGAGCGGCGCGGGCACGCCTTCGTCCGGTACGCCGACGACTGCAACGTCTACGTGCGGTCGCGGCGGGCCGGGGAGCGCGTCCTCGCGGGACTGCGGAAGCTGTACGCCCGGCTCCGGCTCCAGGTCAACGAGGCCAAGAGCGCGGTCGATCTCGCGGTGCGACGGCAATTCCTCGGCTTCAGCTTCTGGGTGGCCGCGGAAGGTCGGATCATGCTGCGGGTGGCCAAGAGAGCCTTGACTGCGATGAAGGCGAAGGTGCGCGCGCTGTCCAACCGGAACCGTGGTCGGAGCGTGCCCACGGTCGTAACGGACCTGGCGGGGTACCTCAACGGCTGGCGGGAGTACTTCCGTCCGGCCGACACCCCGGGGGTCTTCCGCGACCTCGACACGTGGATCAGGCACCGACTGCGGTGCCTTCAGCTCAAGCAATGGAAACGCGGGAGAACCGTGTTTCGTGAGCTGCGGGCACGTGGCATGTCGGTCGTGGCGGCGGCGCAGGTCGCGGCCAACACCCGGCGCTGGTGGCACAACTCCGCACTGAAGCTCAACGTCGCCCTGCCCACACGCCACTTCGACCGTCTCGGGCTACCTCGCCTGGCGCCCTGACCTCAACCTGCCGAACCGCCGGATGCGGACCCGCATGTCCGGTGGTGTGGGAGGGGAGCGGCGGTCACCTACCGCCGCCCCCGATCCCGATCCCTGGTTGCCGATTCTGGGGAGCGTCGGACTGCAGGGGCGACGGTCGGACGTACAATCGGCCCCATGAGCCAGCGTGCCAGGTCATTGCCCTTCCCGGTGCCGCGCGGTGGACGGATCGGTGTGTTCGCTCTCAGTGGTCCGGTGGCAGCCGAGCGCCTGGCCGCGGGGGTCCGCCGGCTGGAGGACGAGGGGTTCGAGGTCGAACTCGCGCCCAACCTGGCGCTTCACGCGCGGTACCTCGCTGGAACTGACGGCGAGAGAGTGGCGGGTCTCGAGTGGCTGCTCGAGCGTGGCGTCGACGCGCTCGTGGCGGCGCGCGGCGGGTATGGGGCGATGCGCGTGCTCCCCTCTGTTCCGTGGGATCGACTTTCCCGGTGGGGCGGCTGGGTGGTCGGCTTTTCCGACGTCACCGTGCTTCACGCTGCGGCGGCCGGGACCTACCCGTTCGCGACGCTTCTCGGCCCGATGATGACCACCCTGGTCCGGCACGAGGACAGCGCCCGTAGGATGCTGGCCTGGATGCGGGGTGAGGCGCCGCCGTTCCTGTCCAGGGTGACGCCCAGTCAGGTCGTTCGTGGCGGCACGGCCTGCGGCGTCGCAATCGGCGGAACGCTGTCGCTCCTGGCGTCGCTCGTGGGTACGCCGTACGACTACGACTACGACCGCGCCGTCCTTTTCGTCGAGGAGGTCGGCGAATCGCTGTACCGACTCGATCGTTTGTTGACCCACCTGCGGCTCTCCTCTAGACTCGAGCGGGTTCAAGCGATCGTGTCGGGGCGGCTGATAGGGTGCAGCCGCGGAGAGGTCGGCTGGCGCGACGAGTGGCGCCGTCTCCTGGCCGAGGCCGCGCCGCAGGCGGTGGTGGTGGAGGGACTTCCGTTTGGCCACGGCTCGCGGAACCTGTCCATCCCGCTCGGCGTGGAGGTGACGGTCGATACGGTCAGTGGGGCCATCACCGTTGGAGGCGCGTAAGTGGCGAAGATGAAGGTCGGCGGAACCAGCAAGACGACCCTGGACGAGTTCGTTCATCGCTTCCCTGCCGGAGCGGCGATCTTCCGCGAGGGCGATCCGGCGAGGGAGATGTTCATCATCCAGAGCGGTTCGGTGAGCGTGTCGGTGACGGTGGGCGGTCAGGATCGAAAGTTGGCGGTTCTCGAGAAGGGCGATTTCTTCGGTGAGATGGCGATCCTCGAGGACTATCCGGAGCGCTCGGCGACGGTCACGGCGGTGACGGACGTCGAGGTGCTGGCGCTGCGCGCGACCGACCTGGACGAGATGTTACAGCGGCGGCCGTGGATCGCGGTCCGGATGATGGCGAAGCTCTCGGAGCGCCTGCGCGAGGCGAACCGCCGCCTGGAGGAGCTCTCCGCTTCGCAAGCCGAGGTCGTCGAGCTTCCGCCGCCGCAGTCGAGCCAGGGAGTCGTGGCCAGGGCCGTGCTCTTCCACGAGGCGAGCCACCGTCTCTTCGGCCTGAAGGACGACGGCGAGACGAGCCTCGGGCGTCACGATCCGGTGACCGGCGTCACGCCGGACATCGATCTGACGGAGCTCGACCCCGACCGGACCGTCTCGCGCCGTCACGCCGCAGTTCGTGCGGAGAACGGCGGCTGGACCGTGGTCGAGACGAACGCCGGAACCAACGGGACGTTCCTCAACGGCGCCAAGATCGACCCGTTCAAGGTCTACCCGGTCGAAGACGGTGACCTCGTTCAGCTGGCGCTGGTGCCGTTGCGGATGCGGCTGCTGGCCGGCGGGGGATGACGTCCGGGACGGGGCTCGACAGCCCGCTCTCCGCTCTCAGAGGCGTCCGTCCCGCAGAGGCGCGCGCCGCGGCCGTCGAGGGGGTCGGGACGCTGGGCGGACTTCTCTGGCACCTGCCGCACCGCTACGAGGATCGCTCCGACGTCGTGCCGATCGCCGCGCTCGTCACGGCAGACCGGCCGGTCACGGTCGCCGGCCGGATCACCCACCTGGTGGCGCGCCGCGCGCACCGGCGGAGGATGATGATCGTCGAGGGTCTGGTCGACGACGGCACCGCCGCCCTGCCGGTGATCTGGTTTAACCAGCCGTACCTCGTGCGGGCCTTGCGGCCGGGCGTGCGCGTCTGGCTGTTCGGGACGCTCAAGGCCGGGCGCGCCGGAGGCGGCCTGCAGCTCGTCGCTCCGGAGTGGGAGATCGAGGACGAGGACGCCGACCCGGTTCACCTCGGCCGCATCGTGCCGATGTACCGGCGCGTCGGCGCGCTCAGCGGCCGTCGGATCCGGACCCTGGTGGCCCGGGCGTTGGAGGCGATCGGAGAGGTGTCCGACCCGCTCGCCGGAGTTCTGCCGCGTGGCCTTGACCTCGTGCCGCTCGACACGGCGCTGCGCAGGACGCACTTTCCGCTGCCGCCGGAGCGTCCCGAGGATGCTCCGGACACGCTCGCGCGGCTGGCCTCGCGCGAGTCCGCGGCGCACCGGCGCCTGGCCTTCGACGAACTGCTTGCCCTGGCGGTCGTCCTGGAGGAGGAGAGAGCGCGTCGAGAGACGTGGACCGTCAGCCCGTGTCGGGTCACGGAATCGGTCCGCGAGAAGGCCCGCGCCGTCCTGCCCTTCCAACTCACCGGGGCGCAGCGCCGTGCCCTGGCCGAGATCGTCGCCGATCTCCAGCGGGCCTATCCGATGGCCAGGCTGCTCCAGGGCGACGTCGGCTCCGGCAAGACGATCGTCGCCCTGCTCGCCGCGCTGGTCGTTCTGGAATCCGGTTCGCAGGTGGCGTGGTTGGCGCCGACCGAGCTTCTCGCGCACCAGCACCTCGCGACGGTGGCTCGCCATCTGGCGCACGCTCGGCACGCGCCGGAGTTGCTCGTCGGTTCGCTCCCGGAGGCGGAGAAGCAAAGGGTGCGCGAGCGGCTGGCCTCCGGCGAGCCCGTGCTCGTCATCGGTACGCACGCCCTGATCCAGGACGAGGTGGCCTTCGGCGGCCTCGGCCTGGCCGTGATCGACGAGCAGCACCGCTTCGGCGTGTCGCAGCGGCAGGCACTTCTCGCCAAGGGCCGTGCGCCGCACCTGCTGGTGATGACGGCGACGCCGATCCCGAGGTCACTGGCGCTCTCGCTCTACGGCGACCTCGACGTGTCGTTGATCGACGAGTTGCCTCCGGGACGCCCGCGCGTCACGACTGTGATCAGGGACGACGCGGCGCGGGAAAAGCTGATCGCGTTCGTTCGCTCCGAGGTCTCGGCCGGCGGGCGGGGGTACTGGGTGTTCCCCCTCATCGAGGAGTCTGAGAAGATCTCGGCGCGCGCGGTCGCGAGCCACGCCCGCACGGTGCGCGAGGCGCTGGGCGGCGTACCGGTCGCGATCGTGCACGGACGACAGCCGGCCGCCGAACGGGAAAGGGCAATGGCGGCGTTTGCCGCAGGTGAGGTCGGAGTGCTGTGCGCGACCTCGGTGATCGAGGTGGGTGTCGACGTTCCGGAAGCGACCTTCATGGTCATAGAGAACGCCGAGCGGTTCGGCCTCGCTCAGTTGCACCAATTGCGTGGCCGGGTCGGGCGGGGAACGCGCCGCTCGTACTGCGTGCTGCTGCTCGGCGCGGAGTGTCCTCCGCAGTCGCTCGAGCGGCTGCGCGCCGTGGCCGCGACCGATGACGGCTTCGCCATCGCCGAGGAGGACTTCAAGCTGCGCGGGCCCGGGGAATTCACCGGAATGCGCCAGTGGGGACGCCCCGAGTTCAGGGTGGCGCTGCTCTGGCGCCACCGGGCGGAACTGGAGGCGGCGCGCGCCCTGGCCGCCGAGGCCCGGGCGCGTGGCTGGCTCGAGCGCCTGCGGCTCGCGACCGCCGGCGGGACGTGGCTCGGCCGCGCCGTGCCGACCGCGTGAGGGGACGCTCCGGGGCGGGCCCCTCCGGCTGTAGAATCCCGCCATGGCAAACCCCGAGCACCTGAAGTTCCTCCTGGCTGGGGGATGGGACGAGTGGCGGCGGGCCAACCCGCGCATCCTCCCCGATCTGGTCGATGCCGACCTGCGCGGGATGGACCTTTCGGGCAAGGATCTGTCGCGCGCGGTCATGACCCGGGTGGACCTCGAGGGGTCGAGTCTCGCCGGAGCCAACCTGACGCTCGCCCAGTTCGAGGGCGCGAGGCTGGAGGGGACGGTCTTCGACGGCGCCGACTGCACGGGCGTGCGCCTCGATCTCCTCGAACTGCGCACGTGTTCGTTCAAGGGCACGACCTTCACCGGCGCCACGTTTCGGGGTTCCGACCTCACGGGGTGCATGCTCTCGGGCGCGGTTCTCGCCCAGGTCAATCTCGAGGGTGCGGTCCTCGATCGGGCCGACCTTTCCGGCGCCGATCTGTCCGGCGCCGGGCTGCGCGGCTGCCGCATCGAACGGGCGAATCTGACCGGAGCCACGCTCGTCGGCACCATGCTGGAGGGCGTGTCGATGTCCGGCAACGACCTCAAGGGAGCCAACCTCGAGGGCGCGTACGCGCTGCGCGCGCAGTTCCCCGGCGCCAACCTCGAGGGCGCGAGGCTGTTGAAGGCCAACGTGAGGGAGGCCAACTTCCTGCGCGCGAACCTCGGCGGAGCGAACTGCGAGTGGGCGGACTTCACACATGCGACGCTGCGCGCGGCCAACCTCGAAGAGGCGAGGTTCGTCAACGCCGACCTGTCCCAGGCGGACCTGCGCGAGGCGATCCTGCTCAACGCCGTGTTCGACGAGGTGCAGATGACCGGCGCCAACCTCTCCGGGCTGGACCTGCGCTCGCCCAGGCTGGGCCGTGTGTTGCTGGTGCGCGCCAACCTCTCCGGCACCATCCTCAACCGCTGCAACCTGCGCACGGCCCGGCTCGAGCAGGCCCGTCTCGAGGGGGCGGACCTGCGCGGTGCCAACCTCGAATCGGCGAATCTCGACGGCGCCTACCTGTCTGGCGCCGAGCTGCGCGAGACACGGCTGCGCAAGGCGAGCATGGTCGGGGCGGTTCTCGCCGATGCCGACATCTCCGGCTGCGATCTGATCATGGCGAACCTCTCGCGGGCCAACTGCACGCGCGCGGACTTCCGCTTCACCCGCCTGGTCGGGGCGGACTGCTCGAGGGCCGACTTCCGCTGGGCCGACCTGCGCAAGGCGGACTTCTCCCGCGGGGTGCTGTCCGGCGCGAACCTCTGGGGAGCCAGGGTGATGGGTACCGTCCTGCCCGTCGCTTCGCTTCACTGGAAGCTCATCCTCGGACTGTCCGCGCTCTTCGTCGAGGCGCGCCGCAAGCGCGAGGAGAAGCTCAAGCGCGAGCAGGCCCGGAGGATCCGCGACACGGTGCGACTGGTGCAGGAACTCGAGGAGAAGGACCCGCGCCTGCGGCGCCTCAGGTCCGCAGGGGAGGTGCGACGTCCGCCGGCGTGAGAAGAGCGCGGTCCGGAACGCGCCGGTTCACGGACACTCGACCTCCGAGGACTCGATGCCGATCCCCTCGGCCTCGACGAACTGCAGATCGGTCGCGCGCCTGTGCATCTCGAGGATGCCGGCAAGAGGCCCGGAGCACACGCCGGTCACCCGGTAGCGAAAGGCGTGGTCCGGTGCGTACAGTTCGGTGCCCGCCGCCCCGGGAGACGTCTCCTCGTGCTCGTGCAGGTCGGCGATCGCCACCGCCTCGGGCAGACTGGTGACCATCGCGGCGTGGATCCGACCGGCGACCTCCGGGTTGAACGTCTCGCCGTCGAACCGGAAGCTGGCGCGGCGGATCTCGCGTACGTGGGTGACGCTCAGGCCGGCGGGGGCGCCCCACTCGCGCAGCCCGCGCGCGAGTTCCAGTGCAACCGCCCGCGGGCCGAAGAGCAACGTGTGGCTGCCGCCGGCCAGCAGCCTCGCGAGCTTCTCCTGGAGCGACGCCGGCGCGATCGGCAGGTCGCGCCCGAAGACGACCTGTTCTCGCTGGTCGCGCGCGAATTCGAATCCGCTCACGAAGCCGCGCACCGCGTCGTGGGGACCCTCGACGACGACTTCGCACCACTGGTTCACGCGAGCCTCCCGCTCAGAAGAAGATCCAGGTGACGAGCACGAAGACGGGGATCAGTACCGGCGCGGAGTAGCGGAACATGTAGCCGAAGAACGAGGGCATCCTCACTCCCGACTCCTCCGCGATCGACTTGACCATGAAGTTGGGTGCGTTGCCGATGTAGGTGTTGGCGCCCATGAACACCGCTCCGGTGGCGATCGCCTGGAGAAAGGCGCCGTTCTCGGCGATGAGGCGGAGGATCGCCTCGCGCTCCGGGACGCCCGCGTAGTGCCGTCCGAGGGCGCTCGACAGGAAGGTCAGATAGGTGGGGGCGTTGTCGAGGAACGACGACAACCCCCCGGTGGCCCAGAAGAACTGCGCCGGTGTCCGGACGGCGCTGACGAGCGGGCCAAGGGCGCCGTGCTCCCCGGCGCGGAGCATGAGCAGCGGCGGGATGATCGTGACGAAGATCGCGGCGAAGAGGATCGCCACCTCCCGGATCGGCGCCCAGGAGTACTCGTTGTCGATCCGCACCCGTCGAGCCGTGGTGATCCAGGAGACAGCCATGAGCGTCAGCAGCACGACGTCGCGGAGCAGGTTCTCGACCGTCTGGTGGACGCCGAACACCTCGACGTGTCCGAACCGCACGAGGCCGGACGCGACCACGACGGACAGTACTCCTCCCAGGATGATGAGATTGTGCCAGCCGTCGACGCGCAGCGGCTCGCCGCGCGAGTCCGGCCGCGCGCGGACCACGCCGTCCTCCCTGCGCCAGTAGTAGGTGTCAAGCGCGAAGAACGCCGCGAGCACCAGCACGGAGACGAGGAGCATCTCCTTCCACAGCGAGAAGGTCCAGAAGAACGGCACGCCGTGCAGGAAGCCGAGGAACAGCGGCGGGTCGCCAAGCGGGGTGAGCGCGCCGCCGATGTTCGCGACCAGGAAGATGAAGAAGACCACGACGTGCGCTCTGTGTCTGCGGTCGCGGTTGGCGCGGAGCAGAGGGCGGACCAGCAGCATCGCGGCGCCGGTGGTCCCGATCCACGAGGCGAGCACCGTGCCGATGACCATGATCGTCGCGTTCACGGGAGGCGACCCGCGCAGCGAGCCGCGGACCATGATCCCGCCGCCGATCGTGAACAACGTCGAGAGCAGGATGATGAACGGGACGTAGTCGATGAGCGCCACGTGGAGGATCTCGTGGAGCGCCGGGCGCCCGTAGGACGCGAGGAACGGCACCGCCAGCACGAGCGCCCAGGCGGCGGACACCTTGGGGTAGTGGTGGTGCCAGAAACGCGGCGCGAGGAGCGGGAAGAGGGCGATCGACAGGAGAATGCCCGCGAACGGAATCCCGCTCCATGCGGGCAGGTCGGCGGCGATTCCGCTTCCGTCCGGGGCGGCTGCCGCAGCGACGGCCGGAAACGCCGTCGCAACGCCTCCCAGCACCGGAATCGACCACCACGATCCCATCGGTCTTGCCCCTTCCACTCCGGCGTCCGCCGTCGGCAGGCTAGCACGCGCGGCCGGCGCGTCGTGCAGGTCCGGCCCTCGTTCGTCACGGGTGGGCCGGGTTGGCGGTACGATTCGAGGAGGAGGCCGCTGATGATCCCGGTACTGGACAACGAAAGCATGCGCCGCTGCGACAGGACGACGATCGAGGACCTCGGGGTGCCGTCGCTGGTCCTGATGGAACGGGCTGCTGTTGCCGTCACCGATGCCGTTTTCGAACGCTTCGGCGCCGTCGAGCGGGTCGTCGTCGCCAGCGGTCCCGGCAACAACGGAGGCGACGGTCTGGCGATCGCACGGCAGCTCGCGTGTCGTGGAGTGTCGGTCGAGGTGGCGTTGCTCGCCGAGCCCGCGCGGCTTTCCTCCGACGCCTCACGCCAACTCGGGATGGCACGCGCGTTTCGCGTGCCCGTCCACGACTGCTCGGCGGAGGGTCTGGGTCGTCTCGAGGCTCTTCTGGCCGGCTCGGACCTGGTCGTCGACGCGATGTTCGGCACGGGCCTCGAGAGGGCGCTCTCGGGTCGCTGGGCCGACGCCGTCGCCGCGATCGTGGCGTCCGGGCGCCCGGTCGTCGCGGTGGACGTTCCCTCCGGGCTGAACGGTTCGAGCGCCGCCACCCCGGGCCCCGTCGTCGACGCGACGCTGACGGTGACCTTCTCAGCGCCGAAGCTCGCCCACGTCCTGCCGCCGGCGTGCTGGCGGTGCGGCGACGTCGCGGTGGGGGACATCGGCATCCCGCCCTGGGTGCTCGAGGCCAACGCGGTACTCGGCATGAGTACCGACGAGGACGTGACCGGGTGGTTGCCGTCGCGGGCGATCGACGCGCACAAGGGCAGCTTCGGTCACCTGCTGATCGTGGCCGGGCGGGTCGGGCGTGCCGGCGCCGCAGCGCTGGCGGCGCGGGCGGCCGTGACGTCGGGAGCCGGCCTGGTCACCGTCGCCACCGCCGAAGGTGCCGTTTCGGCGATCCAGGCGACGGTGCTCGAGGCGATGGTCGACCCGCTCCCGCAGGGCTCCGACGGGGCGATGACGGGCGAGGGCGTCGAAGCGCTGCTGGCCAGGGCCACGGCACTGGCAGTCGGCCCGGGCATCGGCCTTGGAGAAGGGCCGCGCCGGTTGGTCGGTCGCATCCTCGAGGCCTGGCACGGCCCGCTCCTGCTCGACGCCGACGCCCTGACGCTGCTCGCCGGTGAGCCCGAGAGGATCGCCTCGCGTCGCGGTCCGACGCTGCTCACGCCGCACCCCGGGGAACTCGCCCGGCTCCTGTCCGTCGACACCAAAGAAGTAGCGGCCGACCGGCTCGCGGCCGGCCAGCGCGCCGCGCAGCGGTCAGGGGCGACGGTGCTCGTCAAGGGGGCACGAACGTTGATCGTGAGCGGCGGGTCGACGCCACTGGTCAACCCGACGGGAAGCCCGGGCCTGGCCTCCGGTGGGGCCGGCGACGTCCTGGCGGGGGTGTGCGGAGGACTGCTCGCTCAAGGGCTCGGCGCGCAGGAGGCCGCCGCCGCGGGATCCTGGCTTCACGGGCGGGCCGCCGAACTGGCCGGAGAGCGTTTCCGGGGAGCGGTGCCGGCCTCCACGGTGGCCGAGTTCCTGGCCGGTGCCGAGGCCGAGCTCCGCGACACCGAATGAGCGACCGCGAAACCGTGCTGTGCGACTCCGAGGCCACCGAGCGCCACGCGGCAGCTCGGGCCGCCGAGCTTCGGCCGGGCGACCAGGTGCTGCTTGAAGGGCCTTTGGGTGCCGGGAAGACCACCTGGGTGCGAGGGCTCGTCCGCGCGCTGGGAGGCGATCCGGAGGAAGTGTGCTCACCGACGTTCGTGTTGCTCGAGACCTACGCCGTGAGGGCGAACGGCATCGACCGCGTCCATCACGCGGACCTGTACCGGTTGCGCGGAATGGCGTCGGCACCGTGGGACGAGGTGGGGTTGGGCGAGGCACTCGACGACTCCGCGGCGGTCACGGCGATCGAGTGGCCGGAGGCATGGGCCTGGAAGGCGTCGCCGGGAAGCAGAGTGCTGCGCGTGCGTCTGTCGGTCGAAGGCGAGGCCCGGCGTGCCGTGTGGGCGTGGCGCGGGTGAGCGGGGGTTCGTGAGAGTCGAGGCCTCGGTCAGCGCTTGAAGAACCCGGTGGGCGGCTTTTCCGGCGAGGTCGCCTTGCCGCTGCCGACCAGCTGCTGGTTGAGGTCGCGGATCCTCTCGTTGAGCTTCTCGATCCTGGCGTTGGCTTCCTGGATCACCCGATCCTTCTCCGCGCGGCTGGCCTCGATCTGGTTGCGCATTTCGGCGAGTGTCGCTCCGGAGGACGCAGCTTCCTGCTTGAGAGTCGCGAGTTGTCCCTCGAGCTGAGCGATCAGCTCCTCCTTCTCCGAGAAGCGCTGCCGCCAGCGCTCTTCCTGCTCCTCGTAGAGGCGCTTGATCTCCATCAATTCCACGATCTGCGCGAAGTCGGCGGGCGACGGTGCCATCCTGCCCTCCCGCTGCGCCTCCTCGATACTCGGGAAGAGCTTGCGCAGCTTGAGTGAAAGGTCCTCGGGGTCGAGGGAGTGCTCCATCGCCACCTCGTAGGTGATCGCTCCGTTGGCGAGCATGGCGATGAGGCTCTGGTTCATGGTCTGCATCTTGTAGTAGTTGACGGACTTCTCGATCTCCTCGTGAAGCTCCTTGATCTCGCCCCGCTCGATGTGGCGCGCGACCTTGGGTGAGTTGACCAGGACCTCGATCGCCGGGAGCAGCGCCTGGTCCTTGGCCGATGGAATCAACTGCATCGACACCACGGCGCGCAGGACCTGCGCGAGCTGGGAGCGGATCTGGGTCTGCTGCATCGGCGTGAAGGAGTCGATGATCCGGTCGATGGTCTGGCTGGCCGAGTTGGTGTGGAGGGTTGAGAACACCAGGTGACCGGTCTCGGCGGCGGTGATCACGGCGCCGATGCTCTCCGGATCGCGCATCTCGCCGACCATGATGACGTCGGGATCCTGCCGCATCGCGTTCTTCAGCGCCTCGCCGAAGCTCGGCGTATCGGTGCCGACCTCGCGCTGTGAGACGGTGGCGAGGTGGTCGGTGAAGAGGAACTCGATCGGGTCCTCGATGGTGACGATGTGGCAGGGGCGGGTGCGCGAGATGTCCTGGATGAGCGCCGCCAGCGTCGTCGACTTTCCCGATCCGGTCGGGCCGGTGACCAGCACCAGTCCGGCCGGAAGCGACGTGAACGAACCCACCACCTGGGGCAGGTTCAGTTCGTCGAAGTTCTTGATGTCGAAGGGAATGTTACGGAAGGCCACGGCCAGCGAGCCGCGCTGCTGGAAGATGTTGCAGCGGAACCGGGCGACACCGGCGACGCCGTAGCCGAGATCAACGGACTGACGCTCCTCGAGCTTCTTCTGCTGCCCCGGCTTGAGCAGCGGAAAGACCATGTCCTCCACGTCCTTGACCTTGAGCGGCACGGACTTGATCGGGATCAACTTGCTCTGGATCCGGACCAGGGGAGGGCGGCCCGGTTTGAGGTGGAGATCCGAGGCTCCCTTCTTGGTCATGAAGCGGAGCAGATCGTCCAGGGAGAGCGGCGCGTCCATCGGCACAATCTACCACACGGTCCCGACCGCGCCGTGCCGCCGCAACCATGCGCGGGCCTGGGCCGGAGTTCGCACGTCCCCCCGTGCCTGCGCCAGTCGCAAGGCCCGGACCGCCGCCGCCCGCTCGGGCCCGATCCCAAGCCGGAGCAGCGCGGTCACCTCGTCGCCGCCGAGCAGCGGCGGCCGGGCGGAGAATGTTCTCCACCAGCGGAGCAGCCGCGATACGTGCTGCGGGTCGGCGCGAAGCTGCTGGCTGGAGGCGATGGCCCACGCCACGGCCAGGGGGAACGCCTCGTCGCATGCGGCTGCCACCTCCCGGCACGCTGCCTGACCGGCGGGCAGCGCCGTGACCAGCCGCAACCCGGTCGCGGCCGCAGCGGCGACACGCCGTGCCGCCCGTGGAGCCCATCCGCAGCGCTCGAGTGCTGCGGAGGCCGCTGCCTCCTCCCATCGGTCCGGAAACCCCGCGGCGGGCGCCGCGAGCACCGCCGGGGAGATCTGGGAAGCGCCCGCGGCCACCGTTCGACTCCGGGAGCGCGCCAGTCCGGCGAGGACGCCGGCGAGCTGCGCAGCCTGTCTCGAACGCGTGCCGTCGTCCCATCCCGGCAGGATGTGAGACAGGACGGCGCACCGCGCGGCCTGGGTCAGCGAGCGGGCGGCCGCCGGCCCGAGCAGAAGGAGGCGGAGTTCCTCGTGCACTCGTTCCTGGGCGACGTGGCCCAGACCCGACGCGGCGGCCGCGAGCTGGCGTTCGCATTCGGCGGTGAGGCGCAGTCCGGGCCTCGTGGCCGCGAGCCGGAAGCCGCGCAGCACGCGCAGTGGGTCGGCCCGCAGGTTCGCCTCGTTAACGGCGCGTATCCGTCCCGCGGCGAGGTCTTCCAATCCTCCCACCAGGTCGATGAGCGGCCCGCGGGGGAGCCGCCAGACGAGAGCATTGACCGTGAAGTCTCGTCGCCGGATGTCGTCCTCGAGCGCGCTCTGCACGCCGACCAGGTCGAACTGCACCCCCGGGCGCGCGACGCGCCACGTCACGCGAGGGGGCCGGCCGAGCTGGAAGGCGCGCGCGTCGTAGCGTCGAGCCAGGGCGCGGGCCGCGCGCGCGGGGTCGCCGTCCATGATCAGGTCCCAGTCGTGGACGGCGAGGCCGAGCAAACGGTCGCGCAGCGATCCGCCGGTCAGGTACGCGCGCCCGGCCGGCCACGCGGCCGCGAGGTCCCGCAGGGTGGGGGAGGAGAGAAGCCGGCGCGCCGCTTCGGGACCCGTCACGCCCCGCCGGTCCACAGCGGCAGTTCGACGCGGAAGGCGCTGCCCTGTCCCGGTGAACTCTCGGCCGACACGCGGCCGCCCATCGCCAGGACCAGTCGCCTCACGATCGCGAGCCCGATGCCCGCGCCGTCGCGCGACTGGGTTCCCGGGACCCTGACGAACTCCTCGAAGATGCTGGGCAGCGAATCGGCGGGAATGCCGATTCCGGTGTCGGACACCGTGATCACCCCGCTCTCGCCTTGCGTCGTCGCGCTCATGACCACGCGTCCTCCCGGTCGGGTGTACTTGACGCCGTTCTCCGCGAGGTTGCGCACGACTTGCTCGAGCCACTCGGGGTCGGCCCTCACCGGGACGTCGCTCCCCGTCCCGACCTCTAGCTCGACCCCGCCCCGTTCCGCGAGCGGAGCGAGCTCGGCGGCGACGCCGTCCAGGACACCCTGGCAGGCCACGGCCGTGAGCCTGAGGGGGACGTGACCTCCGTCGAGAGCGGCGACGTCGAGCAACTTCTCGACGAGGTGCTGCAGGCGGCGCGCGCCGTCGGTGGCGGCGTCGAGAAACTGGCTCTGCTCGGCGGTCAGCCCGTCGGCGAGATCGCCTCCGAGCGCCTCGAGGTAGGAGCGCAGGATGGCGAGCGGGGTCTTCAGCTCGTGGGCGGCGTCGGAGACGAAGCGGACCCGGCGACGGGAGTGGTCCTCGAGCAGCGCGTTGGCCTGCTCGAGTTCCTCAATCTTGCGGGCCAGCAGGTCGCGCATTCGCCCGGCGCTGCTCTCGAGGCGCGCGGCGGGGTGAGGTTCGAGGAGGACGAGGAGGCGCTGGTCGCCGAGGCGATTCGACCACCCGAGCACTTCCGTTTCCGTGGAGCCGCACTGCAGCGTCGCCTGCCAGCGCGCCTGCGTGCCGGTCCAGGGTCGCTCCGGTTGCAGGCCGAGCACGTCGGTGGGCTCACGCGAGGCGGGCGCGCGGCTGCGCAACAGCCAGAGCGCCCGGGCGTTGGCATGGACGATCCGGCCGTCTCCCTCGATCACGAGAGCGGGAAGCGGCAGCAGGCGGAGCAGCGCTGCCGGGTTGGACAGCAGGCCCTTGGCCGGGGGCAGGCCGAGCTGGACGGCGGCGTCCGCCTCCCTCAGCCGGGCGAGGCGGTGAACGAGCATGTGGCCGGCCAGCAGGATCAGCGACTCGCTGTGCCGGTCGAGTTCCTGCTCGAGCGAGATCTTCAGGACGATCGGATCGGCGGTGGGCCCGAGACGGAACACCGGCAGGGCGGCCAGAGCACGGATTCGCGCCGCCGAGAGCAGGGCGCGAAGCGGGCCGAACTCGGGCCTGCCGTCCACCGAGCGTACGACGAACGGAGTTCCGGTGCGGCGCACCTCGAGGAGCTCCGGATAGCGGTCGGCGTCGATCATCAGGTCGTGGGTCTCACCGAGTTCGGAACTGGCGAAGACGCGCCACTTTCCCGCCGGCTCGGGCACCAGCAGGGAAATCCGAGACGGCGCCAGAGCGACGTGGAGGTGTCGGATCACTCCATCGACGAGAGGAGCGACCCGGCCCCGCACCACGAGGCTGAGGGCGACCTCGCCGGCGACTCTCCTTCCCTCCATGCCGAGCGAAGAGGTCAGGTCGCGGCACAAGGAGCATTCCTGTGCTTCCTGTTGCGGAAACCAGGGCGTCAGGATGGAGCGTTCGGCCATCGTCCGTGTACCGGGAGTCTAGCACGACGACGGTCCCTCGACGCGGGAGAACGCGCCCCTCTGCTACCATCGATCGCCGGTGGGAGACCGCTCATGCTCGCGGCGGTGATCCTGGCGGTCTCGGCGGTGGCCGCGGGCGCGCCAGTGACGGCCGAGACGCCCTCGGGCGCCAGGGTCGAGTGGCGGCGCGGCGAGACCCCGATCCTCCTCGTCCTGCCCCGGCCCGGAGAGGGCTGGCTCGACCTGGCGGGACGCGTGGCGGGCGGGCGATCGCAGGCCGGCGCGCTGCGCGCCGCCAATCCCGGTGTCGCGGCGCCGTTGCGCGGAGTTCGGGTGCGGGTGCCGATCACTCTGGTCCGTGGAGAGTCGCGCGCCGCGGCAGTCATCGCATTGTTCGGCGCCGACCGTCGAACACCTGACGGGTGGGCGCACGTGATCACCGCGCCGTGGGGCGGCGATGGAGAATCGTGGTGGGAGCTGGCCGAGTGGTTCTGCGGCGATGGGTCCCGCTACCCGGAGCTACGGGAGGCCAACCCCGAGCTCGGCCTGTTCCCGTCGCGCGGCAGCCGGGTGCTCGTCCCCACCGACGTGCTCCTGCCCGAGTTCCGCCGCCTGCCGCCAAACGGGCCCCCGGCGCGCTCGCAGCCGATGGCGACGCCCCTACCCTCGCTCGCGGCCACGCTCGAGCCCGGCCCGGTCGATCAGACCTACGTCCGGGTGGAAACGGAAACGGTCGAGTCGTCGGGACGTGTCGCGGCCGTCGCCGTGTCTCCCGACCCGGCGCCGACCAGGGCCGAGCCCGCGGAGCAGCACCAACCGACATCGTCCGTGCCCGCGGAGGAGACCCGGCGGAATGCCGCGGATGCGCTCGAGTTCGCCGGTGACGAGGCGATCTACCGGCTCAGAGTGGGAGAGGCGTTGTACTCGGCGGTGGTGGTCCGCTTCACCGGCTTGCTCGACGCCGTCGACGTCAACGCGACGGCGCTGGAACTCGCCCGGCGTTCGGGGATCGCGGATGTCCGCTCCATTCCGGTCGGATACCCGGTCCGGATTCCGTTCGCCCTGCTCCTCCCCGAGTACCTGCCTGCCGCGCACCCGAGGCGCCAGGCCTGGGAATCGGAGCGGAAGGAGCTTCAGGCCATCAGGCGCGAGCTGCGCGCGGCGAACCTGAAGGGCATTCACGTCATCCTGGACGCGGGGCACGGAGGCGCGGACAGCGGTGCGGTCGTCGGTGATGTCTGGGAAAGCTCCTACACCTATGACGTGATGGAGCGGCTGAAGGCGGTTCTCGAGCGGGAGACACAGGCCACCGTGTGGCTGACCGTCCGCGACCGCCTGCGGCCGGGCCCGCGCCAGGAGGACATCCTGCCTCCGTCACGAACGCAACGGCTCCTTGTCGACCCCCCGTACGATCTCTCGGACCCGGGCATCGGGGTGAACCTCCGGTGGGTGCTGAGCAACGCGATCCTGGCTCGTCTCGAAAAGCGGAAGGTGAAGCCGGAGCGGGTCGCCTTCGTCTCCATTCACGCCGACTCACTCCACCCGACCGTCCGGGGGATCATGGTCTACGTGCCGGCCCGCTCGCTGCGGCCGGCCCGCGGACCGAACCCGTCCTCGTTCTTGGCCTGCAGGGAGGGGAAGGAAACCAAGGCGCCGCATTTTCCCCCGGCGTTCCGTTCGCGTTCGGAGGCGCTTTCGATGCAACTCGGCGAGTCGGTGGTGCGCGCCGCGCGGAAGGGCGAGATCGCCGTCCATCCGTATCGACCGATACGCTCGTCGATCCTGCGCGGCGGTTCCCGCTGGGTCCCGGCTGTTCTGCGCTACTCTCGCGTGCCCACGTCGGTCCTGATCGAAATCGGGAACCTCAACAACAAGGAGGACCGTGAAGCGGTGCGGAGCTGGCGCCATCGGGAGAAGCTCGCCCACGCCATCGCCGTGGGGCTCGCGGAGGGTTTCTCCAGGTGAACGCGCGTCGCGCCGTGGCCGCCCTCGGCGTCGCGGTCGTGGCCGTGTCGTTCGGAGCCCCGCTGGCGCGTCTCACCGAGGCGGCGCCACTGGCGGTCGCGATGTGGCGCATGGTGTTCGCGACGGCGATCCTGATGCCGGTCGTCGCGGCGGGCGGAGGGCTGAGGATCGCGCCTCGCCACCGGCCAGCGGCGCTCCTGGCCGGCTGCTGCCTCGGCCTGCACTTCGGGCTGTGGATCCCCTCGCTCTGGCTGACGTCGGTCAGCGCGTCGGTGGTGCTGGTCGCGACGGCGCCGCTGTGGGTGTTGCTGGCCTCCCCGCGACTGCTCGGTGTGCCCGTCAGGGGCCGGAACGTACTCAGTTTCGCGGTGGCGCTCGCCGGGGTGGCCGTCATCGGCTGGGGCGACGTGCGCCTGTCGTGGCGGGCGCTGAGCGGGGATCTGCTGGCGCTCGGCGGCGCGGTCGCCGTGGCGGGCTACATCGTCATGGGCAAGAGGGTCAGGGGAGAACTGCCCCTCGCCCCGTATCTGGCCGCGGTCAACGCGGTCGCGGCCGTGGTGCTCGTCGGGGCGGTCGCGGGCGCGAGGGTGGCTCCGTTTCCCCGCACGGGGGTCTCCTGGCTCTTCCTCCTCGCGATGGCGGCGGGACCGACGTTGATCGGGCACACGCTGCTCAACTGGGCGCTGGCCCACCTCGAAGCGTACCGCGTGAACCTCGCCGTGCTGCTCGAACCCGTGCTCGCCTCACTGTGGACATGGCTCCTGCTCGCCGAGGCGCCCCCGCCCCACGTGTTCCCCGGCGCGGCTCTGGTGATCGCGGCGCTCGCGCTCGAGTACACGGCGGGTTCGCACGCGCGCCACGACACGCGCGGCGGCGACGGCTAGC
>JBFMCD010000150.1:0-35216 GCA_040754885.1 Acidobacteriota bacterium
GAGGAGGCGTGTACTCCGACCCCTCCTTCGCCTTCAACAGGAACACCGCCATCTGCGAACGCGTCACCGCGTCGTTCGGACAGTACCGCCGCTCGCCCGTCTCCGGGTTGTAGTAGCAGCCGGCGGTCACGCCCGTGTTGAACAGCGCCTCGATGTGGTCGGCGTTCGGCGTGGACTCGCACGGCACGTCGGAGAAGATCCCCGTGCACGGCGGCGCCGCGTAGTCCGGACCGTACATCGCGTTGATCAACCAGCGGGCCATTACGCCGCGGGTCATGTTGTCGTTCGGGCAGAAGTTGCCGCCGCCGCACCCCTGGCTGATCCGGGCGCCGGCCAGGCCGTGGACATAGGCGTCGGCGAAGGCGCCTTCCGCCATGTCGTCGAAGGCCTTGATCAGGCACGCGTGCGCGCCGCTCACAGCGTACGGCGTGTTGTGGATGACGCTGACGTTGGCCTGCCAGAGGCCGAAGTGAGCGGCCCCGTCGGCGATGAACGTCGCGTCGATCGGGAAGGACGAGCTGCCGCTGACGGTGCCCTCGAGCGGGTCGAGCTCGAACCACGGCAGGTTGCCGAGGAACGGGCAGGTCCCGGTCTCGCCGGAGTCGATCTCGTAAAGTTTCTTGTCGAGCTGGTTGGTCGCCCACAGGTGACCGTTGCAGTCGAACTCGAGACCGGCACCGGCGTAGTTGCCGAAGCCGGCGACCGTGAACGTCCCGATCTGGTTGAGGTTGTCGTTGGCGTCGAGCACGAGCACCGCGTCCGTGGGCGAGTTCTGCATCACGAACACGTGACCGGTCGACGGGTTGACGGCGAGGCCGGAGATCGCCGAGCCCGCCAGCGCCTTGGTCTGCAGCACCTGACCGGCGCGGTTGAAGCGCGTCACCGCGTCGGTGTTCCAGCCGCCGACGAAGAACGTGTCGGAGACCATGTCGTAGGCGAGACCGCGCTCCGAGGTGGTCGCGCCCCAGCAGATCTTGTTCCCGGTCTTGGTCAGCGTCGCCACATCCCACTCGTAGATGCAGTTGTCGCCGCCGACGTTGACCTGCCACATCTTGTTGTTCAGCGGGTCGAACGCCATGTCGCCGGCCCACGAGCCGCCGAACTGCACGAGGATGGTGTCGCCGGTCTTGGTGCCAGCGAAGGTGAACTCGTGGTTCTTGTCGTCACCGCCACCCGCCGTCGGGTTGCCCACCCACGCCATGCTGTTGAACTGGTCGACGCCGACGCCCCACGGCAGCGCCAGCGTGGTCGGGAACGAACTGATGACGTCGCCGGCCGCGTACGGCGCGACCTGCGGGCCCTCCTTCGGGTCGTCCGGCAGGAGCTTGGTCGTCATGTCGTTGGCGCGTTCCGGCGGCACCGTCACGACGATCGGATCCTGCGGCAGGCTGGGCACCCACGGCGCGGTCTCGACGGCGTAGATCTTGAAGTCCGCCGGTGCGCCGCCGGTGTTGTCCATGTTCAGCCCCTGCACCTCGGTCTCGCCCGAATACAGCCGGGAGTAGAGGGTGGCCGGGGACATCGACAACATGCCGGCATCCATCTCGAAGTCGAGGCGAGACGTGGTATTCGGGACGACCGTGAACTGCACCTCCTCGGGGACATACCCCGACTTGGTCGCGGTGAACGTGCGCGTCGCCGGGCCGAGACCCGGGATCGGCGCGAACAGGTAGTAGAAGCCGTCGGCCAGGTTCGGATCGGCCGGGGTGGTCATCGAGTCGAAGTAGAGCCCGAGGTCGTGTGCCACGCGCACGCCGTTGAGCGCGGCGCCGGAGTTGGCGTCGGTGGTGAAGCCGGCCACCATGCCGCCGCCGACCGCCACGCACGGCGCCGAGAGGATCTCGAGTTCGTCGAGGTGGATGTCGTTGCCGTAGGCGCTGATGCCGTTGAAGCCGAGGCGCACATCGGTGAGCGGACCGGTGAAGCCTTCCAGCGCCACCTCGTGTTGCCGCCACTCGTTGATCCCCGTGCCGAGGTAGCGGTTGACCGGCGCGCCGACGTTCTGCCACGTCGCGCCCGCGTCGGTGGACACCTGCACCTGGACGCGATCCGCGCTCGAGGTGTAGCCGGTGTCGTGGTACATCCAGAAGCGGACCGTCGGGAACGGCACCGCGGAGAGATCGACGCCCGTGGTGTTGCGGTACAGCCGGGCGCTGTTCCCCGTGGTCACCGAGAAGGAGTTGAAGAACACCAGGTTCGGCGGCGAGTGCACGCCGCGCCCCGACGGGTAGCGCGTGTTGGTCCGCGTCGCCCACGTCGAGGAGGTGGACGTGCCACCGGTGCGGACCACCGCCCACCCGGTCGGCAGCGCCGGAGCGGTCACGCTGTCCCAGGCCTCGGAAAAGACCGCCGTCCCGTACTGCTTGACGTACCCGGCCGCAGAGCACGTGCCGGACGGCGGAACGACGAAGTTCTGCGTCTGGTCGACGCCGGGCTCCGTCGTGACCGGGCGGTTCATCACCGTGTAACCCGGGTACATCGGGGTGACGGTGAAGACATAGTCCTGTCCGCCCACCACCTCGCCAAGATCGTAGTAGCCGGTGAACGGGTCGGTGTACACCGAGTAGACCGGCGCCACCGGCGCGTTCGCGCCGACCGGTGCCAGCGACACCTCGACCCTGGCCCACAGCGGCCAGCCGTGACCCATGTCGGTCACGTACCCGTCGATCGCCGAGGTCTCGGAGGCCACCAGCGCGAAGTCCTGCGTGGTGGTCTCCCCCTCGACGATGACCACGCCGGTGACCGTCTCGGGCGTGTAGCCGAACTTCGACGCCGTGACGTCGTATGTCCCGGGCGCCATCAGGATGGAGTACGCGCCCGACGCGTCGGTCAGCGTCGAGTACACCCCGGCCACGACCGAGGCGCCGGCCAGCGGCTCGCCGGTGTCGAAGTTGGTGACCGTGCCGGTCAGCGTCCCCGACGGGCCGCTGATGCAGCTCGGAAACTTGTACGAGGCCACGCGCGTCTGCCAGGTGGCGGTTCCCGTGGTCTGGATGTACTCGGTCGTGTACCAGAAGGTGCAGTCGTCGGTGGGGTCCACCGCCATCATCGAGTAGTCGCCCCAGCGGTACGCCGTGCCCGTCTGCGAGCCGCTCCCGGTGATGACCGTCGCCTCCGCCTGCGGCATGTCGCCGAGCGGATCGCCCGCCACGCGACCGGCGTAGCGGATCGACGGGTAGACCGTCGAGGAGGACACCGAGTACCCGATGGACATGTTGCCGACCGCGTCCATCGCCACCGAGCCCATCCAGCGGCTCTCCGTGTCGGCCGGTGCGTAGGTGCCCTGCTGGTAGATGGACCAGGTGGTGCCGGTGTTGCGCAGCTCGTACCAGCGCACGCCGGCCCGGTCGCCGCCCGCGTTCACCGTATGGCTGACGGCCAGCGACTTGCGGTCGGCGAACTGGCGGAACTGCAGTCGGTACATGAGCCGGTCGCCGATGGAGTCGAGCTTCACGGTCGTGCCCGGCTGCGGAATGCAGGCACGCGAGCCGGCCGTGACACACGAGAGCACGTCGGCGTTCGCCGGCGTGAGCAGCTGATTGGGCAGGCCGGCGAGGCCGAACGTCGAGTTGGCCGGCGTCGCCCAATCGACGTGGAACTCCCACAGGCGCATGGTGTCAACCGTGTCGCCGGTGATCCACCCCGCCTCGTCCCACTCGAGGAAGTAGTTGGGCGTCCCGGCCGGCGGCGGCGGACCGTCCATGTCGGACGGCAGGATGCCGCCGAAGTTCGGGTTCACGCCGTAGAGGCTGAGCCACTGCATCTCCGCGGTCGGGTCGCCGGCCAGCATCTTGGTCCGGTTCAAGGCCGCCACCCCCGCCCCGTGCCATGAGGACAGATTGAGGAACAGGTTGGCGGTCATGTAGTAGGCGTCCGGCCACACGCCGAACTTGGGATAGTCAGGGAAGTCGTTGCCCGGAATCGCATAGGCGTAGCGGTACCAGGACCCGGTCGGGTCGTTGGTCACCGAGATCGCGATGCACTGCTCGTACGGCGCCGTGCCCGCGGTGAACTGGCTCATGAACCAGCGGTCCGCCAGGGGGTCGTAGAGAGTGATCGGGTCGCCGTCGTTGCGGGTCTGGCAGTCGCCGCCGAACCCGGCCCACAGCGTGTTCCCGGCGGCCCACGCGGCCGCGGGCGGGTAGACCTTCACGCCCGACTTGTTGTAGATCGCGAACCCCAGGTTCACCCACTGGATGTAGTGGTTGGGGCCGACGTCGCCCTGGGTGTCGGGCGGGTACACGCCGAAATCGTTCTTGATCGCCTCGAAGTTGACGATCGGGGCCGGCATGGCCTCCTTGCCGCCCCAGGTCTGCACGACCGGGTCGCCGACCGGGCCGAGGGCCTGCCCCTTTTCCATCGGGCGGTTTTCGGGCGCCACCGGCATCTCGGCCGGTTTCGCCGGCTCCATGTCCCGCAGCGGCGGCGAGACGTCGAACTTGAGCGGGGTCAGCGTCGTCGGAACGAGCGGCTCCGCCGCCCACGCCCCGGCCGCGACGCCCGCCGCGACAACGAAAAGAAGTACCTTTCGCCAGTTCATCCTCGTGCCTCCTTCTCTCTTCTCCACACCTCTCACCACTGGCCAAGGGGGGCGGTCAGAAAGGGGGACCGCGCTCGTCCACCCGGGGATAGGAAAGCGCCTCGCCGAGGAGACGCCCAAGAGGATCAGGATCCACGCTGGAGGACTCGGACCGCGTTGACGTCGCGACCGGCCCACCCGCTTCACTGCCGGCTCGCTCGCCGGGAGTACCGGCGCGCGATCGGCGACGCGAGGTCGCCACCAGGGGCATCGACGTCATCGGCATCAGCGCTCAGCCTTCCTGCGGGAAAGCCGGTGAAGTTCGCCACGCTCGCGACGTTCACTGCTCGACAGCAAGGGACAGATTCGCAATGACTCTAGGGCCGGGCCCGGGGTCTGTCAAGGTCTCACGCCTTCCCGCACGCCCCACCTTCGTTGCCGGCGCCTCCACTGAAACTCCGTCTCATATCGAATCGACTTCCCTCGGAGTGGACTCGCGGCGTGGCGCAGCCGCCAGTGGGCCATTCGCACGGCGCCCGAGCGCGCCCCGCGCGCCGCGCCCCCCGCCGGAGGCAGGACGCTTCGACTTGGCGCAGTGCGTACGCTCCGCGGTCAGCAGGGAAGTCGGATCGGAAACCGAACCGAGTGGGCTTCCCGGCGGCGAGCGCGAAGGGCTCTACGGCGCCGTCGTCGGCCGCGCGACGCCCGCCGCCACCGGGCCGGCGAGGCGCGCGACGTGTCGCCGCAGGGAGACGAACGCGGCGGCCGCTTCCTGCGCCGTCGTCGAGGCGCCGGAGAACGAGCGCGCCTGCGTGGACACCGAGTGGTTGAGGACGGTCACGGCGAGATCGGTGTAGCCGGGGACGTTGAGCGAGGCCGGCCACGCCTCGGGGTGCGCCCCGGCGACCACCGAGAGGAGCGCCTTCCACTCCTCGTCGGTGAGCGGACGCTTCTCCTCCGGACCGAAGCCGTCACGCACGGAGTGCGGGCGCGCGATCAGGACGCGGCCGTCCACGCGCGCCAGCCACCCCGCCGGCTGCTTCTCCCCCAACTCGGGGAGCTGCGGGCTGGAAACCAGGAGCGAGAACGCCTCCGCCGCCAGTTCTCCCCCGGCCAGCTTCGCCACGCCTTCCTGCAGGCTCGCGGCGGTGACGCCCTTCGCCGCGTGCGGCTCGATGATCGCCAGGATCGAACGCACGAGCTTCGTGTACGCCTCCGACTGCGCTCCCTTGTTGCTCTGGCCCGCGTACTTGGACAGCTCGCCGATCGTCAGCGTGATCCCGCGCGTCCACTGCTTGACCGCCGGCGGCTTCACCCCGGGCCACGCCCCGGCGCTGTCGGGGATGTCGAGGAACGCGCTGTCCGCCAGCATCTTCAGGATTCGCCTGTGCCCGGCCTCCGGGAGCTGGAACTGGCGCTCGCGGTTCCAGATCGTCACGCCGTTCGGCCAGATCTTCGCGCGCCGGAGGACCTCCTTGTTCATGTCCTCGACCTCGACGAAGACCCCTTCCAGCGACCCGCCCCTGGCGATCTCGGCGAGCCGGGGGGCCATGTGCAGGCGGACCTTCGCCGCCTCGTCCCCCGCCTGGCCCTGCGCCTTGGCCGGACCCTGCGCGAACGCCAGCGACGCCATGGCCAGCGCGCCCGCACCCACGACAGCCGCACGAACGATCTTCATCGCGACCTCCCTTGACACTCCCTGAACGTCCCGACCTTCACGCCGTGTTCCACGCCCGCCGCTCACGCCTTCGCGCCAGCCCCGAACAGCGGCGCCAACTCCTCGGCGCTCGGCTTGCGGGTGAGCAGGCTGACGATCACCAGCGCGCCGATCGAGATCAGCGCGGCCGGGTAGATGCTCGGGATCCCCCAGGGGTCGGCGCCGAAGTAGCTCCCCTCCTTCGCCGCGACCATCACGGACGGCGCGATGCGCGGCAACACGATCTCGAAGAACACAGTCGCGAGCGTGCCGCCGACGATCGAGGCCAGGCCTCCGGCGCGGGTGGCGCGCTTCCAGGTCAACGCGGCGAACAGCGCCGGCGTCACCGCCACGCCGTAGATGGTGTAGGCGAAGTACGCGTACTGGAGCACCGAGATCTGCCACTTCAGGACGGTCGGGACGAAGATCATGAGGAAGGCCGCCGCGCCCATGAGCACGATGAACACCTTCTGCAGCGCGACCATCTTCGCCGGGTCGGCGTCGGGACGGAACGACTTCTGGTAGAGGTCGCGCACCGCGTTGGAGCTCGACGAGAGGAGGTAGTTCATCCCGGTCGAGAGCACGACCGCGCACGCCGCGCCGAGGAGCAGCACCCCGACCGGTCCGGGCACCATGTGGCGCGCCGCGTTGAGCACCAGCGAGCGCGGGTCCCAGTTGGTGCCGTGCTCCAGGTTGTACGAGCCGGCGAAGACGGCGATGGCGATGACGATGGTCTCGACCACGATGGTGCCGACGATCCAGATCGCCACGGCGCGCTTCGCCTCCTTCGGCGAGCGCGCGGCGTAGAACTTCTGGTACATCGACTGCACGCCCATGAGCAGCAGCAGGGTCGAGAGGAAGTACGACATCCCCTTCAGCGGCGGGTACTTCCCGAAGTCGGGAGAGAACACCTCGAAGTGCCCGGCCGGCAGCACCTGCTGGATGTTGGACCACCCTCCGGCGGTCGCGACCACGAACGGCAGCGCCAGGCAGCACGCCAGCACGATGATGATGCCGTTGGGCAGGTCGGTGTGCGCCACCGCCACCATCCCGCCGATCGCCACGAACAGGATCACGAATCCGGCGGCGATCGCCTGGCCGGTCTCCAGCGAGATGCGACCGTCGCTGACCACGTTGAGGATGTAGCCGCCGGCGCGGAACTGGTAGGCGACGATGGTGGTGAAGGCGATGATCAGCGCCAGCGCGCCGAACACCCGGGCGAAGCGGCCGTAGCGCACCTCGAGGATGTCGCCGATCGTGTACTGGCCGAAGGTGCGGATCTTCGCGGCGATGAAGTAGATGATCGCGATCCCCAGGAACGCGCCGGCGGGCTGCCAGATCGCGCTCCAGCCGGCGTAGTACGCGTACTCGGCGCCGGCGATGAAGGTGCCCGACCCGATCCACGTGCACACCAGCGTGAACACCATCTTGGTGAGCGACAGCGAGCGCCCCGCCACCATGAAGTCGTCCTGCGTCTTCACCTGGCGGGCGCGGTAGAGGTTGAAGCCGGCCAGCACCAGCAGGTAGCCGAGGATCACCCAGAGGTACCAGGTCATGAGGCCTCCCTCCCGAGGGACAGGGGACGGGGAACAGGGGACGGGGGACAGAATCGGAGCGACAGGGGACAGGAAAAGGACAGGAGTCCGGAGTCAGGGGTCCGGGGTCCGGGAAGGAGAGGAGCGACGACGACAGACCGATGCTCCGGGCGGCGGGCGGACACGCTCACTCCCTCTCGCCCGAGGGTGGCGGGGCGAGGTTCGACAGCAGGGGGTCCACGGCGTCCTCGGCGATCGAGAGCTGGTCCTTCTCTGCGGCCGCGAGGAACTCCCGCGCGGCCTCGGCGTGCTCGGCCGCCACGACCACCGCCACCTCGCCCAACCCGTCCAGCGTCAGCCCGTACACCGAGCCGAGCGCCTCGCCGACGGTCCGCGCCGGGATGCCGTTGGCGCGCAGCGCCGCCAGGATCGGCTCGGCGTTGATCGCGCCCTGCACGCGGGCGATCTCCACCTCGCCCTCCTGGGCGTGGGCGTGACGGGGCTGGTCAGACATCGACCAGCACCAGATCGCGCTGCATCGCGCCGGCCACCTCGACGGAACCGGACGGCGTGATGAACACGTTGATCTCGCTGCGCACGGCCATCTCGCCCGCGAGGTAGATCCCCGGCTCGATCGAGAAGCAGATCCCGGGCACGAGCAGGCGCTCGTCCTTGGTCTCCAGGTTGTCGATGTTCACGCCGTTGCCGTGGACATGCTCGCCGATCGAGTGACCGGTGCGGTGGATGAAGAAGTCGCCGTAGCCGGCCTTGGCGACCACCGCGCGGCAGGCGTCGTCCACCTCCCAGCCGTACAGCTCGCGGCCGGCGGCGTAGCGCTCGCGGATGAACGCCAGCGCCGCGTCGCGGGCGTCGCGCACGATGTTGAAGATCTCCACGTATCTGGCGGGGGGCTGCGCGCCGACGAAGCCGCACCAGGTGATGTCGTAGAAGATCGCGCCGGGCTGGGCGAGCTTCGCCCACAGGTCGATGAGCACCCTGTCGCCCTTCCTGAACGGCCGGGAGTTGTCCGGGCGCGGCTCGAAGTGCGGGTCGGCCTGCTGTTCGTCCGAGCCGACGATCGGGTACTCGCCCATGCAGTCGAGCCCCTCCTCGCCGAAGCGCCTGACGATGAACTGCTGCAGGTCGTACTGGGTCAGTGTCCGTCCGGCGCGCAGCTCGGAGCCGAGGAGCGCGAACGCCTCGTCCTTGATCCGCTGGACCCTCTCCCCCGCCTCGACGTGCGAGCGGTAGGCGGCGTCGTCGAGCACCGCCTCGAAGGTCTGCACCAGCCCGGCGCTCGACACCACCTCGAAGCCAAGCGAGCGGATCAGGTCGATCGTCCCGCCGTCGACGTTGGACACGTACGGAATGTTCGCCATCGGCGAGTACTGCATCGCCACCTTTCTGGCGCTCCCGAGCGTCTCCTTGAGCGCCGCGTGCAGCTCGCGCCACGACAGGTACGGGCGCTTGACCCCGGGCAGCGCGTCGAGCTTGCTCGACTCGACCTTCGAGACCAGCCGGACCGGCTCGCCCGCGACCGGGATCCAGTAGAACCACCGGCGACTGGTGAACTTGCCGAAGTCGAGCCCGAGCACGTGGTAGGCGATCTCGTCGCGGTTGTGGAAGTCGTAGAGCAGCCAGCCGTCGGCGCCGGCCGCCTTGATCTCGTTCTGGATCCGTGCGATGTCTGGCATGTTTCCTCCGCAACGCCCGGCCACACTCGCACAACGCGCCGGACCCGTCAACCGCCAAACAGGCCGAACGACGTGAACAGTGGTCCGTGCGCCGTGGTCCGGAACGCCCGCCGTTTCGGTCCACGGCCCACAGTCCACGCCTCGCGTCTCGCACCGTGCCTGCCTCGGCGCCGCGGCGCGGTTGGTGGGCCCGTGTCGCGCGGCTCAGTACACGTATCTGGGTTCGAGATTGATCCCGACCTTGAGCAACGACGGGAACCGCTCGGACACGGCCTCGCGCACCGCCGCGGCGACCGCTTCCGGGTCGCCGCCTTCGGTCTGCAGGTCGAACACAGCGAACGGCCGCGCCTCGCTGCCGACGATACGCAGGTCGTGGAAACCCGCCACGCCGGGGATCTTCGGCAGCGCCTCGGCGAGGAACGCCTGGACCTCGGCGTACATGGGGTGGGAGCGGTTGACCGGGTCCACGTGAACCACCGCCCACCCGGCGAAGCGCTCGTTCAGTCGCTGCTCCACCGCCTCGGCCACCTCGTGCCCCGCCTCGATGTCGAGCGAGGACGACACCTCGACGTGCACCGAGGTCACGACCAGACTGCCGTAGCGGTGGACGATCAGGTCGTGCACGTCGTCCACGCCGGGAATCGACTGGGCGATCTCGCGCATCTCCTGCAGCACCCCGGGCGACGGCGCCTCGCCGATCAGCGGGTCGACCGAGTCGCGCCACAACTGGTACCCGGCCCAGGCGATGATCGCCGAGACGATCAGGCCGCCGACGCCGTCGACCCACCACCAACCGAACCGCGCGCCGAGCAGCGCGGCGACGACCACGCCGGTGGCGAGGACGTCGCTGCGGTGGTGCCAGAAGTCGCCGATCAGCGCGGCCGAGCCGATCCTCTTCCCGAGCGTCAACGAGAAACGCGACAGCCACTCCTTGACCGCCATCGTCGCGACCAGCACAACGATGAGCAGCGTTGAGGCCTCGACCTCGCGCGGCTCGCGCAGGCGCCCGATCGAGGCCCGGCCGAACTCCCACGCCGTGAGGAAGAGCATCAGCGAAACGACCAGCGACGTGACGCTCTCCAGCCGGCCGTGGCCGAACGGGTGCTCGGGGTCGGAGGGTCGCGCGGCCGCCCGGAAACCCCAGATCACCACCGCCGACGAGAGCACGTCGCCGAGCGAGTGGAAGGCGTCGGCGATCAGCGCGACGGATCCGATGGCGACGCCCGGCACCACCTTGACCGCGAACAGGACCAGGTTGACGGCGACGCTGGTCCACCCTTCGAGCACGCCGAACGCCTTGCGCACCTGGGGGTCGTCGCTCTTCTCCGGGGTGCGCACGAACGCGCGGACGAGGCGCTCGGTGAGCATCGTGCGAGGCTAGCACGCCTCCGTCAATCCTCGCTGCCGGCCTCTTGTCCCGCCACTGCGAACTGCCGAGAAGCGTGGGCCGTGGTCGGTGGACCGTGGACTGGAGCGACAGAGGCGCGGAGCGCGGGGCAAGGACCGTGATCGTTCCTCCCTGGCCCCATTTCCTTCTTCGCTGTCCCCTGATCCCTGTCCCCTTCCAGTACCGGCCGCCTAGGTTCGGGCGGCAGGCACCTTCGCGCAGGCGTACTCGGCGAGCGCCGTGATGGTCAGCGACGGGTTGGCGCCGAGGTTCGCGCCGATCACGGTCGCGTCCATGACGTACAGCCCCGGGTAGCCGAAGACCTCGAAGTTGGCGTCGATAACGCCCTCGTCCCGCGTTCCCGCGATCGCGCACCCTCCGAGGATGTGGGCGGTCGTGGACTGGTCGAGGAGCACCTCGTTGAGCGTGCTCTGCGGGACGGCGTCCAGCTCGCGGCCGAGCTCCCTGGCCACCTCGTTGGCGATCGGGATGTAGGAGGGAATGCGCTTCTGCCCCTCCGGGGGCTGCGACGAGAGCACCCGGATGAACGGCCACCACGGCGCGCGCCTTGTGTACAGGCGCGTGTGGTTGTCGTTGGTCTGCATCACGAGCAACACGTTGGAGCGCTCCGCCTTGCCCCACGGGACGTGCGCGCGCAGGCCGAGGAGCGGGTGGCGGAACAGGTTGCGCAGCCAGCGCGCCTGCCGCGGCGCTCCCGGGCCGCCGTCGGTGAGCGCCGTTCCGAGCAGGAGCACCACGTCCGAACCCTTGCGGAAGTGGACCATCTCCATCCGCGTGCGTTCGTCGACGTGCACCTCCGCCTGGATTGCCACGCCCTCCCACAGGTCCTTCCGGCTCCGCGAGGTGATGCCGAGCAGCGCCTCCGAGTTGGTGCGCACGTAGTTTCCGAGCTGCGCCGAAAGGTCGGGCAGCGCGCCTCGCCGCCGGCACTCGAGGAGCAGCGGCACCGTGCCGAGGACGCCTCCGGAGAGGACGACTCTGCGCGCCGTGAACGCCCCGCGCTCCGGTACGGCGAATGCCGTCGAGCGCCGCCAGCGCAGGCGGTAGCCGCCGCCGTCGAGCGGCTCGACGAGTTCGACCTCGGTCTCCGGCACGATCCGCGCCCCGCGCCGCTCGGCGAGGTACAGGTAGTTCTTGTCCAGCGTGTTCTTGGCGCCCACCCGGCAGCCGATCATGCACGCGCCGCACCACGTGCAGCCGCGGCGCGCCGGTCCCTCACCGCCGAAGTAGGGGTCCTGGACTTCGACGTCCGGTTCTCCGAAGAACACGCCGACGTTGGTCGGGTGGAAGGTATGGCCGAGCCCGCGGCGCTCGGCGACGCGCTTGAGCGCCTCGTCGCCGGGCCCGAGTCTGGGCGTCGCCACCGAGCCCAGCATCCGCCGGGCCGTCGCGTAGAACGGCGGCATCACCCGCCGCCAGTCCTCGAGTTCGCGCCACAACGGGTCGTCCCACACCGTGGCCGCGGGCTCGAGGTGGGTGTTGGCGTAGAGGAGGCTGCCCCCGCCGACCCCGACGCCGTAGAGGATCAGGAAGTCGCGAAACACGTGGAACGCCCAGGTGCCGTGGCAACCGAGCCCGGGGAGCCAGAACGACTTGGGCAGGTTCCAGTTGCTCTCCGGGAAGTCCTCCGGCCGCCAGCGCTTCCCCTTCTCCACGACCCAGACACGGTGACCCTTCTCGGCGAAGCGCAGGGCGGCGACCGCGCCGCCGAAGCCGGAACCGACGACGATTACGTCGGCGTCGAAGCCTGCCGTGCCCTCTTCGCGCTTTGCTGAATCATTGTTCACTGAGACCACTCTAGCCGTGCCGCCGCCCGGGGTCAACTGCCGGGCGAAGCGCCGTCACTCGCCCGGCGAGGGGCGCGTGTCGGCGTAGCGCAGCGCCAGCGCGCCGCATACGTAGACCATCACCGCGGCCTCGGCGAGTGTGCCGAGCACGGCGGCCGGCACCTGGATCCACACCGCCCCGGCGAGCAGCGCCCCGGGCGCCGCCTCCGCCCCGGCCGAGGCGTTGCGCCACAGGATGACCTGCTGGCCGAGGACGAACGGCATCTGCACCAGCGCGTTGACCAGGTAGGCGACGACCCCGCCGCCCACCGCCAGCGCCGCCGCGTCGGCCAGGGGCCGGGCGACGCCCGGTCCGAATCCGACACCCAGCACCCTGTCGGCTGCTGTGCGCAGCGCGCGCCCACCGCTAGCTCCCTCGATGCGCATCACCGGAACGGTCCAGATGAGCAGCACCGCCAGGATCACACCGGGGAGAACCAACGCGACCGCGCCCGCCAACACCATCCCGCTCGCGAGGAGAACCGTCGCGAGGCGTCCCGGCGTGAGGACGAACCGCCACGCCGAGGACGTCGAGAACTGCGACCCGGTCGCCAGGTCCGTGGCCGCCGCGAACATCGCCGCGTAACCGACGGCGCGGATCAGCACGGTCAGCACGATGACCACTGCGAGTGCGAGCGCGGAGGGCAGCATCGGCTCCCCCTGGCGCGCGAACGCCGAGGACAGGACGTCGCCGAACGCCAGCGACTGGAGCAGCGCGACGGCGCCCGTACCGGCGGCGAGGGGCACGGCGAACGGCCAGTACAGCTCGGGCAGGCGCGGGCGGACCATCGCCACCGCGCGCCGCACGACGGCGCCCGGTGACGACTCTGCCATACCCGGGGTCTCGTTCACCGCCCGAGAGCATACCGCAGGCCTGCGGCGGACCGGTTGCGCGCGCCCTCGGCGCACGGTAGTGTGCTGCACACAACGGCGGCCAGACGGGTTGGAGCGTTCGTCTTCCCTGCGGCCGTGCGATCCGGAGATCGATGATGAAGACCACTCGCTTCTCCCTCGTGCTGGCCTGCCTGATGGCGATCTCGGCCGTCGCCGCGGCGGCCGAGGACGACCCACTCAAGAAGGGACTCGCCGCCTACGAGGCCGAGGACTACGCCACCGCCCTCGCGGTCTGGCGGCCGCTCGCCGAGGCAGGCAACACCGAGGCGCAGTTCTACATCGGCTACATGACCGAGCAGGGTCAGGGACTCCCCGCCGATCCCGAGATCGCGGTCAACTGGTACCGTCGCGCGGCCTCCCTCGGTCACGCCCGGGCGCAGTACAACCTCGGCCTGGCCCTTCTCCGGGGCAGGGGCACGGGGGCGGACCCGGTCGAGGCGGCGCGCTGGATCGAGAGGTCGGCGCGCCAGGGGCACGCCCCCGCCCAGCACGCGTATGGGCTCCTGCTCCTGCAGGGCACCGGCGTGACGGCGGACGCGGCGAACGGCGCCTCGTTCGTCAAACAGGCCGCGGAGCAGGGCCATGTCCCGGCTCAGGAGCTGCTCGGCGTGCTCTACGTCCAGGGCAAGGGCGTGGCGAAGGACCTCGACGAGGCGGTCCGCTGGCTGCGCGCCGCCGGCCAGGCCGGCAGCCCCGAGGCGGTGTACATGCTCGCCCAGCTCGACCCTTCGCGAGGACTCGACCCCACCTCCCCCGCGTCGCTGGAGAAGATCCGCAAGGCCGCCGAACTGGGGTTCGCCCAGGCGCAGTTCGACCTCGCGGCGATCCTCGCCGAGGGGCGGGGCGTGGCCAAGGACGAGGCCGCGGCGGCCGAGTGGCTGGCCAAGGCCGCCGGGCAGGGACACCCCCGCGCCTGCCACGACCTTGGTGTGTTCCACGCCGAGGGACGCGGCGTGGCAAAGGACCCGGCGAAGGCCCTGGAACTGTTCCGCCGCTCCGCGGAGCAGGGACTCCCCGAGGGGCAGTACGCCTACGGCCGGGCGCTGCACACCGGAGAAGGAGTCGAGAAGGACCAGGGAGCCGGCTTCGCCTGGTACCTGAAGGCCGCGCAGTCCGGCTTGCCGCGCGCGCAGTACGCCGTCGGTGCCGCGTACCTCGAGGGGCTGGGCGTCGGCCAGGACTACGGGAAGGCGATGGAGTGGCTGCGCAAGGGCGCGGACGCCGGGAACCCCGACGCCATGTACTCGATCGGAACCCTGTACGCCAACGGCTGGGGGGTGGGCAAGGACCTCGAGATGTCGCGCCGCTGGTACTGCAAGGCGGCGCACGGAGGGCACCCCTGGGCGCTCTCGATGTTCAAGGAGAAGGGCGTCGAGGCCTCGTGCGGTCCGGCCGCGACGGCGGCGCCGGCCCAGCCGGCTCCCCCACCACCCCCTGCCGCCAAGCCCTGAGTGCGGGGCTCGCATGACGAAATCCGGGGTCCGGGGTCCGGGGTCCGGGGTCCGGGGTCCGGGGTCCGGGGTCCGGGGTCCGGGAGGGGAAGCTCGAACCCATCTACTCCATTCCCTCGCCACCCTTGCCCGTCTCGCTGAACTGTGCCCCGGGGCCAAGCCGCCCTCGTATTCGGCACCCGTCGGATGGGTATCGCAGCGTGGCGCAGCCGCCGGTGGGCCACTCGCAAGGCGCGCGAGCGAAGCGCATCGCGCGAATGACGGGGGGGCGGGGAGCGACCCGAGCGCGCCCCGCACACCGCGGCGTCCTGCCGCGAGGATCACGCTCCACGGTCGCCGTGGACGCTGTCTCAGGCCGTCGGGCAGCTCACCACCGAGCCGACGTCCTCGCCGAGCACGACCCGCCTGATGTTCCCGGGCACGCGGATGTTGAAGATGCGGATCGGGATCTTCGCGTTCTGGCACAACGAGACGGCCGCCGCGTCCATGATCTTCAAACCGTGCTCGAGGAGGTACTGGTACTCCGCGTGCTTCATCAGCCTCGCGCCGGCGTCGCGCACCGGGTCGGCCGTGTACAGGCCGTCCACCTTCGTACCCTTGAGCAGCGCGTCGGCGCGCAGTTCGCTGGCGCGCAGCGCCGCCGCCGAGTCGGTGGTGAAGAACGGGTTGCCGGTTCCGGCGGCGAAGATCACCACGCGCCGTTTCTCGAGGTGGCGGATGGCGCGCCGGCGGATGAACGGCTCGGCCATCTGGCGGATCTCGACGGCCGTCTGAACCCGCGTCTGCACGCCGCGCTTCTCCAGCGCGTCCTGCAGGGCGAGCGCGTTGATCACCGTCGCCAGCATCCCCATCAGGTCGCCGGTGACGCGATCCAGCCCCTGCTCGGTGGCGGCGATTCCGCGGATGATGTTGCCTCCGCCGATGACGATCGCCACCTCGACGCCCAGGTCGTGGACCTCGGCGATCTCCCCGGCGAGCCCGGGCAGCACCTCGGCCGCGATGCCGAAGGGCTGGTTGCCCATCAGCACCTCGCCCGACAGCTTGAGCACGACGCGCCGGTACGCCGGTTCCACGGTCACGCCTCCGCGGCGCCCTCGCCGAGCTTGAAGCGCACGAACTCGGCGACCGCGACACCGCCGCGCGCCTTGAGCATGTCGCCGACCTTCTGCTCGGGGTCCTTGACGAACGGCTGTTCGACCAGGCACACCTGCTCGAAGAACTTGGCGATCTTGCCCTCGACGATCTTCTCGATCACCTGGGCGGGCTTGCCGGCCGGGACCTGCGCCTTGGCGATCTCCTTCTCCTCGTCGACGACGTTCGCCGGGACGCGGTCGCGCGAGACGAAGCGCGGGTCCGCCGCGGCGACGTGCATCGCCACGTCCTTGACCGTCTCAGCGTCGGCGGCCGAGGAGACCTCGACGACCACGCCCATCTTGCCGCCCATGTGGATGTAGGAGCCGAACTTCATCCCCTCACCGGCGTGCAGCGAGAGGGCCCGGGAGAGGAGGATGTTCTCGCCGATCTTCGCGATCTTCGAGGCGATCGCCTGCTCGACGGTGTGCTCCGGGTCGCCGGCGAACCTCGCGGCCCGGGCGGCCTCGGCGTCCTTCAGACCCTCGTTCATCACCTGCTCGGCGATCGACTGGGCGAACTGCTGGTACTCCTCGGTGCGCGCCACGAAGTCGGTCTCGCAGTTCAGCTCGACGATCCCCGCCCGGGAACCGTCGCCGGCGATGGCGATCGTGACCAGGCCATCCTTGGCGGTGCGGCCGGCCTTCTTCGCCGCCGCGGCCAGACCCTTCTTGCGCAGGATCTTGACCGCCTCCTCCATCTCGCCGTTCGCCTCGGTGAGCGCCCGCTGGCAGTCCATCATGCCGGCGCCCGTCATCTCCCGCAGTTCCTTCACCTGTGCAGCCGAGATCGCCATGTGTCCCCTCCGCGTTCGCGCATCAGAAAGGCCAGGGTTGCGGCCCTGGCCTTCGCGAGTTTCTCCAGGGCTCGAGGGACGGGAGTCCGGATCTCGGACTCCGGACCCCGGACCCCCGGGTCGATCAACGCTTCTCGTACGGCTCGGCCTCGTCGTATTCGTCGAAGGTCTCTTCGAGGGACGGCAGCGCGCCCTCTTCGCCCTCGCCCGCCTGCCCCTCAACCGCGCCGGCGATTGCCTTCGCCCCGGGCAGACCTTCCCTGCCCTCGACCATGGCCAGCCCTTCGAGCACCGAGTCGGCGACCCGCGAGGTGAACAGCTTGATGGCGCGGATGGCGTCGTCGTTGCCCGGGATCGGGTAGTCGACCAGGTCGGGGTCGCAGTTGGTGTCGACCACGGCGACCACCGGGATGCCCAGGCGGTTCGCCTCGTGGACGGCGTTGTGCTCGTGGTTGGTGTCGATGACGAAGACCACGTCGGGCAGCGACTCCATGTCGCGAATGCCGCCGAGGTTCTTCTCCATCTTCGCCCGCTGCCGCTCGAGCGCGATGCGCTCCTTCTTCGTCAGCTGGCTGTCCTGATTGGCCAGCTGGCGCTCGATCTCCTTGAACCGATCGACCGACCGCCGCAACGTGACGAAGTTGGTCAGCGTGCCGCCCAGCCAGCGGTTGGCGACGTAGTACATCTGCGAGCGCGTCGCCTCCTCCTTGATGACGTCCTGGGCCTGCCGCTTGGTCCCGACGAACAGGACCGAGCCGCCACCGGACGCCGTGTCGCGGACGAACGCAGAGGCTTCTTCGAAGAGCTGCAGCGTCTTCTGTAGGTCAACGATGTAGATCCCGTTGCGCTTGCCGAAGATGTACGGACGCATCTTCGGGTTCCAGCGCCGGGTCTGGTGACCGAAGTGGACGCCAGCCTCGAGCAGCTCCTTCATTGAGATTTGCGCCAAGGAAGTCTCTCCTTCTCTCTTTCCCCGGGGGATCAGCGCTTCGAGAACTGGAAGCGGCGGCGGGCCTTGCGCTGGCCGTACTTCTTGCGCTCGACCTCGCGGGCGTCGCGGGTCAGGAACCCGGCGACCTTCAGCCGCTTGCGCAGCTCCGGATTGAACTCGAGCAGCGCCCGTGCGATGCCGTGGCGGATCGCCCCGGCCTGTCCGGCGCTGCCCCCGCCGGCCACGTTCACCAGGATGTCGAACTTGTCCGACGTCTCGGTGATCGCGAGCGGCTGGCGGATGACCATCTTGAGCACGCGGTTCGGGAAAAACTCGTCGAAGTCGCGCCGGTTGACCTGGATCTTGCCGGTGCCCGGACGCAGGTACACGCGGGCCACCGCGGTCTTGCGCCGCCCCGTGCCGTAGTACTGAATCGTCGCCACGACCGTACCTCCTTACGCCTTGACCTTGATCGGCTGGGGCTGTTGCGCCTGGTGCGGGTGCTCCGGCCCGGCATAGACCTTGAGCTTCTTGAGCAGCTGCCGGCCCAACCGGTTCTTCGGCAGCATCCCCCACACCGAGTACTTGACGATGCGCTCCGGGCGCGTGTCGCGCAGCACCTTGGCCGTCTCGTGGTGGAGATGACCGGGATCGCCGGAGTGCCGGTAGTAGGTCTTCGTCTCCCACTTGTTGCCGGTCATCCTGACCCGCGCCGCGTTGACCACGATCACGAAGTCGCCCGTGTCGAGGCCGGGCGTGAAGTCCGGCTTGTGCTTGCCCCGCAGCATCGCCGCGACCTGCGTCGACAGGCGGCCGAGGACGATGTCGGAGGCGTCGACCACGTACCAGTCGCGCTTGATCTCGTTCTTCCTTGGCACATACGTCTTCATGGTGCTCTCCACACTCGTCCCCGCGGGCAGACGCCGTCCGCGCCGATTCCCCGCACAGGGGCGGAAAGACTACACCGGACGGGGGTTGGTGTCAAGGTGGAAAGGAGGCGTGGGCAGTGGACCGTGGGCAGTGGACCGAAACGACGGGGGTCCGGACCACGGCGCACCGGCCACGGTCCGCGTCTTCTCGACCCAGAGGCGTGGGCAGCGGACTGAGGGCCGTGGGCCGAGACGACCCGAACCTCGGACGGGGGATCGCGGCACTCGCCCCGCCGCGACACGGGAACAACGCTCGCATGCTCGGCTACAATTGCCGGCCGGTTCGGCGCGGACGGCATCCCCCGCCCGCTTTCGTCCCGAGCGGATCAGGGGGACCCGTGAAGATCGACAAGGACGCCGCCGTCGCCTTCCACTACACGCTGACCGACCAGAGCGGAGAGGTGCTCGACTCCAGCGAGGGCCGCCCGCCGCTCTTCTACCTGCACGGCCACGACCAGATCATCCCCGGCCTCGAACGCCAGCTCAACGGGCTGGAGGCTGGGGCCAAGGTCCTGCTCCACGTGCCGGCAGCCGAAGCCTACGGCGAGATCGACCCCGAGCGGAAGTTCGACGTGCCGCGCTCGAAGTTCCCCGCCGACGAGGAGCTGGTCCCCGGCACGCAGGTGATGTCGCAGGGCGGCGGAGCGCCCAGCGTCTTCACGATCAAGGAGATCCGCGACGACGTCGTGGTCCTCGACGGCAACCACCCCATGGCCGGCAAGGACCTGTCGTTCGCCATCGAGGTGGTGTCCGTGCGCCTCGCCACCGCCGAGGAGATCGCCCACGGGCATCTCCACGACGGAGTGCACGGTCACTGAACGGCGTCGAAGCACCTGGAGAAAGGGGCGACTGGTCGGCTCACGGTGGGTGACTCCCGAATCGGCCTGGGCCGTGCTCCCTGAACGGCGAGTTGCGCCAGCGGCACCGCGGCCCGAACCCGTGGCGGGAACCGCAGGTGCCCCAGTCTCCGGTCCACGGCCCACCGCCCACGGCTCACGCACCTGCTCCGGTCTGTTGACGCCGGGCAACCGGTCTACTTCAGCCAACGGTCGAGCCAGCCGAGCACCGTCTCGTGCCACTGGATCGAGTTGGCCGGCTTGAGCACCCAGTGGTTCTCGTCGGGGAAGACGAGCAGCTTCGAGGGGATGCCGCGCCGCTGCAACGCCGTGAAGGTGGACAGCCCCTGGGTGTACACGACGCGGAAGTCCTGCACGCCGTGGATGACCAGCGTCGGCGTCTTCCAGTTCTTGACCAGCTCGATCGGGTTGTCCTCGGTGTAGTTCTGCGGGACCTCCCACGGCACGCCGCCCTTGTCCCACTCCGGGAACCACAGCTCCTCGGTGTCGTAGTAGGCCATCCGCTCGTCGAGGTTGCCGTCGTGGCAGACCAGCGCCTTGAACCGGTCGGGGGCCTTTCCGGCGATCCAGTTGATCATGTAGCCGCCGTACGACGCGCCGAGCGCGCCGACACGGTCCTTGTCGAGGAAGGGGTAGGCGGCGAGCGCGTGGTCGAGACCCTTGAGCAGGTCCTCGAGCGGCTTGCCGCCCCAGTCCATCCTGATCGAGTCGGTGAACGCCTGGCCGTAACCGGTCGAGCCGTGGAAGTCGACCATCACCGCGGCGTACCCCGCCCCGGCGTACGCCTGCGGGTTCCAGCGGTAGTGGAAGTCGTTGCCGAAGCTGCCCTGCGGGCCGCCGTGGATGAGGAACGCCACCGGGTACGTCTTCGCCGCGTCGAAGTCCGCGGGTTTCACGATCCAGCCGTACACCGTCTCGCCGTTCGAACCCTTGAAGGAGAACTGCTCCGGCGTGCCCAGGCGAGCCTGAGCGAGCCTGGCGTCGTTGAGCGCGGTGATCTTCTTCACGTCCTTGCCGTCGGCGCTGGCGGTGTACAGCTCGGTCGGCCCGAGCAGCGAGTGCATGCCGTACAGCACGCGGCCGTTGGGGAGCGCTTGCGGCGCCGCGCACGTGCCGGCGCCGGCCACCGTTCGCGCCTTGCCGGTGGCGAGGTCGAGCGCGAACACCGGGTGCTGGCCGATGTGGTCGGCGGTGCAGTACACCGTGGCGCCGTCCCTGGAGAACGACAGCTCGGCCGGTGACCGGTCGCCGCGCGCCGAGTCGTCCACGCGCATCGTCACCGTGCGCTCGGTGCCGGTCGCCCAGTCGCGGACGACGACGTCGTAGCGGTCGGCCTCGTACCCGGCGCGCGCCATCGCGAGGTAGACGAGCTTCTTGCCGTCCGGGGAGAACTTCGGCGCGGCGTCCCACGCCGGGTTGGTGGTCAGCCTGCGCGGCGCGGCGGAGCCGTCGGCGGACGCGGCGTAGAGGTCGAAGTTGGTCGACCACGCCTCCTCCCGCCCGGCGTCCCTGGCCGAGAACACCACCGTCGCGCCGTCGGGAGAGATGGTGAAGTCCTCGCTGCCGCCGAACGGCTTGGTCGGGCAGTCGGCATCCATCGCGGGCATCAGATCGATCGCCTTCCCCGCCGCCACGTCGTAGGCGAACACGTGGTTGCGGGTGCCGTCCATCCAGGTGTCCCAATGGCGGACGAACAGGCGGTCGTACTCCATCCCGCTCGCCTTCTTCTCGGCCCTGGCGTCGAGTGCCGCCTTGGTCTCGTCCGGGCTCTTGCCGGGGAACACGGCCATGGCGAACAGCAGCCTGCCGCCGGCCGGTGCGACTTCGAGGGCGTCGACATCGAGGGGCAGCTTCGTCACCTGCTCGGCCTCGCCGCCCCGCAGGGAGATTCGCCACACCTGGGAGGAACCGGAGCGCGTCGAGACGAAGTACAGCGCCGTGCCGTCCGGCGCCCAGCGCGGCTGCGAGTCCGACGCGTCCGCGGTGGTCAGGCGGCGGGCCCAGGCCCCGTCGGTCGCGGCCAGCCACAGGTCGGTGCGGCCCTTGTTGGCCGCCAGGTCCGTCACCCGCACTGTGAACGCGACGAGCGTCCCGTCCGGGGAGACGCGCGGGTCGGAGATGCGGTCCATCGCCAGCATGTCGTGGACCGAGAACGGGTGCGTGGTCGCGGCGGTCGCAGCGACGGCGACCAGACCGAAGGTCAGGGCAAGTGTGAGCAGGCGGAGCATCGGGGCCTCCCGGCCCGCGGCGGCGGGCCACCCGCATGATACGCGAGCGCCGCGGAGGAGTTCGCCCCGACGCGGAGGAACACGACGCGGCCGATCGGGGTTGCCGTGTGCGGAGCGTAGGATGGCGCGATGAGCGAGACGTGGAGATTCGCCGTGTTCCTGATCGTGGTGTTGTCGATCTGGGCGGCGCTGCACGCGTACGTGGTGTGGCGCGTCGGCGCCGTCCCGTGGGTCGCGGAGCACCTGTCGCGCAGGACGCTGATCGCCGTCGCGGCCGTCCTGTGGCTGTCCTACCCGCTCGCCCGGGTCCTCGAACGGCGCGGCATCGACGCCCTCGGAACGCCCCTTGAGATCGTCGGCGCGACGTGGATGGGCGTGCTGTTCCTGCTCTTCTTCGCGCTGCTCGCCGCCGACATCCTCGCCATCCCCTTCGCGATCTGGAAGCCGGAGGCCGCACCCTCGCTGCGCCTCGCCGCCGCCGCGCTCGCGCTGGCGCTCGGCGCGGTCGGGATCGTCCAGTTCCTGCGCGGACCGGCCGTGGTCGAACACGAGGTCGCGCTCCCCGGGCTGCCCGCCGAACGCGACGGCACCGTGCTCGTCGCCGTCTCCGACCTGCACGTCGGCTCGATGCTCGGGCCGCGCTGGCTGCGCTCGCGCGTCCGCCAGGTCGAGGCGCTGCGCCCCGACGCGATCGCCGTCGTCGGCGACCTGGTGGACGGCAGCGCCGACCACATGGCCGAGGCACTGCCCGTGTTGCGCGAGCTGCGCGCGCCGCTCGGCGTGTGGGCGGTGACCGGCAACCACGAGTTCTACGCCGGCCTGGAGCGCAGCGTGAAGCTGCTCGAGGACGCCGGCTACACGGTGCTGCGCGATCGCTCGGTCGAGGTCGTCCCCGGCCTGGTGTTCGCCGGCGTCGACGACCTCACCGCCCGGCGGCAGTTCGGCAGGCGCGAGGACCCGCTCGCGACCGCGCTCGGCGGACGGCCGGACGGGGCGACGGTGCTGCTCTCGCACACCCCGTGGCTGGCCGAGGACGCCGCCGAGGCGGGCGCCGGACTGATGCTCTCCGGCCACACCCACGACGGGCAGATCTGGCCGTTCAACTTCGTGGTCAAACTCCAGTACCCGTACATTGCGGGCCGATACGACGTCGGCACGATGACGCTGGTGGTGTGCCGGGGCACGGGGGTGTGGGGGCCACCGCTGCGCCTGTGGCGGCGCAGCGAGATCCTGAAGATCACGCTACGGGCAGGAGGCTGAGGAGCGGCCTCGAAAAACAGCGCCTGGTCGTGTCGGGACAGCACAGCCGTGGATCGTGGGCAGTGGGCCGTGGGCCGGAATCCCCGACTGCCGCAGCGAAAGACCATCTCCCAGTTCTTTGCGGACCACAGTCTACGGCCCACAATGTCCGTATCGGACCGGCACCCGCGACGTAGTGTCTACCTGGAGTGACTCCGCAGGAATCCGAGCACCTTCTCCGGATCGTGTCCCGGCTTCGCCTCGTCGGGCGTCTCCAGCGAGCCGGTCTCCTGCGTGTGGAGCACCTTGAGCTCCGGCGACAGGACGACCAGCACGGGGAAACCCAGTTCCTGCGGTTTGCCGAGCCTCTCCATCGCCGGGAGGTTCTTGTTTTCCTTCGAGTAGTTCATGTGGACGACGACCCAGTTCGACGCGAGTTCGGCGGAGATCTTCTGGTCCGACGCGATGAGCCCGTCCAGGGCCCGGCACCACTTTCACCAGTTGCCGCCGACGATCACAAGGATGCGCCTCCCGTCCACCTTCGCCGCCGCGCTCGCGGCCTCGAGCTGTTCGAGTCCGTCGACCTTGGCGTCGTAGACGCTCCCCGTCTCCGCCGCCGCAAGTGCTGCCGCCGTCGCCACGCCGATCGCCGCCAAAGCAGAAAGCCTCATGACGCCCCCTCTCGCGCCAGACGGCGCGATCGCGGAGTGTAACCGACGGGCTCGCCGGTGTGTTCCCCGGAGAAAGCGTCGCGGGCGGCCCCGTGCGCCGCCCGCGAACACGCAATGAGGCCGAACGGCTCAGCGCTTGCGCAACGTCACGCTGCCGCTGAACGAGGTCACCCGCACCCGCGCTCCCCCGTCGCCGGTGGTGAAATCCAGTTCCCTCCCCGGGCCGTACTCGCTCGTCCGGCGCGCCGCCGGGCCGAGCTCGTTGTCGATGTCGCCGCTGAACGTCTTCACCGTGTACTCGGCGCCGAGCGAGGCAGGCAGCGTCACCACGGCGCTGCCGCTCATCGTCTTCGCCTCCAGCCGCCCGTTCTTCGCCACGTCACCCTCGAAGCGGATCGAGCCCGAGGTCGTCTCCAGCTCCGCGCTCTCGACGGTCCCGACCGTAGCGCGGATCGCCCCGCTCACCGAGGCGGCCTCGAACGTCCGGCTCGCCCCGCGCACGGTGATCGTGCCGCTCACCGACTTGGCGCGCACCGGCCCGGCCGCGGCCACTTCAACGTCGCCGCTCACCGAGGCGGCGCGCACCCCGCTCGGCCCCTCGGCGACGCGGATCGTCCCGCTCACCGTCTCGACCTCGACCTCGGCCCTGAGCCCGTCGGCCTCGACGTCGGCGCTCACCGTATCGACCTCGAGGCGGCTGCCCGCGGGCACGCGCACCGTGAGGTCGGAGCCGTCCACGTCGTGGGCGTGCCTGGGCAGGATCACCTTGACCACGGTCCGGCCGGGCGCGCCGGAGAACTCGAGCCGCTCGCTGCCGCGCCCGAGCGTGCCGGTGACTTCGACCTCGCCGCGGTCCCAGCCGATCACCCTCACCGAACCCGAGACGTTGGAGATCTCCACCGCGCCGTCCGGAGCGGCCGCCTTCCTCTCGTTCAGTTGCGTCTGCGCCGCCGCCCACGAACCCGCGGCCGCCGCCACCATCACCGCCACCGCCAGTTTCCTGTTCACGCGAACCTCCCTTTCGTCCCCCGGGGCGCCCTCAGGCCCTGCCGGGCAGTTGTGTCGCCTGTTGCAGCAGTTCGATCTCCTGGCGGCGCGCGGCCGTCAGCAGCGCGCCGAGGCCGGCATCTCCCGGTCGCTCCTCCAGCGCGCGCCGGATCGCCGCGGCCGACGCCTCGATCACTCGCAGGTTTTCCTCCACCACCTCGAGCGTGCGCGGGTCGAGCGACGCGCGCCGTTCGAGCAGCGTCGCGCGCAGCGCGCCGCGCGCCCGCTCGAACTCCCGCGCCGCCTCGTCGATGTCCCCGCCCGCGCTCGCCCGGACCGCCCTCGGACCGACCTCGCCCGGCTGCTGCCTGCCGATGCGCACGCCGGCCACCAGGGCCACTCCCGCCGCCGCGACGACGATCGCGGCCGTCGCCAGCAGCCGGCGTCGGGAGGCCCCGAGCGCGAAACTCCGCGGCGCGTCCTCCGCCGCGATCGCCGCCGCGATCCCCGGCCACAGGTCCCTGGCCGGTTCGGCTTCCCTCGGCAGGCACGCCGCGCGGACGAGCAACGCCCGCAGCTCGTCCGCGTGCGCGCGGCACCCGGGACACGCGCGCAGGTGCGTCTCGACGTCGGTCGGCCAACCCCTGGCGGCGATTTCCGCGTCGCACTCGTCGAGCCGGTCCCTCGCTCCTGTGCAGTTCATGGCGACAACACCTCCCGCAAAAGCGCCCGCGCGCGGTGCAGTTGCGCCTTCGACGTGCCGACCGCGATGCCGGTCGTCGCCGCGATCTCCGCGTGTCCCCACCCCTCGACGTCGTGCATGACGAACACCGTCCGGGCGCCCGGCGGCAGCGCGGCGATGGCGCGCTCGAGGTCGAGTCCGGCCGACGGGTCGGGAAGGCACCGGGCGGGCACCTGGTCGGCCAGTTCGAGCGCGACGTCCGCCCCGCGTGACGAGGCACGGCGCCGCTCGTCGAGGAAGAGGTTCACGGTCAGCCGGTGCAGCCAGGTGGCGAAGGCGGCCTCGCCGCGGAACATCCCGAGCCTGCGCCAGGCGCGGACGAACGCCTGCTGCGTCAACTCCTCGCCGGCGGCGGCGCTGCCGGTCAGCCGGACGGCAAAGGCGTGGATCCGGCCGACGTGCATGCGGTACAGCGCCTCGAACGCGCCGATGTCGCCGTTCTGGGCCCGGCGCACGAGCAGGCCGGGATCGGCCCCGACCGTCGCTTCCGCCGCCGCCGCACCCGTGTCCACGCCCATTAGACGCGCCCGGGAGGGCGAGGGTTTGAATGCCCGGAGGAGCGCGATCGGGGCGCTTCACACGCGCTTCGGGGCCTCGGGGCTAGAATCCCGGCTCGGGGGTATCGATGCGCAATCCGCTCACGCTCCGTCGCACGCTCACGGACATCGCGGCACTGCTCGCCCTGAGCGCCGTTCCCCTCCTCCCTGGGGCCGCGGCGATCGCCTCGCCCTCCTCTGCGCCCGAACCCCGCCTGGTCGTGATGGTCATCGTGGACGGGCTGTCGTGGCGGCGCCTCGAGGCGTACCGGCCCTGGTACACCGCGGGGCTGAAGACGCTCCTCGACGAGGGGGCGGTGATGACCGAGGCGCGCTACCGGCACCTCAACACCGAGACCGGCGTCGGGCACGCCTCGCTCGGCACCGGCGCGCCGCCGCGCGTCCACGGGATCGTCACCAACCTGTGGCTGGAGCGCGCCGCCGACGGCTCGATGCGCCGCGTCTACTGCACCGACCAGCCCGCTTACCCGAGCCCCGGCTCGCCGCCGATGTTCTACCGCGAGATCGAGCGCGACGGGCGCGTGTTCGCCTTCGCGCTCGCGCACGAACTGGCGCGCTGGGAGTCGTCGGGCGAGCTCTCCTCGGCAGTGATCCGCACCGGCTACGGCCCGCGCGGCGAGACCGTGGTGTTCGACTCCGAGGACGCGACCTTCCTCTACAACTTCAAGCACGGCCGACCCGCCGAAGCGTGGCGCCGGGGCACCATTCCCGGCCCGGCCAACCTGCGCGTCGCCACCCTCGGCGACCGCCTCGTCGAGCAGCGGCCGGGAGCGCGGGTGTTCTCCATCTCCGCCAAGGACCGCGGCTCGATCTTCATGGCCGGCAGGGACCGCCGCCACGTCGTCTACTGGTTCGACCAGGACACCGGCCGGTTCGTCACCTCCGCCGCCTACGACACCGTCGCGCCGCTCGGGGCCGCCGCGCACAAGGTCGTCGCGGCGTTCAACAAAAGCCGGGCCGGCGCCCACCTCCCGGGCCGGTTCGGCCTGACCTGGGCTCGACTCGCGGCGCCGCCTCCCCCGGGCGCGCTCCCGACGCCCGTGCCGGACCTCGCCGCGCACCAGATCCCCGCCGTCGGTCTCGGATTCCCGCACGACCTCACCGCCTACCGCACCGGCTACTTCTCCGGGCTCTACAACAGCCCGGTGACCGACGAGCTGCTCGCCGACCTCGCCCTGGCCATGCTCGAGACGCCCGCGCTGAAGATCGGCCAGGGATCCCAGCCCGATCTGCTCGCGCTGTCGTTCTCGGCGCAGGACCCGGTCGCGCACAACTACGGCCCGGAGTCCGAGGAGGTCCTCGACCTCCTGCGCCGGCTCGACCTACAGATCGGTCGCGTGCTGCGAGCGATCGAGGAGCGCGTCGGCGCAGGCCGCTTCGCCGTCGCCTTCTCCGCCGACCACGGCATGAACGAGATCCCGGAAGCGGCGGCGCTGCGCGCGCACGCGCCCGCGCCCGCGCGCCTCCTCGACGGCGTCGGCGGCGATGCGGACGACCTGACGCGCCTGAACCGGTTCCTGACCGACGAGCTGTGCCTGCCCGCCGGGAGCGCCCCGGTGCGGGCCTTCGAGACGTTCTCGCTCTACTACGACCGGTCGAAACTGCCGCTGCGCACCGTCGCCGGGTCGTGCGGGCCCGCCGGGCGCGAGGTCGGCACGGCCGAGATCGACGCCGTCCTGCCGCGAGCGGCGGCGGCCGTGCTCGAGGATGAAATCGAAGCCGTGCTGCTCACCTCTCAACGCGACCGCTGGTCGCCGGCCGATCCGAGGACCGAGTTCGCCCGCAACGACCTCGACACGCAGCGTTCGGGGGACGCTTTTCTGTTGCCGCGCCCCGGCGTCCTTGCGCACTGGGACCCGGCGCGCGGAACCGGCCACGGTTCGCACCACGACCCTGACACGCATGTCCCGCTGATCTTCTGGGGCCCCGCGTTCCCGGCATCCAGGAACGCCACCCCGGCGACGCCATACGACGTGGCACCGACGCTCGCCTCCCTCGTCGGCGTGCGACTCCCGGATGCCACCGGCGAAACCCGACTCCCCAAATAACAGGGGAGAGGGGAGAGCGAAGAAACCGGGGTCCGGGGTCCGGGGTCCGGGGTCCGGGGTCCGGGGTCCGGGGTCCGGGGTCCGGGGTCCGGTAAGAGGCAACACTCTCCTCCCGCTTCCCTCTTCCCTGTCTTCTCCAAGGGAAATGGGGAGCCCGCCATCCCCCGCCCAGGGGAGAGGGGAGAGACCCCCGCCCACCCTCTTGCTCTCTGCTCTTTGCTCTCTGCTCTTTGCTCTCCGCTCTTTGCTCTCTGCTCTTCCCTCTTCCCTCTCCCCTGCGGGGTTGGTGGCGGTTTTCCGCAGGCCCGCCGGCGCTCAGGGCCCGTAGAGCGTGAGATCGAAGCCCTTGGTGAGGAACACCGCCATCTGGGCGCGCGTCAACGGCGAGGCCGGGCAGTAGTTTCCCCCGCCGCACCCTGCCGTGACGCCCTGCGCCGCGATGTAGTGGATGAACGGGCACCCCGTGTCCTCCGGCGCGACGTCGCCGAACACCGAGAGGCCGCCCGGCGTGCAGTCGTAGTCGCCGATCTCCGGCACCGTCCCGCTGACCGGCACCGCGTCGCCGGCCAGCGCCCTGGCGAGGAACACCGCCATCTGCCACCGGGTCAGCGTCGCGCCCGGGCAGTACTCGGTCGGCGAACATCCGGCCGTGATGGCGCGCGCCGCGATGAAATGGATGTACCGGCAGCCCGCGTCCTCGGGAGACACGTCGGCGAACACCGAGACGCCGCCCGCGCTGCAGTCGTAGCTGCCCCGCCCCGGCACCTCGCCGGTCGCGGGCACGGTCTCCCCCATCGCCCTGGCGAGAAGGACCGCCATCTGCCACCGGCTCAGCGCCCCGCCGGGACAGTACTCCGTCGCCGCGCACCCCGCCGTGATCTCGTTGTGCAGCAGCGTCTCGATGAACCGGTACCCGAACGCCCCGGGCGGCACGTCGGCGAAGCTTCCCCCGACGTGGACCGTCCACACCGTCGGGGTGTCGTCGGAGAGCGTCTCGCGCATCGTCGCGTCCCAGTGGAGCGGGCGTGCCGCCGGCACGCCGACGCCGAGCGCGTAGCAGTTTCCCGTGGCCTGGCACGACGCCGTGCCGCCGGCCGCGATCGTCCCGTAGCCGGCCGCCGCGTCGAGGATCGTGTAGGTGGTGGAGACGGGACCTGCGAAGTCGCTCGCGGTTCCGGTCAACGTGATTGCGGCGCTCTGCTGGTTGGTCCACGACGGCGCCACCACGACCGCCTCCCCCACCTCGAGCACGCCGTTGGCGTCGGAGCTTCCCGGCGACGCGCTCGCGGCGTCGACCACGAGTGCCGCGGGTTGGATCGCCGGCGGGCCGCTCCAGCCGGCGAGACGCGCCAGCAGCCACCAGAAGGCGCGCCCCTTCATCACGCAGTTGAGGCGCTCCGAGTGGGCGCAGTCGCCGCAACCGGCGGCGAGTTGAGTCAGAGGGTCGGCGGGGTGGGCAGCGATCCACTCGACCGCCCAGTTGCCGTCCTCCGCGCCCCACGGGCTGCCGTCGCCGTCGGCATCGTACAGGCAGCCGTCGGTGGCGAACAGAGCGAGGAAGTCAGTGGCCGCGGTCGGGTCGTAGCTCTCGATGTCGGCGAAGTCGAACAGCACCTTGTCGTGCGTGATGCAGTAGTCACGGATCTGCTGGTTGCGGACGTTCAGGTTCCCGGGGCTGCCCGTGCCGTCGAGGTGGCCGGTCATGTAGACGAAGTGCACTGTCGGGTAGGCCAGCTCGAGGGCCGCCATCGCGTTGAGGTACGTGTCGATGCCCTCCTCGGTGTTGTCGCTCACCCCGCCGCACCACGACCAGATCACGACGTTGCGGTCGTTGCCGGGCAGCGCGAGCATGGCGATCGTCGCGTCGCGCCAGGCGAGGTCGCCGTTGTGCCCGAGGTCCGCGGCCCCACCGGCGTTCCCCCAGTAGTCGTTGAGGAACACGCCCGGGCTCAGCCCCCAGCTCGACATCGTGAAGTCCAGGCCCGGCAGCCCGTCGAGCGCGAGCAACCCGGTGACGAGCTGGCTGCCGTGCGACGTGTGGCCGTAGCCGACCCTCAAGGCGGCCTTGGCCTGCGCGATCCACTCAGCAGGGATCTGCGACAGGTCCGTCGTCCGATGGTCGATCACGATCGGTTGCGCCGACGCGGCGAGCGCCAGCGCGCAGGAGAGCAGTCCGGCCGAGACGTACCTCATTCCGGCTCCTTCTCCCCCCCGGGATTCGTGTCGCTGCCTGCGTTCACGGTGCGCTCCGGGGCGTCCTGGCACCTGTGATCGCCGTCACTTCGCCGCCGGCGTTCGTAATGGTGTCAGGCTTGCGTTATTGCGTTTTCGGGATGGAGCGCCGAGCGCCCGATCGAGACCTGCGGATCGGACGAACCGTGCGACAGCGTCCGGCTGCTGCGTGAGTTCACCCACGGCGCGGACAATGTGGCCGGCGACCGGCGCAACGGCGACCTCCGCGGCGCGTCGTGCTCTCCCGTCCCCCTGGCGGGTGGGTGGAGGTTCCCCCCTCGTCTTCCGGCCCACGGTCCACCGACCACGCCCACGCCATCGGACGTGTGACGGTCAGCAGCAGCGCTGCGGCACGTCCGGGTTGACCTTCGGCGGGCCGAAGGCGCGCGGCGGGATCGGCGCGCCGCGCAGCGTGGCGACGCAACGGCGCGCCGCGTCGATCAGGATCACCACCACCGCGACCATCATCACCGCGGTGAGGATCGCCTGCAGGTTGCCGCGGAAGGCATTGCCCGGGGTCCGCGCCAGGGGCAGGAAGTTGTCCACGATGTTCAGGTAGCCGGCGCTCAGCGTGGTGGTGGCGACGAACAGCATCGGCAGCGCGGTGAGCGGCGCGAAGCGCGCGCGCCCCATGTTGACCAGGAACGTCGTCGCCACGGCGAGCGCGACGCAGGCGAGGAGCTGGTTGGCGGTGCCGAACATCGGCCAGATGGTGCGGATCGAGCCGGTGTAGATGAAGTACCCCCACGAAACGACGATCACGCTGGTGGTGGCGATGTTCCCGGGAAGCCACGAGGTGTCGGCGAACGGCTTGTGGAAGTTGCCGAGGAATTCCTGGAGCAGGAAGCGGCCGACGCGGGTGCCGGCGTCGATGGTGGTAAGGATGAACAGCGCCTCGAACATGATCGCGAAGTGGTACCAGACGCCCATCAGCCCGGTCAGTCCGGGGATCGCGGAGAAGATCTGCGCCATCCCGACCGCCAGCGACACCGCGCCTCCGGTGCGGCCGGCGACGTTCTCCCCGACCTCACGGGACAGCTCGGCGAGGTTGACAGGCTCGAGGCCGAGGGTGGCGTACACCTCGGGCGGGACGTTGATCGCGTAGTAGTCGCCGGGGTGCAGCGACGCCGCGGCGATCAGCGCGACCACGCCGACCAGGCACTCCATCGCCATCGCGCCGTAGCCGATCATGCGCGCGTCGGTCTCCCTGTCGAGCATCTTCGGCGTGGTGCCCGACGACACCAGCGCGTGGAAGCCGGAGATCGCGCCGCACGCGATGGTGATGAACACGAACGGGAACAGCGTGCCGGGGATGATCGGCCCACCGCCGTGGATCCACTCGGACAGCGCCGGGAAGCGCAGGTCGGGGCGCACGATCAGGACGCCCGCGATGAGCAGGAACACCGTGCCCACCTTCATGTACGAGGAGAGGTAGTCGCGCGGCGCGAGCAGCAGCCACACCGGCAGTACCGACGCGGCGAAGCCGTACACGCAGAGCAGCACGGTGAGCTGGTTGTGGTCGAAGAGGAACCAGCCGCCGATCGGCGAGGACGCCACCCACTGGCCGCCGACCACCGCCGCCATCAGCACCACCACGCCCACCGCCGACGGGCCCTTGATCGCTCCCGGGCGCAGCTTGAACATGTACAGCCCCATCACGATGGCGATCGGGATGGTCATCGCGATGGTGAACGTCCCCCACGAGCTCTCGGCCAGCGCGTTGACCACGACCAGGCCGAGCCCGGCCAGGGCGACGACGATGATGAACAGCACCGCCACGCCGGCGGTGAACCCGGCGACCGGCCCGATCTCGGCGCGGGCGATCTCCGGCAGCGAACGGCCGTTGTGGCGCACCGAGGCGACGAGGATGACGAAGTCGTGCACGCAACCGGCGAGCACCGCCCCGGCGAGCAACCAGAGCAGCCCCGGCGCGTAGCCGAACTGCATCGCCAGCGTCGGCCCGACCAGCGGCCCCGCGCCGGCGATCGCCGCGAAGTGGTGGCCGAACAGCACCCACTTGTTCATCGGCACGAAGTTGTGACCGTCCTTGAACAGGTGCGACGGCATCGGCCGGGCGGCGTCGAGGGTCAGCGCCTTCGCGGCGATGAAGGCCGAGTAGAAGCGGTAGCCGAGCGCGAGCACGCACAGCGCGCCGACCATGATCGGGAACGAGTTCACCGGTCCCTCCCAGCCGCCCCGGACGCGCGACTCCGGTCTTCATACTCCGCCAGCCGCGGACGCGCAACCCCCGCCGCGTCCATCAACGGCCGCGATGCTAGACTGCGCCGCAAGGAGCCCGACGAAGATGAGACACGCGTTGCCGCTCGCGCTGGTGTGCGCCGTTCTCCTCGCAACCCCTTCGTCCGCCGACGACACGATGGCGGCCGCCCGCCTCGCCTACGAGCAGCGCGCCGACGCGGCGCAGGCCAAGTCGGCGTGGGAGCTGTTCCGCAAGTCGGCCGGCGCCGACCCACAGTCGTACGAGGCGCGCTGGGAGGCGGCGCGCGCCTGCTACTACCTCGGCACCTACCCGCTCGCCTCCGCCTCCGACGACGAGAAGATGAAGCTGTTCCAGGAGGGCATCGACCTGGCCAAGGCCGCCGTGGCGCTGCGCCCGAAGGGGGTGGAGGGGCACTTCTGGCTGGGCGTGCTGTACGGCGTGTACGGCGAGGCCAAGGGCATCCTCAAGTCGCTGGCGCTGGTGCCCGACATCAAGAAGGAGATGCAGGCCTGCCTGGAGATCGACCCCGCCGTCGAGGGGCACGGCCCCGACCGCGTCCTCGGCCGCATGTTTTTCCGCCTGCCGTTCTTCAAGGGGGGCGACAACGAGAAGTCGATCGAGCACCTCGAGCGCTCGCTCGCCGGCAGCCCGACCAACGCACTCACCCGCCTCTATCTCGCCGAGACCTACAAGGCCGAGGGGATGAAGCCGAAAGCGATCGCGCAGCTCGAGGAGATCGTGAGGATGACGCCCGACCCGCTCTGGGCCGCCGAGCACCCGACGATCAGGGCCGACGCGGAGAAGCTGCTGAAGAAGCTCAAGTAGGGCAGTACGGCGTGGGCCGTGGGCCGTTGACCGTGGGCCGTACCCCGAAAATCGGCGCGGACAGCGCCCGATCCGCAGGCGGAGCGTCCCGCTCCGCCGAACGCCAAGCGAAGTGGCGGGCCCGGCCCGCCACTTCCTCTCACAACGACTTCTCGCCTACACCGGAGAGACGAGCGTGCGCGCTTTGCCGAGCAATTCCTCGACCACGTCGGAGGGCAGAGCGCCGATGTACCGCGCCTTGCGAGCACGCCAGTCGAGACTCCTGACCTGATCGGCCAGGACGACACCGCCAACAGCCAGCCCCTCCGGGATGGCGACCTCGAAAGGGTAGCCCTTCCGCTGGCCGGTAATCGGGCAGGCGAGAAGCAGACCGACCTTGCCGTTGTACGACCTGGGCGAGAGCACCGCGGCCGGACGGCGACCGGCCCGCTCGTGACCCGCCTGCGGGGAGAACTCCAGCCGGACCAGATGGCCGCGATCGGGGACATACCGCATGGCCGTTACCACACTCCCTTGCCTCGCGGCGCGCCGGCGAGCTGCTCGGAGTGCAGGTTCGAGGGCCGGACGCTCGCCAGCAGTTCGTCGAGGCGGTACACGTGGCGACTCGCGGGCGTGATGACGAGCGCGCCTTCGCTGACCCGAAGCACGACGGCGGCGTCCTCCAGAACACCCACCTCCGACGCGTACGGCTTGGGAATCCTGACCGCCAGGCTGTTGCCCCACTTCTGAATTCGGGACTCCACGCGACTCCTCCTTCGTATCAACATTGAAGATACGCCTCGTCTCGACTCACGTCAAGTCTCGGAGCCCGACCCAAGCCGCAGGTACCGCGATTCGCGGACCCGGCCCGGTGCTTCGTCGACGCGTGCCTGCAGATTCTGAAAGTGGCGAAAGTGGCGGACCAGGTCCGCCACGACCGGGTCCGCCGCCTTCAACACCAGCCCTGCAACGAGCCCGCGGCAGCGCCGGTGCTGGCGCCAGTGGCGGTCGAGGACTCACTCGGGTGTGCGAGTCGCCGGGGCCGGGTTCATGGGGGCCGGATAGAGGCGCACGAGCCGGATGCGCCATCCCGTGTCGGTCCAGATCCCCAGGCCCAAGCCGGCGTAGTGGAAGAGGGTCTCAACCGCGCCCGTCTTCGGGTCGGCCGCCCGGATGTCGACGTTGACGTCGACCGCCAGGATCCCGGGGCCGACGAACTCGATGTCCCCCGTCGTCGTCACGTGCCGGAACGGCGGCAGCGTCGCGAACTGCTTGGCGAAGTGCTGCCTGATCTCCTCACGTCCGCGCAACGCGAGCCCATCGACTGGGAACTGGAAGTTCGCGCCCTCGGCGAAGACGGCGACGAACCGAGCGACATCCTGCGCGTCGTACGCCGCGTCCAGCTCGTGCACTACCGCTGTGAGCGCTTCTCGTTCAGCCGGGGTGACGCTCGGAACCTGCTTCCCGCGCGCGTGGGGCGATGCCACTGCCAGGGTGAGGGCGAAGAGAATCGGCCAGTACCGACGCACGTGCATGGAAGTCTCCTTCCTGACTTCGAAAGTGGCTGTGAAGCGCTCGCGGTCTGACGTCCGCGACATGCTGTACGGGACGTGGTTTCCTCCGTTCGACGACCAGAGTGCCTCGATTCGAGGCGCCCAGAGGCGGTGGATCTCGGGGAAAGGAAGGCTGACCTCTCGGAATCTTCATGAGCCCTGGGCGCACCCCGGACCATGAAAGTGGCAGGGTATCGGCAGTACAGTGGCCGGGGAACGACGTCGCACAGGTGAGGCCGTACGTCATTGACGGCAACGAGCGTCGAC